>NZ_JAMYNE010000001.1:0-769630 GCF_040318915.1 Mesorhizobium sp. M0991
ATCTCGTATGCCGGCTATGAAGGCGAAGTGATGCGTGGCGCCTTCGCCGGGGTGCCGCATGGCCAACTCGAGGCGGCCCGCGCTTTCGGCATGAGCCGTTGGAAGATCTTCAGGCGCATATGGCTTCCGCAGGCCATCCACCGGGCGCTGCCGACGCTGGCGGGCGAAACCGTTCTCCAACTGAAAGCAACACCGCTGGTGGCGACGATAACCATGGTCGACATCTATGCCGTGGCCTCGCGGGTGCGCCAGGATCTCTTCGTCACCTACGAACCCTTGCTGCTTCTGGCGTTGGTCTATATGTCCATCACCGGTGTCCTGGTCTTCGGCTTCCGCCGGCTCGAGGCGCGGATTCCGAACAAGATGGGTTAGGTAAAATGGTGAATGGTGAATGGTGAATAGTCAGTAGTCAGTAGCCCGTAGTGTTACCGGCTAAATCCCACTCACTATTCACCATTCACCCATTCGCTCAGATATCCATGGCAATCACAATGCAACTCAGTCTCGACCAGGCGACAGGGCTGTGCCGGATGGCCGCACTTGGCGCTGGCGCCAACGAAGAGGCGGCGCAGTCGCTGGCTGCCTCGATCGTCGCGGCCGAGGCGGAAGGACTGTCGACCGTCGGGCTGTCGCACTTCATCGATTATCTTGAAGCACTGGAGGCCGGCCGTATCGACGGCAACGCCGATCCGGTGATCACCAGGCCGGCGCTCGCGGTCTATCTCTCCGATGCGCGCGGCGGCTTGGCGCATACCGGTTTCGACCGCACGATCGATGACCTCGCCAAGGCGGCGCGGCTGTTCGGCGTCGCCATCTTTTCGCAGAAGAATGCTTATACGTGCGGCGCGCTCGGCTATTTCACCGGAAGGCTGGCCGTGCAGGGATTGGTGTCGTTCGCCGCCACCAACGGCCCGGCCGTGCTTGCCGGATCGGGCTCGGTCAAACCGGTCTACTGCACCAACCCGATGTCCTTTGCCGCACCCGCTGCGGACGGGGCACCGCTGGTCATCGACCAGTCGTCGAGCGCCACCGCCTTCGTCAACATCCGCAAGGCGGCCGAGGACGGCAAGAAGATCCCCGAAGGCTGGGCACTGGACGCCAGCGGCAACCCGACCACCGACCCGGCAGCCGCCATGAAGGGCGCCATGCTTGCCTTTGGCGGCCAGCGCGGCGCCAACATCGCGCTGATGGTCGAAGTGCTGGCTGCGGGCCTGTCGGGCGCCAACTGGTCGCTCGATGCGCCATGGTTCAGCGGCGGGCCGGACAGTCCGGGGACCGGCCTGTTCGTGCTCGCCGTCGAGCCCAAGCTGCTCGATCCGGACTTCGAGAACCGGATGAAGGACCAACTCGACCGGCTGCTGCGGCGCTATGGCGTGCATGTGCCAGGGCGTGCCCGGGCAGAAGCGGCTGAGAAGGCGGCGGCCCGCGGCATAAGCGCGCCGAAAGCCGTGGTGCAGCGCATTTCCGAGTTCGCCGCCCGCTATTCATCCTGAAGAAAATCGTTTGTCCGATGAGTGGCTGACGACGCCGGCCGATCCGGCAGCGCGAGCCTACTTCCCGCAATGATGATCGTTGATGACGTTCAGCGCATTCGCTTCCGGTCCTACTCTGTTGTAGGAGCAGGGTTCGGCGGCCGTTGTGAACAAGTGGTTGTCATAGTAACGCGGGCCACCGAACAGGATGTCGATGATGTCGCCATTGGCGGGAACGTAGCGTTCGGGTTGAGCTTGGTGGTGATGCCGGTTTCCGGCGAACGCCGAAGGGCCAATGCTGCAGCCTGTTGCGAAAGCCAGAGCGAAGATCGCAACGCATTTTGTCGTCATCGGCAATATCCTCCATTCGGAATCAAACCATACATCTAAAATCGCCGACCGAACAAAGGTTCCTGTTCCGAATGGAGTCACCCCAAAGCCGCGCGTCGGCAGGATTTTCTGCCGTTTCGAACGGATCCGGAAAACCATGCTTCAACAATGCCGGGCGACCTATCGTCGCCCTTTGCCTTTGGCGCGAAACCGACTATGAAACGGCTTCAATCAAGCCATCTGGATAGCCCGCCGGAGCCAGCCATGACCGAAATCCTTCAGACCCCAAAGCTCGTCGTCGTTTTCGGCGGCTCCGGCTTTGTCGGTCGTCATGTCGTGCGGGCGCTGGCCAAGCGCGGCTACCGCATCCGGGTCGCCTGCCGCCGGCCCGATCTCGCCGGCCACCTGCAGCCGCTCGGCAATGTCGGGCAGATCCAGCCGGTGCAGGCCAATGTCCGGGTGCGCTGGTCGGTCGACCGCGCCGTGCAAGGCGCCGACCATGTCGTCAATCTGGTGGCAATCCCGTATGAAGCCGGCCGGCAGAAATTCACTGCCGTCCACGAGTTCGGCACGCGCGCTATCGCCGAAGCGGCGCGCGCCGTCGGCGCCGGCCTCACCCATATCTCGGCTCTGGGTGCGGATCTCCACGCGCAATCGGACTATGCGCGTACCAAGGCGCTCGGCGAAAAGGCGGTTCTGGAGACGGTCCAGGACGCCGTGATCTTGCGGCCATCGATCAATTTCGGGCCGGAGGACGGTTTCTTCAACCGCTTTGCCAACATGGCCCGCTTTTCCCCGGTGCTGCCGCTGATCGGCGGCGGGCAGACGAAATTCCAGCCGGTCTACGTCGGCGACGTCGCCGAAGCGGTGGCGCACTCGGTCGACGGCAAGGTCCAGGGCGGCCGGATCTATGAACTCGGTGGGCCGCAGGTGCTTACCTTCAAGGAATGCATGCAAGAGCTGCTTGTCATCATCGAACGCAAGCGGTTTTTGCTGCCCGTGCCATGGTGGCTGGCGAACCTCCAGGCATCAATTCTCGGGCTGCTGCCCAATCCGTTGTTGACCAAGGACCAGGTCCTGCTGTTGCGCCAGCACAATGTGGTGTCGGATGCCGCCGTCAAGGACAACAGGACGCTCGCCGGCCTCGGTATCCAGCCACGGTCGATCGGAACCATCCTGCCAAGCTATCTCTGGCGCTACCGCGCCGCCGGCCAGTTCCAACGCAAGTCCGCCGCATAACACGAACGGACGTGCGGTTGCCTACGACGCGCGCCGGGTGACCTGCATCGGCAGGCCGCCTTGCGGCTGCGTCGTCAGCTTCTGCACCGGCCAGGGGCGAGTTTGTGCGGTGGTATCGAAACGATAGCGCGACAGCATGATCGCCAATGCGATGATTGCCTCCTGCATGGCGAAGCTGGCGCCGATGCAGACGCGGGGGCCGGCGCCGAACGGCAAATACTGGAAACGGTCGATCTTTTCGCGGTTCCCCGGATGAAAGCGTTCCGGCATGAAAGCGTCCGGCCGGTCCCACAATTTCCGATGGCGGTGAACGACCCACGGCATCACCAGCACCGCGGCACGTCGCGGTATGTAGAGGCCGTTCCAGGTTTCGGGCTCGATCGGTTCGCGGTTGATCGACGGCGCCGGCGGATAGAGCCTGAGCGCCTCGTCGAAGGCGGCACGGGTGAGCGGCATGGCGTCGAGCCATTTCGTCGGGTCGGGCTCACGCGCCAACACCGCATCGATCTCGTGCTCGATCTTTTCGCGCTCCCACGGCGCTTCGGCAAGGCAGTAGAGCGTCCAGCCGAGCGCCCTGGCTGTAGTCTCGTGGCCGGCGCCGATGAAGGTGATGATGTTGTCCTCGACCTCGGCCCGGGTCAGCCCGCCCGGTCCTTCCGCCTTCAACAGCAGCGTGAGAAAATCCTGCGGCACCGTGTCCGGAGCGCGCCTCAGCCGCGCCTCGCGCATCTGCACCGTGTCGGTGACGATCTTGCGGAAGTAGGCCATGGTCTTGCGGCCGCGGATGCGGGTCAGGCGCGGCAGCCAGTCGGGCGCACGCAAAAGGTCGAGCGGATCGACCCGGCCCATCGTCTCGAACAGGCGGTCGATCTCCTTGGCGAAGCTGCCGGGTTCGCCCGATATCTCGCCCGAAAACAGTGTCTCGGCCAGGATGTCGAAGGTGAGCAGCGTCATGTCGTGGGCGATATCCGACGTGCCACCTTGCTCGTAACGGGTGACGAATTCGAGCGTGCGTTTCAGCATCGGCTCGGCGAAGCCGAAGATGTGGCGCGGCGTGAACACCGGCGCCATCGCCTTGCGCGAACGCCGCCACACTTCGCCTTCGGCGGTAAGCAGGCCGTCGCGCAGGATCGGCCGCAGGATCTTTTGGCGCACCGTCGCCATCTTGTAATTCTTGGCGTTGTCGACAAGCACATGGCGGATGAGGCCGGGATCGTTGGCGATGACCAGCGGCCCGCCGACGCCGGTCACCGAAATCCAGGGCTCGTTGTAGGTCGCCTCGCCCCACAATTCGAGCGGATTGCGGTAGACGATGCGGATCATCTCCAACGTCGAGGGCGGCGCGGTGCGCGGCTTCGGCGCTGGCGGGACGAAGGGGACGGGCTGACTGTCCATGACTTGCTCCGCTGACACCTCAATGTAGTGGCGTGCAAGGCAGGCGTCCATGTGACCGGACGACAAGGCGAAGCATCCGCTCTCTGGAATGTGACCGGGGCACCGGAAAGTGCCTGCTTGCTGTGTCCGGCTGCGTGTCTTAGGTGGCAGCACCACAGATGCCACTAACCGGCGGGAGCCTGCCATGAAGCACCAGTTGAACGTCATCATCGGCAGCACGCGGCCGGGTCGCGCCGGACCCGTTTTCGCAAACTGGCTGGAAAGTTTTGCGCGCGAACACGGCAAATTCGAGCCGTTGCTCACCGATATCGCCGCCTTCAACCTGCCAGTGCTGGACGAACCGCATCATCCGAGACTCGGCAAATACGAAAACAGCCACACGAAAGCCTGGTCGAAAGCAATCGACGCCGCCGACGCATTCGTCTTCGTAGCGCCGGAATACAATTATTTCGCCGCCCCCGCGATCGTCAACGCGGTCGACTACCTGCTCAGGGAATGGCGATACAAGCCGGCCGCCATCCTCAGCTACGGCGGTGTCTCCGGCGGCTTACGAGCGGCGCAGGCGGTCAAACCGTTGCTGACCGCCGTCGGCGTCATGCCGATTCCGGAAGGCGTGGCGCTGCCGATGTACCAGAAGCTGCTCGATGAGACCGGCGCCTTCCTGCCCAGCGAGCAGGTGCTCGGCGGGGCCAGGACCATGCTGGACGAGCTGTTCCGCTGGAGCGAAGCGCTGAGGCCGATGCGGGTCGGCTGACAACGCGAACGGCCGAACTTGCCGATGCCATAACTTGCTCATGCCATAAAGAGATGGAATGCTCCGGCAAATGACCGGGCCGGGGCGGTTCGATTTGCGTTTTCTGTTTGCCTTGCTGCTGATCCTCTCGACGGCCTCCGCTGCCATGGCGGAGCGGCGCGTTGCGCTGGTCATCGCCGAGAACGACTACCGGCTGATCCGGCCGCTCGCCAATCCCGTCAATGACGGCGAGGTCATGGAAACGGCGCTGAGGAAGCTCGGTTTCGAGGTCTTCCTCGAAACCAACCGCGACCTGCGGCGCATGCGCCGGGCGCTCGATGATTTCCGCGAGGATGCCAAAGGCGCCGACGTGGCACTGGTGTTCTTCTCCGGCCACGGCGTCGAGATCGCCGGCGAGAATCGGCTCCTGCCGGTCGATGCAGACGCGTCGTCGCTCGCTACGCTGGAAAGGACCAGCCTGCCGCTGGAGGTGATCCGCGCGGCCGTCGCCGCCACCAGCAAGGTCGGGCTGATCGTGCTCGATGCCTGCCGCAGCGATCCGTTTGCGGCTACGGGCGGCGAAGGTCGCGGCGCAACGGCGCTGGTAAAAGAGGTCAGCGACAAGGTCCGGCCGGGTCTTGGCCGCATCGGGCGGGCAGAAAACATCCTGTTTGCCTTCTCGGCGGCGCCCGGCGAGACCGCAGCGGATGGGACCGGCCAGAATTCGCCGTTCACCGCGGCGCTGACGAAATATCTCGGCACCGAAGGTCTCGAGATCCGCTCGGTGCTGACGCTCGTGCAACAGGAGGTCTACGATCTCTCGCGCGGAAAGCAATTGCCCTATGTCGAGAGCGGCCTGCCGCAGCTGTTCTTTGCCGCCTCGGCCAAGGAGAAACTGCCGGAACGCGAACGCCTGTTGCTGGCCATGGCCGAGGTGACGCCCGAGATGCGCGGCGAAGTGGAGAAGATCGCCAGCGACGCCGACATGCCGCTGGCACCGCTCTATGGCGCGTTGATCAGTTCCGATTCCGGCCACCTCTCCGCGGACAGTCTGAACGCCAGGCTGCGTGAGGCAGCCGACGCCTTCGTCAAGGTGCGGAGCGAAATGCAGACGCTTGGATCCGACGATCTCAGAGTGTCGGCTTTGCGCCGGCAGGCCGAAGAGCAGCTTTCGCTGGGAGCGTTCGATGCGGCGCGCAAAAAGCTCGCCGAGGCAGCCGAGATCGACAATGTCTCGCGCAACGCGCTGAAGGCCAATTTCGTCAGCCGCACGCTCTCCGAAGCCGCGACGCGCTATTTGTCCGGCGGGGCGGCGCGCGCCGACCTCGACTACCCCACAGCCATCAAGGATTATGAATCCGTGCTCGCGCTTTATGGCGAAGCCGGGCAGGTGGTGCTGTCGCTCGACGACGCTGACCGCTTGATCCGCACGCTGGACGAGCTCGGCAAGCTCTATACCACGGTCGGCAATATCGATGCGGCCGGCCACGCCTTCGAGGCGCTGCAAGCCGATCTCGAGCGGCGGTCGCATCATGAAACCGATCCCAACGTGAAGCGCGACTTCGCCGTCAGCCACGTCAAGCTCGGCAACGTGCGGATGGCGCAAGGCAATCTGCCGACAGCTCTGCAAAACTATGAGACGGCCAAGACCATTCTGCAGGGCCTGACCGAGGCAGAACCGGACAATCTGGAGTGGTTCGGCGACCTCGCGATGACCGACGACAAGATCGGCAACGTATTGGCGACGCAAGGCGATCTGGCCGGCGCCGCAGAGGTCTACCAGGAAAGCCTGTCGATCAAGAAACAGCTCGCCGCCGGAGAGCCCGACCGTGCCGAACTGCAGCGCGACCTGACCATCACCTACGACGAGATCGGTCACCTTGCCCATGTCGCAGGCCAACTGGACAACGCACAGGCGGCCTATGAAGAGAGCCTGAAGGTGCGGCTGGCGCTGGCGGCGGACAAACCGGGAGACGCCGACCGGCAGCGTGACGTCTCGGTCAGCCACGATACGATAGGCGACCTGCTGCGCGAACGCGGTGACGCCGCCGGGGCGCTGGCGGCCTACAAGGAAGGTCTGGCGATCGTCAAGCAACTGGCGAAACGCGATCCGGACGACACCGAGCTGAAACGCGACCTGTCGGTCGGCAACGCCAAGATCGGCAACGCGCTGAGCGACCAGGAGAATTGGCCGGCGGCACTTTCGGCTTATCGTGAGGCACTCTCACAAGCCAGCGCGCTCGCCGCCGGCGACCCGAGCAACACCGATTGGCAACGCGACCTGTCCGTTTGCCTCGAGAAGGTCGCCGGCGTCCTGGCGATACAGGGCGACCACAAAGGCGCGCTGAAAGCCTATCTTGACAGTTACGCGATTGCGCAGCGGCTGGCCAAGCTCGATCCCGCCAATTCCGACTGGCAGCGGGACTTATCGATAACGCTGTCCGAAGTCGCCACGCTGCGCCTAAGGCAGCGCGACGTCAGGGGAGCCCGGCAAGCCCTTCAGGACAGCCTGGCCATTCGCGAGAAACTTGCCCGGTCCGATCCGGACAACGCCACCCGGCAACGCGACCTTGTGGTCGCCTATATCGACTACGCGCAAGTCGCAAAGGACCCGAAGGCCGTGCTTTCCAAGGCGCTCGACATGACGCTCGAGCTCGACCGGACCGGTCGGCTGGCGCCGCGATACAAGTTCATGGTCAAGTTCCTGCGGGAGCGGCTGGCCAGGATCGAAGCCAGGCGCCGGTAGCCGGCCGACGCGACGGTCATTCCGTTCGGAAATGCCTGCAAACCTTGGAAAAACCGCCTTTTGCGCCTATATCTATGACATTAGGAATGCGCGATTCGAAGCCGATTTTTCGCGCTCTGCACACGGCATCAATCAGACAGGTTTTCATGAGCGAACAGACCGACATCGCCAACGGCGTTGAAGCCGAATACGGCGCCGATTCCATCAAGGTTTTGAAGGGCTTGGATGCCGTTCGCAAGCGGCCGGGCATGTATATCGGAGACACCGACGACGGCTCGGGCCTGCACCACATGGTCTATGAGGTGGTCGACAACGCCATCGACGAAGCACTGGCCGGCCATGCCGACCTGGTGACGGTGACGCTCAATCCGGACGGCTCGGTGACGGTCATCGACAATGGCCGCGGCATTCCGACCGATATCCACACCGGCGAAGGCATTTCGGCGGCCGAAGTGATCATGACGCAGCTGCATGCCGGCGGCAAGTTCGATCAGAACTCCTACAAGGTGTCGGGCGGCCTGCACGGCGTTGGCGTGTCGGTCGTCAACGCGCTGTCGGCCTGGCTGAAACTGAAAATCCGCCGCAACGGCCAGATCTACGAGATGAGCTTCACGCATGGCGATGCGGACGCGCCGCTGCGGGTCACCGGCACCTACGAACAACACAAGGTCTCCGGCACCTATGAAGGGCGCAGCGGGAGCGAAATCACGTTTTTGCCGTCGTCCGAAACCTTCACCATGGTCGAGTTCGACTACGGCACGCTGGAGCACCGGCTGCGCGAGCTCGCCTTTCTGAACTCCGGCGTGCGCATCGTTTTGACCGATGCCCGCCATGCCGACATCGTGCGCCATGAACTGCACTATGATGGCGGGCTGGAAGAGTTCGCCAGATATCTCGACCGGACGAAGAAGCCGCTGCTCGACAAGCCGATCGCGATCCGCGCCGAGCGCGATGGGATCACCGTCGAAGTCGCTATGTGGTGGAACGACAGTTACCACGAGAACGTGCTGGCCTTCACCAACAACATCCCGCAACGTGACGGCGGCACGCATCTGGCCGGCTTCCGCGGTGCGCTGACGCGGCAGATAACCGGCTATGGCGATTCCTCAGGCCTGACCAAGAAGGAAAAGGTGGCGCTGATCGGCGACGATTGCCGCGAAGGGCTGACGGCAGTGCTATCGGTCAAGGTTCCCGACCCGAAATTCTCCTCGCAGACCAAGGACAAGCTGGTGTCGTCCGAGGTTCGCCCGGTGGTCGAAGGGCTCGTCAACGAAGCGCTCGGCACCTGGCTCGAGGAGCACCCGACCGAGGGCAAGGCGGTCATCGAGAAGGTTATCCAGGCCGCTGCCGCGCGCGAAGCCGCGCGCAAGGCACGCGACATCACCCGCAAGAGTTCGCTCGGCGTCACCTCGCTGCCCGGCAAACTGGCCGATTGCCAGGAGCGCGATCCGGCGAAATCCGAAATCTTCATCGTCGAGGGTGACAGCGCCGGCGGCTCGGCCAAGGGCGGCCGTTCGCGCCAGAACCAGGCCATTCTTCCGCTGCGCGGCAAGATCCTTAATGTCGAGCGCGCCCGCTTCGACCGCATGCTCGGCTCCGACATGATCGGCACGCTGATCACCGCGCTCGGCACCTCGATCGGCAAGGACGAGTTCAATGCCGACAAGCTGCGCTACCACAAGATCATCCTGATGACCGACGCCGACGTCGACGGCGCCCACATCCGCACCTTGCTGCTGACCTTCTTCTTTCGGCAGATGCCGGAACTGATCGAACGCGGTCATCTCTACATCGCGCAGCCGCCGCTCTATAAGGTGACGCGAGGGAAGAGCTCGCAATATATCAAGGACGAAGCCGCCTTCGAGGAATTCCTGATCGGCTCGGGGCTGGAAGAGGCGTCGCTTGCGCTCAGCACGGGCGAGGTGCGGGCCGGGCAGGACCTGCGCAGCGCCATCGACGACGCCCTAGCTGTCCGCCAGCTCATCAACGGATTGCACACGCGCTATAACAGAGGCGTGGTCGAGCAGGCAGCGATTGCCGGCGCGCTCAACCCGGAGATCTTCACCGATCTCGGCCGCGCCAACGAGATGGCCGAGCGTGTTGCCCGCCGTCTCGACATTATCGCCGAGGATACCGAGCGTGGCTGGACAGGCCGCATGTCGACCTCGAACGAGGGCATCGGCGGCTACGTCTTCGAGCGTACGGTGCGCAGCGTCAAGGAATTCGCGCATCTCGATCTGGCGCTGATCAATTCCGCCGACTCACGCCAGCTCGACCGCTATGCGCCGCGCCTAGCAGAAATCTACGGCGAGCCGCCAGTGCTGCGCCGCAAGGACGTCTCCGAAACCATTTCGGGGCCGCTCGCACTGCTCAACGCCGTTTTTGCCACCGGCCGCAAGGGCCTGACCATGCAGCGCTACAAGGGCCTTGGTGAGATGAACGCCGAGCAGCTCTGGGAAACGACGCTCGACCCGAATGTGCGCTCGCTCTTACAGGTAAGGGTCAATGACGCAACGGACGCGGACTCCCTGTTTTCGCGGCTGATGGGCGACGAGGTCGAGCCAAGGCGCGAATTCATCCAGGAAAATGCGCTGTCGGTCGCCAATCTGGACATCTGAGCCGCGATCCAGATACCCAGCCGCCAGGCATGAAGTGCATTGGTGCGCCTCGGCGCACCAATGCCGACTGCTGCAAGCAACAAAGATCACCAGGACCGCCGGAACGGAAAGGCTTTCAAGGCATTGTAGTCGATCACAATCGCCGCAGGAGGCATCCATGGGACGTGGCATTTTGCTCTGGCTTCTCGGAGTCCCAATTCCGATCATTATTCTGATCATGCTGTTCGCACGGTAGGGAGGCTTCGATGCAGTCCACCGTAACAGCTGTCGACGTTTCCGCACCGGCGGAATCCGCTTCCCCCGCCGTCAGCTGGGGACCAATCGTCGCCGGCGCCTTTGCTGCGTCGACGCTTACCTTCACTTTGATGCTGCTCGGCTCCGGGCTTGGGCTGAGCATGGTGTCGCCATGGTCCGGCTCGGGTGCGTCAGTCACCACTTTCGCCGTTTCCACCGCCGTCTGGCTGATCGTCGTGCAGTGGCTGTCGTCGGCCCTGGGCGGCTACCTCGCCGGACGCCTGCGCACCAAATGGGTCGGCATCCACACCGATGAAGTCTTCTTCCGCGATACCGCTCACGGCTTCCTGGCCTGGGCGCTGGCGACGCTGCTCGTCGCCGGCGTGCTCGGCACGGCGCTTTCGGCCGCGATAGGTACCGGTGTCCAGGCCGCTTCGACTGTGGCATCCGGCGCGGCACTGGGTGCTTCGGCAGGTGCTGCTGCAAACGCGGGTAGCGCCTCGACTGACAACGCCACATCGTATTTCGTCGATACGCTGTTCCGCCCGGCCGATCCGGCAAGGCTCGCTGCCGCCAATCCGGAGAGCGACGCCGCGGCAACCGCGCAGGCATCGCGCATTCTGATCGCGAGTGGCGCAGCAGGCGAAATATCGGCCGACGACAAGACCTATCTGTCGCGGCTAGTAGCCGCCCGCACAGGCCTGTCCGAAGCGGATGCCACCGCTCGCGTCGATGCGGTAATCGCCAAAGCGCAGGACGCCAAGGTCAAGGCCCAGCAGGCGGCAGACACCGCCAGAAAGGCAGGCGCCACCTTCTCGCTGATTGGCGCGCTTTCGCTGGTCGTCGGGGCCTTCATTGCCAGCGCGGCTGCAGCACTTGGCGGCAGGCAGCGCGACGACGAGGAAGCGATTTTCCTGACCAATCGTTGATCGGTGACTAAGCGAACTCGGTCCGCGTCGGGAAGATTACCCTCGAAGGGGACCTTGCTTTGAACTGCCGGCGCAGCATTGTCGTGCGCTGCTCGCCGCCGACGAAAGCTCAGTCCCCCAGCTTGCGGCCGAGATCGACCGCATCGCGCAGCACGGCTAGGTGCGAGCGTGGCTGTGCGCCGGCCGGCGCGTTGATCTCGACACCGCTCGCCACCAGCGACCAATAGAGCCTGTGCGTGAAGACGCGGCCGCGCGAGCCGCGCAGCTCGACCTGAACGTTTTCCACGCCGGGACCGAAGTTCTCCGTCATCCGCCCTGAAATCGGGTCGCCGGTCAGCCAGCCATTGCCCCTGTCGAAAATATTGGTCCAGCGCGTCGCGGCAAACACCGCGCCATGATGCACGGCCCGCTGCGGCTTGCCGGAATGGCTGCGCCCTTCCTGGTAGAGCATGGTCCCGCCCGCCGCCCTGTCGGCGATCGGCGGGCATGCCGAAAACAGGCGCTCGGCGATGCCGCGCCTGAATTCGGCGAGGTTGTAGGTCATCAGAAACTCGCTGTGGGTCAGCGGACTGCCGAGCGTGACGAAATCGCTGATCTTCCACGGCAGCGGATGATCGACGTCGCCGACGCGAAGCTGCCGGTAGAGCTCCCATTGGTTGCGCCGGAATACGGGGAGGTCGTCGAGGCTGTCGGGCCAAGCGGAGGCATCGGCGGCCAGCGTCGCCTTATCCACGGCGTGGATCGCCTTCAGCCGCGCTCTGTCGCGAATGGCTTCCAGCTTTCGAGGCCTGAAATCGGCCCACAATATCTGCAGCAGATCATAGGCGATGATCGACCCCAGGCTGTGCGAGACCAGCACGACGCGGTCATAGGCGTCGTCGATCATGAGGCGCTTCAGCAGCTTGAGGCCACGCTCGCGGACCAGCGCCCGCTTCTCGACCGTTGCCGCTTCGGCCCGGACATAGGCGGCGACATCGCCGAAATAAGGCAAGCCAAACTGGTCCACCGACCAGATGACGAACGACGCCAGAACCGTGACAAGCACGCCGGTCGTCCAGGAGATGTAGCCTTGCCAGGTCGACGTTGCGAGCGCCAGCGCCGCGCCGAGGACGACGATGGTGGCCAAAAGCGTGACGACATAGAGTTTGCGCACATCGTGCGGAATATCGGCGGGCTTGCGCCAGAGCAGGGTCGTCACCCAGGCCGCAAGGCGGCTCCGGGTCGTGCCCTGGGTGATGTCGGCCCAGTAAAGCTCGTAGAAATCGGTGCGGCGGCCATCGACATCATAGGGCGTGGTGATCCGGCGAAGCTCGTGCGAATTGGTCCGGCTGTCGGGCGTGATCCAGCTCTGGTTGATTTTCGCACCCATCGGGTCGGCCGGATCGGCGACATGGGCATAGAACGGAGCACGGGCCGGATCGTGGCTCCATACGGCCTGGACAAATCCCTTCAACGTGTCCATGGGCCGCTGTTCGCCCATTCCGTGCACGACCACCACCGCCTGGCTGCGCTTGCGTGGCGCCTTCTCTGCTGCGGTCAGATCGGCGGCCGGCGATGCAGCAGGACCAGGGTCGGGCACCAGCACCTCCACGATGACGCCGTTAGCAACACGACGGGGTCGGCATCGTAGCTTCAGAACCGGTAACAGCCAAGAAAAAGCCCGGCGCGGAGCCGGGCTGTATTCGACGACCGGCAGTGAGTTGGCAACGACGCCTTTTCAGTGATCCATGGCCTTGACGATCTCCTCGGTCATCTTCTTGGCGTCGCCGAGCAGCATCATGGTGCCGTCCTTGTAGAACAGCGTGTTGTCGATGCCGGCATAGCCGGAGCCGAGCGAGCGCTTGACGAACAGGCAGGTGCGCGCCTTGTCGACATCGAGGATCGGCATGCCGTAGATAGGTGAGGACTTGTCGTCACGAGCCGAGGGATTGGTGACGTCATTGGCCCCGATGACATAGGCGACGTCGGCCTGCGCGAACTCAGAGTTGATGTCCTCCAGCTCGAACACTTCGTCATAAGGCACGTTGGCTTCGGCCAAGAGCACGTTCATGTGGCCGGGCATACGGCCGGCGACGGGGTGGATGGCGTATTTGACATCGACGCCGTTGGCCTTGAGCTTGTCGGCCATCTCGCGCAGCGCGTGCTGTGCCTGGGCGACGGCCATGCCGTAGCCCGGCACGATGATGACCTTTTGCGCATTCATCATCAGATAGGCGGCATCCTCGGCTGAGCCCTGCTTTACCGTGCGCTCGATGCCGTCGTCGGCAGCGGCTGATGTCTCGCCGCCGAAGCCGCCGAGGATGACCGAGATGAACGACCGGTTCATGCCCTTGCACATGATGTAGGACAGGATGGCACCCGACGAGCCGACCAGTGCGCCGGTGATGATCAACGCCAGATTGCCGAGCGTGAAACCGAGTGCGGCGGCGGCCCAGCCCGAATAGGAATTCAGCATCGACACGACGACCGGCATGTCGGCGCCGCCGATCGGGATGATGAGAAGGACGCCCAGCACCAGCGAGGCGGCAACGATCAGCCAGAAGACCAGCTTGGATTCAGTGGTGACGAGCAGCACGATCAGCACGATCAGCGCAATGCCCAGGGCTGCGTTGATGAAGTGACGGCCGCCGATCATGATCGGCTTGCCCGACATGCGGCCGTCGAGCTTCAAGAAGGCGATGACCGAGCCGGTGAAGGTGATGGCGCCGATGGCGACGCCAAGGCTCATCTCGATCAGCGCCTGGGCGTGGATATCGGCGACGGTGCCGATGCCGAAGCTTTCCGGCGCATAGATGGCGGCGGCCGCCACCATGACCGCGGCAAGACCAACCAGCGAGTGGAAGGCGGCGACCAGCTGCGGCATCGAGGTCATGGCAATGCGCCGTGCCGTGACCGCACCGACCGAGCCGCCGATCAGCAGCCCAACCACGATCAGCGCGAAGCGCCCGGCCGAAGGGGTCGCGAGCGCCAGCGTCGTGGCGATGGCAATGCCCATGCCGATCATGCCGTACATGTTGCCCTGGCGGCTGGTGGTCGGATGCGACAGGCCGCGCAATGCCAGGATGAACAGGATGCCGGAGACCAAATAGAGGAAGGAGGCGAAGTTGGCGTTCATAGCGGCCTACTTTTCCTTCTTCTTGTACATAGCCAGCATGCGCTGGGTGACGAGGAAGCCGCCGAAGATGTTGACCGATACCAGCATCAGCGCAACAAAGCCGAAACCGGTGGCAAGCCCTGAGGCCGAGATGCCGACGGCCAGCAACGCGCCGACGACGATGACGGAGGAAATGGCGTTGGTGACCGCCATCAGCGGCGTGTGCAGCGCCGGCGTCACCGACCAGACGACGTAGTAGCCGACGAAGATCGCCAGCACGAAGATGGCGAAGCGGAAGACGAAGGGATCGATGGCGCCACCAGACAGCGCGTGCGCGGCGTCGCCGGCCGCCTCAGTGCCGGGAGCGACGGCAAGGTTCTGCACGGCGAGCCGCACGGCAGCTGTGGCCTGGTCGAGCTGGTCGAGGGCTTTCTGCAGGGTCTGATCCATCACGCGATCCCTCCGGTGGTCTTGGGCTTCCTCGAAGCGGCCGGCCTCTTCGCAGCCGGCTTCGCCGAAGCCTCGGCAACCATCGTCTTGGCCGGAATGGCCGGCGGTTCGACATGTTGGCCCTTTGGCGGCTCCTGCTCAGCCCTGACGAAGGCGGGATGCACGACCTTGCGGCCATCGGTCAGCATCGTCGCCTTGACCAGTTCGTCGTCGTGGTTGATGGCAAGCGTCTTCGCCGCCTTGTCGACCAGCGTCTCGAGGAAGGCATAGAGGTTCCGGGCATAGAGAAGCGAAGCGGAGGCGGCGACGCGACCGGGAACGTTGAGATGGCCGACGATCTTTACCCCGTTGGCCGTGGTCACCACCTTGCCGGCTTCGGCGCCCTCGACATTGCCGCCGCGCTCGACCGCAAGGTCGACGATCACCGAGCCCGGCTTCATCGAGGCGACCATCGCCGCCGAAACCAGCTTCGGCGCCGGACGGCCGGGGATCAGCGCCGTGGTGATGACGATATCCTGCTTGGCGATGTGCTCGGCGGTCAACGCCGCCTGCTTGGCCTGGTACTCCTTCGACATTTCCTTGGCGTAGCCGCCGGCCGTCTCGGCCGCCTTGAACTCCTCGTCCTCGACGGCCAGGAATTTTGCGCCGAGCGAGGCGACCTGCTCCTTCGCGGCGGGACGTACGTCGGTGGCGGTGACCACGGCGCCGAGGCGGCGCGCGGTGGCGATGGCCTGCAGACCGGCGACCCCGACGCCCATGACGAACGCCTTCGCAGCCGGTACGGTGCCCGCCGCCGTCATCATCATCGGCAACGCCCGGTCATATTCGGCAGCCGCATCGATCACCGCCTGATAGCCGGCGAGGTTGGCCTGGCTGGATAGAACGTCCATCGACTGGGCGCGGGTGATGCGCGGCATGAACTCCATGGAGAAGGCAGTAACACCGGCCCTGGCAAGGGCTGCGACGGCAGCATCGTTGCCGTAGGGATCCATGATCGCGATGACAGCGGCGCCGGACTTGTAGCCCTTCAGCTCGGCGTCCGTGGGGCGGCGCACCTTCAGCACCACATCAGCCCTGGCTGCATCGCCGGCCTTGCCGATCGTGGCACCGACCCTGGCGAACTCCTCGTCGGGAATGCGCGACGCCGTGCCGGCGCCGGTTTCGACAATCACGTCGAAACCCAGTGCCGCCAGCCGCTTCACCGTGTCGGGCGAGGCCGCGACACGCGGCTCGTTCGCGTCGAGCTCACGAGGGATGAAAACCGTCTGTCCCACCGCATGATCCTTTCGGCCGGAACCCGCTACCGCAAGACGCCGACCGACCCCGGGCGGTGCCTTCGACAAAGGTTGGAGGAGTTATCGGAGAATAAAGGCGCCGACGGCCAGGATCAGAACGAACAGTATAGTTCCTGAGAAGAAGCCTCCCGCAAAAAAGCCGAAAGCCATTGCCAGAAGCACAGCGAGGCAAAAGAGCGATCCGTATTTCGCGAGCCTGAGGAAGCCTGCATAGGTCCGATCATGCTCGGCATAGTCCATCTTCGCGCCCAGTTCGACAGGACCGGTCGGCGTGTGTTCAGCCATAGGAATACCCCTTCGAAGACATCTTTCAGGCACATAGCGAAAAGCCGCGTTAAGGGCAATGGCGCTAATGCCGCATCGCCGCAGCCAACAATCTCAAGCAAAACTTGAAATCGCTGCGCGGAGCGCGGCGATACCAATCCCAATGGATGGCAGGTCCGCCATTGCCGATGTCGTTAGCCGGCGAGATGCGGGAACAGCCCGAGCAGGCCGACAACGATCAGATAAAGGGCGACGATATAATTGAGCAGCCGCGGCATCACCAGGATCAGCACGCCTGCAATCAGCGAGATAAGCGGGGTAAGGGCGAGCGTGGAAATGGTCATATCGGTTCCTTTGATCGGATCGCAGTCGAAGCGATGCGTGGCGGATGTCGGCCATGCCAACCTACCACCAGCACCCTTGCCCAGAACGCCGAAGCGACCGGAAGGCTCCATGAGCTCGTTCAGGCGGCTTCGCGAAAATACTTGGCGGTGGGCAGGATGGTCAGCGGGGCGAGTTCGCCGGCACCGGGCGTATCGAACAACATGCGCTGCTCCATCGGCGTCGAGCGGAAGAACGGAAAGCGGGCGTAGGTTTCGTTCTTGATCGCCAGGACATCGGCTTGATAAAGCAGCGCGAAACAGTTGATCACGCCGGCATAGGGCCGCGCATCGCCGATCGGTCGCGCCCGATAGATGCGCTTGTAGAAAGCCGCATGGTCCTCGCGGATCATGGATATGCAATAAGGGGCGCCGAAATGGAAGCAAGCCATGCCGGCAAGGCGCAGCGTCACATAAGGGATCTGCGGGTAAAGCCGTGACCATTCGGCGTCCACGGCAAAACGGCTCGGGTCGATAAAGACTTCGCCGGCCGCCAGACGCGGCATCAACAAGTCCTTGTAGACGCTGAGCGCTGGTGATGTCGCGTTATCAGCAGACACGTTATGCAGGCGCATTGTGCTGACCAGCCGCCCATCGATGTAGATTCCGAACGTATGGCAATTGGGCAGTTCGTCAAACTCGTCATGGACCTGACGGGACGCATTCTCGGGCACCAGATCGTTCATCCGATAGGAATTGTAGCGCAGCCTGTAAATGCTTTCGAAGTCCTCGCCGCTTTCACAGCGTCGGTACTCCGTCCGGTCAAGCAGCGCATAAACATGTTGCGCGAAGCTGGACATGGTCTCGGACGCATCTTTCCCACCAGCGCCCGCCGCATGGCCGAGCGAACTCAACTGGGCACACATGAACTCTATTCCCCGCGATTACCGCCACCAGCCGACACTACGGACGGGTCATGAGATGTAAAGATGAAAATAAGTAGGAGGTCGTTTACCGCTCGTTAAGGTTAACAATTAATAAAATTATACTAAAATACGCGGTTTTTCAGCGCAAGTCAGCGCCGCGGCGCCTTCCTTGCGGTCTGGATGTCCTTGGCGAAGGGCCAGACGGTGCTCGACATCGTCTCGATGCCGGACGCGCTGAGTGCCGACCCGAACAGAAAGCCCTGGACCAGGTCCGGCTTGACCTGCAATGCTAGGATCTTGAGCTGTTCGAAGGTCTCGACACCTTCGACGGTAACCGAAAGTCCCAGCGGTCGCGATAGGTTGACGATGCCCTTGAGCAATTCGAGCGACCGGCTGTTCTGGGTGACGTCGATCAGGAACGAGCGATCGATCTTGATCTTGTCGAGCGGCAGTTTGTGGAGATAGCTCAGGCTCGAATAGCCGGTACCGAAATCGTCTAGTGCAATACGCACGCCGAGCCGCTTCAATTCCTCGATATATTGGCGTGTCAGCGACTTGTCGTCGAGCAGCGCCGTCTCGGTGACTTCGATCTCGAGGCGGCCGGCCGGCAGACCGGAACCGGCAAGCGCCTCGCGAACCTTCTGGATAACGTCGCGGTTACGAAAATCCTTGGCCGAGAGATTGACCGATACGCTGGTCTGGGATGGCCATTTGGCGCATTCGGTGCACGCCGCATGCAGGACGAAAGTGCTGATGTCGGAAATGATGCCCATTTCCTCCGCCAGAGGAATGAAGATACCGGGAGAGATCGGCCCGAGATCGGGATGATCCCAGCGGCACAGCGCCTCGCAACTGGCGATACGCATCGTGCTCATCGCCACGATCGGCTGATAGACCACCCGTAATTCCTTGTTTTCCACGGCGCTGCGCAAATCCGCCTTCATCAGCTGACGGCTGCGAAAGGCAGCATCCATGGAGGCCTCGAACAGCCGCCAACCGTTCTTGCCAAGCTCCTTGGCCTTGTAGAGTGCAAGGTCGGCCTTGACGATCATGGCGTCAACGTCGGTATCCTTGACCCGCGACAGCACCGCGCCGCCGCTGGCCTGGATGCGTAATCCGTGGCCGGCGACATCGACCTCGCCCTGTAGATTGACAAAGATCTCATCAACCTGGCCGTTCAGGTGGCTTTCATCCTCGACACGCTCGAAGAAGATCATGAACTCGTCGCCGCCGAAGCGGCTGACGGTGATGCCTGGCCCAGCGACTGCCGCCAGCCGCTCGGCAACGGCGTAGATCAATCCGTCGCCGACCGGATGGCCGAGCGTGTCGTTGACGCTCTTGAAATCATCGAGATCGAGCACCACCAGCCCGCAGAGACGGTCGGGATCCCCTGAGGCCATGGCTTCCACCACCAACTCGTGGAAGTAGGCGCGGTTGGGCAGGCCGGTGAGACTGTCGTAGCGCGCCATGAAGCGGATCTTGTCTTCCGCCTCGACCCGGGCGGTCACATCTTCGAAAGTGACGACGCCCAGTTCCTGGCTGCCTTCCCGGGCAGAAAATTCATAGTGCTGGCCGTTGGCGAGCGAGACCAGGACCTTGCGGTCGCGGCCCTCGCGCAACGCACGCGTCAGCTGGGCTTCGATGTAACGGCAATCCTTCGGCGCCAACATGCCGCCTGCAGCGCCGCGCATCAGCAGACCGTGGATGGAGCGGCCTAGCAGCGCATCGGGCGATTTGAGCGACATCAGGTGCGCGGCTTCGGCATTGGCCACCGCCACCCGGCCGTCGGGACCAAGCATGACAAGGCCATGTGACATGGTGTTGAGCGCGCGGTTGAAACGCTGCGCGATGCGGTTCGCCTTCTTTTCCTCCGACAAGGCGGTAAACAGGACCTCGCGGACGATGTCGGCGAACCGCTTGATCGCAAACAGAAAGGGGGCCGACATCAGACCGAGGATGATGTGGTAGATATCGCCGCGCAGGATAAAGCCAAGCGATATGGGCCATGTGGTGGTTATGATAAAAATCATAACCATGCGCGGCGAACCATAATTGCGGCCGGCAATCGACGTGACCGATGCCAACGTGACGCAGACAGAGGCTATTTCGGCATAGTTGTCGTGGCTGTCATTTGCCAGATAGATACTGACGAAACAGAATGCGCCAAGCATGAAACCATGCATCGAACCAAAAATTATGTAATCGTTTTCACGATTGTGCGCTTCCTCCCATGTCGTGGGGGAAGGAAGTCGCCCGTATTTCCGGATGTTGCGAAGGCGCAGAGTACCGACAATGATGAGCCCAGCGGCAACTAGAAGATACGCCAAGTCCATGGTCTTCCAATAGACCAGAATGACGAGGAGTGTCTGCGCAACAAGGCCGATCGACAGCGTGAACCCGTCGCGAAACAGAGTTTCCACGAACGGAATGTAAACGTCGACCGGAATCTCGTTTTTTCGTCTCAGATTCACGCCTGGATCCCAACCCTGGGGAACCCAGCAGTGTCACATTGGCCTTAAGAAAGGTTTAGAGCGGCGTTTCGAGCCCTGCCGGCATCCATTGGTGACGCTGCGGAAACAGGGAAACTACAGTTCAGGTAAACAAGGCGTATCACGGTGCGGAATCATTCGGCGGCTTGAAGCTGCGGCCGCAGCGGCGCCGTCGAAAGGCGGTCGAGCAGACGCTGGCGTTCGCCGGCGGCTTTTTCGGCACTGGCCCGCTTGACGTGGCCAAAGCCGCGGATGAGCGCCGGTACCGAAACAAGCGCGGCAGCGGCCTCGATCTTGCCCGGCGCCAGCGCGCCGGCGACAAGCTCCAGGTCGGCTTCATAGAGGGCAAGAAGCTGCCGCTCCATACGCCTCTCGGCGCTGTAGCCGAACAGGTCGAAAGCGGTGCCGCGCAGGCCCTTCATCGCCGCCAGCAGGCGGAACCCGTTCATCATCCACGGGCCAAAGCTCGATTTCCTCGGGCTGCCGTCACTGCCGCGCCTGCCCATGATCGGCGGTGCGAGATGGAATTCGAGCTTGTCGTAGCTCTGGAAATGCTTTGCGAGCTCTGCGGCAAAGGAGCTGTCCGTATAAAGCCGCGCCACCTCGTATTCGTCCTTGATCGCCATCAGCTTGAACAGGTTCTTTGCGGCAGCCTCGGTCACCACGGTCGACCCAGGCACAGCATTGGTTTCGGCCTTGCGCAGCGCCGCCAGTCTGTCGGCATAGCGCTTGCCATAGGCGGCGTTCTGATAGGCGGTCAGGAAGGCGACGCGGCGAGCAATCATATTGTCCAGCGTCTCGGCAATGGCGGCATGCTGCGTGGCCTTGCCCGGCTGGGCGAGAAGGCTGCGGACGAAATCCGGCTGGTGGGCGGCGCGGCGGCCCCAGCGAAATGCCGCGACATTCATCGCCACCGCCTCGCCGTTGAGCTCGATCGCCTTCTCGACCGCCTCCGCCGACAGCGGCAAGCCGCCGTGCTGGAAGGCGAAGCCGAGCATGAACATGTTGGCGCCAAGCGAGCTGCCGAACAGCGCGGTGGCGGTGCGGGTGGCGTCGAAGAAATGCGCCCTGTCGTCGCCCGCGGCAGTTCTTATCGCTTTCTTCAGCCGCTCGACGGGCAGCGTGAAATCGGCCGAACGGGCGAACTCGCCCGGCATGATCTCGGCGGTGTTGGCGAGGAAGATGGTATGGCCTTCGCGCACCGCGGCCAGCACCTTCTTGGCACCCGAAACGACGAGATCGCAGCCAAGCACGAGGTCGGCCTTGCCGGCCGATACGCGAATGGCGTGGATGTCGTCCGGCGTGCGGGCGATGCGGACATGGGTGAACACGGAGCCGCCCTTCTGGGCGAGGCCGGCCATGTCGATCATGCCGCAGCCCTTGCCTTCCAGGTGCGCGGCCATGCCGAGCACTGCACCTATGGTGACGACGCCGGTGCCGCCGACACCGTCTATGATCGCCGCCCAGCCTTGTTCACCGAGCGTAAATTGCGCCGGCGCCGGCACCCCCGCGAGCGGGTCGGCCGCGCCGGCTATGCCTTCAGCTTTCCTGATTTTGGCGCCGTGGACGGTGACGAAGGACGGGCAGAAACCATTGACGCAAGAGAAGTCCTTGTTGCAGCTCGACTGGTCGATCTTGCGCTTGCGGCCGAATTCGGTCTCGACCGGCTGGATCGAGACGCAATTCGACTGCACGCCGCAATCGCCGCAGCCTTCGCAGACCAGTTCGTTGATGAAGATGCGCTTGTCGGGATCAGGGAAGGTGCCGCGCTTGCGGCGGCGACGCTTCTCGGCGGCGCAGGTCTGGTCGTAGAGCAGCACCGAGACGCCTTTGACCGAACGCAACTCGCGCTGGACGAGATCGAGATCGTCGCGGTGGTGGATGGTGGCGCCGGCCGGAAATTCCACCTTGCCGGTATATTTGTCCGGCTCGTCGGTGACGATGGCGATGCGCTCGACGCCCTCGGCGCGCACCTGCCTGGCGATCATGTCCACCGTCAGGCCGCCCTCGTGCGGCTGACCGCCGGTCATCGCGACGGCGTCATTGTAGAGGATCTTGTAGGTGATGTTGGCGTCGGTCGACAGCGCGAAACGGATCGCCAGCACACCCGAGTGGTTGTAGGTGCCATCGCCCAGATTCTGGAAGATGTGCTCGCGCTTCGAGAACGGCGCCTGGCCGACCCACTGCGCGCCCTCGCCGCCCATGGCGGTGAAGCCGACCGTATTGCGGTCCATCCACAGCGCCATGAAATGACAGCCGATTCCGGCGGCTGCGAGCGAGCCGTCCGGCACCTTGGTCGAGGAATTATGCGGGCAGCCGGAGCAGAAGAAGGGCGTGCGCGAGGCGATGTCTGACGTGTCGGCCAGCATCGCCTGGAACTGGCGCAACTTCGCCACCCGCGCAGCGATTTCTTCCGACGGGCCGATCGTTCGCAAAATCCTCTCGCCGAGCGCGATGGCAATATCGTTGGGGTCGAGCGCGCCTTTGGCCGGGAACAGCCAGTCGCCGCGCTCGTCCTTCTTGCCGACGATGACCGGCTGCGTCGCGGTGCCGTAAAGGTTCTCGCGCAGTTGCACCTCGATCAGCGAGCGTTTCTCCTCGACGACGACGATGGTGTCGAGGCCGCGAGCAAAGTCGGCGATGTGCTGCAGGTCGAGCGGCCACGGACAGCCGACCTTGAACAGCCTGATACCGATACGATTGGCGGCCGCTTCATCGATGCCGATGTCTTCCAGTGCCTGGCGAACGTCGAGATAACTTTTGCCGATGGTGACGATGCCAAGCTTCGGGCTGCTGCCGCCCGAATAGACGATCCGGTTCAGCCCATTGGCGTGGATGAAGCCCGAAGCCGCGGCGCGCTTGTATTCATGCAACCGCTCTTCCTGACCGAGCATGTCGATCTCATTACGGATGTTGAGGCCGCCGGGCGGCATGTCGAAGTCCGGGATGACGATATCTAGCCGGTCGAGCGCGGCATCGACCGAGGCCGTCGATTCGATGTTGTCCTTGACGCATTTGATCGCCGCCCAGGTGCCGGCAAAGCGGGACATGGCAAAGCCGTAGAGGCCGTAGTCGATTATCTCCTGGACGCCGGCCGGATTGAGGATCGGCACCATGGTGTCGACGAACAGAAACTCGGTGGCATGCGCGTTGGTTGAGGATTCGGCCATGTGGTCGTCACCCATCAGGGCTAACACGCCGCCATGTTTCGACGAACCGGCGAGATTGGCGTGGCGGAACACGTCGCCGGAGCGGTCGACGCCCGGACCCTTGCCGTACCAGACCGAAAAAACGCCGTCATGGGTGCCCTCGCCCAGCAATTCGGCCTGCTGCGAGCCCCAGCAGGCGGTGGCGGCGAGCTCCTCGTTGAGACCGGGCTGGAAGACGATGTCCGACTGAGCGAGCTGGTTCCTGGCCTTCCACAGCTGCATGTCGAGGCCGCCGAGCGGCGAGCCGCGATAACCGGAGACGAAACCGGCGGTGTTCAGGCCAGCCCGGCGGTCGCGCTCGCGCTGCATCAGAAGCATGCGGATGACTGCCTGGGCACCCGACAGGAAGATGCGCTCCTTTGCCAGGTCGAACTTGTCGTCGAGCGCGACATTGTGCAGCGTCATCAGGCATTTCCTGTGCGGAGGCCGCGCCTGGAGGTGCGCGGCCAACGTCGGAGTCGAGTGCCCACAGTCTTTCTTCCCTTGCCGGGGAGGTCAAACAAAATCGAAGGTGCCAGGCGGTCCGCAACAAACGATCCGTGCGCGGCCGTGTGGCGCCACGAAACGCCTGTCGGGCAGGATGGCCGAGCACGAAAATTCCGGCGGCGGTCGGTGCCGCTGGTGTCGCATCATGCAGCCTTTGGGCAACTGGGCTTCGGTTCGCCGGGCAGCTTGCCGTCGACATGGCCGGCCAAGTCCTTGTTGAGCTCGTAGACTGGCCCGACCACCAGAGGCCGGTCGGGCAAGACCGACTGGTCGAGCGAGGACGTCAGAGTGGTCTCGAAACTCTGCAGCAACTTGCCGCTGGAATCCTCGATGCGGATCGACACCGCATAGGGCTTGTCCTTGACGACACAAGTGAGTGGCGGACTGGTGAGCGTCACATGCGGCAGCTTCGGCCATATTTTCTGGGTGACGATGATCGGATCACCACCGGCCGGGTTCTGGAAGGAGACCACAGCGACCTGCCCCTCACCCACCGGCCGCAGCGGATTGAGGGTGATGACATAGGTGGCGATACCCAGCCGGTAATTGAACTCGAACAGCTTCCCGGAAATGGCGAACAGCTGGTCCTTGCCGGAATCACGGCAGGCGCCGAGCGCGGCCGCCGCGAACAACGCCGCGACGACAATCATCGCGCGCGAGAATCTTTTAGACATTGGTGACCTCCCTGGCCGCGGTCCGGCGGCGATAGTATCGGTTTGCCTTCTGTCGGTTGCCGCACACCGCCATGTCGCACCAGAGGCGGCTGGAATTGCGGCTTTTATCGACAAACAGCCAGCTGCAGTTGGGACATATCCGCAGCCTGGCGATTGTGTCGCCGCGCAGCAGCGACAGCGCCGAGACCGCGAGCGCCGCCTCGAAGGCAATCGGCGTCGCCGGATCACCGAACGGTTTTCCAGGCGTGCCGATTTCGGTGCGGCTATGGGCGAGGCCATCGGCGCAGGCTTCCAGGAATTTTGGCATATCGCCGGTCGCGATCGCATCTTTCGACACTGCGCCGCGAAACAGCCGATCGGTCGTCTCGCGAATCGACAGCACCACCGGTGCGATTTTTTCAGGCGCCGGCGCAACGAGCCGCCTGCCGCCGAGCTCGGCGGCGCGAAAGCCGCTCGCCGCTTCTGCAAAGCGGGCGATCTCGGCCGGATCGTCGAAACGGTCGAAGGTTTTCTCCGGATCGTTCCGCAAAACGACGGTGTTCGCCGTGTCGAGCGCAAGCATGCCACCGGTGAAGCGGTGCGGAGTCCAGGATACTGTCATACGGCGAAATCTAACCGATAAATCGCGTTTGACAAGTTAGATTCCGGGTGCAACGCTCCTCACTGAGGCGATCGCCGTATTGAGAATGTCGTTCGTCCCAAACCTCTGCCCCGATTGCGGGGCATGCATCGAGGGTCTTGCATGCTCTATTTCTTCCAGCAGGTTCTGAACGGGCTGCATTCGGGCGCGCTCTATGCATTGCTTGCCTTCGGCTACGTGCTGACCAACGGCATCCTGCACCGCACCAATCTTGCCTATGGCGCGCTGTTCGCCTTTTGCGGGCATACGATGATCCTCACCGCGGCGTTCGGCTATCAGGCCCTGTGGCTGACGCTGTTTGCATCGGTCGCGCTCGGCGTAGCGGCGGCATTCCTTTATGCGGCGCTGCTCAGCCATGTCCTGTCGCGAAGCATCTTCGAACCGCTGGCCGACCGCTCGCCTAACGCCATCGTGGTGACGACGCTCGGCATATTGCTGGTCTTGTCGGAAGCCAGCCGCATCGCCGCCGATACCCATGACCTATGGTTGCCGCCAATGCTGGCCCAGACCATCGTCTTCGCGCAGAATGCCAGCTTCAAGGCGACGTTGACGCTGATCCAATTGCTCGATTGCGCCGCCGTGCTGGCGGCTATTGCGCTGGCTGCGTGGGGGTTCACACATTCCAGCTTCGGCCGAAGCTGGCGTGCCGTATCCGACGATCCAAAGGCCGCTGCGATGTGCGGTGTCGATGTCCGCGTGGTGTTTCGGCGTGCGGTGCTTTTCGGCGGCCTTTGCGCGGCACTGGCTGGCGTGCTCGCCGCCTTCTACTACGGAAACATCAGCTTCGGCACAGGGTTGGTCTACGGGTTGAAGATCCTGTTCGTGACCGCAGTGGGCGGCTATCTCTCGCCGCTGCGGGCGGCACTGGGCGCAGCCGCCTTCGGCATGGCCGAATCGCTATGGGCCGGCTATTTTCCGCTCGAATGGCGGGACGGCTGGATGTACCTGTTCCTCGTCGCCATGCTTGTGCTGATCGGCGCCGGCCGCGACCAACAGAAGATCGCCTGAGCCGCATCCGACTTTGGTTGGATGAAGAGCCGCATGTCCTTGGACATGCAAAGGACGCGGCAGCATTTTGCCGAACGTCACCTCACAACTGTGTTTATGCGGGCTGTCCCATGTTGACCCGCCGAACCACGCACTGCATACCGTTGGTCCACAGCGACGCGACGGACAGGGAACCGGCGTGCTCTGACACAAGGGAGGAATGCATGGCAGGGCTTCTCGCTCTTTCCAGAACCATTGACCGTTTGAACGAATTCATCGGCAAATGGGTTTCGTGGCTGATCCTGCTGGCAATCCTGGTAAGCGCCGCCAACGCTGTCATCCGCAAGATGTTCGACATGTCCTCGAACGCCTGGCTGGAATTGCAATGGTATCTGTTCGGCGCCGCCTTCATGCTGGCCGCGGCCTACACGCTGAAGCAGAACGACCATATCCGCATCGATATCGTCTACGGCATGTTCTCGCGCCGCGTGCAGCACTGGATTGACCTTTTCGGTCACGTCTTCTTCCTGATGCCGTTCGTGACGTTGATGGTGGTCTATTTCGTTCCTTATGTGTCGCTATCGTATCGCAGCGGCGAGATGTCGAACAATTCCGGCGGGCTGATCATCTGGCCGGCTAAGGCGATCCTGCTGGTCGGCTTTTTCCTGCTCGCGCTGCAGGGCATTTCCGAAATCATCAAGAAAATCGCCATTATGCGCGGTCATATGGACGATCCCACTCCGTTCATATCGGTGCATGAACAGGCTGAACTCGAAGCAAAGGCGCTCGTCGAAGAGGTGCGCTCGTGATCGAGTTCATCGCCCAGAACATGGCGCCGATCATGTTCGCCTCGCTGATCGTCTTCCTGCTGATCGGCTATCCCGTCGCCTTCTCGCTTGCCGCCAACGGCCTGATGTTCTTCTTCATCGGCGTACTGCTGTCGCCCTATTCGGGCGGCTCGATCAACCTTGCTTGGCCGTTGCTGCACGCGTTGCCGGATAATTTCTATGGCAGCCGGGTGATGTCGAACGATACGCTGCTGGCGATCCCGTTCTTCACCTTCATGGGCATCGTGCTCGAACGATCCGGCATGGCTGAAGACCTGCTCGACACGATCGGCCAGTTGTTCGGACCGGTCCGTGGTGGCCTGGCCTATGCCGTGATTTTCGTCGGCGCGCTGCTCGCCGCGACGACCGGCGTGGTGGCAGCTTCCGTCATCGCCATGGGTCTGATTTCGCTGCCGATCATGCTGCGCTACGGCTACGACCGCCGGCTGGCATCCGGCGTCATTGCCGCGTCCGGGACGCTCGCCCAGATCATCCCGCCGTCACTGGTGCTGATCGTCCTGGCCGACCAGCTCGGCCGCTCGGTCGGCGATATGTACAAGGGAGCGCTGATCCCCGGGCTCATTTTGACCGGCATCTACATGCTCTACATCCTGCTCATGTCGATCTTCCGGCCGAAGTCGATGCCGGCCCTGCCGCTGGAGGCCCGCACGCTCGGCCACGGTGTGCTGTCGCTGCTGGCGGCGCTGCTGGCGGCGGTGGTGGTTTCCTATGCGGCGTATCGCTACCTTGCGCCGAACCATGGCGGCAACGCCGATATCCTCGGCGCCAGTATTGGCGTCATCTTCATCTATGTCGTGGCGATCATCGACCAGCGCCTGAAGATCAACCTGATGTCCAGGCTTGCGCAGCAGGTGATCATCGTGCTGATCCCGCCGCTGGCGCTGATCTTCCTGGTGCTGGGCACCATCTTCCTTGGCATCGCCACGCCGACGGAAGGCGGCGCCATGGGCGCCGTCGGCGCGCTGGCAATGGCGGCGATGAAGGGGCGGCTGTCGCTCGACGTGGTCAAGCAGGCGCTGGCCTCGACGACCAGGCTGTCGTCCTTCGTTCTGTTCATCCTGATCGGCGCGCGGGTGTTCTCGCTGACCTTCTACGGCGTCAATGGCCACATCTGGGTCGAGCACCTATTGACGTCGCTGCCGGGCGGCGAAGTCGGTTTCCTGATTGGCGTCAACATCCTCGTCTTCGTGCTCGCCTTCTTCCTCGACTTTTTCGAGCTTGCCTTCATCATCGTGCCGCTTTTGGCGCCAGCGGCTGACAAGCTCGGCATCGACCTGATCTGGTTCGGCGTGCTTTTAGGCGTCAACATGCAGACCTCCTTCATGCATCCACCCTTCGGCTTCGCGCTGTTTTATCTGCGCTCGGTCGCCGCGCGCGTGCCCTATCTCGACCGGCTCAGCGGCAAGCAGATCGCGCCGGTCACCACAGGGCAGATCTATTGGGGCGCGGTGCCGTTCGTCTGCATCCAGGTGATCATGATCGGCCTGACCATCGCCTTCCCGCAGATGGTGATGCACTATAAAGGCACCGTCGTCGATCCGGGCACCATCAACTACCAGGTGCCGGAAACGCCTGGCATCGGCTTGTCGCCGCTTGGCACGCCGCCGGCCAACGGCGGCACTGCCCCGGCCTCACCTTCCACACCGGATTTGTCGCAGCCGCCGAGCTTCGACGAAAAACCGCCCGCGAAACCGGCGGCCCCGGCAATCGATCTGTCGCAGCCACCGAGTTTCAATTGAAGAAGGCCCGGCAGCCATGAAGGCGGTGCGACTGGAGCGAGTGGGGGGCCTCGCCGTGTGCGAGGTCGAGAAACCGACCGCCGGGCCGGGCGAGCTGCTGGTGCGGATTGAGGCGTGCGGCGTCTGCGGCACCGACAGGCATCTTTTCCATGGTGAATTCCCGTGCACGCCGCCGGTGACGCTCGGGCATGAATTCTCCGGCATCGTCGAGGCGATCGGACCTGCCGTATCCGGCTTTTCCGTCGGCGACCGCGTCACCGGCGATCCTAACATCGCCTGCGGCCGGTGCGCGCATTGCCAGGCCGGCCGGGTCAATCTCTGCGGCAATTTGCGCGCCATCGGCATCCATCGCGATGGTGGCTTTGCCGAATATCTTGTCCTGCCGCAGAAACAGGCCTTCGTTTTGCCAGGCAATCTGGCGCCGACGCATGGCGCGTTCTGCGAGCCGCTCGGCTGCTGCCTGCATGGCGTGGACCTTGCCGCGATCAAACCGGGCTCGTCGGTCGCGGTGCTCGGCGGCGGCGTGATCGGCCTGCTCACCGTTCAGCTGGCAAAGCTCGCCGGTGCGACGACCATCATCTTGTCGACGCGTCAGGCCTCGCGGCGGGCTCTTGCCGAGCAACTGGGCGCAACGGCGACGGTCGATCCCGGTGCTTCCGACGTCATCGACGCGATCGTCGGCCGGTCGGGTTTGATGCCGGGCGGCGTCGACGTGGTGTTCGAATGCGCCGGCGTGAAAGACACCGTCGAGCAGTCGATGCGGCTGGCCAAAGCGGGCGGCACAATTGTCGTCGTCGGCGTGATGCCGCAAGGCATGAAAGCGGCGTTCGAACCGTTCGACCTGCTGTTCCGCGAGTTGAAGGTCCTGGGCTCCTTCCTCAATCCCTTTACCCATCGCCGGGCCGCCGATCTTATCGCCTCGGGGGCGATCGAGGTAGACCGGCTGATATCGCGACAAGTCAGCCTCGACGAGGCGGTGGCGATCATTGCCAACCCGCCGGCGCCAGGCGAGGTCAAAGTCCTGGTTGTGCCTCAGGGCTGATCCATCGGGCCAGTTGCCACCGGCAGGCTTCGCGGTTCTGCGTGGCATCGATGGCTTCATCCTCAATCTGATAAAGCCCGGCTGATGAAGCCGGGGAAAGGCGACCCCTCCAACTCTGCCTATGCCGACGCCGGCCTGCAAACCGGGTGAGGTCCAGCAACTGATGCGTGGCCGCATCAAGTCGACTGGGTTCTATTGCCTTACGCCGGGTGGGAATACTGGGGGAAGTCAGTGCGTCCGAGGCTGACAGGGAAGGAACGCGAGGCGTGCTCAGGGTCCTTTTGACAAGAACCACGTCTTCCTGGGGCGGAATGCATTCAAATAAAACCGGGCATCCGCTTTGTTTTAGCCCATTTCTGCGACGCTGAGTGGAGCCACTCGGCGTCGCAGAATGTTCTAGAGCTTGCTGTTGCGCTGCTGGACCATCATGAAGGTGTCGTAGTTGTACTCGGCCACCTGCGCCCAGAGATAATGCTCCTTGCGGAACGCCTTGATCGAGTCCCAGATCTTCTTGAACGGCGCGTTCGAGGCTTCCATCTCGGCATAGACTTCGTTGGCCTTTTCGAAACAGGCGGCCATGATCTCCTGGCTGAACGGGCTCAACTTGGCCCCGCCGGCAACCAGCCGCTTAACCGCCGCCGGATTGAGATAGTCGTATTTCTGCAGCATGTTGGCGTCGGCCGCTTGAGCGGCAGTATGCACCAGCGACTTGTAAGCCGGCGAAAGTTCGTCGTATTTCGCCTTGTTGAACATCAGGTGGACAGTCGGTCCACCTTCCCACCAGCCGGGATAGTAGTAATAGGGCGCAACCTTGTAGAAGCCGAGCTTCTCGTCGTCGTAGGGGCCGACCCATTCGGCGGCATCGATCGTGCCTTTTTCCAGCGCCGGATAAATGTCGCCACCGGCGATCTGCTGCGGAACCACGCCGAGCCTTTGCACCACTTTGCCGGCAAAACCACCGATACGCATCTTGAGGCCGGAAAGGTCGGCGACCGTTTTGATCTCCTTGCGGAACCAGCCACCCATCTGCACGCCGGTATTGCCGCCCGGCAGCCCGAACAGACCCTGCGTCGCCAGGAACTCGTTGAACAGATCGATGCCGCCGCCATGATAGTGCCAGGCGTTGATGCCGCGCGCATTGAGCGAAAACGGAACCGCCGCTCCCAGCGCCCAGGTCGGGTCCTTGCCCCAGTAATAGTATGCCACCGTATGGCAGGCCTCGACGGTGCCGGCAGTGGTGGCATCGGCGGCCTGCAGGCCGGGAACGAGTTCGCCGGCGGCGAAGACCTGGACCTGGAAGTTGCCGTCGGTCGCCTCCGACAGCATCTTGGAAAACACTTCGGCGCCACCATAGATCGTATCGAGCGACTTCGGGAAGGACGACGCCAGCCGCCAGGTCACTTTCGGATTGGACTGGGCGATGGCCGGCGCGGCAAGTGTCGCGGCAGCGGCCGCGGCGCCAACGCCGGCGGTGCCGGCCTTGCGGATGAACGAACGACGATCCATGAAGTTCCTCCCTTTTGGATCCACTGACCGACATTCGGGACGCTTCGGCGCCCGGATCGGCTTCGAGCCCGACAATACACAGGCAAGGAGTCGAGTCCAGCGCGGCAGCCCGGTTTGAGTGGCGCATTTCGGGGAAATTCACGGCGTTGGGGCAGATCTTGCAACTATAGTCTAAGGTCGATTAACTGGCCTACGCGACACGCCGAAACTTGCCATGGAAATGCGCCTTCGGATCGCCTATTTTGCAGGCAGATAATTCGCTGCACCCGATGGGATCCGGACCAAATGCACCAGCCGCTCGTCGCCATATCGACAGACGTCCGCCAGTTCGACAATTACACCTGGCATGCCGCGCCGCAGCAATATCTTGAAGCGGCGCTTTCGGGGGCAGGCGTATTCCCGCTGCTGGTGCCGTCCTTCGGCGACCGGCTCGACTTCGACGAACTGCTTTCCTCCGTCGACGGCGTCATGGTCACCGGTTCCAAGTCGAACGTTCATCCCTCGCTCTATGGCGGTGACGCCAGCGAAGCCAATGGTCCCTACGACCCCGCCCGCGACGCCACCACGCTGCCGCTGATCCGCCGGGCGGTGGAGCGCGGGGTGCCATTGCTCGCCATCTGCCGCGGCATCCAGGAGATGAATGTGGCACTGGGCGGCACGCTGGCCACCGAAATCCAGGAACGCGCCGGTTCGCTCGATCATCGTGCGCCGGCGAGCGACAATCAGGACGAGCGCTTCGCCATCCGTCAGAGCGTGTCGATAAAACCCGGCAGCTGCCTGGCCGGGGTCTTCGGCGCCGGCGACATCATGGTCAATTCGGTGCATCGCCAGGCGGTCGACCGGCTTGGCCCGAAGCTGCAGGTCGAAGCGGTCGCCGCCGACGGCACAGTCGAGGCGGTTTCGGTGCGCGATGCACGGGCTTTCGCCGTCGGCGTCCAGTGGCATCCCGAATACTGGGTCAAATCGGACAGCATCTCGGTAAAGATATTTCGCGCATTCGGCGATGCGGTGCGCCTGCATCAGGCGGCGAAATCGGGCGCGCGCGCCGCGGCGGAATAGTCCTGCCGCGCTCGTCAGTCGCCGGCCGACGCCAGCGTCAGCAGCGGCAGCGCCGGCGCGTAGGATTCGTAACCATCGCCGTCGGCGACTGAGAACATGACGATCGGATCGGTGCCGTTAGCGCTGAAGGTGACCGTACCGTCATCCTGCTCTCGCCAGAACTTCGCCTGCTCGACACCGGGCAACACCCGGCGGCAATTCGGGGCAACCGTCAACAGCGACAGCCCTTGCGAAATCTCGGCGCCGCGGCTGACCGCACAAGACGCCTCGTCGCCATGGGCTACCAGCCTGTAGTTGCCAGACGAAGGTGTTGACTCACTGGCTGCGCGGCTTTGACCGCTACCGGCGTAAAACAGCTGGACGCTGCCTAACAGCGCAGCAGTCGCCATCAATGCGGGAACCGTTTTCATCCTGTTTCTCCGCGCATTTCAAGCGCGCCGCGTTCGAAGAGATCAGGAGGCGCGCTTCATCTTGCTGTCATGTGCTGTCAGGCGGACATACACTAGGAAGGACCAGAATGATTCCGAAGGGTTAAGCTGAAGTTAATAGATATGGCAACCCGCTTACGGCCTTGCCTTGACATTTGCCGTCTCCGGCACCGGCGTCAGCGCCTTGCGCTGCGAAAACCACGAGACCAGATTGTCGACGCACAGGTCCGCCATGGCGCGGCGGGTGTGCTGCGAGGCTGAGCCGACATGTGGCAAAAGCGAGGTGTTGGGCGCGGCAAGCAACGCCGCTGGCACATTTGGCTCGTCGGCAAAGACGTCTAGCCCGGCAGCGGCGATGCTGCCGCTGGCAAGTGCGGCGGCAAGGGCTGGTTCGTCGACCGTGCTGCCCCGGCCGATATTGACGAAGACGCCGTTCGGCCCAAGGGCCGAGAGGATTTCGGCATTGACCGCCTTTTCCGTCGAGGCCCCGCCGGGCGCCACCGAGATCAGCGTGTCGACCGCCTCGGCGAGACCTTTCAGCGTCGGGTGATAGTCATAGGACAGGCCTTCGACGCGGCGCCGGTTGTGATAGGCAATGGACAGCCCGAAAGCGTCGAGCCGGCGGGCAATGGCGAGGCCGATGCGGCCCATGCCGAAGATGCCGACATGGCGACCGCGCAAGGTCAGCCGGCTCAGCGGATAGTTGCCGTTGCGCAGCCAACTTCCGTCGCGCAGCCAGGCCTCGGCGCGCGGCAGTTCGCGGATGGTATTGATCAACAGGCCGAGCGCCGTATCGGCGACCTCTTCGGTCAGCACATCCGGTGTGTTGGTGACCATGATGCCGCGCCGTGCGGCGTGGCGGACATCGACCGAATCATAGCCGACGCCGAAATTGGCGATGATCTCGAGCTTTGGCAGCGCGTCCATCAACGCGGCGCTTATGCCGCCAAAGGCGGCTATGCCGCGCACCGTAAGGCGCATCTCGTCGGTGACCAGCGAGGGATCGGCGCGTTCGATCCGAACGCGGCTGAACGCCCCGTCGATGCGGCCGACCGCATGATCGTTGAACTGGCCCGGCACCAGAATGGCGACAGCTTGCTGTTCGGTTTTTGTCATGCACGTTCCACCGGTTTGCCGGTCGACTGGCGCACATGCAGTTCCGGCTTGATCAGTTCCTGCGACGGCCGCACCGTCTGTCCGTTGAGTTTGTCGAGCAGCGCGCTGGCGGCGCGGCGGCCAACCTCGCGCTGGCCGTTCCAGACGGTGGTCAGCGCCGGCGTCGCGATCGCCGCCTCCTCGAGGTCGTCATAGCCGGTAACAGAGATGTCGATGCCCGGCACCAGCCCGGCGCGCGCAATGCCGTTCATCAGGCCGATGGCGACGAGGTCGTTCCAGCAGCAGGCCGCGGTCGGCCTGTCCTTCAGCGCCAGGAACTGCCCGGCGGCCTCGAAGCCGGCCTGCTTGGTGCGCGGGCCGGCGATGCGCCAGGACGGCCTGACCTCAAGCCCTGCCGACTCCATAGCGTTGACATATCCCTGATAGCGATCGCGGCCGGTCGAGGTCTGGTCGGTGCCGCCGATCATGGCAATGCGCTTGTGGCCAAGCGAGATCAGATGATTGGTGGCAAGCCCGGTGCCATAGGCATCGTCGCCGCGAAACACCGGCACGTCGGCACCTTCGACGGTGCGTGCAATCAGCACTGCCGGGAGACCGTTCTCCTCGGCCATGATTATGTCTTCGGGCGGCGTGCCGATGGCCGGCGACATGATGACGCCGTCAGCGCCCAGCTGCAGAAGCGTGTCGATGAAGGTACGTTGTTTCTCGAGTTGGTCGTAGTGGTTCGACAGGATGAACGTTTGCCGGCTGCGGTCGAGCTCGCTCTCGATCGAACGCAATATTTCGGCAAAGAACGGGTTCATGATGTCGTGGACGACGACGCCGACTATGCCCGAGCGCGAGGTGCGCAGGCTGGCGGCGCGGCGGTTGTAGATATAGCCGATGGCGCGGGCATGTTCCTTGATGCGGTCGCGGGTGCCGCCGGCGACCAGCGGGCTGTCGCGCAAGGCCAGCGAGACCGTGGCCGTGGACACGCCGAGCGCATCCGCGATGGTCGAAAGCTTGATCTTCTGTGCCAGCGCCCTGCGCTCCTGAAGCAATTTAAACTGTTTAAAGGCCGGCTCTTATGCCATCGATCCCGAGCAAATCAAAGTTTTTTTGCCAGCGCTTCCGCCTCCGCGTCCAGCGTCGCGCGGTTGCGCAAGCGAAGCCGGTGCTCGCGGTGGACGATGTAGAGGCCGCTGGCGACGATGACTGTGGCACCGGCCAGCGTCCAGCGATCGGGAAACTGGTTGAAGACGATCAGGCCGGAGACGATCATCCAGATCATCTGCGAATATGGATAGGGGGCCAGGGCCGTGGTGGTGGCAAGGCGATAGGCCTGCACAAGAAGCCAATGGCCAAGGGCGCCGAAAACGCCGAGCATCAGCAATATGAACCAGTGCCAGCCATCCTGCGGCAGCGAAAGCGAAAACGGCAGTGTCGGCAGCAGCAGCACGGCCGGCGCCAACGCCGAAAACAGGATCAGGCTTTCCGAGGTTTCCGTCGCGGACATGCGGCGCGTCATGATGACGTAAAAACTGTTCGACAGCATCGAGCCGAGCGCAAAGAGATGGCCGACGCCAAAAACCCCGATGCCCGGCCGGGTAATGATGAGGACGCCGACAAAGCCGCTCATGATCGCCAGCCAACGCCGCCAGCCGGCCCATTCCCCTAGCAACGGACCGGCAAGCGCGGTGATCACCATCGGGCCGAAGAAGTAGATCGAGGTGGTTTCCGCCAGTTGCAGCGTCCGCAGCGCCAGAATGTTGCATATCGTCGATCCGAACAGGAGGAGACCGCGCGTGATGTGCGCCGGCAGGTTGGCGGGACGAAAGCGCAGCGGCTCACGCCATCCGCGCAGAAAGACGCCGACGATCAGGACATGGACCGCGAAGCGGGTCCAAGCGACGATCAGCGCCGAGACGCCGGCCAGGACAAGGTATTTGCTGCTGGTGTCGAGGAAGGTGAAAAACACGTAGACGGAAAGCATGCACAGGATCGCCGCCGGCGACGTCGCGCTTTCGTCATGTCTTGGGGGAGCATTCAATTTCAGGCCGGACGGGAAGCAAGGCAGTCCCTCACCAATGCGGCAATTGTCGCCTGCCGGCAAGCCAAAACAGGCTGGCACAACGAACGCCGCCGACCAGGCTCAGTTTTTGTCCCTGGTGGCCGACGACTCAGGCGTGCATGCGGGCGCCCTTGGTGATCTTGTCGACGAGCTTCTTTTCGGCGCGAAGCGCGATGCCGACCACCTTGGCATCCTCCGGCGCAAATTCGGCAAAGACGGCACGGTTGGCCAGATCATACCCAGTCGAAAACATTTCCTCGACATAGAGCGAGACCGTCACACTACGCTCCAGCGCCCGCCGGTGGATCGCGCCGAGCGTCTGGCCGTCCGCCGAAAGCACGATGACCGGCTGGATCGACAGCGGGTTGTAGATATTGCCGGCGCGATCACGGTAGGGGTCGCCGATAATGTCGGGAAACTGCGCGACGATGCCGCTGGTCAGAAAGGCGGTGACGTTGAGCTTTTGCCAGACGGGAAGATCATCCTTGAGCACGATTGCAAATTTCGTATCGAACATGCGACAGTTTCCAATCCGAAAGGGGGCCAATCCGAGGCTGCGAGTGAATCGATGCCGCACGGTCTAGACGGGGAAGCCTTTCAAGGTCTTGGACGTTTGTGCGTGGAAGCAGCCGAGAACTGCATCGTACCGGCACCCCGTGCTGCCGGCATGGAACGCATCGAGGCCCGGTTCCACGGCAACGCCTTCGATCTCCATCGCCACGACACCTATGCGATCGGGGTGACGCTTTATGGCGTGCAGCGCTTCCGCTATCGCGGCCAAACGCATCAGAGCTTGGCTGGCCAGATCATTATCCTTCATCCCGACGAACTGCACGATGGCGGTGCCGGCACCGAAGACGGCCTGCGTTACAGAATGCTCTATTTGGAGCCGTCCCTGATGCTCGATTGCCTCGGCGGCGGGTCACTGCCTTTCGTCGGGGATGCCGTAGTGACAGACCGCGATCTCCGCGCGACGCTGCTTTCGGCGCTCGGGCCGCTGGATCAGGAACTGGACGAGCTGTTTGTCGTCGATTTCATGACGCAGCTTATGCAAAGCCTGGCCGGGCACGCCGGTCAGCCGGCGAAACCGGTAGCGAAAACCGCGTGGCGCGCCGCCAGCCTGGCGCGCGACTATCTGGAGGAAAATGTCGCGCGGATTGTACGTTCGGATGAATTGGAGGCGATAACCGGATTGGACCGTTATGCCCTGTCGCGGCACTTCCGCGCCACCTTCTCCACCAGCCCGCACCGGTTCCTGTTGATGCGCCGGCTTCAGCGAGCCCGCCGTATGATCGAAGCCAACGAACCGCTGGCAGAGATCGCCATCGCGGCCGGCTTCAGCGACCAAAGCCATTTCAATCGGCATTTCAAGAAGGCGTTCGGCGTCACGCCGGGACGCTGGTCGGCACTGACGCGACGGCCGTCAGCGGCGAACGCGTGACCTTATTCTAGGATTTTGTCCTCGATATCCAGTTCGTCATCCGGGAGCACCATTTCGCCGTTCGACAGGTTCGCCTCGACACGCGCAAGCAGCTTGAACAGCGCTTTCTGATCCTTCTTGTCGAGACCCTTCAATGCCTGCTTTTCGGTCTTCTTCACCGATTTCTCGATGGCGTGGATGATTTCGCGGCCGGTGTCGGTGAGGAAAATATGCGCCTGGCGGGCATCGGCGGACGAGGCGCGCTTCTCCAGAAAACCCTGCGCCTGCAGCCGGTTGATGGTCTTGGTGATGGTCGGCGGACGCACGCCGAGGCGGCCGGCAAGATTGCCGGGCGTCTGCCCGTCATCGCGGTCGAGCGCCAGCATGATCTGGTCCTGGCCGGCATAGAAGCCATGCGCCAGAAGCCGGGCGGCGAGCGCCGTGCGCGCCAGCCGCGCCGCCGAATGCAGCCGGCTCATTGTTGCAGTCTTGTCCGCCTTGGCCATGCTCATCCCTCCTCGGCCGAACCGGTGCGGGCAGCATAGAAGCAGGCCGCCGATTGGCAATGACGATCGAAAACATTCCGGCTCGGAAAATAGCTTTGCCGGCAAGCATCGCGGTGTTCGCCGTGGCTAATGCCAGATGTTTATTTCAGTTAGATGACAAACGACTTTCCGCAATGGCTGGATGGGGACGTGACGAGGCGTTCTCAACCGGCCTTCACCGCGACCACCATCAAGGCCTGAAAGGCGTCCGCCATTTCCCGCAGCGCTGCCTGAGACAGCGGCCCGGCCTGCCGCGCAATGCCGTCCCGCGCGTTCGATGTGTCGCGTTTGCCGGGACGGTCGTTATAGGGCGCGACGGTGGCGAATATCTGATCGCTGAGGCTGTCGGGGAAGAACATCTGGCCGGTCATCACCGAGCGGTCGTCGGGGAAGATCTTGAAATGGATGTGGGTGGTGCGGCCGCGATACCAGCCGGGATAGATGGTGGCGAAAGAAGCAATGCCGCTTTCATCGGTTCTCTGCCAGCCCCGGAGAAAGCTCTGGCCAGACGTGTCGATATCCTGCCCGTCGCCCTGTCCGGGATAGCCGGAATAGGCGCCCTGGGCGTCGCAATGCCAGATATCGACGCGTGCGCCGGGAAGCGGCCGGCAGGAGGCGTCGACGATTTGCAGCCGCACATTGAGGGCGATGCCTTTCTTGCCCTCGGTGATATTGGCGCGTTCGAGCTTCGGGTCGAAATAGAACGGCCCTTCGGCGACCTCGGGCGTGATGGCGCAGACGCCGGCACCGGCTTCGAACAAGGCAAGCCCGGCATATGGCGAAACCTGCCCGGCCCTTGCACCGGCGGGCAGGAATATGCCGCCAGCGGTAACCGCAACGAGACCGAGCGCCTGCCGACGGGTTAGTGGCAAGGACTTGTCCGACATCTGGCGCCTCTTCAACGCGAACAGCCCCCGGTGAATGACCCTTTGCCTATCTAAGCCCCACCGCCAACCCGCGCCAATGAAAGTTCGGCAATGTGAGGAAAGTTCGGCAATACCAGCCTCTCTTTGGCCCACCGGTTTGCCTCGTGCAAAAGCCGAGCACACATCCTATATGGAGCCGACAATCCCTATTCGAGGCACAATATGAGCGACGCACAGACGCAGATCCCCGTAACCGTCCTCACCGGCTATCTCGGCGCCGGCAAGACGACACTGCTCAACCGCATCCTTTCGGAAAACCATGGCAAGCGCTACGCCGTCATCGTCAATGAATTCGGCGAGATCGGCATCGACAACGAGCTGATCGTGGAATCCGACGAGGAAATCTACGAGATGAACAATGGCTGCGTCTGCTGCACCGTGCGCGGCGACCTGATCCGCGTCGTCGAAGGCCTGATGCGCAGACCCGGCCGCTTCGACGCCATCGTCGTCGAGACCACAGGCCTCGCCGATCCCGTTCCGGTAGCACAAACCTTCTTCATGGACGACGACGTGCGTTCCAAGACCAGGCTCGATGCGGTGGTGGCACTGGTCGACGCCAAGCACCTGCCGCTGCGCCTCAAGGATTCCCGCGAGGCCGAGGACCAGATCGCCTTTGCCGATGTCGTCGTGCTCAACAAGACCGACCTGGTCACTCCCGAAGAGCTGAGCAAGGTGGAGGCGACGATCCGCGCCATCAACCCGGCGGCACGAATCCATCGCACCACACGCGCCGGCGTGGCGCTGTCCGAGGTGCTCGATCGCGGTGCGTTCGACCTGTCCCGGGCGCTGGAGAATGATCCGCACTTCCTCGAGGCGCATGACGATCACGACCATCATGATCATGACCACAATCACCATGATCACGACGGCCACGATCATGACGGGCATCATCATCATGCGCACCCTTCCGACATCCATGACGTGACCGTGCAGTCGGTGTCGCTGCGCGGCGGCGAGATGGACCCGAAAAAGTTCTTCCCGTGGATCGAGAAGGTCACCCAGATGGAAGGCCCCAACATCCTGCGGCTGAAAGGGATCATTGCGCTGAAAGGCGATGACGAGCGCTATGTCATCCAGGGCGTGCACATGATCATCGAAGGCGACCACCAGCGCGCCTGGAAGGACGGCGAGAAGCACGAGAGCCGGCTGGTGTTCATCGGTCGCGAACTCGACGCCGAGCGGCTGAAGACAAGCTTCGAGGCCTGCCAGGCCGCTTGATTTAGCTGCCCTTTCTTCCTTCTCCCCTTGTGGGAGAAGGGGTAGTCCGCAACGCTGGCGGTCTCTCCTCACGACGATCCGAAGCACGGGTTGAGACCCGCAGCTCAACCCCTTAAGGGTGAGGCAGCAGAAATCTCAAACGGAATGATCTCTCATGCCGACAGTCGCCCCGCTCGATCTCGAAGGCCACTGCCTCGCCGCCGTGTTCCTCGGCGACGTGCCGCATTTTGCGCTGGCTGACGGCACAATCCATCGGCTCGACCATGGCCACAAGACGGTGCAGGCCAATGACGGGCTGCTCGCCGCCTTCCATGATGCGGCGAACGACCGGCTGATCACCGGTGGTGAGGACGGCAAGATCTTTGCCGTGACCGCAGACGGCAATACAGCGGAATTGGCGACCGCAGGCAAGAAATGGATAACCAGCGTCGCCGCCGGGCCGCAAGGCGCTATTGCCTATGCTTCGGGCAAGATTGCCTATGTGCGCTTTGCCGACGGCAAGACCAGGGAATTCTCGCATCCGCGCTCGGTCGAGGGGCTTGCCTTCTCGCCCAAGGGCATGCGCTTCGGCGTTGCCCGCTACAATGGCGCGACGCTGCATTTCCCGGCCGCCGACGGCAAGCCGGCCGAACTCGAATGGGCCGGCGCCCACACCGGCATCACCTTCTCGCCGGACGGCGGCTTCGTCGTCACCACCATGCAGGAAAACGCGCTGCATGGCTGGAAGCTCGCCGACGGCAAGCACATGCGGATGTCCGGCTACCCAGGTAAGGTCAAAAGCCTGTCGTGGAGCGCCAAGGGCAAATGGCTGGCGAGTTCCGGCGCGCCGGCAGCGATCGTCTGGCCGTTTTCTGGCAAGGACGGGCCGATGGGCAAGGCGCCGCTGGAACTCGGCACGCGCGGCAATGCGATGGTCACCTGCGTCGCCTGTCACCCGAGCCAGGACGTCGTTGCTATCGGCTATGATGACGGCATGGTGATGGCGGTGCGCTTCGCCGACGCCAGGGAAGTGCTGTTGCGCCGGCCAGGCAAGGGCGCCGTCACCTCCATGATGTGGGACAAGGAAGAGCGCCGCGTCGCGTTCGGCAGCGCTGCCGGCGATTGCGGCGTCATCGATATTTCGGCGTAGCCTGCTTCGGTATCGGCCGTAACATCATAGATTGAGAGCAAATAGCGGCCGTCATAGACGCCTTCGTCGCTGGCTTTGGTCAGGATCGTCAGTTCGACATAGCCGTAGGCGTTTTCGACCTGCCGTTCGTGGTAGACGAGCAGCCGCAATTCCTTGTTGTCGAGCCAATATTGCGTGAGATTCTGATCCTCGAACACCGTCTTGCGCAGACTGTCGCCAGCCGGCCTGCCCAGAATTTCGAGCTCGCCGCTAAAATTGAAGGTCGGCCCGCCCATGCCTCTGGTGACCCCGGCACCGACCTGAAATTTGACGGCTGCATCCTCGGCGGAACACCAGATGCCGCCGGACGCCAGAGCCGCACCAACCGACGACAGCAGCGTTGCTGCGCAGACGATCGCCCGCACCATCCTGTCCCCTCCAGCCGAAGTGCCATTGGCGCCCGAAGGCGGCTCGCGGTCAAGCGCCTGTTTTCATTCAAATGACCGCTGACCCAACACAGGGCAGCCGCCCGGCCAATTGCGGTGGCGGATGCCGATTGTCTAAAGTGCGACTGAGAGGGCCGCCATGAACGTAATCAACCATTCAAAGACTTCCATCGGCGGCATCGGCCCGGCCCGGATCGCCGAGTTGCGCGCGACCGAGGCAGAAGTCTTCCGCCGGGCGCGGCCAAAATCGATGGCGAAAATCGGCCATGGCCTGCCCGGCTTCTTCGGCGGCGTGCCGATGCATTGGATGAACGACTGGCCGACGCCGTTCCCGATCCTCGTCGATAGTGCCAGGGGCGCCATCATCAGAGATATCGACGGCAACCGGCTCGACGATTTCTGCCTTGGCGACACCGGTTCGATGTTCGGTCATTCGCCGCCGTCGGTCGCACGCGCCATCCGCTGGCAGGCCGGACGCGGCCTGACCTACATGCTGCCTGCCGAGGACGCACTCGCCATCGGGCCGCTGCTGCAGCAGCGTTTCGGTTTGCCGTTGTGGCAGATCGCGACGACGGCGACCGATGCCAACCGCTTCGCGCTGCGCGTTGCCCGCGCCGTTACCGGCCGGGAGAAGATACTGGTCTTCAACGGCTGCTATCATGGCTCGGTCGACGAGACGATGGTGCGGCTGGTCGCCGGGAAAGCGGTGAATCGACCGGGACTGGCCGGCGAGTTCCGCGACCTGACGCGCGCGACTGATGTCGTCGAGTTCAACGATCTGCCGGCGCTCGACGCGGCACTCCGGGGCCACGATGTCGCCTGCGTCATCGCCGAGCCGGTGCTGACCAATTCCTGCATGGTGCTGCCCGACGCCGGCTTTCATGATAGCTTGCGGCGTCTCACCCGTGCGACCGGCACGCTGCTTCTAATCGACGAGACGCACACGATCTCGACCGGTCCCGGTGGCTATACAAGCAAATACGGGCTGGAACCGGACCTGTTCGTGCTGGGCAAGCCGATTGCCGGCGGCGTACCGGCGAGCGTCTGGGGGATGAGCGAAGACGTTGCGGCCCGCTATGCCGCTTATATCAGCCGGAAAGAGCCCGGCTACTCCGGCATGGGGACAACGCTGTCGGCCAATCCGCTGCAATTCGCAGCGATGCGCGCCACGCTGGAATACGTCATGACCGACGAGAACTACAGCCATATGGACCATCTGGCGCGGCGGCTCGACGCCGGGCTGACTGCCGTCATCGATCGCTATCGTCTGCCCTGGCATGTTGCTCGCGTCGGCGCCCGCGTCGAGTTCATCTGCGCGCCGGGCCCGTTGAGGAATGGCGGCGAGGCGGAAGCTGCGCATGCACCGGAGCTCGAGGCGGCGGTCCACGTTGCGCTGGTCAATCGCGGCGTGCTGATCGCACCCTTCCACAACATGATGCTGATCTCTCCTGCGACCAGCGCCGCCCAGGTGGACCGGCTGATCACTGCCTTCGGCGCGGTTGCGGCAAAGCTTACGGCGTGAGACAAGCTTGCGGCATGAAACAAGCGCCCAAGCAAAGTTTGAACCTGGTCACGGCATCCCCTTCGGGCTCGACGCCCGCCGAGGCGCAGGCCTTTCTCGACGCTCATCCCGAGATCGAAGCGTTCGACATCGTGCTGACCGACGCCAATGGCGTCGGGCGCGGCAAGATCGTGCGCCGGCACGAGTTGATGAGCATCTTCGAGGGTGGCCGGCACATGCCGATCTCGATCCTCGGCCTCGACATCACCGGCGAGGATGTTCACGAGACCGGGCTGATCTGGACGACCGGCGACGGCGACCTGCGGGCGTGGCCGATCCCCGGCACACTGGTGCCGCTGTTCGGCACACAGCCGCCGCGCGGCCAGGTGCTGATGGCGATGTACCATCTCGATGGCCAGCCGATGTCGTCCGACCCGCGGCTGGCACTCGCCCGCCAGGTAGACATCCTCGCGGCCAAGGGCCTGCATCCGGCTGGCGCCTTCGAGCTCGAATTCTTCCTGCTCGCCAACGAGCGCGATGCCGAAGGTAAGGTGCAGCCGGCGCACGCGGTGCTCGACGGACGCCGCTCGGCCAAGACGGAGGTCTATTCCGTCGACCATCTGCACGGCATGGAGCCGCTGTTTTCCGACATCTACGCCGCAGCCAAGGTGCAAGGCATCCCGGCCGAGACGGTCATCTCGGAATATGCGCCCGGCCAGTACGAGCTGACGCTCAACTACCGCAAGGACGTGATGCGGGCGGCCGACGATCTCGTCATGCTCAAGCGTCTGGTGCGGGCGCAGGCACGTCGGCATGGTGTCACCGCTTGCTTCATGGCCAAGCCGATCGAGAAGTATGCCGGCTCTGGCATGCATTTTCATGTCTCGCTGCTGGACGATGCCGGCAAGAACGTCTTTGCCGAAACCGGCGGCGAAAGCTGGTCGCTGCCGCTGCTGCGCGGGCTCGGCGGACTGATCCAGACGATGGCGGAATCGATGCTGGTCTTTGCGCCGCACGCCAACTCATGGCGGCGCTTCGTCTCGCAATCCTATGCGCCGGTGGCGCCGACCTGGGGCGTCAACAACCGTTCGGTGGCACTGCGTGTGCCGGCCGGCGATGCCAAGAACCGCCGCATCGAGCACCGGCCATCGGGCGTCGACGCGAATCCTTACCTGGTGGCAGCAACGGTGCTGGCAGGCATCGTCAAAGGCCTTGACGAGGGCCTCGATCCCGGTCCCGAAACCACCGGCAATGGCTACGAATCGGCCGTCACGCGCACGACGATGCCGGTCGACTGGCGTGCCGCGATCGAGGCAGCAAGGGCGTCGACCTTCCTCAAGGGCGCATTGGGCGAAGACCTGCACCGGACGTTCGTGGCGATCAAGCAGTCGGAATATCTGCGCGTGGCGCGCACGGTCAGCGAACTGGATTATCACCTCTATCTGCACGAGGTGTAGGGCCCTGTTCGGCAGAGTCTTCGCTCGGCGAAGTTCCGACCGGACCAGTTTTGAAGGAACCTTCCGGCGGCTTCGCTCATTCCGGTTCTGATCACAGAAGCGGACAAGGCCGCCTTAGCCATGATCGCCAGGATGCAGACGACCCCCACGTCGCACCATGCCAAGGTGGAGTCGAGAGGCTTGCCGACCGGCAAATCCCCGGAAACGACAGAAATCGACGCCAGGACGATTCCTGAACTGCGCGAAACGGCCAAGATCTGCCGCCGCTGTCCGCTATGGCACGACGCCACGCAGACTGTGTTCGGTGAGGGCCCTGATAAAGCTAAGGTGATCTTCGTCGGCGAACAGCCGGGCGACCAGGAGGACCTGGCGGGCAAGCCCTTCGTCGGTCCGGCGGGCAAGGTGTTCGACGCGATCCTGGACGATGCCGGCGTCGATCGGCTGAAAGTCTACGTCACCAACGCGGTCAAGCATTTCAAGTTCGAGCCGCGCGGCAAGCGGCGCATCCACTCCAAGCCGAACGCCGGCGAGGTGCAGGCTTGCCGCTGGTGGCTCGACAAGGAAATCGATCTGATCAAGCCCAATCTGGCGGTAGCGCTCGGCGCAACGGCGGCGCAGGCGCTGCTCGGCAAGGTGGTGCCGATCATGAAGATGCGCGGGGCGGTCGTGGAGCGCGACGATGGCTTGCGTGTCTTCGTCACCATCCACCCGTCCTTCATCCTGCGCATTCGCGAGCCGGCGGACAAGCAGGCCGAACGCGAGCGGTTCCTGCAGGATATGAGAGCGGTGAAAAGGCTGATGGCGGCCTGAACCTATCTGATCAGGATCGCCCTCAAATCATTGACGTTCGTCCCAGTCGGTCCGGGCGCGAAAAGATCGCCGACGGCGTTAAACGCGGTCCACGCATTGTTGCCGGCAAGCATGGCCTTGGCATCGACGCCCGCCTCGCGCATCCGCGACACCGTCGAGCCGTCGGCGAAGGCGCCGGCATTGTCTTCCGAACCGTCTATGCCGTCGGTGTCGGCGGCCAGTGCGTGCACGCCGGCCATGCCGCTGATGCCAATGGCGAAGGCGAGCAGGAATTCCGAGTTACGGCCGCCTTTGCCTTTCGCGCGCAAGGTCACCGTCGTCTCGCCGCCCGACAGGATCAGCACCGGCTTTGCGAATGGCCGGTTGCGCGTCGCCACTTCGCGCGCGATCGCAGCGTGGACGCCGCCGACCTCACGCGCCTCGCCCTCGATGGAATCGGAGAGAATGACCGCCTGAATGCCTTGGCGCGTCGCTTCGGTCGCTGCGGCTTCCAGCGAGACGCCGGCGGAAGCGATCAGATGCACCTCGTTGCGGATAAAACGCGGGTCGTCCGGACGCGGCGCATCGGCCGCCGGCGAATTGATATGCGCCATGACTGAGGCCGGCAGGTTCATGCCATAGGCAGCGATCGACGCCAATGCGTCCTCACGGCTGCCTATATCCGGCACGGTCGGACCAGAAGCGACCAGAGCCGGATCGTCGCCCGGAATATCAGAAACAACCAGCGAGACCACCTTGGCAGGATATGCGGCGGCCGCCAGCCTGCCGCCCTTGATCGAGGAAAGATGTTTGCGGATGGTGTTCATCGCGGCGATCGGCGCGCCGGAGGCGAGCAGCGCCTCGTTGACGGCGATCTCATCGGCCAGCGTCAGACCTTCGGCTGGTGACGGCAGCAGCGCCGAGCCGCCGCCCGAAATGAGCGCCACGACGAGGTCGTCCGCAGTCAGTCCCTGGACTTTTTCGAGCAGCCGCCGGGAAGCCTCGAGCCCCGCGGCATCCGGCACCGGATGCGCCGCCTCGATGATCTCGATGCGCCGGCAGGCCGCGCCATAGCCGTAGCGGGTGACGACCAGCCCCTCGATCGGCCGGTCCCACACTTTCTCGAAAGCCGCCGCCATCTGCGCCGAGCCTTTTCCTGCACCGATGACGATCGTGCGGCCCTTCGGCCTTGCCGGCAAATGATCCTTGATTGTCCTCTGGGGATCGGCGGCGGCAACGGCGGCGTTGAAGATCGAAATGAGAAAGGGCTTGGGGTCTACCTCTGTCATTTTGCTTCCGCCGGCAATGCCAGCTCGCGCGCATTGATGCCGAGATACTCACAAAGCGTATCGACGACCACACCATGGTCCTCACGCTCCGGCAGGCCCGAGACGGCGATCACGCCGATGACGCCGGCGCCCTTGACAGTGATGGGAAAGCCGCCACCGGCCAGCACGTAGTCGGCAACGTCCAGCCCCTCGCCGGGCTTGAAGCTGCGGTCGGGGCGCTGCTGCTCCAGCACCATGCGGTAGGTGCTTTTCAGGAACCGCCGCACGACGTTGATCTTGCGCCGCGCCCAGTCCGGATTGGAAGCGTTCGAGCCGGGCATTGCCGCATAGAACAGCGGCCGGTCGAAGGTTCTGATATCGACGATGATCGGCAGGTTTTCCTTGAGAGCCCGATCTCGGATCGCCGAGCCGATCTCGAAAGCGACGGCTTCATCGAAGGCCGAAAAGACAAGCGTGGCTTCCTGTTTCTCGATCAGAGCGATGTCGTCCGCAACGGCCATGTCGTTCCCCTGTCAACTTCGCCGCACGCTTTGCCGGATGGCTGCCGCCCGGTCAAGCCGGCCGCATACGACGGCTAAACCGCCATATCCGTCTTGGCCGCGCGGCCGGCGACATAGACCTCATGCACGGCGCGGTCGTCGCCGAGCGTCTGCAGCAGAAACAACTCCTCGGCGAGCGTGTCCGCCGTCTCCACCCGCAGTCGCATCGCCGGCGTGGCGCGGGCGTCAAGCACAACGATATCGGCGTCGCTGCCTTCCTCCAGGGTGCCGATCTTTTCCGCAAGCGACAGCGCCTCGGCATTGCCGCGGGTCAGTTGCCAGAAGGACTGGAACGGATTGAGCTTCTCACCGTTCAGCGCGATCACCTTGTAGCCCTCGTCCATGGTGCGCAGCATCGAATAGTTGGTGCCACCGCCGACATCGGTGGCGGCGGCGATGCGAAGCGGCTTCTCGCGGCGGCGATAGCGCTGATAATCGAAGAGGCCCGAGCCGAGAAACAGGTTGGAGGTCGGGCAGAACACCGCCACCGAGCCGCTATCGGAAAGCGCATCCGCCTCGCGTTCCGACAGATGGATGCAATGGCCGAACAGGCTTCTGCGCCCGAGCAGCCCGTAATGCTCATAGACATCGGTATAGTCGCGCGCCTGCGGATGAAGCTGCTGCGTGAAGGCGATCTCGGCGTGGTTTTCCGACAGATGCGTCTGCATGTGCAGATCAGGATATTCGCGGCAGAGCGCGCCCGCCATCTCCAATTGCTCGGGCGACGAAGTGATGGCGAAGCGCGGGGTGATGGCATAGTGCTGGCGCCCCCTGCCGTGCCACTCCTCGATCAACGCCTTGCTGTCGTCATAACCCGATTGCGGCGTGTCGAGCACGCCTTCCGGGGCGTTGCGGTCCATCATCACCTTGCCGGCGATGTTGAGCATGTTGCGGTCGTGCGACTCGGCAAAGAACGCTTCGGCCGATTCCTTGTGCACCGAGCAATAGGCCGCGACCGTCGTCGTGCCGTGGCGCAACACTTCGTCCAGGAACAGCCTGGCGATACGGCGGCCATGCTGAGCGTTCTGGAATTTGGTCTCTTCCGGAAAAGTGTAGGTGTTCAGCCAGTCGAGCAGCTCGGCGCCGAAGGAAGCGATGACCTGCATCTGCGGAAAATGCGCGTGCGCATCGATGAACCCGGGCAGCAGCAGATGCGGCCTGTGGTCGATCTTTCTTGTTCCCTCGCCCGCCTTTTTCTCGACCTCGGCATAGGCGCCCGCGGCAACGATCCTGCCGTCGCGGAGCAGCAGGCCGCCATCTTGCTCGTAACGCCAGGCGGAATGGTCGTCGACAGTTTCGGGCCAGCGCAAAAACGACAGCGTGCGGCCGCGCAGCAGCGTGCTGGTCATGCTATTTCCCCGCGCCTTCGAACCATGCCACCAGCAGCGCCCGTTCCTTGTCGGTGATCTGGGTGACGTTGGCGGGCGGCATGGCGTGGCTGCGCCCGGCCTGCAGGTAGATCTCGCCGGCGTGCTCGGCGATGCCGGCATCGGTATCGAGCATCACGCCCTTCGGCGCGTGGTAAATGCCCTCGTAGGACGGCTCGGCCGCGTGGCACATCGAACAGCGGCCAAGCACTGTATCACGCACGGCGGGAAAATGCGCCGAGGCGACGTAGACCTGTGCCGCCGAGGACGTTTTGACCTCGCCGGTCAGCAGTTTCGGCACCGTCGACAGCCAGATGATGACGACGAACAGGACGGCCGCCGCCAGCCAGGTCCAGGTCGGATTGCCTTTGCGCGCATGCCTAGTGTTGAAATAGTGCCGGATCAGCACGCCGATGATGAACACCAGCGAGGCGATGACCCAGTTGAACTCTGTCCCGAACGCCAGCGGATAATGGTTCGACAGCATCAGGAACAAAACCGGCAGCGTCAGGTAATTGTTGTGCAGCGAGCGCTGCTTGGCGATCTTGCCGTATTTCGGATCGGGCTTGCGGCCGGCGATCAGGTCGGCGACGACGATCTTCTGGTTGGGGATGATGACCATGAAAACGTTGGCCGACATGATCGTCGCGGTGATGGCGCCAAGATGCAGGAAGGCGGCGCGACCGGTGAACAGGTGGGTCAGTCCCCAGGCCATGAATACCAGCACCCCATACAGCACCAGCATCAGGCCGGTGTCGCTGTTGCCGAGCGGCGAACGGCACAAGAGATCGTAGACCACCCAGCCGACGCCGATCGTCGCCAGCGACAGCAAGATGCCTGTAGGCACCGACATGGCAAGGACATTCGGATCGATCAGGAACAGGTCCGCCCCGGCATAGTAGACGACGCACAGCATGGCGAAGCCCGACAGCCAGGTGGCGTAGGATTCCCATTTGAACCAGGTCAGGTGCTCGGGCATTTCGGCCGGCGCCACCAGATATTTCTGCACGTGGTAGAAGCCGCCACCATGCACCTGCCATTCCTCGCCGAAGGCTCCGGCAGGCATGCCCGGACGCTGGCGCAGCCCGAGGTCGAGCGCGACGAAATAAAAGGACGATCCAATCCAGGCGATGCCGGTAACGACGTGCAGCCAGCGCACGGCGAAACTCAGCCAATCCCAGAATATCGCGAAATCCATCATGAAAAATCGTCCCTGCCGATCGGCTGACTTTACGGGCTGGAGCGCAAACGGAAAGGGCCGAGCTGCACGATGACTTTCAAAAAAAATTGGAAAATACTAGGCTGATCATACGCAGCCACATGAGAGCCACGGAAGCCGCATGGCCTATCTCGACAACATCGCCGTTTTTGTCCGCGTCGTCGAGCTCGGCAATTTGTCGGCGGCTGGGCGCGACATGCGCATTTCGCCGGCGGTCGCTTCCAACCGGATCAAGGAGCTCGAGAAGCACCTGGGCGTCAGGCTGTTCAACCGCACGACGCGGCAGTTGATGCCGACCGAGCACGGCACGGTGTTCTACTCCGGCGCCAAGCAGGTGCTGGAGGCGGTCACCGAGGCGGAAGCGGCGGTCAGCGCGTTATCCGGCCAGCCGCGCGGCACGATAAAGGTGACAGCGCCGCTCGGCCTCGGGCGGCGGCTGGTGGCATCCGGCATCCCGGATTTCCACGACAGGTATCCAGATATCGAGGTGCGGCTCCGGCTTTCCGATCACAATGTCGATATCATGAAAGAAGGCATCGACGTTGCCTTCCGGCTGGGCATTATCGAGGATTCCAGCCTCAGGATGCGCGGCATCATGGAATGCGAGCGCGTGCTGGTAGCGGCTCCGCAATATCTGGACGTGCGCGGCGAGCCGACCGAGCCGCAGGAGTTGATCGGCAAGAAGCACGATTGCCTGATGCTGCGCTATTCCGGCGCGCGCGAATATGTGTGGACGTTGCAGACGCCGAACGGGCCACAAAAGTTCGAGGTGCACGGCCCCTACGATACCGATGATGGCGACGTGCTGACCGGCTGGGCGCTGTCCGGCCGCGGCATCATCAACAAGCCGCGCTTCGAGGTCGAGCCGTTTATCCGCGACCAGCGGCTGAAGGTGATCCTGAGCAATACGCCGCCGACGCCGGTGCAGTTTGCCGCCGTCTACCCGCACAAAAAGCTGCAGGATCCGAAGGTGCGGCTGTTGCTCGACTTCATGGCCGAGCGCTGCCAGCGGCTGATCAGGGATATTCTGGCCGGCAAATGATCGCCGGCTGGCCGGTTGCTTTCCGTCCAGCCGACGAGATAATTCCCAAGGAATCTCGCTCAACAGGGAAAAGCGATGGCCAACGGCGCCACCATGTGTCTCGCCGTTTCACTGTCTCCGGAAGCCGCCCCTTCCCATCCGCCCGACGCCGGCCTGGACTTCAGTCTGCTGACGCGGTTCGTGCAAGAAGCCGAAGCGGCCGGTCTGGACATGGTGTTGCTCGGCGATTCCGCGCCGGTTGCAGGCGGGCTGAACCGGCAAATGCGCTTCGAAGCAACGACCTTGGTGGCGGCCCTGGCGACGGTGACAAGCAGGATCGGCCTCGTCGCTGCAGCGTTGACGGTCGCCCACCAGCCCTACAATCTCGCGCGCCGTTTCGCTTCGCTCGATATTATCAGCCATGGCCGCGCCGGCTGGAACGCGAGCATGATGCCCGAACCGCGCGAGGCGGCCAATTTCAGCCGACCGGAAGGGTTTTCCGGCGACGATTTCCGCCTGCGCGCCGAGGAATTCATCGGCATCGTGCAAGGCTTGTGGAAAGGTCGGGACGCAGACGCGCTGCTGTTCGACAAAGTTGGCGGCCGCTTCTTCGATCCCGAGAAGATGCACCTTCTCGACCACAAGGGCGAATATTTTTCCGTGCGCGGGCCGCTCAACGTGGCGCGGTCGCCGCAGGACACGCCGGTGCTGGTCATGTCCGGCCTGTCCGAGCCCGACATGGATATCGCCGCCCGCACCGCCGATGTCCTCCTGCTGGATGAGCGATCGATCGACTGGGCTGGCGAGCTGAAGCGTCGTGCGCTTGCCTTCGGGCGCAGGCCGGAGGGGCTGAAAGTGCTGATGAATGTTACCGTCAGCGCCGAAATAATCGCCGCGCCGGACATGTTTGCGGACAGGCTCGAAGAGTGCTTTCGCTCGAAAGCCTGCGACGGTTTCAGCATCGACACGCCGCTCACGTCGGCGCTCGACGATTTCATCGGCCTCGTGCTGCCGGAGCTTCGCCGCCGCGGCCTTGTCCGGTCCGGCTACAGCGCGGCGACACTGCGCTCCCACCTCGGGCTTGCCGGGGAGGATCGGCAATGAGCGCCGGTCGAGGCCAGATGAAGCTCGGCGCCTTCCTGTGGGCGACAGGCCACCACATCGCCGCCTGGCGCCATCCGCAGGCGCATGTCACGGCCGGCATCGACATCGACCATTACATCCAGCTGGCGCGGACGGCGGAGGCGGCGAAGTTCGACATGATCTTCTGCGAGGACGCCGCCGGCGTGCGCGAGGCCAATGTCAACATCGCCAGCCAAACGTCGCGCTCGATCGGCTTCGAGCCGATCAGCTTGCTTGCCGCGCTCGCCGTCCAGACGGAGCGCATCGGCCTCGTCTCCACGGCGTCGACGAGCTACAACGAGCCTTACGGGCTGGCGCGGACCTTCCTGTCGCTCGACCATCTGAGCGGCGGGCGTGCCGGCTGGAACCTTGTCACTTCGGCCAGCCAGATCGAGGCCGCCAATTTCGGCTCGACCGGTCTGCGCCCACATGCGGACCGTTACGGACGGGCGCGCGAATTCGCTGCCGTGGTTGCCGGCCTTTGGCGAGGCCAGGGTGGACACGAAGGCAGAAGTTTTTCGGTGCGCGACCCGCTCGATCTGCCGCGCTCGCCACAAGGTTCACCGGTCATGGTACAGGCGGGAGCGTCGGACGAGGGTCGTGACCTCGCCGCCCGGACCGCCGACGTGGTCTTTACGGCGGCGCAGACATTCGAGGAAGCGAAGGCCTTCTACGACGACCTCAAGGGACGGCTGGCTGCCTATGGGCGCAAGCCGGACGACCTCAAGATCATGCCCGGCGTCGCGCCAGTCGTCGCGGCAAGCGAAGCGGAAGCCCGGGCAAAACATGATGAATTGCAGGAACTGATCCCGGACGACGTCGGTGTCGCGCTGCTTTCCAGCTATCTCAGCATATCCGATCTCGCGCGCTATCCCATTGACGGACCGCTGCCGGAGCTGCCGGCCAGCGAAGGCATGCAGAGCCGGCAGGCGCTGGTCATCGAGCAATCCCGCCGCGACAAGCTGTCCATTCGCCAGCTTGCCCGCCATTTCGCCGGCGCGCGCGGCCATTGGCGCGTCGTCGGAACGCCGGCCCAGATCGCCGACGAGCTCGAGGCACGCTTCGAGGGTGGCGCGGCAGACGGTTTCAACGTCATGCCGTCCTATTTTCCCGGCGAACTCAATGCCTTTGCCACGCTTGTCGTGCCGGAGTTGCAGCGGCGCGGGCTGTTTCGTACGGATTATGAAGGCAGCACGTTGCGCGACCACCTGGGCTTGAAACGGCCGGCGTAAAACGACGAGCGGAACGAAAGTCGGAGATCGCCGTTTTGGGATGCTGTGCCGCGCGGCGATGATGGGCGTCTGCGCGCATGTTCGATTGACCTTCCACAAACTTCACCCTCTTCAAACCAGGCGGACGCAACCGCCACAGGAGCCGACCATGGATGCCATCGCCACCCGCAACGACCTGCAATCCAACGCCAAGAAAGAGTGTATCGATCTTCTCAACGCCCGCCTCGCCGACGCCATCGATCTGGCGCTGGTCACCAAGCAGGCGCACTGGAACGTCAAGGGACCGCAATTCATCGCCATCCATGAGATGCTCGACACGTTCCGCGAGGAGATCGACGGCCATGTCGACACCATTGCGGAGCGCGCCGTACAGCTCGGCGGCACGGCGCTCGGCACATCGCAGGAGGTGTCGAAGGCGACTATGCTCGAGGCCTATCCGACCGACATCCACAAGACCCGAGATCATCTGGCGGCGCTGATCGACCGCTATGCCGCAACCGCCAAGCGGGCACGCGCGGCAATCGACGAAGCGGCAGGTGCGGGCGACGCCGACACCGCCGACATCTTCACCGCCTATTCACGCTCCCTCGACAAATTGCTGTGGTTCCTGGAGGCACATACGCAGGAGAAGGAATAGCTCTTTTTGGACGGCGCTATTTCCTCGGCGCGCCGAGGTTCGATTAGAAATTCCTCTCGAACTTCGGCACCTCGAGCTTCACCCGGCGATTTAGCTCATCGTGTCCGCCCTGGAACGCGGTGTAGCTAATGCTGGTTTTCTTGGAACAAAGCTGGAAATCTCCTGTCCATTTGCGACCAGCCCATTCGATGTCTTCCCACGGAATAAAGCGTGGGGGCACGAATGGCTGTCGAATCCCTACGCCCTCGATGTTCCAAAAGACCACACGAAGATAGAAGAACCAAATCCACCCGATCAGAGTCAGACCAAAGCCAACCAGCAGGCCATATACCCAGGGAAGTTGCTCGCTCCTTGTTTCGCTATATCCGGCAACCAAAATTATCGCGACAAAGCCCGCAAGCAGGACCGCAAACACATGCAAAAACCAGGTGGCGCGGAGTGTTTGCTCGCCGGCGTGTCGCGTAGCGCGCGTGCGCGATCCTATGGCAAACGCCAGAGAAACCGCAAAAGCGGCCAGAAGCGCTCCGACAAGCTGTTTCACCAACATGTGCTGCTCGTGTTTTCTCGGTCTTACGGCGCCAACTGCTCCATAAGCCAAGGTCTTCCGTACAAAAGCATCAAAAAGTCTGCGAGGATGCGGTCGACCGACCGCCGCTTGGTGCTTTGGGGTACTCTGTTAGTCCGTTGACAGGTAAATGACACCTCGCCAGCGCCGTCATGATCTCGGCTGCGGCGAGCGCGGCGATCACCTGCGGGCGCTTGTCATTGATTGCATAACCGCCGATCGGCGAGACGAGGCGGTCAAATTCCGCCTCGCTTCCGTCCGCCGATTTCAGGAACCAGTTCCGAAACGTCGCCTTCTTGGTCTTGGAACCGATCATGCCGACATAGGCGGCATCGCGGCGTTTCAGCGCCTCGGCGACGATCAGGAAATCCAGCGCGTGGTCGTGGGTGAGGACGACAAAGGCGGAGCCGGCCGGCGCCTTGCGAACCACCGCCTCAGGCATCGGCGTCAGCTTGGTTTCGACCGCTTCCGGCATGCCTTCCAGCGCTTCGGCTCGCGTCTCGACAACGACGACATGCACCGGCAGCAAGGCCACCGCCGAGGCCAGCGCCTGGCCGACATGGCCGCCGCCGAAAATGTAAACATGCGGCAGCTGCGCCTCCTCGGCCTCCGCCTCCGCAACAAGCTTGGCCTCAAGCGCGGCGTCGACCAGCCGGATCAGCAGCTCGACCCTGCCGCCGCAGCACTGCCCGATCTCCGGGCCTAGCGCGATGTCGAGGGTGGCGCGGATATCCCTCCCCCTTGAGGGGAGGGTGGCGGCGAAGCCGCCGGGTGGGGTCGCCGCGGCAGTGCTCGACGCTCTGGCGGTGCCTTCTGATACGACCCCCTCTGGCCGCTCCGCGGCCTGCCCTTCGCTATGGCTCCGGGCGTTCGTCGCTGAAAAAGTCAAATCGTTGGCTTTTTCTCGGCCATTGGCCGGCCGCTCCTCACCCCCCTCAAGGGGGGAGAAAAGCATCTGCCGCGCTTTGTCGATCGCCATATATTCGAGCTGGCCGCCGCCGATCGTGCCAAAAGTGGCCGATCCTGAGACGAGCATGAAGGCACCCGTCTCGCGCGGCGTCGAACCTTTTGTCCCGGCCACCTCAACCAAGGCGACCAGGCCGGCACCGGCAAGAAAGGCTTTCAGGCTCTGCACTTTCGCGTTCATCATTCGCGTTCCCTATTGGGAAATATAGAGTTTTTCGGCCTGAATTGCACGTTTTCCGGGATTCAAGTGCCGGTCTTGGCTTCCCGCTTCAGCCGTTCGATCGCCATCAGCACACGCTCCGGCGTGGCCGGCGGGTCGAGGCGCGGGCAGATTTTGTGGCTGGCAACGCTCGCCACTGCGTCCGACAGCGCATGCAGCACCGACATTGCGAGCGGAAAGGGCGGCTCGCCGACCGCCTTGGAGCGGTGCACCGTCGGCTCGCCTGCTTGCGCCCAGTCGGCCAAAGTCACATTAAAAATCTTCGGCCGGTCCGACGCGAGCGGGATCTTGTAGGTCGATGGCGCATGGGTGCGCAGCCGCCCCTTGTCGTCCCACCACAGTTCCTCCGTCGTCAGCCAGCCCATGCCCTGGATGAAGCCGCCCTCGATCTGGCCGAGATCGATGGCGCGGTTCAGCGAGCGGCCGGTTTCGTGCAGGATGTCGGTGCGCTCGACGATATATTCGCCGGTCAGCGTATCGACCGAGACTTCCGAGCACGCGGCGCCATAGGCGAAATAGTAGAAGGGGTGGCCCTCGCCCTTGTCGCGGTCCCAATGGATTTTCGGCGTCTTGTAGAAACCCGCCGCCGAAAGCTGGATGCGCGCCATATAGGCCTGCCTGACGAGATCCGCGAAGGCGATCTCCTGGTTGCCGATGCGCACGCGGTTGGGCAAGAACAGCACCTGGTCGCGCGGCAACTGGTATTTCTCGGCGGCGAAATTGGTCAGCCGGTCCTTGATCTGGCGGGCGGCGTTCTGCGCCGCCATGCCGTTGAGATCGGAGCCGGAAGACGCGGCGGTGGCCGAGGTGTTCGGCACCTTGCCGGTCGTCGTCGCGGTGATCTTGACCTGATCGAGGTCGATCTGGAACTCTTCCGCCACAACCTGCGCCACCTTGACGTAGAGGCCCTGCCCCATCTCGGTGCCGCCGTGGTTCAGATGAACCGAACCATCGGTATAGACATGCACCAGCGCGCCGGCCTGGTTGTAATGGGTGGCGGTGAACGAGATGCCGAACTTGACCGGCGTCAGCGCCAGTCCGCGCTTGATGAAGCGGCTGTTGGCATTGAAAGCATCGATGGTGCGGCGGCGCCTCGCATAGTCGGAACTCGCCTCCAGCTCGGCGACGATGCGGTAGATGATGTTGTCCTCGACCGTCTGGTGGTAGGGCGTGATGTTGCGGTCGCTGGTGCCGTAGAAATTCTTCTTGCGGATTTCGAGCGGGTCCTTGCCGACGGCAAACGCGACTTCGTCGATGACGCGCTCGGCGCCGACCATGCCTTGCGGGCCGCCGAAGCCGCGAAAGGCGGTGTTCGATACCGTGTTGGTGTAGAGTGGCGCCGATTGCGCGTGCACCGCCGGCCAGAAATAGGTGTTGTCGCAATGGAACAGCGCGCGGTCAGTGACCGGGCCGGAGAGGTCGGCCGAGAAGCCGCAGCGCGCCGCGAACATGAAATCTACGCCCAGAATATTGCCCTCGTCGTCGAAGCCGACCTCGTAGTCGACGAGGAAATCGTGGCGTTTGCCGGTGGCGATCATGTCGTCGTCGCGGTCGGGCCGGATTTTCACGGCCCGATGATGTTTCTTCGCGGCGATAGCGGCCAATGCCGCAAACTGATTGCCTTGCGTTTCCTTACCGCCGAAAGCGCCGCCCATCCGGCGGATTTCCACCGTCACCGCGTGGCTCGGAACACCGAGCGCATGGCTGACCATGTGCTGGATTTCGCTCGGGTGCTGGGTCGAGGAATAGATGGTGACGTCGTTGTCCTCGCCAGGGATGGCCAAGGCGATATGGCCTTCGAGATAGAAATGCTCCTGGCCGCCGATGCGCATTTTTCCCTTCAGCCGGCGCGGCGCCGCGTTGATCGCAGCCGCTGCATCACCGCGCTTCAGCGTCAGCGGCGGCGTGACCAGCTTGTCTTTCCGGGGATCGAGCTCGCCGATATCGGCGACGAACGGCAATTCCTTGTATTCGACCTTGGCCAGCCTCGTCGCGCGGCGCGCCTGCTCGCGGGTTTCTGCGATGACGCAGAAGATCGGCTGACCGAAAAATTGCACCTTGCCGTCAGCCAGCACCGGCTCGTCGTGACGGCCGGTCGGCGAAATGTCGTTCTCGCCTGGCACGTCGCTCGCCGTCAGCACATCGATGACGCCGGGTGCGGCGCGCACCGCCGAAAGGTCCATGCTGGTGATGGTGGCACTCGTCGCCGTCGAAAGCCCAAGGCAGCCGTGCAGCGTGCCGGCCGGTTCCGGCATGTCGTCGATATAGACGGCCGTGCCACTGACATGCTTGTGCGCGGAATCATGGCGCTGGTCGGTGGCGACGCCGCCGGCGATTTTTTGCGCCTTCAGGTTTGGGGTGGCGTGCTTGTTCATCATGCCGCCTCGTGCCGTGATACCTGGATCGGCGCCCGGGTGCCGGTGGTTTCGGCAAAGAAGCGCAGCAGCAGGTTGCGTGCCGCCAGCGCCCGGTATTCGGCGCTTGCCCGCATGTCGGTTAGCGGGGTGAAATCGCCGGCGTACGCGGCAATCGCCGCCTCGACCGTCGCTTCCGTCCAGGGCTTGCCAAGCAATGCCTTTTCGACGCCAAAGGCTCGCTTCGGCGTTGCCGCCATGCCGCCATAAGCGATGCGCACATCCGCCACCGTGCCATCACCGGCGAGCTTCAGGAAAAACGCGCCTAGGGCTGCTGTGATGTCTTCGTCGCGGCGCTTGGTGATCTTGTAGACGGCAAATTTCGTCTCGCTGCCCGGCACCGGAACATGCACGGCCTCGACGAATTCGCCGGGCTGCCGGTCCTGCTTGCCATAGGCGATGAAAAACTCCTCGAGCGGGATCGTTCGACGCTTGTCGCCGCGGCGCAGTGTCAGGCGGGCACCGAGTGCGATCAGCGGCGGCGGCGTGTCGCCGATCGGCGAACCGTTGGCGATATTGCCGCCGATTGTGCCCATGTTGCGCACCTGGTCGCCGCCGATGCGATCGAACAGCGGGCCTAGCGTCGGGATGCGTTTCGCCAGCGTCGCGAAGGCTTCGCTATAGGTGACACCGGCGCCGATCGAGATGATGCCCTTGTCCTCGGACATTTCGCACAATCCATCGAGATTGCCGATGAAAACCGCCGGCGCAATATCGCGCATGTGCTTGGTCACCCAAAGGCCGACATCGGTCGAACCCGCGACGATAGTGGCGCCCGGCTCCTTGACCAGCACGCTGGCCAGATCATCGGCATTGGCTGGCACGATCAGCCGCTTGTTGCCGGAGCCGATCTCGATGCGCGAACCGTCCTTCATCGCTTCGAGCTTGGCCGTGACTGCCTTGCGCTCCGTCGCCAACGGATCCTTTGCCGCCTTGCCGTAGCTGGAGATGGCACGTGCGGCGCGCATGATCGCCTCATAGCCGGTGCAGCGGCAGAGATTGCCTTGCAGCGCCTTTTCGATGGCGGCGTCCGACGGCTCCGGCGACCGCATCCACAGAGCATAAAGCGACATGACGAAACCCGGTGTGCAGAAGCCGCATTGCGAGCCGTGGAAATCGATCATCGCCTGCTGCACGGGGTGCAGTTTTCCTGCGTCGCCGCGCAGATGCTCGACGGTCACGACATGCGTGCCATCTAGCGAGCCAAGGAAGCGGATGCAGGCATTGACGCTTTCATAGACCAGTGTTCCACCGGAGAGCCTGCCGACCAGCACCGTGCAGGCGCCGCAGTCGCCCTCGGCGCAACCTTCCTTGGTGCCGCGCAGCGAGCGGTCGAGCCGCAGCCAATCGAGCAGGGTCTGGTCGGGTGCAACCGTGCCGAGCGCGACGTCCTCGCCATTGAGGATGAAGCGGATTTCGTCGCGTGTCTTGATCCCGGCCATCTCAGCTTCCCCGGTAGGTCGAATAGCCGTAGGGCGATAGGAGCAGCGGCACATGATAGTGCACCGGCTCGGCCATGCCGAAGCGGATCGGCACATGGTCGAGGAAGGCCGGTTCCGGCAGTTTTGTCCCTTGCCGGCGCAGATAATCGCCGGCCGCAAAGATCAGCTCGTATTCGCCGGTACGGAATTCCGCACCGGCAAGCAGCGGAGCATCGCAGCGGCCGTCATCATTGGTGACGACCGTCTTCAGATGCGTTCGGGCCTGGCCGTCAAGATGATAGAGCTCGATCGACAGACCGGCCGCCGGCTTGCCGGCCGCAGTGTCGAGGACATGGGTCGTCAGGCGCCCGCCTTCGGCTTTCGACGTTTCCGCCACTGGCTGCTCCATTCCCTGCACAGTCGAACACTATTCATGAATTGTGCGCCAATTAAAGGCGATGCATAAGTCCCGGTCGAGCGGAGCGCGACAAAAACACTTTCAAAAATTTCGGGGGAATGCGCAGGCACTCCTTTCGACTATCCTGATCACACTTTCCGGCAGGAGCGAGAATGCGTTACGAACGAGACATGCGCGGCTACGGAGCCAATCCGCCGGATCCGAAATGGCCCGGCGGGGCGCATGTCGCGGTGCAGTTCGTCGTCAATTACGAAGAGGGCGGCGAGAATTGCGTCCTGCACGGCGACAAGGCTTCGGAGGCTTTCCTGTCGGAGATCGTCGGCGCCGCGCCCTGGCCCGGCCAGCGCCACTGGAACATGGAATCGATCTACGAATACGGCGCCCGAGCCGGCTTCTGGCGATTGCTGCGCCTGTTCAGCGCGGCGCAAGTGCCGGTCACCTGCTACGGCGTCGCCACGGCCCTGGCGCGTTCGCCCGACCAGGTTGCGGCGATGCAGGAGGCCGGCTGGGAGATCGCCTCGCACGGGCTGAAATGGATCGACTACCGCGACCACGCCCCGGAAGACGAGCGCCGCGACATGGAAGCGGCGATCCGGCTGCATTATGAGGTCACAGGTGCGCGGCCGACCGGGTGGTACACCGGCCGCACCTCGATCAACACGGTGCGGCTGGCAGCGGAAGAGGGTGGCTTCGACTATGTGTCGGACACCTATGATGACGAACTGCCCTACTGGTTCGAGCATGTGGCACCGGACGGGTCGGCGAAGCCGCAGCTGGTCATCCCTTATACGCTCGACGCCAACGACATGCGCTTTGCCACGCCGCAGGGCTTCAACTCGGGCGACCAGTTCTTTGCCTATCTCAGGGATAGTTTCGACACGCTCTATGCCGAGGGCAAGGCAGGGCGGCCGCGCATGATGAATATCGGCCTGCACTGCCGCCTGGTTGGGCGGCCGGGCCGGGTCGCGGCACTGAAGCGCTTCATCGACTACGTCAAGTCACACGACAAGGTCTGGCTGGCACGGCGCATCGACATTGCAAAACATTGGCAGGAGACGCATCCGTTCCGGTTGCCGGCGCCACGCCCGTCGAAAATGGAATTCGAGGCCTTCGTCCAGGCATTCGGCGGCGTGTTCGAGCATTCGCCGTGGATTGCCGAGCGCGCCTATGAGCTGGAGCTCGGCCCGGCGCATGACAGTGCCGGCGGCCTGCACAACGCGTTTTGCCGCGTGTTTCGCGCGGCAAGCGAGACCGAGCGGCTTTCCGTGCTCAATGCCCACCCCGATCTTGCCGGAAAACTGGCGCAGGCCAAGCGGCTGACGGCGGAATCGACGAGGGAACAGGCTTCGGCCGGGCTCGACGCGCTGACCGATAAGGAGCGCGAGTTGTTCGCAAAACTCAATGCCGCCTACGTCACCAGTTTCGGTTTCCCCTTCATCATCGCGGTGAAAGGCAAGGCCAAGGAGGAGATCCTGGCCGAGCTCGAGGCGCGCATCGCCAATAGTCGCGATGTCGAATTCGAAACCGCCTGCAGACAGGTCGAGCGCATCGCGCTGCTTCGTCTCAAGGACATGCTTCCGCAATAGGCTTTGGCTGCCGCGATAGGCCCTGGCTTCCGCAACAGGCTTGAATTTATGGATATGATGAAAATGGCCGAGCGAACCTATTATGCGCCGCAGGGCGGACATCCCGGCCAGAGCGAATTGCTGACCGGCCGCGCCGTGTTCACGCAGGCCTATGCCGTCATCCCCAAGGGCGTGATGCAGGACATCGTCATCAGCGCATTGCCGTTCTGGGACGGGACACGCGTCTGGGTGCTGTCGCGGCCGCTGTCGGGTTTTGCCGAGACGTTTTCGCAATATATCGTCGAGCTCGCGCCTGGCGGCGGCAGCGACCGCCCTGAGCTTGACGCCGCCGCCGAAGGTGCGCTGTTCGTGGTCGAAGGCGAGCTAAGCGTTTCGCTTGCCGGCAAGAAACATAGCCTAAGGCCGGGCGGCTTTGCCTTCCTGCCGCCGGCGAGCGGATGGACGGTGCGCAATGAAAGCGACGCCGCCGTCCGCTTCCACTGGATCCGCAAGACTTATGATGCAGTTGACGGCATCGACACGCCGCAAGCGTTCTTCGCCAACGAACAGGACATCGCGCCGACGCCGATGCCGGGTACCGAAGGCCGATGGGCGACGACGCGCTTCGTCGATCCGGCCGACATGCGCCACGACATGCATGTCACCATCGTCACGCTCGAGCCTGGCGCGGTCATTCCCTTCGCCGAGACGCATGTCATGGAGCACGGGCTCTATGTGCTGGAGGGCAAGGGGGTCTACCGTCTCAACCAGGACTGGGTCGAAGTCGAGGCCGGCGACTATATGTGGCTGCGCGCCTTCTGCCCGCAGGCTTGTTATGCCGGCGGGCCAGGCAAATTCCGCTATCTCCTCTACAAGGACGTCAACCGCCACGCCAAGCTTGGCAGCGCCGGCGTCGCGAGACCTACACCATGACCCGCATCGTCGCGCGGCCGCTGACCCGCGAGAATTTCGCCGAATTCGGCGACGTCATCGATATGGGCGGCGACAATCATTATTCGATCAATGGCGGCAAGGCCGAGCGCTATCACGATCTCGCCACCGCTGAAGCACGAGGGCCGAATGCGCGCGTGCTGATCTCGATGGTGCGCGGCACGCCCTATGAGCTGCCGTTGAAGCTGACCATGGTGGAGCGCCATCCGTTTGGCAGCCAAGCCTTCATCCCGCTGTCGCCACGGCCGTTCCTGGTCGTCGTCTGCCATGATGGCGAGGAAGGCCCGGGCGAACCGCATGCGTTCATCACCGCGCCCGGGCAAGGCGTCAACTATCCGCGCAATTTGTGGCACGGCGTGCTGACGCCGATCGGCGAGCCGCAGGACTTCCTGGTCGTCGACCGTGGCGGCGACGGCTCCAACCTCGAAGAGTGCCACTTCTCGCACGCCTATGAGATTCATCTTCCCGATGGGAGCCGGTGATGGCTGACATTTCGCTGATCGACCGTCTGCTCGACGTCATCGAGCACGACATCTTGCCGAAGACCGCCGAAGGCGTCGCGCATGGCAACAAGCTGTTCGGCGCGGCGATCCTGCGCAAGGACGACCGCTCGCTGGTGCTTGCCGAAACCAACAACGAGACGGAAAACCCGCTCTGGCATGGCGAGGTGCATTGCCTGAAGCGCTTCTACGAACTGCCGAAAGCCGAGCGCGTCGACACCAGGGACGCGATCTTTCTTGCCACGCACGAACCCTGCTCGCTCTGCCTGTCGGCGATCACCTGGACCGGCTTCGACAATTTCTACTATCTGTTCAGCCATGAGGACTCGCGCGACAACTTCGACATTCCGCACGATCTGAAGATCCTGAAGGAGGTCTTCACCCTCGATCCCGGCGGCTACAATGCCGAGAATGCCTACTGGAAGAGCTTTTCGATTCGCAGACTCGTACGATCGCTGCCCGAGACCCAACGCAAGCGGCTGGAAGCACGGATCGGCACAATTTCCGCCCGCTATGACGAACTGTCCGGCGCCTATCAGGCCGGCAAGGACGAAAACGACATCCCGTTGAATTGAATGCAGCAAAGTTCAATGGCTTGAATTGCCACCTTTATGGTGGCATATTGCGTTATGGAGAAACGCAGACCCACTTACGATCTTGATGCAATCAGGCCGAGCTGGGTTCTGTCGACACGCTGGTAATCACGACGTCCGCCCTGCGGGATGCCATTGGGCTGGGCTTTGATCGCGCCGGTATTGTCGAGGTGATCGGCGGCATCACGCGGAAGATGTTTGTAAAGTCGATGACGACGTTCGCCGACCATCGTGTCTGGCAAGATGTCAATTACGTGCCAGCACGCGACCTGGTTCTTTACGTGAAATTTCAGGCGGACGTCGTGACCGAATTCACAGTCATGTCGTTCAAGGAAAAGTGACCATGGCGATGAAAGAAAATAACGAAACGAATAGCATGATCTCCCCCAAAACAGGAGAAACGCTGACGCGTGGGGTGCGTCCGTTCACTGTGACTTACAAGGGCGAGAGCATGATCGTCGACCTGCCGGGTTATTATCCCTCTTCGGGAAGTGAGGGCGTGCATGTCGGAGACGACATGACCGTCGTCGATGCAGCGCTCCGCATCCTCAAAGAAAAGATCGACGGCGTTCCGGCACCGGCCACCATCCGTCGCGTGCGCACAAAGCTGAAACTTTCGCAACGCGAGGCAGGATCCCTGTTCAAGGTCGGCGAGAACGCTTTCGACAAATACGAACGGGGTCTGATCGAGCCGAGTGGCCCAACCATTCAGCTGATGACGCTGTTGGAAAAACACCCGGAGTTGGTGGACGAGTTGCGGTAGCCGCGCGGCCTCTCTGACAGGTCGCATAATTTGCTGCTCCAGTCGCGAATAGCGATTGAAAGTCGCCTCGCTGCGGGGCGTTATGCCCCGCATGAAAACCGTCACTGAATTTCCCCGCAAGGTTGTCGAATTTCCGGACATGGGGATCGTCATGCCGGACGGCTGCCGCCTGTCGGCGCGGGTATGGATGCCGGCCGATGCTGCCGACGATCCGGTGCCGGCGATCCTCGAGCACCTGCCCTACCGAAAGCGCGACGGCACGATCTACCGCGATCAGCTGACGCATCCCTATTTTGCCGGCCACGGCTACGCCTCGATCCGCGTCGACATGCGCGGCAATGGCGATTCCGAAGGGCTGATGGACGACGAGTATTCCGAGCAGGAATTGCAGGACGCTTGCGACGTCATAGCCTGGGCGGCGGCGCAGCCCTGGTGCAACGGCAATGTCGGCATGATGGGCATTTCGTGGGGCGGCTTCAACTGCCTGCAGGTAGCAGCCAAGCAGCCGGGGGCGCTGAAGGCGGTCATCAGTCTCTGTTCGACGGTCGACCGCTATGCCGACGACATCCATTACAAGGGCGGCTGCTTGCTGATCGAGAATTTCGGCTGGGCCTCGACCATGCTGTCCTATTCGTCACGGCCGCCGGATCCGTTGCTGGCCGGCGACAACAAATGGCGCGACCTGTGGCTGACCAGGCTGGAGAACCAGCCCTTCCTGGCACCGCTGTGGCTGAAGCACCAGCATCGCGATGCCTATTGGAAGCGCGGCTCGATCTGCGAGGACTATTCCGCCATCCATGCCGCGGTGCTGTCGATCGGCGGCTGGCATGATGGCTATCGCAATACGATTTCCCATCTCGCCGCCAATATCGAGGCGCCGGTCAAGGGCATCGTCGGCCCGTGGATCCACAAATACCCGCATTACGCCGCGCCCGAACCGCGCATCGGCTTCCTGCAGGAGGCGTTGCGCTGGTGGGACCGCTGGCTGAAGGACCTCGACACCGGCGTCGAGGCCGACCCCGCCTACCGCGCCTATGTCATGGACAGCGTGCGTCCGGCGCGCTGGCATCCCGAGCGGCCGGGCCGCTGGGTCGCTGAATCGGAATGGCCGTCACCCAACATCAAGACGCAAGAGGTTGAGCTTATCGCTGAAGGCAACTACGCTATCGTCGCTTCGCCGCAAAGCTGCGGCCTTGCCGGTGGCGAATATTTCCCCTTCACCTTTGGACCGGAACTGCCGGGTGACCAGCGCCCCGACGACGCGCTGTCGGTGTGTTTCGACCAGCCGGTGCTGACCGAAGCGGTCGACATCGTCGGTGCTCCCGAAGTTCTGGTCAGGGTTTCGTCGGACCGGTGCCAGGCGAACATCGCGCTTCGGCTGTGCGACGTCCATCCGGACGGAGCGTCGGAGCTGATTTCCTACGGCGTGCTCAACCTGACGCATCGCAACTCGCACGAATTTCCCGAAGCGCTGGTGCCCGGCGAAACCGTCAGCGCCCGGGTGGTGCTCGATCAATGCGCCTATAGCGTGCCGGCCGGCCACCGCTTGCGTGTTGCCATCTCCAACAGCTATTGGCCGATGATCTGGCCGTCGCCGGAGCCGGTCCGGCTGGAATTGTCGGCCGCGACATTGACGCTGCCGCTGCGCCCGCCGGCGAAAGGCGACGAGGTCACCTTCCCCGCCCCCGAAGGCGCCACGCCCTGGGCAACCGAAACGGTCCGCGCCGCCAATTCCGAGCGTCATGTCGATCGCGACGAAAAGACCGGAATGATCACGCTTTCCATCGTCGACGATTTCGGCGAAGTGCGCGATCTGCAACACAGCCTTGCCAATGGCAACATCGCCAGAGAGACATGGGCGATCCATCCTGACAATCCGCTGTCAGCGTCGGGCAAGACGCATTGGACCCAGACGCTGTCGCGAAATGGATGGTCGGTGCGCACCGAAACCTTCGCCGAAATGCGCTCCGACGTGCAAAGCTTCATGGTTAGCGCCAGAATTGAAGCGTATGAAGGCGAGAAACTGGTCTTCGAGCGCAACTTCGTGGAGAAAATCCCGCGCGCACTGCTTTGAGCGCTTATAACGATTGGTCCAATTGCGACGCACGATTTACGCCACGGCATGTCGCATTCGGTCTTGCTTACCGCTTTCCCTTACGGTCATTATTCTCCCAATTGAAAATGAGAAAAACGACCATAAGGTCGGACCAACAGAGTGAGGAACTCAACATGTCTAACGAACTGGAATATCTGAGCCGGCGCGTTGCGTCCGGCAAACTGAGCCGTCGTGATTTTCTCGGCCGGGCGGCAGCGCTCGGCGTCACCGCAACCTTCGCCAATTCGCTGCTTTCCAGCGCTTCCCGCGCGGCGGGTCCGGTCAAGGGCGGCACGCTCAAGGCCGGCCTGGTCGGTGGCGAATCCACCAACAGCCTCGATCCGGCGCTGTTCATGACGCAGGTGCCGTTCGCCTTCGGCAAGATGTGGGGCGAACTGATCGTCGAGCTGTCTCCCGAAGGCAAGCTCGAGAACCGCATTGCCGAGGAGATCGGCTCGTCGGACGACGCCAAGACCTGGACGCTGAAGATCCGCGATGGCGTCGAGTTCCACAACGGCAAGAAAGTGACTGCAGAGGACGTGGCCGCCACCCTCGAACGCCATTCGGACGAGAAGTCGAAGTCCGGCGCGCTCGGTTACATGAAAGGCATCGAGAGCATCAAGGCCAGCGGCAAGGAAGTGGTGCTGACGCTGAAGGAGCCGAATGCCGACCTGCCCTACCTGCTTAGCGACTATCACCTGATCATTCAGCCGAATGGCGGCAAGGACAAGGCCGATGCCGGCATCTCGGCGGGTCCTTACAAGGTCACCACCAACGAGCCCGGCGTGCGCCATGGCGGCGAGCGCTTCGCCAACTACTGGCAGGGCGACAAGATGGGCCATGCCGACCAGATCGAGATCATCGTCATCAACGACGCCACGGCGCGTACGGCGGCCCTGCAGGGCGGCCAGGTCCACATGATCAACCGCGTCGAGCCGAAGATCGTCGATCTGATCAAGCGCGTGCCCGGCGTCACCATCCGCAACCATTCGGGACCCGGCCACTACGTCTTCATCATGCACTGCAACACCGCGCCGTTCGACAACAACGATTTGCGCATGGCGTTGAAGCTGGCGATCGACCGCGAGGAGATGCTGAACAAGGTGCTGCGTGGCTATGGCTCGCTCGGCAACGACTTCCCGATCAATGCATCGTACCCGCTATTCACCGAGATCGAGCAGCGCAAATACGATCCCGACAAGGCCAAGTTCCACTACAAGAAATCGGGCCATGACGGTGCCGTCCTGCTCCGGACGTCGGACGTCGCCTTCCCCGGTGCCGTCGACGCCGCACAGCTGTTCCAGCAAAGCGCGGCCAAGGCCGGCATCAAGCTGGAGATCAAGCGCGAACCGGGCGACGGCTACTGGTCGGAAGTCTGGAACAAGCAGCCCTTCTGCGCCTCCTACTGGGGCGGCCGGTCGACGCAGGACCAGATGTACTCTACCGCCTATCTGTCGACGGCCGACTGGAACGACACACGGTTCAAGCGTCCGGATTTCGACAAGATGGTGCTGGCGGCTCGCGCCGAGCTCGACGAGGCCAAGCGCAAGGCAATGTACCACGACATGGCTGTGATGGTGCGCGACGAGGGCGGCCTGATCCTGCCGATGTTCAATCAGTTCATCGACGCGACGGGCGCCAAGGTTGCCGGCTGGGTGGATGATCCGCATCAGGAGTTGATGAACGGATATGCTCTCGCGAAGTGCTGGCTCGAAGCCTGAGCCCGGCCTTGCGGATATGTCCTCACCCATCTTGAAACTGGTGGCCCAGCGCATTGCGCTGGGCATCATCCTTCTGTTGGCCGTTTCGGTCCTGATCTTCGCCGGCACCCAGATCCTGCCCGGCGACGTCGCACAAGCCATTCTCGGGCAGTCGGCGACACCGGAGTCGCTCGCCAATCTGCGCGAGCAGCTCGGCCTCAATGATCCGGCTTACATCCGTTATTTTCGTTGGCTCGGCGGCATCCTGACCGGTGATCTCGGTACGGCTATGTCGAGCGGTCAGGATATCGCAACCTCGATCAAGGGAAGGCTGTGGAACACGCTGTTCCTCGCCTTCTGGGCGGCGGTCGTCGCGGTGCCGCTGGCGATCATCCTCGGGCTGATCGCGGTGCGCTACCGCAATGGCTGGGTCGACAAGCTGATCTCGGGACTGGCGCTGGCCTCGACGTCCTTCCCGGAATTCTTCGTCGGCTATGTTCTCGTCTTTTTCTTCGCGGTGCAACATCAATGGTTTCCCGCCATTTCCACTGTCTATGACGGGATGCCTTTCGGCGAACGCATTCAGGCCATCGCACTGCCGGCGGCGGCGCTGACCCTGGTGGTGCTCGCCCATATGATGCGCATGACGCGCGCCGCGATCCTCAATGTCATGCAGTCGGCCTATGTCGAAACCGCCGAACTCAAGGGGCTTTCGGCCTTCGCGGTCATCCGCAGGCATGCCTTCCCCAATGCCATTGCGCCGATCATCAACGTCGTGATGCTCAATCTCGCTTACCTGATCGTCGGCGTCGTCGTGGTCGAAGTTATCTTCGTCTATCCAGGCATGGGCCAATACCTCGTCGACCACGTCACCAAGCGTGACGTGCCGGTTGTGCAGGCGGTCGGGCTGATCTTCGCCGCCGTCTACATCAGCCTGAACATCATCGCGGACATAGCGGCGATTGTCGCCAATCCGCGCCTCAGACATCCGAAATGAAGGGGTCGGGCATGCTCGTCATCAAACGCATCCCCATCCCGGCATTGATCGGCATCGTGCTGACGGCACTGTTCGTCTTGGCGGCAATCTTCGCGCCGTGGATCGCGCCGCACGGTAATGCAGAGATCGTCAGCGACGTCCCTTGGGAACCGATGTCGGCGGCGCATTGGCTGGGCACCGACAATCTCGGCCGCGATCTGTTGTCGCGCATGATCTATGGCGCCCGCATCACCCTGTTCATCGCGGTGCTGGCGACCGCGCTGTCGTTCTCGCTCGGCGCCATCCTCGGCTTTTCGGCAGCGGTTTTCGGTGGCTGGTTCGACACGCTGCTGTCACGGCTTGTCGATCTCCTGATGTCGATCCCGACACTGATCATGGCCCTTGTCGTGCTTTCGGTGCTGCCATCCAATCTGGTGACACTGATCCTGGTCATGGGCATTCTCGACTCGACCCGCGTCTACCGCCTGTCGAGGGCGGTCGCCGTCGACATCAACGTCATGGATTACGTCGAGGCGGCCAAATTGCGTGGCGAAGGCAGCGGCTGGATCATCTTCCGCGAAATCCTGCCCAATGCGCTGTCGCCGCTGGTTTCGGAACTCGGCCTGCGCTTCATCTATGCCGTGCTGTTCCTGTCGACGCTGTCCTTCCTCGGGCTTGGCGTGCAGCCGCCGGACGCCGATTGGGGCGGCATGGTCAAGGAAAACAAGGATGGCATCGTCTTCGGCATAGGCGCCGCCCTCATTCCGGCGGCAGCGATCGCAGCGCTGGCGCTTTCCGTCAATCTTGTCGCCGACTGGGTGCTCAACCGCACGACAAGCCTGAAGGGAGGACGCGGGTAATGGCTGACAAGCAACCGAAGCCCGGGCAACCGAAGTCCGGCGTGCTGCTCGACATCCGCAATCTGCGCATCGAGGCCACCGTGTATCCGCCGGGCGAGGCGCCGAAGAACATCGTGCTGGTGCACGATGTCTCGCTGACGCTGGAGAAGGGCAAGGTGCTCGGATTGATCGGCGAGTCCGGCGCCGGCAAATCGACCATCGGCCTGTCGTCGATGGGCTACGGCCGCGGCGGCGTGCGCATCACCGGCGGCGAGGTCATCCTCAACGGCCGGGATATCCTCAAAGGCGGCAAGGAGGGCTTTCGCAAGCTGCGCGGTCGCGAGGTCTGCTATGTCGCGCAATCGGCGGCGGCGGCCTTCAACCCGGCGCACAGACTGATGGACCAGGTGGTCGAAGCGACGCTGCTGCATGGCAGGGCGACACGGGCCGCGGCCGAAAAACGCGCCGTCGCGCTGTTCAAGAAGCTCAGCCTGCCGAACCCCGAAAGCATTGGCGAACGCTTTCCGCACCAGGTGTCCGGCGGCCAGCTGCAGCGTGTGATGACGGCGATGGCGCTGTGTTCCGAGCCCGACCTGATCGTCTTCGACGAGCCGACCACGGCGCTCGACGTGACGACGCAGATCGACGTGCTGGCGGCGATCAAGGACGCCATCCGCGACACTCATGTCGCGGCGCTCTACATCACTCATGACCTTGCTGTCGTCGCGCAGGTCTCGGACGAGATCATGGTGCTGCGCCATGGCCGGCTGGTCGAATGGGGCGGCACCCGCCAGATCATCAAGGAGCCGCGCCAGGAATACACCAACGCGCTGGTTTCGGTGCATGAGATCGAACACCAGGAGCAGAAGCCCGGCACGAGCCCGTTCCTGTCGGTCAAGAACATCACCGCCGCCTATGGCCGCAGTCACATCAAGGTGCTGAAGAACGTCTCGGTCGATATTTTCCCGGGCCAGACGCTGGCGGTGGTCGGCGAGTCCGGCTCCGGCAAATCGACACTGGCGCGCGCCATCACCGGCCTCTTGCCGCCCGAACAAGGCACCGTCACCTTCGACGGACGGCCGCTCGCCAACCGGCTTGCCGACCGGCCGAAAGAGGATCTTCGCCAACTGCAGATGATCTACCAGATGGCCGACGTGGCGATGAACCCGCGCCAGACGGTCGGCACCATCATCGGCCGGCCGTTGGAATTCTATTTCGGTCTGCGCGGAAGGCAACGTGACGCCCGTGTCGCGGAACTGCTCGACAAGATCGAGATGGGCAAGGGTTTTGTCGACCGCTACCCGGCCGAGCTTTCCGGCGGCCAGAAACAGCGTGTCTGCATCGCCCGCTCGCTCGCCGCCAAGCCGAAGCTGATCATCTGCGACGAGGTGACCTCGGCGCTCGATCCGCTGGTCGCCCACGGCATACTGGAGCTGCTGCTCGGGCTGCAGAAAGAGGAAAACGTCGCCTATCTGTTCATCACCCACGACCTGGCCACGGTCAAGTCGATCGCCGATTCGATCGCCGTGATGTATCGCGGCGAAGTGGTGCGCTACGGCGCCAAGAGCACCGTGCTGACGCCACCCTTCGATGCCTATACCGATCTTTTGCTGTCGTCGGTGCCCGAAATGGAGATCGGCTGGCTGGAAAAGGCGATCAAGGGACGCCGCATGGCTAGCGCGGGGAACTAGCGGGCCGGCCATTGCGCGTGACGATCCTGTCCGGGCGTGGATTGAACGGCAGGCCCCAGGCGCACGATCCGACTTATCCGACTAAACCGCATGGAGCCGCCTATGGCGCTCGACACAAAACTGTTGCTCATCATTCTCGACGGCGTGCCTTACCGGAACTGGCGACGGCTGATGGGCAATCTCGAAGGCTGGGTGCAATCCGGCGACGCGCGCGTGTGGAAGATGCGCTCCGTGCTGCCGTCGACCTCGGCATCCTGCTATGCCTCAATCCACACCGGCGTGCCGCCCCAAGTGCACGGCATCCTGTCCAACGAAAACCGGTTTCGCGTCGAACAGCCGGACGTTTTTTCCGAAGTCACGAAGGCCGGCGGCAAGACGGGTGCGGTCACCCATTCCTACTGGTCCGAATTCTTCCGGGGCTATCCGTTCGACCTGGTGGAGGACATGGAGTTCGACGAGCCGGGCGGGCCGATCAGCCATGGCCGGTTCCACACCATGACCGGCTACAATGACAGCAACCAGATGACGCCGAGCGACGTCGACCTGTTCGCGACGTTGACCATGCTGACCAGGCGCTACGGCATCGACTACGGCATCCTGCACAGCTGCACGCTGGACTCGATGGGCCACCGCTTCGGCCATGACTGCCACGAGATGGATCATGCCGTCTATGCAATGGACGCCATGCTCGCCGGCTTCCTGCCGCGCTGGCGGGAGGCCGGCTACGAGGTGATCGTCACCGCCGATCATGGCCAGACCAATCGCGGCCATCATGGCGGCCACGACGAGGAGATGCAGGATTTCGCACTTTACTACTTCGGATCCGGCGAGGGTCCGGAAGCCAATACGCTGCTCGATCAGCTGCAACTCGCGCCGACGGTGCTTGCGCGTCTCGGCGTGCCGGTGCCGGCGACAATGAAGGCCGAGCCATTTCTGAGCTGAGCGCGCGCCCTCTTCTCCCCTCTGGCAACGTTCCCGCTCTTCGGCTAGCCTCCGCAAAATTCCTCGGGCGGATGCGGTGAACCTTTTTGGGCCGATCAGCGACAGAGAAGGCAGGAGCCAGGCGGCTCGACCGGCGATGACTGCCGCGGAGACCGATCGCGCGCTCGTCGAGCGGGTCGCGAAGGGCGACCGTGCCGCCGTGCGGCTCCTGTTCATGCGCCACCACGCGCGGGTCTACCGCTTCGTGGCACGCCAGACGGGATCGGAACTGATGGCCGACGATATCGCGAACGAGGTGTTCCTCGAACTCTGGCGGCAGGCGCCGGCCTTCGAGGGCCGCTCGGAGGTCTCGACATGGCTGCTCGGCATTGCCCGCTTCAAGGCGCTGTCCCTGCTACGCAAGAAGAAGGAAGACTGGATCGACGACGATGACGCGGCCCAGGTCGCCGACGGCGCCGACACGCCGGAAGTCGTGACAATGAAGGAAGACAAGGCCGCTGCCTTGCGACGCTTCATCGATGCCATGCCGGAAGAGCACCGTACGGTGATCGACCTTGCCTATTATCACGGGCAATCGGTGAGCGAGATCGGCGAGGTACTCGGCATCCCGGTCGCCACGGTCAAGACCAGGATGTTCTACGCCCGCAAGAAACTCGGCGAAGCCCTCAAGGCCGCCGGTTACGACAGGGGGTGGCCATGAGCGCCGCTGAAAAAATGTCGCGCCGCGACAAAATGGAAATGCTGCTGCCGTTTTATCTGAACGGCTCGCTGGAGGGCACCGAGCTCGAAGCCATCGAGGAATGGCTGGCGAGCGATCCGGCGGCGATGGCCGCACTTGGCGAGGCCGAGGCCGAATTCTCCGGCACCGCTGCCGCCAACGAGGCAATCCGCCCGCCGGCCGATGCGCTCAGCCGCTTTGCCAGGGCGCTCGACGCCGAGGCCGGCCCGGCCCGCGCGCCTGCGGCATCGTCCTGGCTGGCGCAGGCCTGGAGCCGCTTCATGGCGGTGCCCGCCGGCGTCGCCTGGGCGGCGGCCACGGTGCTGCTGGCCCTGGTCGTCGCGCAATCCTTTGTGCAGACCGGCAACAGAGGTGGCGATTTCGAGATTGCCGGATCGGAGCACGATCTGGCCAAAATGCCGTTTGCACTGGTGAAGTTCAAACCGGATGCGAAGCTGTCCGACATCGTCGCTTTTCTCGACCAGAACCAGTTGAAGATCGCCGGCGGGCCGACCGCCGACGGCGTCTTCCGCCTTGGCGTTCCGGCCAAGACCGCCGCCGACTATCAGAAGCTGCTTGGCCTTATTGCCGCCCAGCCTTTCACCGAAGCTGCCCTGGAGGGAAGGAAACCGGCTGATGGCGGCTAAGGCGGTCATTCGATTGACGGCGGCGATCACAATCTTCGCCGCGTCCGCAATGGCCCAGACCAACGACCCGAACCTCACCCAGGCTGAGATCGACTGCCTGAACCGGGGAAGTGCTGCCAACGCCGACTGCGCCAAGGATGGCGGCGGCGTGAAGGATGGCGGCAAAGCGCCGGCTCCTGGAACGACGGGCGCGGTGTTTCTTCCGGGCTTGATTGTCGACCTGTTCCCCAATCCTACCGCAGTCACCGGGGCGCCGATACCTCCTGGCAATACTGCGGCCCCGCCGTCTGCTCCGCCTTCGGGCGCCCCGGCAACACAGGCTGCCGCGCCGGGCGGTCCGGTGGTTGCGCCGACCGATCTTGTCGCAACCGAGCCGCGGCGCGCCGTGATCGGCGATTTCGTGCCCGACGAGGTGCTGGTCACGATCAATGGCGATGCCGGTGCGGTCCAGCAGATCGCCGCCTCGTTCGGCCTCGAAATACGCTCGCAGCGGCAGTCGCGGCTGCTCGGCAACACGCTGGTGCGCTTCGGCATACCCGATGGCCGCCCGGTCGGCGTCGTGCTGGCGCAACTTGCCGCCAACGGCCGCATTTTGCGGCGTGAGGCCAACCATGTCTATGCGCTGCAGCAGGCGGCCAGCATCGTCAATTATGCGTTCGAGCGCATCGCACTCGACGCCAACGCGGCCAGCGGCGAGAATGTCCGCGTCGGCGTCATCGACACCGGCATCGACGACAGCAACCCGGCGCTTTCCGGCGTTATTGCCGGGCAGTTCGATGCCATGCCCGACGTGCCGATCAAGGCCCGCGACCACGGCACTTCGGTGGACGGCCTGATCGCCGGCACCGGCGCGTTCAAAGGCATGGCGCCGGGCGCCAGGATCTATCACGCCCGCGCCTTCGAGGGCGGCAAGTCGACCATGGACGTGATCCTTTCGGCGCTCGACTGGGCGGCGGAGCAGGATGTCCGCATCATCAATATGAGCTTCGTCGGCCCGAAGAACGACCTGCTCGGCATCGCCTGCCGCAATGCGCGCGCGCTTGGCATCGTGCTGGTCGCGGCCGCCGGCAATAACGGGCCGAAGGCGCCCTATGGTTATCCGGCCGCCTTCGACGGCGTGATCGCGGTGACGGCCACCGATGCCAAGGACGGGCTGATGCCGCAGGCCAATCGCGGCGCCTACGTCTTCATCTCCGCTCCCGGCGTCGAGATGGTGGCGCCGAGCGGCGCCGGCTCGGATGTGGTGACCGGGACCTCCTTTGCAGCGGCGATCGTGACCGGCGCGATCGCCAATCTGTTGCATGCCGCGCCCGACCGCTCCGCCGACTGGGTCGAGAAAGCACTCGCCGCCACGGCAAAGGATCTCGGGCCCAAGGGGCGCGACAATGATTTCGGCTTTGGGCTTCTGGACACCAAGGCGGCCGAGGCGGCGAAGAACTAAGTCTCGTGTTTGAAGCTTCTGCCTTATCAAAGCTCAATCAGTTGGTTGTCGCAAATGGCCGAGAAGGGTGGAGGCCGTGTAAAAACTCGACTCTGGCCGACGCTCTCAAGGGCAGCAGCATTATTCGAGGACAGAATTCTACGCTCAGGATATCGCGACGGGTTTCCACCGGCCTCGGTGGAGAGCGGCCATTTACCGAGCCGTCTCACAACGCTGTCGCGAAACTTGTCTCACGCCGTGCTATAATGACCAAGCCAACCTGCACTACGCCGCAGTAGGGAAAATGCTTCACCGCGGGCACACAGAATGTAGACCTGTGGTCGCCAGTCCTGATCAGAAATAGAAACGACAGGGAGGATGACGTGTCCCTCGACGCCAGTGACTTCGATCAAGCAGTTGAAGAATACCACCTGGCTCTGGATGAGTTCATGAAAGGAAACCCCGCGCCAGCGAAGAAGCTCTTTTCCCAACGAGACGATGTAACACTGGGCAATCCGTTTGGCCCTTTCGCGCATGGATGGAAACAGGTCATTGAGACGATGGAGCAAGCGGCATCGAACTACAGGGACGGCGACGCTACCGGCTTCGAGAACATAGCGAAGTGTGTGACGTCTGAGCTGGCATACATCGTCGAAGTGGAGCGGCTCAGGTCCAAGGTTGGCGGTCGGAGCGATGTCACGCCTCTTGCGTTACGCGCGACGAGCGTCTTTCGCCCAGAAGATGGTCTGTGGAAGATTGTGCATCGTCATGCCGATCCGATAACGACGGCTCAGCCGGCCGATTCGGTACTCCGCCGATAGCGGTTGTGGTATGGGGGAAGCGATCGATCTCCTTTGCTGCTGCAGCGCGGCTGTTCTTCAGTCCGTTCCCTGCTAAGGGTCGGCCCGCGTCATCGGGCTCGCAGGGTCGGACGGCCGCTCTGGGTCGAACTCGGTCGCCCGGAGTGATCGAGTTTTGACCTTTAGGCAGGCACGCCGGCGACCGATCCCCTGACCACCAGGTCGACCGGCCAGACCTCCGCGAGCCCCCTCCTCCAGGCCGGAAATGCGCGCCGCCAGCCGTTCGGCGATGCGTGCGCCCGCCAGGCGGATCGACGGACGTGTGGTCGACAGCGGCACCGAAAAATTTTCCGGCTTCAGGACAATGATTTCGGCTTTGGCCTGCTGGACACCAAGGCGGCCGAGGCGGCCAAAGAATAGCCCGCTCAAGTCGCGTTTTGCCGAGGACGTGCCAGAAAATAGAACGCGGCGATGTGCGTGATCATCAGCAGCGGTACGTAGATGATCGGGATCGCGTAGGTTGCGCCCAGTTCCCCCGCGCGGGCAGGAAGGCCGATCTGAATGGCGTGATAATAGTCGACGATGAGGTCGACCGTCCCTACGACGTTGAAGGCGACGACCAACGACCAGAAGAGCGGGCGTATCCTCACCGTGAGCAGCGCCAGCATGGCCAGCACGCCAGTCGCGAAATCGCCGTAGGCGGCGAACACGGCGAAATCGGCAGGCAGATTGGGGCTTACGACGCCTGGAACCATGAAGACGAGCCCGAAGAAGCGGAAGCTGTGCAGCGTAGCGATAGCGCGTTGCGCCGCGACCCGGTCCATCGACCTGAGCCACGGCCAGACATACGCCCCGAAGCAGAGCAGCCACGCGACATAGCCCAGAACGAGATGGGTTTGAAACAGTACTTCCGTGGACATCTGACGTCCTCCCAACAGTTGGTTCACACGGCCTCGAACACCGCGGTCAGGACGCCGAGCCGGCCTTGCATGAGATTTCGTCCCAGGTTGGTCGAAAGCTGAGCGAAGTCCGGTCCCATCACCACGCCGAGATTTGGTGAAGGCGGCGGCCCGGATGCGCGCAGTTGCGCGAACCAGGCCTTGGCGGTCTCGGTGTCGTCTTGCCACGCCAGCACGCGGAAGCCGGCCGGTTCGATCGCCTCGCCCGTCGCTTCGGCTGTGAGGAGGAAGCTCGTCGCCGGCGTTCGCGCCCAAGGCAGCGGATAGTGCGGCTCGCCAATGGCCGAGACGACGTCGAAGGTGGCAAACCTGCCGCCTGGTTTCAGCACGCGCCGGATCTCGCCGTAGAGCCGCGCCCGGTCGGAGATGTTCATCGCCACATGCTGCAGCAGCACGACGTCGAAACGGCTATCATCGAATGGAAGCTCCAATGCGCTGGCGGTCTGAAACGACAGCTGCCCGCTTTGTCCCGTGCGCTCGGTCAGATAGCGCGCAGCATCCACGAAAGGCTCGCTGAGGTCCACGCCGGTAACCCGGCAGCCATAGGTCGCAGCCAGAAAGCGCGCCGGCCCGCCGACGCCCGAGCCGACGTCCAGAACCGACGTGCCGGCCGCGATCCCCGCCAATTGGGCAATCTCGGCGGTCGAGGCAAGCCCACGGGTGTGAAACTGGTCGAGGGTGCCCAATTGCTGGGGCGTAAGAAGCTGATCCTCCGGGCCGAGGGCAGCCAGTACCATCTTCAGCCGCTCGGTCAGGCCGGTCGCGCGATAATGGTCGCGCACGCCATCAAGTTCATCGGTCATTGCAATATATCTCCTGGGCAAGATGTCTCCTGGCTTGCAGCTCTTACCTAAGCCCGCTTCCATAATCCGACTATCCGCTGTAATCAGAACAACCTATGAAGCAGGACTACACAATCCGGCGTGGTGCACTGGAGGGCGTCGAGGTGTTCCTGGCTGTCGCCAGGCACCGCAATTTCCGCCGTGCCGCCGCCGATCTCGGCGTGACGCCGTCCGCCGTGAGCCAGGCGGTGCGCACGCTGGAAGCCCGCATGGGTGCGGCGCTGTTCGCCCGCACGACGCGGAGCGTCGGTCTGACCGAGGCCGGCCAGCGCTTCCTCGAGCGCGCCGGCCCTGCCTTCGAGGAGATCGCCGCGGCCGGCGAGGCTGCGCGCGACGTCGGCCAACGGCCGACCGGGCTGCTGCGCCTGTCCGTGCCCCGCGCCGTCGTGCCATTGATCCTGGAGCCGATGATCGCGTCGTTCTGCCAAGCCTATCCTGAGATCGAACTGGAGATCGCCGCGAGCGACGAGATGGTCGATCTCGCGATCGGGGGGTTCGATGCCGGCATCCGCCTCGGCCAGCTCATCGCGCCCGACATGGTTGCAGTGCGGCTTACGCCGCCGTTCACGTTCGTGGTCGTCGGCAGCCCTGACTATCTCGAGCGCCACGGCTACCCCGAACGTGTCGACGACTTGCGCCACCACGCCTGCCTACGCTTGCGCCGCTCGAACGGCGCCATCGCGCCCTGGACCTTCGCCGACGGCAACGGTGCTATCGAGGCGATCGTCTCAGGCCCACTGATCGCGCACGACTATCCAACGTTGCTCGGGGCTGCGACAAAGGGCGTTGGGCTGGCGCAGACGCCTCGACCCGTCGCCGAAGGTCCGATAGCCGAAGGAAAACTCAGACCGGTGCATCGCTGCGACGACGCCGGGCGTCTTTCTCTACCATCTTGGCAAGCGCCAAGTCCTGCCGAAGCTGCGCGTCTTTATCGATCACCTCAAGTCCGCGGCCTGAGACATGACGCATGGCGATTGCCTGTGCTGGCCAACAGCCACCCAACGGCGACTTTGGTCGTTCAGAGTGATTGAGTTATGCCCCTAGGCAGGCGCGCCGGCGACCGATCCCCTGACCACAAGGTCGACCGGCCAGACCTCGCCGCGAGCGCCCTCCTCCAGACCGGAAATCCGCGCCGCCAGCCGTTCGGCGATGCGTGCGCCGGCCAGGCGGATCGACGAACGTGTCGTCGACAGCGGCACCGAAAAATTTTCCGGCTTCAGCCAGGGAAAGACGTCGTCATGGGCGATCAGCGACAGGTCGCCCGGAATGGTCAGGCCGAGATCGCGCACCGCCCGCACCACGCCGAGCGCCATGATCAGGCTGGAGCAGGCGATCGCCGTCGGCGCGTCGCTTTGTTCCAGCAGACGCCTGGCGGCGCGGTAGCCGTTCTCCTCGGTCATGGTGAGGGAACAGACATGCTGATCACGAAGCACAAGGCCGCTTGCCGCAAGCGCGCGCCGCACGCCGCGCTCGCGATGGATGGCGAAGGTCTCGCGATCATCGCCATTGATCAGTGCCAGCCGCCTGTGACCGAGTTGGACGAGTAGCCGCGCCGCCTCGTGGAAGGCGCCCTCATTGTCGATGTCGGTGAAGGGGTAGTCGAAATCGAAGCCTTCGCTGCGGCCGTGGACGATGAAGGGAATGCCGAGCGTATTGACGAGTGCCACCCGCCGGTCGGCCGGCCTCGGCGAGGAGATATAGACCGCGTCGACCTGCCGGTTGGCGACAATGCGCCGGTAGGTCGTCTCCTGGTCGTCGGCATCGGCCGGTGACAGCACCAGGTCGAGCTCGTGCGAACGCGCATAGTCGCCGAGGCCGGACAGGAACTCGACGAAATGCGGGTCGATATCGACGGTCGTTCCCGTCGGCAGCACATAGCCGATCATGCCGGTCTTGCCGGTCGCCAGCCGGCGCGCGCTCGGATTGGGGCGATAGCCGTGACGCTTGGCGGCATCCATCACCCGCCGGCGCGTTTCCTCGTTGACTTCCGGGTAGCCGTTCAATGCGCGGCTCACCGTGGTCTGCGAAAGCGCCAGCATGTGGGAGAGCTGCTTGAGGTTCACCGGAGGCCTCCAACCTCAAAGCGCTTTTAATCTGAATCGATCTGGCCGCTACGAACCGAGTTGCCGAGCGTGATGACCATACGCACGGTTCGGACCGGTTTGAAGCCGAATTTGCTGCTGCACCGCCAGAAAACTGTGCTGCAGCGCACTTTCGCCGGCACTCGACTGCAGAAATTAAATCGATTAAGCCGGCTTCCTCTTGACTCGCGATCAATTCAGTGGCGAGATCAAAATGACCAAAGCGCTTTGGAAGACTCTGCGAAAGGTTGCAGTTCCTTTCCGACTGAGTCACAGTCCTGCAGCGCCGGCGGACGGAATGGAGGTTTCGTTCGGTGTTTGTCACCACTGGGAGGGAATACCGATGAAGAAAATGCTTCTGCTGGGCGCCGCGTTTGCCACGCTAGCCCTGGCCATGCCCGCGCAAGCCGAACTGAAGTTCAAGCCGGGCGAAGATCCCCGTTTCAACTGGGCCAACTACGAAGAGCTCAAGAAGGTCGACCTCAAGGGCGAGACGCTGACGATCTTCGGACCGTGGCGCGGCGAGGACGAAGGGCTTATCCGCACCGTCCTCGATTACTTCTCCGAAGCCACCGGCGCCGAGATCAAGTACTCCTCGTCGGAGAATTACGAGCAGCAGATCGTCATCGACACGCAGGCCGGCAGCCCGCCCAACATCGCCGTGCTGCCGCAGCCGGGCCTGATCCAGGATCTGGCATCGAAGGGCCTTTTGACGCCGCTCGGCGACGACACCGCCAACTGGGTCAAGGACAATTACGGCGCCGGCCAATCCTGGGTCGACCTCGGCACCTTCAAGGACAAGGACGGCAAGCCCGGCTTCTTCGCCTTTCCTTATAAGGCCGACGTGAAGTCGCTGGTCTGGTACTCGCCGGACAATTTCGAGGAAGCCGGCTACAAGGTGCCGAAGACGCAGGAAGAGCTTGCCGAGCTCGAAAAGAAGATCATCGCCGACGGCGGCACGCCATGGTGCATCGGGCTTGGTTCGGGCGGCGCCACCGGCTGGCCGGCGACCGACTGGGTCGAAGACATCATGCTGCGCACCCAGACGCCCGAGACCTACGACAAATGGGTGAAGAACGAAATTCCGTTCAACGATCCGGCCGTGGTCAACGCCATCGACATTTTCGGCAAGATCGCGACCGACGACAAGATGGTCGAGGGCGGCGCCAAGGCGGTTGCGGCGACCGATTTCCGCGACAGCCCGAAGGGCCTCTTCTCGGTGCCGCCGAAATGCTATCTGCACCACCAGGCATCGTTCATCCCGACCTTCTTCCCGCAAGGCACCAAGATCGGCGAGGATGCCGACTTCTTCTATTACCCGCCCTACGCCTCCAAGCCCGAGCTCGGCACTCCGGTGCTCGGCGCCGGCACGCTGGCCATGATCACCAAGGACTCCAAGGCAGCGCGCGCCTTCATCGAATTCCTGAAGCTGCCGCTCGCTCATGAGATCTGGATGGCACAGGGCGGCTTCGTGACGCCGTTCAAGTCGGTCAACAAGGACGCCTATGCCAGCGACGCGCTGAAGAAGCAGGGCGAGATCCTGGCCAACGCCTCGACCTTCCGCTTCGACGGGTCCGACCTGATGCCGGGCAAGATCGGCGCCGGCGCGTTCTGGACCGGCATGATCGACCTGGTCGGCGGCAAGTCCGCCCAGGACGTCGCCACCGACATCCAGAAAAGCTGGGACGCGATCAAGTAAGCGGCCGGCTTGAGTTCCCAATCTGATGCGGTCCGGGCCTCAAACGGCCCGGATCCTATCCGGTGCTTGGCGTCGCGTCGATTGTCGTGAGCACAACGCATTCCGGCATGACGCGCGCCCAGTGACCTGCTTTTCGGCTGGTCGCGCTCCAGACAACTGAATCGGCGCATGATCCCGTCGCCAAAGCCATTCTCGACTGGCGGATCCGTGCGCAGGGGGAGGGACCCATGGCGGCTCAGATTTTTTCGGCGATATTCGTCATCATCATCGGCGTGGGCGGCTGCGTCGCCTATTTCTGGGGCGCCAACAAGGCACTCGACACAATCTTTCCGGCACGCGGCGTTTCCGGCAAGGCGGCGATTAACAATCTGCGCCGGCAGGGGGTGATCCGACCCTGGCTGTTCGTCGGGCCGGCGATGATCATCCTCACCATCTACCTGATCTACCCGGTGGTGGAGACGCTGAGGCTGTCGTTCCTCGATCGCGGCGGCGGCCATTTCGTCGGCTTGGCCAACTATCAATGGGCGTTCGGCGACCGCGAGTTCCGCAACTCGATCCTCAACAACATCATCTGGCTGGCGGTGGTGCCGGCCGCCTGCACCTTCCTCGGGCTGATAATCGCCGTGCTCACCGACAAGATCTGGTGGGGCACCATCGCCAAGAGCCTGATCTTCCTGCCGCTGGCCATCTCCTTCGTCGGCGCCAGCGTCATCTGGAAATTCATCTACGAGTATCGCGGCGACGGGCAGACGCAGATCGGTCTGCTCAACGCCATCATCCAGTATTTCGGCGGCCAGCCGCAGGTCTGGATATCGCTGCCGTTCTGGAACAACTTCTTCCTGATGGTCATCCTGATCTGGATCCAGACCGGCTTTGCCATGGTCATCCTGTCGTCGGCCTTGCGCGGCATTCCGGAAGAGACGCTGGAAGCCGCCGTCATCGACGGCGCCAACCCTTTCCAGATCTTCTGGAAGATCATGGTGCCGCAGATCTGGGGGACGATCGCCGTCGTCTGGACCACCATCACCATCCTGGTGCTGAAGGTTTTCGACATTGTGCTGACCATGACCAACGGCCAGTGGAACAGCCAGGTGCTGGCCAATCTGATGTTCGACTGGATGTTCCGCGGCGGCGGCGATTTCGGTCGCGGCGCCACCATCGCCATCATCATCATGATCGCGGTCATTCCGATCATGGTCTGGAACATCCGCCAGGCGAACAAAGAGACGGAAGGACATTGAGATGGCCGCGTCGACCGGAAAGTCCTTTTTCAGCCGTTTCGGCGTCCATATCGCCGTCTTCATCTTCGTCGCGATCTGGACGATCCCGACGCTCGGCATTCTGGTCTCGTCGCTGCGCGACAAGGACCAGATCATCGCTTCGGGCTGGTGGAACTCGTTCACCAGTTCCAGCCAGACGGAAGCCGGACGGCTGCCGCCCGCCTCGGCGCAGGTCGAGAAGGACGGCAAGTTCGTCCTGCAAGGCAATATCTTCGGCGACGGCCCGGCCCGCAACATCAGCGCCTTCGGCGTCAAGTCGGCAGCGCCGACGCAATATCCCGCCAGCACGACAGCCGATCTCGGCGACGGCGTGACCTTGCAGCTCAATGCCGACGGCAGTTTCGTCATGACCTCGCCGAAGGCTTTCGAAGGCGAACGCGGCCAGCGCGTCTATTACGCCTCGTCGGCGCCGCCGAAATTCACCACCGACAATTACGACACGGTGCTGTTTTCGGAAGGCATCGGTCGCTCCTTCATGAACTCGCTGACCGTCACCATTCCGGCGACCGTCATCCCGATCCTGATCGCCGCGTTCGCCGCCTACGCGCTGGCCTGGATGCGCTTTCCCGGCCGGGCCCTGCTCATCGCCGTCATCATCGGCCTCCTGGTCGTGCCGCTGCAGATGTCGCTGATCCCGCTGTTGAAGCTCTATAACGGCGTCGGCAGCTTCTTCGGCGTGCCGTCGAAGACCTATCTCGGCATCTGGCTGGCGCATACCGGCTTCGGCCTGCCTTTCGCCATCTATCTCCTGAGGAGCTATATCGCCGGCCTGCCACGCGAGATCATGGAATCGGCGCGCATCGACGGCGCCAGCGATTTCGAGATCTTCGTCAAGATCGTGCTGCCATTGTCGTTCCCGGTGCTGGCCTCGTTCGCCATCTTCCAGTTTCTCTGGGTGTGGAACGATCTGCTGGTGGCGATGGTTTTCCTTGGTACCGAGGGCGACCAGATCGTGCTGACCGCCAAGCTCAATGCGTTGCTCGGTTCGCGCGGCGGCGACTGGGAGATCCTGACGACATCGGCCTTCGTCACCATCATCGTGCCGCTGATCGTGTTCTTCTCGCTGCAGCGCTATTTCGTCCGCGGGCTGCTTGCCGGCTCGGTGAAAGGAGGTTGAGATCATGCAATCCGCTTTGAAGGCCACCCCGAAGCCCGATCTCGCTACAGATCGCGACTGGTGGCGAGGTGCCGTGATCTACCAGATCTACCCGCGCAGCTATCAGGATTCGAACGGCGACGGCATCGGCGACCTGAGGGGCATGATCGGCCGGCTGCCCTACATCGCCTCGCTCGGTGTCGACGCGATCTGGATCTCGCCATTCTTCAAATCGCCGATGAAGGATTTTGGCTACGACGTGTCGGATTATTGCGACGTCGATCCGATGTTCGGCACGCTGGCCGACTTCGACGCGCTGACCGCCGAGGCGCACCGGCTTGGTCTCAAGGTGATGATCGACGAGGTGCTCTCGCACACCGCCGACATCCATCCCTGGTTCAAGGAAAGCCGTTCGAGCCGCAGCAATCCAAAAGCCGACTGGTACGTCTGGGCGGATGCCAAGCCGGACGGCACGCCGCCCAACAACTGGCTGTCGATCTTCGGCGGCTCGGCCTGGCAGTGGGACACCAGCCGCCAGCAATATTATCTGCATAATTTCCTGGCCGAGCAGCCCGACCTCAATTTCCATAGCCGCGCGGTCCAGGACGCGCTGCTCGACGTCACCCGCTTCTGGCTGGAGCGCGGCGTCGATGGCTTCCGCCTCGATACCATCAATTTCTATTTCCACAGCCAAGGCTTGGAAGACAATCCGCCGCTGCCGCCCGAGCAGCGCAACGACCAGACGGCGCCTGCCGTCAACCCCTACAACTACCAGGACCATCTCTACGACAAGAGCCGGCCTGAAAACCTCGGCTTCCTTGAACGCTTCCGCGCCTTGCTCGACGAATATCCGGCGACGGCCGCGGTTGGCGAGGTCGGCGATTCGCAGCGTGGGCTGGAAGTAGTGGCGGCCTACACGGCAGGCGGCAAGCGCGTGCATATGTGTTACTCCTTCGACTTCCTGGCGCCGGAGAAGATCAGCGCGGCAAAGGTACGCTCGGTGCTGGAAACCTTCGGCAAGGTGGCCAGCGACGGCTGGTCGTGCTGGGCCTTCTCCAACCATGACGTGATGCGCCCTGCCTCGCGCTGGGCAGCCGGCGAGCCCGACCCGACCGCCTACCTCAAGGTGATCTCGGCGCTGCTGATGTCGTTGCGCGGCTCGGTCTGTATCTATCAGGGCGAGGAGCTCGGGCTCAGCGAGGCTGAACTCAGCTTCGAGGATCTGCAGGACCCATACGGCATCCGCTTCTGGCCGGAATTCAAGGGCCGCGACGGCTGCCGCACGCCGATGGTTTGGGACGGCGCTGCCCGCAATGGCGGCTTCTCGACGGCAAAGCCCTGGCTGCCGGTGCCCAGCAAGCACCTTGCGCAAGCGGTCAATGTGCAGCAAGGCGACGACGGCTCGCTGCTCGAGCACTACCGGCGCTTCCTGGCTTTCCGCCGCGCTCATCCGGCACTGGCCAAGGGCGATATCGAGTTCATCGAAAGCGACGGTGACACCGTCGCCTTCACGCGCCGCGAAGGCAACGAGCAGATCGTCTGCGCCTTCAATCTCGGCGCAAAGCCGGCCGAAGTCGATCTTGGCGGCCGCTCACTGCAGCCCTTGCCGGGACACGGGTTTTCGGGACAGACTGGCGCCGGCACTATCCGCCTCGGCGGCTACGGCGCCTGGTTCGGGCGTATCGACTGAATTCAAGGAAGAACTGGAGGGTACGTACCATGGCCGATGTCACGCTAAGGCAAGTGAAGAAATCATACGGCAATCTCAACATTCTGCACGGCGTCGACCTCGACATAAAGTCGGGCGAATTCATCGTCTTCGTCGGTCCGTCTGGTTGCGGCAAGTCGACCTTGCTGCGCTGCATCGCCGGGCTGGAGGAAATCACCTCGGGCGAGCTCAAGATCGACCGCGAAATTGTCAATGACGTGCCGCCGTCGAAACGCGGCATCGCCATGGTGTTCCAGTCCTATGCGCTCTATCCGCACATGACGGTCTACGACAACATGGCGTTCTCGATGAAGATCGGCAAGGAAAGCAAGGCCGAGATCGACAAGCGGGTGCGCCAGGCGGCCGAGATCCTGCAGCTGACCAAATATCTCGACCGTCTGCCCAAGGCGATGTCGGGCGGCCAGCGCCAGCGCGTCGCCATCGGCCGCGCCATCGTGCGCAATCCCAAGGTCTTCCTGTTCGACGAGCCGCTATCCAACCTCGACGCGGCGCTGCGTGTCGCCACCCGCATCGAGATCGCCAAGCTCAAGGAATCGATGCCGGCGACAACGATGATCTACGTCACCCACGACCAGGTCGAGGCGATGACGCTGGCCGACCGCATCGTAGTGCTGAAGGAAGGCCATATCGAACAGGTCGGCACGCCGATGGAGCTCTACAAGCGGCCCGGCAATCTGTTCGTCGCCCAGTTCATCGGCTCGCCGGCGATGAACATCCTGCCGGCAACGATCGACAGGACCGGCAACCCCACCGTCGTCAGCCATGTCGGCGGCCGCAAGGCGACGGTGCCGATCGCAACGCCTGTCTCGGCGAAAGGCGCTGCGGTGAGCTTCGGCGTGCGGCCGGAGGATCTGATGATTGCCACTGGCGCCGACTATTTGTTCGAAGGCACGGTCGATTATGTCGAGCAGCTCGGCGAGGTCCAACTCGTCTATGTCGACATCGGCCGCGCCGACCTGCCGCTGGTGACCAAGCTGCCGGGCAATGTCGAGGTCAAGCGCGGAGCGACGCTGCGGCTGACGGCTGACGCCGGCGACCTGCATATTTTCGACGCGGACGGGCGCTCTTTCGCGCTCCATGAAGCAGAAGCAAAGGCGGCTTGAAGCAGGCGTTTTTCCGCCATGCAAAAGACAAGAGCGGCGGGCATGGCCCGCCGCTCTTGTTTTTAATTCCAGTTCGGCTGTTAGTTGTTGCCGAAGAGGTTGCGGTCGGCGCCCTGAGGCGCGGACTTAGGCACATCGCCAGACGAATTCAGCAGCTTGTAGATCGGCGAGTTGCTGTCACGCACCGAATACGTCTGCGTCTTGTCGACGTTGACGGTCGTCTGCTTGTTGATGTCGGTGCCGCCAACATTGTCGTTGCGGGCATAGGCGCTGCCGGCGGCAATCAAGAGAGCGGCGGCAGCAAGAACGATCTTTTTCATTTTAATACTCCTGAATTTCTCGGGTCCCGGCAGCGGGCATGCCGCCGCCTTGATGGTGGGATCGGCTGTTAGTTGTTGCCGAAGAGGTTGCGGTCGGCGCCCTGGACGACCGGCTGCTTTTCAGCCTGGTCCGACGTCTTGACGGAAGCCGTGTACGAGCTATCGACAGAAGCGGTAGGCTGGTTGGCACCGTTGGAACCATAATTGTCGCTAGCGGCGAAAGCGCTGCCGGTGATGGCCAGAACGGCGGCGGCAGCAAGAACGATCTTTTTCATTTTAATACTCCTGAATTTTTTCAGATCCCGGGCGGCGGATATGCCCGCCGCCCTGATACTGGGATCGGCTGTTAGTTGTTGCCGAAGAGGTTACGGTCGGCGCCCTGGACAGGCTGCTTGTCAGCATGAACCGGCTTCTGAATGGAAGCCGTGTACGAGCTGTCGACCGAAGCGGCAGGCTGGTTCGCACCATTGGAACCAAAGTTGTCACTGCCAGCGAAGGCGCTGCCGGTGATGGCCAAAACGGCGACGGCGGCAAGAGCGATCTTTTTCATTTTAGTACTCCAGTATCTTAGTTTTCGGTCCGTCTAGCGGCGTGTCTTGGGAGGAATTCGCGTCGTTCGGACAGCCCCGATGTGGGAAAGCCAATGGCCAGTTTCCAATCACGAAGTTGTTTGGTGTGGACCAAGAATCTACACCTTGAAATTGTGCCAGAGATTCCCTTCGCCACAATTTTATTTATAAATATCAGGTGGATAGCCCGTAGCATCGGTCTGGCTGCAAGGTGACTTGGAGAGGCAGCGTTCACAGCGTCCTGCACGCATTGTCAACAGAAACGAACCGTTCGGTTCGATTTTTTAAAACCGATAAAAGTAGCAGCAGGGGTTGTTTATGGAATCGTTAACCATTTCAGCCAAACGCGGCCTCGCCGTTCTGCCTGTTTTCGGCCCATTTATGCCGGCCGGCGAAGGCAGCAACCGGGCAAGCAGAACCGGGTCAGACCCCGTAGCGTTCGGTGCGGATGAGTGCCGCCGGCACGCCGGCATCGATCAGTGCCTCGGCGGCGGCCGTCACGAATGCGTTCGAGCCGCAGACGAAGGCGAGCTTCAGCGGCGCGGGCAGCCTCGTCATGGCTTGCACCATCATCGCGGCGTCGATCCGCCGCGCATAATCCGCCGGACGGCGGGCCGGCTCGCGCGTCAGCGTCAGCACCAGGTCGAAACCATCCCGGCGCTCGGCGAGGTCGATCAACTCGTCGCGAAAGACCACCTCGTCCCAGACCCGCGCCGAAAACACCAGGGCGGCGGCGACCAGCGATCCCCGCATCGCCCGGTGACGGACCATCGACATCAGCGGCACCACGCCCGACCCACCGCCGACGAGCAGGAGCGGTCCGCCATCGCCGTCGGACCAGACGAAATGGCCGCCGAGCGGCCCGCGCAACTCGACCTCGTCGCCCACCGCCGCGATCTCGTGAAAGAATGGCGAGACCTCGCCGTCCTCGAGTTTTTCAATCGCCAGCTCGATGGTCTCGCCGGTCTCCGGCGCCGAGGCGATGGAGTAGGAGCGGCGCGCCTGATAGCCGTCAGGTGCAGTCAGCCTGACGTCGACATGCTGTCCGGCCCGGTAAGCGAAGGGCCGCGAGGGCTGCAGGAAAAAGCTGGTGACGCGCGGCGTACGCTTTTGGATGCGGGTGATGGTGACCGTCTGCCAGGGCGACTGCGCCGCCGGTGCGTCGCCGCTCATGGATCGTTCGTGTAGCGCTGCTCGCGCCACGGGTCGCCATAGATATGATAGCCTCGCAACTCCCAGAAACCCGGCTCGTCACGCTCGGTGAACTGCAACCCGTTCAGCCATTTGGCCGATTTCCAGAAATAGAGATGCGGAACGAGCAGCCGTGCCGGGCCGCCATGGTCGGGGGTGATCGGCCTGCCCTCGTAAAGCAGCGCCACCATCGCCTTGCCGCCGGTGAGATCCTTCGTCGGCACATTGGTGGAATAGCCGTCGAAACCCAGCGCCAGCGTGAAGGCAGTGGGCGGCTCGATGCCGGCGTCGGCAAGGATGTCGTCGACCAGCACGCCCTGCCACGCCGTGTCGAACTTGGTCCATGCGGTGACGCAATGGATGTCGCGCGTCATCTTGGTCAAGGGCAGCGCGTTGAACTCGGCCCAGTGCCACTTCTTGATTGGCCGCGGCCCATGCTTAAGCGTGAACGACCAATCCTCGGTGCGCACATGCGGCGTCGGGCCGGCCGACAGGACCGGGAAACCTTGCTCGAGATATTGCCCCGGCGGGATACGTGCATCCGTATCCGTCGGCGGCTTTCGTCCGGAAGAGAAGCCTCGGGTAACCATCGAGAATATCCGTTTGCGCAAGGTCCAATCGACCTTTGTCAGTTTTCTCGAAGACGCGCCCGCGGGCAACCGAAATCTTGGCTCCGGCCTGGCGGCAATGCTCTACATCGACCTTGGCAGCGCGCCGTCTGCTTCAGCCACTGGCGAAGGGCACGGCGACAAACATCTGGGCGTCGCCACGCTCGACAAGCAGCAGCACCGATTTCTTGCCAGATTTGGCAGCCTGCACAATCGCCTGGTTAGCCTGCCTGGCGCTCCTCACCGGATGCTGGTCGACGGTGACGATGATGTCGCCGGGCTGGATGCCGGAAGCCGATGCCGCCTTGTTCGGGTCGACGCGCTCGACCAGTGCGCCGTGCTGGTTGCCTGCCAGGTTCATTGCCTGGCGCACATCCGGGGTGACGTCCATCAGGCCGAGACCGAGCGCCGGTGCGCGAAAGCCCTGCTCCGTCGACGGCTGACCCTGATCGCCTGTCACCGATCCCGTTGCCATGTCGTCTTCGTTGCGCCCGACCTCGACGGAGATCTGCAGGCTTTGCCCCTTGCGCCAGACACTGAGGGTTTCCCTCGTGCCGGGCGCAACGTCGGCGACGGCGCGCGACAGATCCCTTGGATCCTTTATGTCCTGGCCAGCGAAGCTGGTGATGACGTCGCCGGTCTCGATGCCTGCCCTGGCGGCCGGCGATCCGTCGCTGACCTGCGCGACCAGCACGCCGGCGGGGTGATCGAGGCCGATGGCGCTCGCCATGTCAGGCGTCACCGGCTGGATCTGGACGCCGAGATAACCGTACTGGATGGAGCCGCCTTTCATCAGCTTGGCGACGACCTTTTGCGCCTGGTCCGAGGGGATGGCGAAGCCGACGCCGACGCTGCCGCCATTCGGCGAAAAGATCGCCGTGTTGATGCCGACGACATTGCCGTTCACATCCGTCAGCGGGCCGCCGGAATTGCCCCGGTTGATCGGCGCGTCGATCTGGATGAAGTCGTCAAACGGCCCGCTGTGCAGGTCGCGGCCGCGCGCCGAGACGATGCCGGCCGTGACCGTGGTGCCAAGGCCGAAAGGATTGCCGAAGGCGAGCACCTGGTCGCCCGGCATGAGCTTATCGGAATCGCCCCATTTGACGGTCGGCAAGGGCTTGCCGGCCTCGACCTTGAGCACGGCAAGATCGTTCTTGGCGTCATGGCCGATCAATTTGGCGGGAAGCTCGGTGCCGTCGTCGAGCGTCACCTTGATCGACTGGGCGCCGTCGACGACGTGATTGTTGGTGACGATGGTGCCGTCGGCGCCGACGATGAAGCCTGAGCCGAGGGCCTCGGTGCGCGGCGCCTGCTCCGGCGGTGTTTTGGGGGCGGGCTGTCCCTGGTCATCGAAGAAATGGCGGAAATAGTCGTCGAAAGGCGAGGTTCCGCCAAACGGCGAGGCGTCGCTCATGGTGTCCGGCTGTTGAGCTTTCATGACCGTCGTGATGGTCACCACCGCCGGTTTGTCCGCCGCCACGACCGGCGCGAACGAGCCGCTCGGCGCCGTCATGCCGGTGACGGGAGGGGTGACTGTTGCCGCCAGGACATCATTCAGCCTGGGAGCGAGAGGCAGGGCGAAGGGGCTGACAACCAGCGCGGCGCCCAGCAGAGCGGCGACGCGATGTCTGCGAAGGGTCTGGATTGGTGACATGGCCGTTGTCCGGGCGAGAGATTGGTGAAGCCACAACGTTCCGTCACCGGAACGATTCACCGGCGCGTCGGTCGTCGGCCTTGCCTGTCTCGCCTGTCACGGCAGCCGACCGGATCGACAGCCCCGCATTTAGGGCACCGATCGTCGTTTCCAGATAATATTACGAAGATTTAATTTCCGGCTGGCAACCGCCGTGCCGGGCTGGCGCCGAAACCCGAAAACAAAAACCCGCCTTGCGGCGGATCGTTGGGGCGAATCAGCACCATACCCAAATTAGTAGCATAGCTGCCGGCACAAAGCAAGAACAAAATAGCTACCCAAGACAAATCGCTTCAGATTTGCGCCGCTTCAGCAGAGGCCTCCTATTCGCCTTTCCCGTCGGTCCGGCTGAGATAGGTGGTGGCGATCTCGCGCATTCGCCTGCCGTCGAAGCTCGGTCCATGGCCGCCATGGCCGATGCGGATCGGCAGGTCGAGCAGGCGCTGCATGGTGCGGCGATAGGCGACGCGATCCGAATCCGGCAGGTCGTCGATCAGCATGGCGTCGTAGATGGCGTCGCCGGCGAAGAAGAGGCCGTCTGCCTCGTCGAACAGCGCGATCGAATCCGGAGAGTGGCCGGGCAGATGCAGGACGCGGAATTGGCGGCCGCCGAGGTCGATCCTATCGCCCTCGTCCAGGGTCCTAGTCAGCGGCGCCGGCTGAATCCTGTAATCGGCCGCTTTCCAGCCCTTTGCCGGCAGCCTGGAGACGGCGCCTTCCAGATCATGGAACATGTAGGCGTAGGTCACCGCTTCATCCATGCTGTCGAACTGCGCGGCGCTGTGGCTCGGCCCTGCCCGCAACGGAAACTCGTGCAGCGAGCCGACATGATCGAGATGGATATGCGTGGCGACGACCAGCAGCGGCTTGCCGGCCGGCGTGTCGATCTGCGGCGCCAGCGGGCAGATCCCCATGCCGGTGTCGACCAGCAGGTCGACATCGCGGCCGCGCAAATGCCAGATGTTGGCGCGCACGAATTCATGCACCAAGGGCTCGGTCAGCATCGTCGTCTTGGCATCGACGATGGTTTTGCTGAACCAGCTGTCCATCAGATCAAGGCCGGCATCAGACGAACGGCTTGCCGATCTTGTACTTTTGCGGGACCAGCCGCTTCAGATAGGCCATCCCCGCATCGGACAGCCGGTTGACATCGGGCAGCATGAAATCATCCGGCATATGGCGCGTTTTGCCGGCGACGTTCTTCAGCGGCACCTTCTTCAGCACGGTTTTCTTGCCGTCATATTGCAGCGCCACCGAACCGCCGCCCTCGTCGGCCACCGTGACCGCGAAGGCGCCGGCGTCGAAGGCCTCCTGCGCGTCCACCGCGCTGATGGCGCCGACATAGCCGCGCGGCATATAGCCGAGCGCATCGACGCGCGCCCGCTTGCCCGGCAATCCTTCGGCGAGCGCGCGCTCCAAGGCTGCCGGCAGGTCGCTGCCCGACAGCTTGACATTGCCGTGCTGGTCGCGCTCCAGCTTTTCCGGCGGCACAAGGCTTTCGACCAGCGCCTTGCCGTCGGCGGTGCTGACGCCTTCGGAGACGGCAACGATGCAGCGCTTGTGGCGGTCGAGCGTGGCACGCACGTCGTCGATGAAAGCTGCCGCCGAGAACGGCCGCTCCGGCACGTAGACGAGATGCGGGCCGCTGTCCTGATCGAGCTGCCATGCCGCGGACGCGGCCGTCAGGAAACCGGCATGCCGCCCCATGACGATGCCGACATAGATGCCCGGCAGAGCGCGGAAATCGAGATCGACCGAAAGGAATGCTCCAGCGACGAACTCGGCCGCCGACATGAAGCCGGGCGTGTGATCGTTCTCCTCGAGATCGTTGTCGATGGTTTTCGGCGCGTGCACGAAGGCGATCTTGCCGCCGGCGGCGTCGGTCAGGATCTGCTGCGTGCCCGAGGTGTCGTTGCCGCCGATATAGATGAAGGCATCGGCGCCGGCTTTCTTCAAGCCATTGAGGATGAGATCGCAATAGGCGGCATCCGGCTTGTCGCGCGTCGAACCAAGCGCGGCGCTCGGCGTCGCCGCGATCAGCCGCAGGCGGTCCTCGGGGATGGCGGAAAGATCGACGTAATTGCCGTCACGAATGCCGCGCACGCCGTGGATGGAACCAAGGACCTTGGCGCCGGGATGCCGCTTGCGGATTTCGAGCGCAGCGCCCACCACGGTCTGGTTGATGACGGCGGTCGGGCCGCCGCCTTGCGCGATGACAAAAGTTCCGGCCATTGTTCACGTCTCCCGGGCAATGAAAATCGCAGGCACATTCGCCTGTCTTGCGGCATCGCGCAACGGCAGAGTGATCGTTGAAAGCGAAGCCGCCGTTCAGAAGACGACGACCGGGTTTTTCTTGGAGACGCGGCTGTAGAGATCGATGATGTCCTGGTTGATCAGGCGCACGCAGCCCGACGACATCGCCTGGCCGATGCTCCACCATTCGGGCGAGCCGTGGATGCGATAACCGGTGTCGCTGCCGTTCTGATAGATGTAGAGGGCACGCGCGCCGAGCGGATTGTCGAGGCCGCCCGGCTGTCCGCTTTGCCATTTCACCAGCTCCGGCCTGCGGGCGATCATCTCGGGCGGCGGGGTCCAGACCGGCCATTCCTTGCCGTATTGGATGTTGGCGCGGCCGGACCAGCGGAATCCGTCCTTGCCGATGCCGACGCCGTAACGGATCGCCTCGCCGCCGGGCTGCACCAGATAGAGCAGCCGCTCCTGCGAGTGAACGACGATGGTGCCGGGCTGCTCGCCGGTCGGATCGACGACGATCTGGCGGCGGAACTCCGGCTTGACCTTGAGATAGGGCACTTCCGGCACATTGAAGCCACCGTCGGTGAGCGAAGCGTACATCACGTTGGGGCTGGTGATGTTCTTGTCGACGCTGATGCTCGGACGGACCGGCCGGATCGAGCCGGTGGTCACGTCGTCGAGCTGGAGCGACGGCAGATCCAGCGTCTGACTGCAGCCGGCGACGCCGAGCAGCGCCAGCGCACCGGCGCCGGACAGCACCGTGCGGCGGGAAAGCTGTATTTCGGTTTCGATTGCGTCGCCATTATGCGGCAGCGACAGACCGTGCGGCAACTCACGCATTTACCCAAACCCTACGCTATCGGCGGGAAACACGGTCCGGCCGGATCGCAGGCATTTTCACCAATCATGGTTGAAAAAGCGTGAAGGCCGGCCGCCTCGCGTTAACGAGGGGCTTTTTCGATTTTTGCCTCTTTACATCTTCGCGAGGCCAAGGATTTATCCTCTTCTTTGAGCTCAAGGAGAAGAAAATGTCCTTCGAAAACTGGGCCGCGTTTGCCGCCGCCTCGGCAGTCCTTCTGGTCATTCCGGGCCCGACCATCCTGCTGGTGGTGTCCTATGCGCTCGGCCAGGGCTGGCGCACCGCGCTGCCGATGGCAGTCGGCGTGGCGCTCGGCGACTTCACCGCGATGACACTGTCGATGCTGGGCATCGGCGCGCTGCTGGCGGCGTCGGCCACCGTGTTCACCGTGCTGAAGGTGATCGGCGCCGGCTATCTGATCTATCTCGGCATAAAGTTGTTTCGCGCCGGCGGTGCGCTCAGGGCCGAACCGCGCACCGATGCGGTATCGTCGGCGAAAATGACGGCGCATGCCTGGCTGGTCACCGCGCTCAATCCGAAAAGCATCACCTTTTTCGTCGCCTTCCTGCCGCAGTTCCTCGACCGGCATGCGGATTTCTGGGCACAGATGCTGATCTTCGAGATGACCTTCCTGGCGCTCGCCTTCGCCAATGCCTTCGGTTATGCGCTGATCGCGGCAAGGGCGCGCAACGTGGTGCGCAACCCGAAGGCGATCCGCATCTTCAATCGCACCGGCGGCACGCTGCTGGTCGGCGCCGGGATCGCGACGGTGGCGATGCGATCGGGCAACTGAGGACAGACCATGGCGGTCAGCGATGCATTCGGCTTGACACTGTCCGGCGCGACGGAGGCCGGGCTCTCGTCCTACAGCCGGGCTGCGCGCGAGTTGCAGTGCTTCATCGGCGATCCGGTCGGTACAGTTGACCGGGCAATCGCCGACGATCCCGGCTTCGTCATGGCGCATGTGTTCAAAGGTTATCTCTTTGGCCTTGCCACAGAGCGCGAAGCGACGGCGCTGGCCAAGGCATGTCACGAGGCAGCGCTGCCGCTTGCCGCGACGACGCGCGAGCAGGCGCATGTCGCCGCCCTTGGCCACCTTGCGGAGGGACGCTGGCACGAGGCCGCCCGCGTGCTGGAGGATATCGCCATCGAGTTTCCGCTCGATGCGCTGGCGCTGCAGACCGGCCACCAGATCGACTTCTTCACCGGCAATGCGCGCATGCTGCGCGACCGCATCGGCCGCGCGCTGCCGTTCTGGCAGAGCGGCATGCCGGGCTACCACGCCATACTCGGCATGCAGGCCTTTGGCTTGGAGGAGATGGGCGACTACGCGCGCGCCGAAAAGCTTGGCCGCACGGCGGTCGACATCGAGCCGCGCGACGGCTGGGCCCAGCATGCGGTGGCCCATGTCATGGAGATGCAGAGCCGGCAGAAGGACGGCATTCTGTGGATGCGCGCCAATCCCGAGGCGTGGACGCGGGAAAGCTTCCTGCAGGTGCACAATTGGTGGCATCTGGCGCTGTTCCATTATGATCTCGGCGAGACCGACGAGGTGCTGGCGCTCTATGACGGGCCGATCTATGGCGAGCGCTCGACGCTGGCGCTCAACATGGTCGATGCCTCGGCGATCCTGTGGCGGCTGCATCTCGGCGGCGTCGATGTCGGCGAGCGCTGGACAACACTCGCCGCCAATTGGGCGCCCAAGGCCAGCGCCGGCCATTATGCCTTCAACGACGCCCACGCAATGATGGCGTTTGTCGGCGCCGGCTTCGAAGCGCCGGCCAGCGGCTTGCTCGAGGCGCAGCGCGAGGCGATGCAGGGCAAAGACGACAACGCCGGTTTCACCCGGGATGTCGGCCATCCCCTGACGCTCGCCATCAAGGCATTCGGCGAGGGCCATTATGCCGAGACGATACGCCTGATCCGGCCGATCCGGGCAATCGCCCATCGCTTCGGCGGCAGCCACGCACAACGCGACGTCATCGACCTGACCCTGATCGAGGCGGCATTGCGTTCCGATGATGGCGCGCTGGCGAGGGCGCTTGCGTCGGAACGTGCACTGGCACGGCCGGACAGCCCGTTGTCAGCACTGTTTTCACGGCGTGCAACCGCTCTCGCGGCGAATTGACCAAGACTAAATCTTGCCTTAAAAACTGCCCCGGCCAGATTTTTTCGAGTGTCGAAAAAATCTTCGCGTGTTGACCGGAGCTTGTCCGGCGGCACGATTGCCGGGATATCTTCACCGCCCGTGTCGCAAGACCGGGACGAGAAGCAAGGAAGACCGTCGCCGCCAGGCATGACGGACATGGGAGGAAACATGTATCTCGGCCTCGATCTCGGCACGTCGGGCGTCAAGGCGCTGCTGATCGATGCGGCGCAGGGCATCGTCGGTTCCGGCCATGCGTCGCTCGACGTGTCGCGTCCGCATCCCGGCTGGTCCGAACAGAACCCGGCCGACTGGACCCGCGCCTGCGAAGCGGCGATCGCCGAGCTGAGGTCCATGCATGCGAAGGAACTCGCGGCGGTCAAAGGCATCGGCCTTTCCGGCCATATGCATGGCGCCACCCTGCTCGATGCCGCCGACCAGGTGCTGCGTCCCTGCATCCTGTGGAACGACACACGCAGCCACGCCGAGGCGGCTGTACTCGATGCCGACCCGCGCTTTCGCAAGCTGACCGGCAACATCGTCTTTCCCGGCTTCACCGCGCCGAAGCTGGCCTGGGTGAAAAACAACGAACCGGCTGTTTTCGCCAAGGTGGCAAAGGTCCTGCTGCCGAAGGACTTTTTGCGGCTCTGGCTCGCCAGCGAGCACATTTCGGAAATGTCGGATTCGGCCGGCACGTCGTGGCTCGATGTCGGCAAACGAGCCTGGTCCGCCGAACTGCTCGCCGCCACGTCGCTCGACGAAAGGCAGATGCCGTCATTGGTCGAAGGCACGGCAAAGGCCGGTGCCTTGCGCGGCGAACTGGCCGCGAAATGGGGCATGCAGGCCGGCATCCCGATCGCCGGCGGCGCCGGCGACAACGCGGCCTCGGCCTGCGGCATGGGCACGGTCGGCGCTGGCCAGGCTTTCGTCTCGCTCGGCACGTCAGGCGTGCTTTTCGCCGCCAACGCGTCCTATCTTCCCAATCCGGAAAGCGCGGTGCACACATTCTGCCACGCACTGCCCGGCACCTGGCACCAGATGGGCGTCATCCTGTCGGCAACCGATTCACTCAACTGGCTGTCGGGGATAGCTGGAAAAAGCGCCGGCGAGTTGACCGCCGAACTTGGCGATGCGCTGCAGGCGCCGACCGGCGTCTCCTTTTTGCCCTATCTCTCGGGCGAACGGACGCCGCACAATGATTCCGCCATTCGTGGCGCGTTTACCGGGCTTGCACACGAGACCGGCCGCGCCGCGCTGACCCAGGCCGTGCTCGAAGGCGTCGCCTTCGCCTTCCGCGACAGCCTCGACGCGCTGGCCAAAGCCGGCACGACGCTGACCCGGGTGACGGCGATCGGCGGCGGCTCGCGTTCGCGCTACTGGCTGAAGGCCATCGCGACAGCGCTTGGCCTGCCCATCGATATTCCAGCCGACGGCGATTTCGGCGCCGCCTTCGGCGCGGCCCGGCTTGGCCTGATTGCGTCGACCGGTGCCGATCCGCGCGCCGTGTGCACGGCGCCGGCGACGGACACCACGGTCGAGCCGGTCGCCGCCCTCGGCGATGCCTACGCGGATGCTTATCAGCGCTACCGGGCGCTTTATCCGGCGATCAGGAGCGCCACGGCGTGAGCGGATTCCCGCCCTCGCCGCGGCCTGCCGAAAAGGCCTCACTGCGCCGGCAGCTTGTCGAGAAAGCCGGTGATGCTTTTCAGCCGGCCATTTTCGATGACGCCGATATCGGTGCCTTCGATGATGGACTCGACGCCGTCCGGCCCGAGGTTCCAGGAGAAGCGGATGGTATCGGCGAAGCCGTCCGGCTTGCCTTTCAGCGAGAACCTGAAGCCGGCAAAGCGCTGCTGCACGCCGTCGATCAGCGCCGCGATGCCGTCATGGCCGTCGCCCTGCATGATCGGATCGCGATAGCCGACGTCCTCGGTGAAGGTCGCCTCGAGCAAGGCTTTCCTGCGCGCGGCGTCGCTCTCGTTCCAGGCGGCGATGTAGTTTTCGGCAATGGTGTTGAGGTCGGTCATGGTCTGTCTCCTTCGTTGAGTGGCTTTGACATGTGCCTTTCACCCAGCACCAACGCGAAACCAATTACGCCTGAGGTAATCAGGCCGAACCATGCGAGAGGAAAAGAACATGACCAGCGGTTTTTTCGGCGATATCCAGCAGATCAAATACGAGGGACCGGATTCGACCAATCCGCTGGCCTACCGGTTCTACAATCCCGACGAGATCGTCGCCGGCAAACGGCTTGAAGACCATCTGCGCTTTGCCGTCGCCTATTGGCATTCCTTTGCCTGGCCGGGCGGCGATCCGTTCGGCGGCCAGACGTTTGACCGGCCATGGTTCCCCAAAGCCGGCGGTGTCGACACGATGGAACTGGCCAAGCTCAAGGCCGACATCGCCTTCGAGATGTTTTCGCTGCTGGGCGCGCCTTATTTCTGCTTCCACGATGCCGATGTGCGGCCGGAGGGCCGGGACTTTTCCGAAAGTGCGGCGCGGCTCGACGAGATCGCCGACTATTTTGCTAAAAAAATGAAGCAGACCGGCGTCAAGCTGTTGTGGGGCACGGCCAACCTGTTCTCCAACCGCCGCTTCATGTCGGGCGCCGCCACCAATCCCGATCCGGACGTCTTTGCCTATTCGGCGGCGACGGTGAAACACTGCATCGACGTCACCAAGCGGCTGAACGGCGAGAACTACGTGCTGTGGGGCGGCCGCGAGGGCTATGAGACGCTGCTCAACACCGACCTTGGCCGCGAGCAGGAACAGGCCGGCCGCTTTCTCAATCTGGTCGTCGACTACAAGCACAGGATCGGCTTCGAAGGCACCATCCTGATCGAGCCGAAGCCTCAGGAGCCGACCAAGCACCAGTATGATTATGACGTCGCCACCGTCTATGGCTTCCTCAAGCGTTTCGGACTGGAGAATGAGGTCAAGCTCAACATCGAGCAGGGCCACGCCATCCTGGCCGGCCATTCGTTCGAGCATGAACTGGCGCTGGCCAATGCGCTCGGCATTTTCGGCTCGATCGACATGAACCGCAACGACTACCAGTCGGGCTGGGACACCGACCAGTTCCCCAACAATGTGCCGGAGATGGCACTGGCCTACTACCAGGTGCTGCAGGCCGGCGGCTTCAAGACCGGCGGCACCAATTTCGACGCCAAGCTCAGGCGCCAGTCGCTCGATCCGCAGGATCTGCTGATCGGCCATATCGGCGGCATGGATTGCTGCGCACGCGGTCTCAAGGCGGCAGCGCGCATGGTCGAGGACAAGGCGCTGTCCGCCCCGCTCGCCAAGCGCTATGCCGGCTGGGATGCGGCCGAGGCCAAGGCGATGCTTGCCGGCAAGCGCACGCTGGAGGAAATCGCCGAGCGCGTCGTCAAGGAAAAGATCGAGCCGCAGCCCAGATCCGGCCGCCAGGAACTGCTCGAAAATATCGTCAACCGGTACGTCTGAGGCGTACCCCGTTCGCGGCCGCATTGTTCAGCGGCCGCGGGATAAAGAGCACTTTCCGCGGGGCTGAGACCGACGACAAGGTCTTAGTCGTGATCGAGGCCTCTCAGGTAGGCGCAAAACATGTCGGCCATGGCGTCGGCGTAGGCTTCGATCTCCGCGGAAGTTCGGGGCGCCTCCGAGAACTGCTTCCCCACCGTACTGAGCGTCGTCACGATCAAGTCGCCGGCCAATTCGCGAGTCACTTGCGCGGCGTTGGGCAGCGCCTCCTGCATGAAGATCTGGATGGTGCGGTCTCCGGACGCCCTTGCCGCCTGCGCCTCAGGCGCATCGCGGTAAAGCGGTGCGGCGTCGTCGAGCGCCACACGCACCGCGGCCTCGTCACACTCCGAGCGGAGGAAGGCGTGGACCAGGCCGCGCAGCCGTTCAAGCGGCGGTTTCCTGATATCCTCGAGGATGTCGCGCAGCAAATCGGTCGTCTGCCGCCATTCGTCGCTCTGGAGCCGGAACAGGATCGCCGCCTTGTTCGGAAAATACTGATACAGCGATCCGACGCTGACACCGGCCATCTCGGCCACCCGTGCCGTGGTGAAGCGCTGTGCGCCTTCTTTCGCCAAAACCTGAACAGCAGCCTGCAAAATCGCAGCGACGAGCTCCGCCGAGCGGACCTGCTTGGGCTGTTTTCGCGAGGAAATCCGCGGACTTCGGTGATCGCTCATTGCGAGGCGCGCCAATGCGATTAGTGAATGCGAATGATTAGTCGTATTTTGAATGCCGCACAAGAACGCATTCAATTTTGACTGGAGACCGCTATGACCACACTGACGACAAAGCCGCTCGCGCCCCTGCTGGACCGCCTGTTCGAGGAAGCCGCTGCGGCAACGAGCCCTGCAGTGGCAGAATTCTCCGCCGAGGAGCGGATGCGCCTGGTTCGAAGCAAGACCGAATACGTCGAGCTCTATGGGCGGCTAAGGGACCTCTGGCTTCCCGTTTCGCGAGAGACCGGCACGCTGCTCTACATGCTGGCACGAGGCAGCGGCGCACGGACGATCGTCGAATTTGGAACCTCGTTCGGCATCTCGACCCTGCACCTTGCCGCAGCCTTGCGGGACAATGGCGGCGGCCGCCTGATCACCAGCGAGTTCGAGCCATCCAAGGTGACGCGCGCCAGGAGTAATCTGACAGCAGGCGGTCTCATTGACATGGTGGAAATCCGCGAAGGAGACGCGCTGCAAACATTAAGCGTCGATCTTCCCGAAACCGTCGACCTGCTTCTGCTCGACGGCGCCAAAGCGCTCTATCCCGAGATCTTGAGTCTGGTTGAAAACCGCCTCAGGCCGGGCGCCTTCGTCGCTGCCGACAACGCCGATCTTTGCCCCGAATACCTCGAGCGGGTGCGCTCGACCGGGAGTGGCTACATGTCCACGCCGTTCGGCGAGGATGTTGAACTGTCGATGCGGCTTGGCTGAAGCACTGCCTGACTGCCGGAACGATCGTGCCCAAGATGGGCGGCGGCGGACAAAACTTTGCCCGGCATCGCCCCTCAATCGCCTCGCTCTTGCCTTCAAACAGCCGTCACGAATCTCGTATATGTGGTTCGTGGCGGGAACAGAAAGAAGGAGGCGAAACGATATGCAGCACGAACGCGAAATCGACGCCCTGCTCTCATCTGGCGAGGCCGGATCGATCATCGACCGGCTGATGGCGCTGCCGTACCCGAAGCAAGGTGCGTTGAGTGCAAACGAATGGGATCGCGCGGTCGCCAGCCGCTTCGAGACCCATCTTGCGAGACAGATGCGCTCGCAGATCGACGGCAACAGCGTCCGCCAGGACGCTGCCTGACCCCTACTATCTCTGGCGCAGCCTGACCGGCGCTTCGCCGAACGCTCTTGAAAACGCTCTGGAAAATGCCGCGGCGGACGAAAACCCCGTTCGCCCGGCAATGTCCGCCATGGCGATGCGCGTGTCGACCACCAGGCGGCGCGCGGCGCCGAGGCGCAGCCTGAGGTAATAAGCGCCGGGCGTTTCGCCGATCGACTTGCGAAAGATGCTTTCCAGCGTCCGTGCCGTCACCCCGGCGCGCTTTGCCACCGCGGCGATGGTCAGCGGCTGGTCGACATGCGCTTCCATCAGCCGGATGGCTTGCGCCAGCCTGGGATCGTAGCCGTCAAGACGGCCGAGCGAGACCAGCGGCTGCGCGTCCGTCGCGGCGCGCGCCTGGTCATAGATGAAGACGCTCGCGACATCGAGCGCCACGGCCATGCCGAGCCGCGTGCGGATCAGATGCAGCATCAGGTCGAAGGTCGGTGAGGCGCCGCCGGAGGTGAACACCGGGCCGTCGATGACGTAGCGGTCGGGGCGCACGTCGACACCGGGAAAGGCCGAAGAGAAATCCTCCATGTCCTCCCAGTGGGTGGTGGCGCTGCGCCCCTCCAGCAAGCCCGCGCGCGCCACCAGCCAGGTGCCGGCCTCGACGCCGCCGCAGGCGCGCGCCGCGCGCGCCGCCCGGCGCAGTCCGGACAGCAGAGCCGATGTGGCATAGTTCTGCGTGCCGAAGCCGGCGACGACGACCAGCATGTCGGTTGTGTCAGCCGCATCGAAGCGGCCGCTGACCGCCACCGGCAGGCCGCATGTGGTGACCGGCGCCTCGCCTGTGACCGAGACCAGCCTGAAATCGAACAGCGTCTCACCGGCAATACGGTTGGCGGCGCGCAACGGATCGACGGCCGACGCGACGCACATGATCGACGAGCCGGAGAATACCAGCAGCGTCACCTTGAGCGGCAAACGTTCGGCACGAAAGATCGTCGGTTTTTCGGTTTTGGTCACACGATCTTCGTAAAACGCAAAACAGTTTCCGGCAAGTCAGGCATTCTTGCCCTACGTTCTATTGGGAGAGTGTCCGATGCCGTTAGCGATGAACCGTGAGGTTTTCATTACCTGTGCCGTGACCGGGTCCGGCGGTTCGCAGGACCGCAGCCCGCACGTGCCGCGTTCGCCCAAGCAGATCGCCGATTCGGCCATCGAGGCAGCAAAGGCAGGTGCGGCGATCGTGCACTGCCATGTGCGCGATCCCGAGACCGGCAAGCCGCGACGCGACGTGCACCTTTATCGCGAAGTAACGGAGCGCATCCGCGCGGCGGATGTCGACGTTGTTTTGAACCTGACCGCCGGCATGGGCGGCGACATGGTGTTCGGCCCGCCGGAGAACCCGCTGCCGCTGAACGAAAAAGCCACCGACATGGGCGGTGCCACAAACCGCATGGAGCATGTGCGCCAGTGCCTGCCGGAAATCTGCACGCTCGACTGCGGCACCATGAATTTCGCCGAGGCCGATTATGTCATGACCAACACGCCCGGCATGCTGCGCGCCATGGGCGGCATAATGACGGCGCTCGGCGTCAAGCCGGAGATCGAGGCCTTCGACACCGGCCATCTGTGGTTCGCCAAGCAATTGGTCGAGGAAGAAGTGCTGAAGCCGGACGCCTTGGTGCAGTTGTGCATGGGCGTGCCGTGGGGCGCGCCGGACGACCTCAACACCTTCATGGCGATGGTCAACAATGTGCCGCCAACCTGGAACTGGTCGGCCTTTGCCATCGGCCGCAACCAGATGGCCTATGTCGCGGCCGCGGTGCTGGCCGGCGGCAATGTCCGCGTCGGGCTGGAGGACAACCTCTGGCTCGACAAGGGGGTGCTGGCGACCAATGCGCAGCTGGTCGAGCGGGCGGTCAGCATCGTGTCGAATATGGGCGCCAGGGTCATCGGCCCGGATGAGGTGCGCAAAAAGCTGAACCTGACGAAGCGCGCACCGCTTTGAAAAGCCGCTAGCCGGTTGGGAGGAGCCGCCGATGAAGACCGTGAAATTCACTGCCATGAAGGACGGCGACCGCGAGGACTATGCCTTCCTCACCGAGCATGAGATCGACTACGCGGCAAAGACCGGTGAGCGTCTGCTCGACGCGCTGATCCAGCTCGACGAAGGCCTGTCCGGCTACAAGATCACCCGGCTCGGCCATTCGCTGCAAGCGGCAACGCGGGCCTGGCGCGACGGCGCCGACACCGACTGGATTGCCTGCGCCCTGCTGCACGATATCGGCGACATCTACGCGCCCTATAATCACGACGAGTATGCAGCCGCCATCCTGAAGCCTTTTGTGCGCGAGCAATGCACCTGGGTGGTGGAGAAGCACGGCGACTTCCAGCGCCTCTATTACGCCCACCACCTCGGCGGCAATCCGCACGCCCGCGACCGTTTCGCCGGGCACATGTATTTCGACGATTGCGATGAGTTTTGCGAACGCTGGGATCAGTCGAGCTTCGACCCGGATTACGAGACATTGCCGATCGATTTCTTCCGGCCCTTCGTGCTCGAAGTGTTCGCGCGCAAGGCCTATGACGCGTCCGTGATCCGTGCCGGCGAGCGTGTCGCCCTCACCGACCCCGCAACAGCCAGGACAAGAACCGGAGCCTCCGCATGAGCATCATCAACAAGGCGGCCGCCATCGGCGGCGGCGTCATCGGCGCCGGCTGGGTGGCGCGGCTGCTGCTCAACGGCATCGACGTGTCGATCTTCGATCCAGATCCCGAGGCGTCACGCAAGGTCGGCGAGGTGATGAAGGGAGCGCGACGCGCCTACAAGCAGATGCTGCCCGGAGGTCTGCCGAAAGAGGGCAAGCTCACCTTCGCCAAGACGATCGCCGAGGCGGTGGCCGATGCCGACTTCATCCAGGAAAGCGTGCCGGAGCGGCTCGACCTCAAGCACCGCGTTCTGGCCGAGATCGACCTCTATGCCCCGGCCAACACAATTGTCGGCTCCTCCACCTCCGGCATCAAGCCGACCGACATGCAGGTGGCGATGAAGAAGCATCCGGAGCGGCTGGTCGTCGGCCATCCGTTCAACCCCGTCTATCTCCTGCCGCTGGTCGAGATCGTCGGCGGCGAACAGACCTTTCCCGAGGCGATCGAAGTCGCCAAGGAGATGTATGCCTCGATCGGCATGAAGCCGGTGGTGATCCGCAAGGAGATCGAGGCCTTCGTCGGCGACCGCCTGCTCGAAGCGGCCTGGCGCGAGGCGCTGTGGCTGGTCAAGGACGGAATCTGCACGGTCGAGGAGCTTGACGACATCATGCGCTATGGCTTCGGCCTGCGCTGGGCGCAGATGGGCATGTTCCAGGTCTATCGCGTCGCCGGAGGCGAGGCCGGCATGCGCCACTTCATGGCGCAGTTCGGCCCGTGCCTGAAATGGCCGTGGACCAAGCTGATGGACGTGCCGGAGTTCAACGACGAGTTGGTCGAGCTGATCGCGACCCAGTCGGACGACCAGGCGCACGGTCTGTCGATCCGCGAGCTCGAAAAGATCCGCGACGACAATCTGGTCTCCATCATGGAGGCACTGTCGAAGCAGAACAAAGGCAAAGGCTGGGGCGCCGGCGCCTTGCATAAGGACTACACCAGGCAGCTGGCCAAGCTTGCGGCCAAGAAGCCCACCGCCTCCAAGGCGGCCGAGAAGGCCAAGGCTGAAAAGCCGAAGAAAAGGAAGAAAGGCTGAGACCATGGATTTTGGTCTTTCGGAGGAGCAGAAGCTCATCGTCGAGACGACGCGGGCCTTCGTCGAGAACGAGCTTTACCCGCATGAGCGCGAGGTCGAGCGCACCGGCGTGCTGCGCCGCGAGCTGATCGAGGAGATCAAGGCCAAGGCGATCGAAGCCGGCCTTTATGCCGCCAACATGCCGGCCGTTGTCGGCGGCGCCGGGCTCGATACGGTGACTTGGCTGCTCTATGAAAAGGAACTCGGCCGCGCCAATTACGCGCTGCATTGGACCTGCGTGGCGCGGCCTTCGAACATCCTTCTTGCCGGCACGCCGGAGCAGCGCGAGAAGTATCTGTTCCCGTGCATTCGCGGCGAAAAATGGGATTGCCTGGCAATGACCGAGCCGGGCGCCGGCTCCGATTTGCGCGGCATGAAGGCAACCGCCGTGCAAGACGGCGACGACTGGGTGCTGAACGGCACCAAGCATTTCATAAGCCACGCTGACATTGCCGATTTCGCCATCGTCTTCATGGCCTCGGGGGAGGAAGAGTCTTCGCGTGGAAAACGCAAGAAGATCACCGCCTTCTTCGTCGACAAGGGCACCAAGGGTTTCACCGTGCGCGACGGCTACCGCAACGTCTCGCATCGCGGCTACACCAACGCCATACTCGAATTCGACGATTGCCGGCTGCCCGCAAGCCAGGTCCTCGGCGAGGTCCACAAGGGTTTCGACGTTGCCAATTCCTGGCTCGGCGCGACCCGCCTTCAAGTCGGCGCCACCTGCCTTGGCCGTGCCGAGCGGGCGCTCGGCCACGCCATCGAATATGCCGCGCAGCGCCAGCAGTTCGGCCAGCCGATCGGCAAGTTCCAGGGCGTGTCGTTCAAACTCGCCGACATGGCGACCGAGTTGAAAGCCGCCGACCTGATGGTGTTCGAAGCCGGCTGGAAGTACGATCAGGGCACCGTCACCGATCAGGACATGGCCATGGCCAAGCTGAAGGCCACCGAAATGCTTGCCTTCGTCGCTGACGAGGCGATCCAGATCCATGGTGGCATGGGGCTGATGGACGACCTGCCGCTGGAACGCATTTGGCGCGACGCCCGTGTCGAGCGCATCTGGGAAGGCACGTCGGAAATCCAGCGCCACATTATTTCGCGGGCGCTGCTGCGCCCGTTCGGGGGCTGATCGATGCACAGACTTGAACGTCTCCTGCGTCCACGCTCCATTGCAGTGTTCGGCGGTGCGCAGGCGGCTGCCGTCGTCGCACAATCGATCAAGATGGGCTTTGCCGGCGAGATCTGGCCGGTGCATCCGAGCAAGGACGAAGTCGCCGGCCGCAAGGCCTATCGCTCGGTGGCCGAGTTGCCCGGTGCGCCGGATGCCGCCTTCATCGGCGTCAACCGGCACTTGACCATCGAAGTGGTCAAGGCGCTGGCCGAGCGCGGCGCCGGCGGTGCGGTCTGCTTCGCCGCCGGCTTCCTCGAAACCGAGGCCTATGACGAGGACGGCGAGCGGCTGCAGGCCGAGCTGGTCGCGGCGGCGGGCCGGATGCCAATCATCGGGCCGAACTGCTATGGGCTGATCAATTACACCGACGGCGCGCTTTTGTGGCCCGACCAGCATGGCGGCATCAGGCTGCCAGAAGGCGGTCGCGGTGTTGCCATCATCACCCAGTCGTCGAACATCGCCATCAATATGACGATGCAGAAGCGCGGCCTGCCGATCGCCTTTCTGATGACCGCCGGCAACCAGGCGCAGACCGGGCTTTCCGAAATGGCGCTCGGCCTGATCGAGGACGACCGTGTCACCGCGCTCGGCTTGCATATCGAGGCTTTCGATTCGGTAGCCGGCTTCGAAAGGCTGGCGGCACGGGCGCGCGAGCTGAAAAAGCCTGTTATCGCCATGAAGGTCGGCCGCTCCGAGCAGGCGCGGCAGGCGACCGTCTCGCATACCGCGTCGCTGGCCGGCTCGGACGCAGCGTCCGGCGCGTTCCTGAAGCGGCTTGGCATCGCCCGTATCGATTCGATCCCGGCCTTCATCGAGGCGCTGAAGCTGCTGCACGTCACCGGACCCCTGCCCGGCTACCGGCTGTCGTCGATGAGCTGTTCGGGCGGCGAGGCGTCGGTGATGGCTGACAGCGCCGAAGGCCGCTGGGTGACGTTTCCGCCACTCACGCCCGAGCACCGCGCGCATGTCAAATCGACGCTCGGGCCGCTGGTCGCGGTGGCCAACCCGCTCGACTACCACACCTTCATCTGGAACAACGAGCCGGCGATGACCGCCACCTTCACCGCCATGGTGTCTGGCGGCTTCGACCTCAACATGCTGGTGCTCGATTTCCCGCGCCCCGACCGCTGCTCGGACACCGACTGGTGGGCGACGCTGCGCGCCTTCGAAGCGGCGCTGAAGACCAACCGCGCGCAAGGCGCGATCGTCTCCTCGCTGCCGGAGAACCTCCCCGAGGAATACACCGCCGGGCTGATGGCGCGGGGCATGGTGCCGCTGTTCGGCATTTCCGAGGCCATGGACGCCGCCCAGGCGGCAGCCTTCATCGGCTGGGCGTGGCGCGAGCCGCAGGCGCAGCCGATCGACACCTCGGCGTCCGGCGCGCCGGCCGGCGACCATGTCACGCCGGACGAGGCCGAGGCGAAGGCGCGGCTCATCGAGGCCCGGCTCCCCGTGCCGAAGGGCGAGCGCGCCGGCAATGCGGTCGAGGCTGTGATCTCCTCGATGGCGCTCGGCTTCCCGGTGGCGCTGAAGGCCCTTGGCGTCATCCACAAATCCGAGCTCGATGCGGTCCGGCTCAACCTCAGGGATGCCGAATCCGTCAGCACCGCGGCGCATGACCTCGGCCCGCTCGGCACCGGGCTTTATGTCGAGCGCATGGTGCGCGATGGCGTCGCCGAGCTGCTGGTCGGCTTCACCCGCGACCCGATGTTCGGCGCGGTGATGACGCTCGGCACCGGCGGCGTGCTGGTCGAGCTGTTGCGCGACAGCGTCACGCTGATGCTGCCGGCGACCCCCGACGATATCGAGGCCGCTTTGCGCGGGCTGAAATTGTTCCCGCTGCTCGACGGTTATCGCGGTCGGCCGAAGGCCGACGTCGCGGCGGCAATCGATGCGATATCAGGCATTGCCGGCTTCGTGCAGCAAAATGCCGGCGAAATCGAGGAGCTCGACATCAATCCGCTGATCGTCTGCACCGAGGGCAAGGGCGCCTGGATCGCCGATGCGCTGCTGGTGCTGGGAGACAAGAAGAATGGCTGAAATCATCACCACCCGCCGCGAGGGCACGATCCTCGAAGTGACGCTCGACCGGCCGAAGGCCAATGCCATCGACTTGAAGACCTCGCGGCTGATGGGCGAGACGTTCAAGGCGTTTCGCGACGATCCCGACCTGCGCGTCGCCATCGTCAAGACCGCCGGCGACAAGTTCTTCTGCGCCGGATGGGATCTGAAAGCCGCGGCCGGCGGCGACGCGGTCGACGGCGATTATGGCGTCGGCGGCTTCGGCGGGTTGCAGGAACTGCGCGATCTCAACAAGCCGGTGATTGCCTGCGTCAATGGCATGGCGGTCGGCGGCGGCTTCGAACTGGCGCTGTCCTGCGACCTCATCTATGCGTCGGATCATTCCTCCTTCGCCCTGCCCGAAATCCGCGCCGGCACGCTGGCCGATGCGGCGACGATCAAATTGCCGAAGCGCATCCCTTATCACGTCGCCATGGACCTTTTGCTCACCGGCCGCTGGATGGATGTCGCCGAGGCGCATCGCTGGGGCCTGGTCAACGAAGTGCTGCCCAAGGACACGCTGGAGGACCGCGTCTGGGAGATCGCCCGGCTGCTTGCCAGCGGCCCGCCGCTGGTCTTCGCTGCGATCAAGGAAACGGCCCGGGTCGCAGAATCGCTGACCTTCCAGGACGCCATGAACCGGGTGATGCGCCGGCAACTGCCGACGGTTGACGCGCTCTACGGCTCGGAGGACAATCTCGAGGGCTTTCGCGCCTTTGCCGAAAAACGCGATCCGGTGTGGAAGGGGAAATGACGCTGAGGAGATGATGGCGATCCTTCACACCCCCCTCTGCCCTGCCGGGCATCTCCCCCGCAAGGGTGTTCAGGCGGATTCTTTGCGATCCATTCAGCGCCCATGACCGACTACAAAAAGCTCATCGACGCCGAGACCTGGTCCTTCATCGAGCGGACCAATTCCTATTATCCGCCCGATACGATCGACTACACTATCGCCGAGCAGCGCGAGATCTATAACCGGATGTGCCGCGAGTTCTTTGCCGGCTATCCCCAAGGCGTCACGGCGGAAACCACCGCCATTGCCACGCCATGGCATCCGGTTCCAATCCGCATCTACCGCGCTCCGGCGCCGGAAACGGCGGCGATGGTGCTTTATTTCCATGGCGGCGGTTTTATGCTCGGCGGGCTCGACAGCCATGACGACCTCTGCGCCGAGCTTTGCAGCCGCACCGGCTACGAAGTGGTTTCGGTCGACTACCGGCTGGCGCCGGAACACCTTCATCCGGCCGCCTTCGACGATGCCATCAGCGCCTTCGAATGGGCGTCGACCACTTACGAACGGCCTATCCTGCTGTGCGGCGACAGTGCCGGCGGTAATCTCGCCGCGTCCGTCAGCCACGCGACGCGCGGCCATGCGCGCAAGCCGATCGGCCAGATCCTAGTCTATCCCGGCCTTGGCGGCGACAGCTCCGCCGGTTCCTATGTCACCCACGCGGAAGCGCCGATGCTTAACGTGCGCGACCTCGTTTTCTACAAGGACATCAGGACCGGTGGCGAGGACCGCACCGGCGATCTCACCTTGTCGCCGCTCGCCGACGCCGACTTTGCCAATCTGCCGCCCACCATCGTGATCACCGCCGAATGCGACCCGCTGTCGTCGGACGGCGAAGCCTATCGCGATCGCATCGTTGCTGCAGGCGGGCGCGCCTGGTGGTTCGAGGAGCCGGGACTGGTGCACGGCTATTTGCGCGCCAGGCACACGGCCGGCCGCGCCCGCTCGAGCTTTACCCGGATTGTCGATGCGGTAGCGGTTTTGGGAAGGGGCGAGTGGATCTGGTGAGGGATGTCTTCCCGACCAGAACGGGCCTTTGTCGGCCGGTACAGCTCTATTTGCGGCGGCGTCGCGGGCCGGAAACCCGCTTCAGCCAAGGTCCCAAATGAAAGGCGCTCATCAGCAGGTACATCGGGACCATGCCGCCCAGCGGTGACGCCTCTTGGCCGGTCGAGCACATCATATCCGGCGCTCCGCCGAGAAGCGTCAGCAGCGCCATGGTTGCGAAGGTCGGCGCGGCCGCAAAGGACAGCCAATCGGCTGCACTATGGCCGGCCGGGCTCGCATCGCCGGCGGATCCGCCTGCATGAATCTCGCTCATGTCCGTTGTCCTGCACAGTGAGCGGGATGCGGTCGAATTGAACCGTGCATCCCGCTCCTCCAATTGTCCTAGCCGCATTTCCGCGACGCCAAAGACGTTCTATTCAGTGCGGTTCCGGAACGCGGCCTCTCCCGCGTCCGACACCTCGACCCACTTTTTGTCGGGAACGGCTTCGGCGCCGTAATTGTCGTGCCAGTTCCACCACTTGTACGTCGGCGTCTGCGGATAGCCCTCGGGCGAATCTTCCCAAACCTCCTGGCGGCCGAGCGGCGACAGGTCGAGATAGCTCCATACCGTCCCCATCGCCTCGTCGCCGCGGTTGTTGATGAAGTAGGTGCGAAACACGCGATCGCCGTCGCGGATGAACACGTTATGACCGTGCCACTCGTCAACGCCGAAGTCGGCATCGAAGCTGTCGGTGATGGTGTACCAGGGCATCTTCCAGTCCATCCGCGCCTTCAGCCGCGCAATGTCGGCCTGCGGTGCGCGCGAGGCGTAGGCAAGCGTGGTGTCGCGGGCGTTCAGATGGGCGAGGTTGCCGACCTGATCGGCCCCCAGCGAGCAGCCGCGGCAAGCGTGGTCGGGCCAGCCGAATACGCCGGGCTCGAAGAAGGCGCGGTAGACGATCAGCTGACGGCGGCCCTCGAACAGGTCGAGCAGGCTGACCTTTCCGTCGGGCCCTTCGAACGTATAGGTCTTCTCCACCGCCATCCACGGCATCCGCCGGCGCTCGGCGGCCAGTGCGTCGCGAGCCCGGGTCACCGTCTTCTCCTTCACGAGCAGTTGCTGGCGCGCGGCTTCCCACGCGTCAGGCGAAACGACCGGTGGTGTCTTCATCGCGAGCCGCGTCGTCTGCTCGCCTGTGCCATTCTGATGTGCCGTCATTGTGCATCTCCCTTGCTGGTTTGTCGCCGCAGGCGCGACGTGTTGGGTCGTGAGATAGGATAGGGGCGATAGCAGATTGGCGAGAGTGACAAGTGTGACGCGATTCCGACGGGTTCGCTGATCACTGCCGACTTTGCCGCCCGTGGCGCCCCCGCGCTCATTCGTGCCCGGACTGCTGAATGGGCCGAGCGCCGGCGAGGTAGCGGTCATTGTCAAACGGCTCGGCCTGGTTGCTGTCCGGGCTCCACAGCTGGCGGTGGGTTCGTGTGAGATCGCCGAGGTAGACATGCAGCGCACCCGATCGCGCGCTGCCTGTATTCGCAACCGAATGCACGGTATTTGACGCCAGATGCACCACGGCAGGCGCTGCGATGTCCTGCCTTTCGGGAACATCGAGTTCGCTGCCAGCAACGGGATAGATGAAGTTCGTCTCGCTGCCCTTGTAGATGCCGATCAAGGCATCCATCCGGTGGTTGTGGGGCGGGTACTGCAGGCCGGGCGACAGCGTGATGTGATAGATCGTCAGGTTCGGGCTCGCATGCAAAAGAACCTCGTCGTCGTCTTCTTCGTGAGCGAGTGTTGCCGATGCGTGAAAACGGTTGGTGTAGTCGCCCAGGACCGTCCTTACCGCTTCGAGGGGATCTGGCCCCTTCGCGGCATTGACGATATCATCGGCAACGGCGTAGAGAGGCGAGTTGGCGGGTAAAGGCATATCAGTTATCCTCCCTGAGATGCTCAGATTTCCAATCTGAGATGCTCACGCTAGCGAAGGCTGATGCCAGCGTCAACCGGACAGCCAGACGGACAAAATATGAAAACGACGAAGTTGAGGGCCGAACCGGCAAGGCCGGCCACGGTCGAGGCGACAGCACTGTCAGCCGCCGACGTCCTTCGCAGGGAACAGGCATATGAGCAGCTGAGGAATGACATCATTGCCTGCGTGCTGCGCCCCGGCGAAGCGCTGACCGAGAAACAGATCGGCGATCGATACCTGATCAAAAAGGCGACGATCCGCGCCGCGCTGGCCCGCCTGATGCAGGAAGGGCTGGTCAGGAGCGAGCCGCGCCGTGGCTACGTCGTCGCGACGCTCAGCCTGCGCGATGTCAACGAGATCTTCGATGTCCGTAGCTTGATCGAACCGGAAGTGTTCAGGGTGGCGGCATCGAACATGACCGAGCGCGGGCTGGAGGACATCAGGCTGGCAGCAAAAAAAGTGCTGAAGCCGGAGACGCTACGCAGTCAAATTGCATTCCTTGCGGCCGATCGTGCCTTTCGTCTGGCCCTTGCGGAGCTCTCGGGAAATCTGCGGCTGGCGCATCTGCTGGACCAGATCCTCGACCAGTCGGCGCGGGTTCTCCACCTCGGGTTCAAGTCGCGCGACTTCACCCAGTTGATCATCGCCCAGCAAAAGGAACTGGTTCTTGCCTGCGAGGCAGGCGACGTTTCCGGCATCGTCAAACTTGCCCGTTCGCAGTGCCTGTATCTCAAGAAGCAGGTGCTCGAGGCTTTGCTTGCAAGTTCCAAGCTTCAGGACGTCAATTTGCAGCCCTTCGCCTAAGGGAAGTTGGCCATTCGGTGCGACCGCCACCTTGGCGCAAACGGCCGCCGCGGGCCTTGTTTCACCCCACCGCGCGTGCCGCCGCCCGTCCAGCGCTGCGGCCGGAAAAGATGCAGCCGCCGAGAAACGTGCCTTCGAGCGCTGCATAGCCGTGCATGCCGCCGCCGCCGAAACCGGCGGCCTCGCCCACCGCGTACAGTCCCTCGACCGGTTGGCCGCCGGCGCCCAGCACCCGGCTGTCGAGGTCAGTCTCAAGCCCGCCGAGCGTCTTGCGGGTCAGGATGCTGAGCCTGACGGCAACCAGCGGGCCATTGGCGGGGTCGAGCAGCTTGTGCGGCCTTGCGGTGCGGATCAGCCGGTCGCCGAGATAAGCTCGCGCACCGCGCAGCGCGGTGATCTGCATGTCCTTGGAGAACGGATTGTCGAGCTGCCGGTCGCGGGCGCGGATTTCGCGCTCGACCTGCCCCAGTTCGAGCAGCGGCTCGCCGCCGGTCAGTGCGTTCATGCGGGCGACCAGCGCCGGCAAATCAGGCTCGACGATGAAATCCTCGCCCTTCTCCATGAACGCATTGACCGGCGCGGGCACGCCGCCGGTGGCGCGGCCGAGCACCTGGCGCCAGCTCTTCCCGGTCAGATCGGGGTTCTGTTCGGAACCCGACAGCGCGAACTCCTTCTGGATGATCTTTTTGGTCAGGATGAACCAGGAATAGTCGTATCCGGTGCTCATGATGTGGCTGAGCGTGGCCAGCGTGTCGAAACCGGGATAAAGCGGCACCGGCAGGCGCTTGCCGCGCGCGTCGAGCCACAGCGATGACGGGCCGGGCAGGATGCGGATCGCATGATCGGTCCAGAGTGGTGCCCAGTTCCTGACGCCCTCGACATAGTGCCACATGCGGTCGCGGTTGATGAGCCTGCCGCCGGCAGCCTCGGCGATCGCCAGCATGCGGCCATCGACATGATCGGGAACGCCGGTGATCATGCGTTTCGGCGGCGCACCCAGCCGCTGCGGCCAATTCTCCCGAACCAGCTGGTGATTGGCGCCGATGCCGCCGGAGGCGACGATGACGGCCTGCGCCTTCAGCTCGAAATCGCCGGCGATCTCGCGCGAGCTCTTGCGGCCGCGCTCGGCATCGCTCGCCGCCAATAGGTCGCCACGCACGCCGTTGACGACGCCGCCCGTCCGGGTCAATTCGTTGACCCGGTGACGGAACCTGAAGCGGATCAATCCGCGCTTCTCGGCCTCGCGCACGCGCTGGACGAACGGTTCGAGCACGCCAGGGCCGGTGCCCCAGGTGATGTGGAAGCGCGGCACCGAATTGCCGTGGCCGACGGCATTGCCGCCGCCGCGTTCGGCCCAGCCGACCACCGGAAAGAATTTCAGGCCGCGCTGCATGAGCCAGGACCGCTTCTCGCCGGCGGCGAAGCCGAGATAGGCCTCGGCCCAGCGGCGCGGCCAGAGATCTTCCGCACGGTCGAAGGCTGCGGTGCCCAGCCAGTCCTCGAGCGCCAGCTCATACGAATCGCGGATGCGCATGCGCCGTTGTTCGGGCGAATCGACGAGGAAGATGCCGCCGAGCGACCAGAATGCCTGACCGCCAAGCGACTGTTCCGGCTCCTGCTCGACGATGATGGTCTTCTTGCCGGCCGCAGTCAGTTCGGCCGCCGCGACAAGGCCGGCAAGGCCGGCGCCGACAATGATCACATCCGCGTCGTCGGGCATCTATTTGACCATGATCTCGTCCAAAAACCGGTCCCCCACTTTTTGGGATCATGGCCGGCCTAGACTGCCTCCCAGCCTTCCTTCTCGCCGGCGCGAAAGATGGCATCGATGACCTTCTGGTTGAGCACGGATTCTTCCAGGGTGAAGACGCGGTCCTTGCCGCCCTGTGCCGCCCGCGCGAAGGCCTCGACTTCCAGCCGGTACTGTTGCGTGCCAGGAAAGCGGAACACCTGCGCCTCGCTGTGGTTCTGGTTGTGCAGCTCGACGCGGTGATGGTCGTAGAGCCCGGCGTTGAACGGTGAGAACACCTCGATGAAGCCCTTCTCGCCGTGGAAGACCATCACCTGGCGTGCCGCCATCTGCGTCGACAGGTAGAAGGACAGCTCGAAGTCGCCGAAATCGGCACGGATCGAGGAATAGATGTCGGTGCCGAATGTCTTGTCGCGCTCGATCGTCGCCTGGACGCGCAGCGGCTCCTTGCCCGTCGAAAAGCGTGTCGACACCGTCGGATAGACGCCGATGTCGGGCAGCGCGCCGCCACCAAGATCGAGCTTGTTGCGCATGTTGTTGGGGTCGACATTGTAATAGGAGAACGCGCCCTGGACATGGCGCAGCCGGCCGATGGCGCCGTTGGCGATCAGCTCGCGCACCTTGATCCATTGCGGATGGTAGACGACCATGAAGGCTTCGCAGACCAGAACCTTCCTGGCATCGCGCAGCTTGATCAGCGGCGGAATGTCCTTGGCATCGAGCGCCAGCGGCTTTTCGACCAGAACATGCTTGCCGGCCTCGATCGCCTTGGCCGTCCATTCGACATGCTGCGAGGTCGGCAGCGGAATGTAGACGCCGTCGATGTCGCTGGAGGCGAGCAGCTCCTCATAGGAGCCGAAAGCGTGGCGCGCGCCGAAGCGTTCACCGAGTGCCCGGGCTTTCGACAGGTCGCGGCTGGCGATCGCCGACAGCACGCCATTCTCCGCCTCGACGATTGCCGGCAAAAGCTGCTCGCGGCCGATCTTGGCCGTCGACAAAACACCCCATCGGAACATCAGGTTTCTCCTCTCGATTGCAGGCCTGGAGGTTTGCCCTAATTCAAGAGAAAAGCCAATGCGGGACACTGGTTCCTCGCCCCACGAAGTGGGGAGAGGTGGCTCGGGCGAAGCCCGAGACGGAGAGGGGCCTTCGCGGCGGCCGAATTGGCTGTTCACGCGCCCGTTATGGGCTTCGCATCATAATCAGTCCGCGCCCTGCCCCTGCAGGATTCTGGCTTGGCGGCCGTCGTCCCCCTCTCCGTCCCGGCTTCGCCGGGCCACCTCTCCCCCGCTTTGCGGGGGCGAGGAACCAGGTTCCGCAAAGACTATCCCCTTCTACCCGTCAGCGTCATGTCGAAGTCGACGACGTTGGAATAAATCGGCGTGCCGACATCCATGCCATAGCGCGACCGCAACACCTTGCCGGTGACGTGGAATTTTATCGTGCCCGCCTTGAGGCCGCCAAGCTCGGCCGTGAATTTTTCCTGAAAGGTCTTGCCGCGCGCCGTCAGCCGGCCGGTGACAAGGGCTGACGTGTCGCCGGTCCGTTTGACGCTGGTCGAACGGAACTGGATCTCCGGATTGTTGGCCGCGTCGAAGACTGCGTCCGAGCGGAGAAAGGCATCGATGCGGCCTTGGCCGGTACCGACGCTTTCGGGGAAGATGGTGAAATTGACCTGGGACCGGCCGACATCGCTGTTGTCGATGAGGATACTGCCCTTGAAGCGGGAGAAAGCACCGTCGAGCCCGCCGCCGCCGAGCTTGGCGATGGAGAAGTGGATGCTGGAACTCCCCGGACTGATGGTGTAGCTGCCGGCCGCGTCGCCAAGGGCAACGGCGGCGAAAACAGGCATGGCAAAACAAGCGGCAGTTGCCGCAAATCCGAAGATGCGCGCGTACATGGAAATGGTCCTCTTGGCAGGCAACGCTTTCTTGCGTCCTCGCCCCATCAACGAATGAGCCGCCCGCTCTATTCCGTGTCGCGATGTGACGAAGCCGTGATCATGCGCGTCAGCACCGTATCCCTCAGCCAGAAATGATGGCGCAGCGCCGCGGCGAGATGCAAAGCGACAAGTCCGATGCCGGCATAGGCGAGATACCAGTGCGTCGCTGCCCAGAAGCTTTCTGCCTTGTCCGATTCGCCAAGCGGCAGATTGGGCATGACGAACAGATTGAACGGCACGCTCGGGATCTCCAGCACCGAGACCGAGACCAGCGCCCAGCCGGACAACGGCAGAGCGAGCTGAAACGCATAAAGCGCGAGATGGACCAGCGGCGCCATCCGGCGCTCGAACGGGCCGACCGAGCGCGGCAGCGGCGGGGTCGGTCTGCCTAGGCGCCAGGCGATGCGCAGGATGACCAGCCCAAGCAGCAGGAAGCCGAAGGATTTATGCAGCTGGATCAGTTCGAAGGCGGTGCGCTGGCTGGACAGTCTCACCATGACGAAGCCGAGCACGAACTGGCCGATAAAGAGCGCCGCGATCAGCCAGTGAAGGATGATCGCCGTCCAGCCGTAGCCGGTGGCCTGGTTTTTGGGCAGTGCTGACATGGTCGGTGAACGAATGCCAGGTCGGCTTTCTTCCACCTCTCCCTTGTGGGGAGGGTTGGCTTACTCGCCGACCTTGAAGAAATCGACAAAGGCCCTGAGCGCCGGCCGCATCTGGCGGCTGCTGGGATAATAGACGAAGAAGCCGTCGAAAGGCGGGCACCAGTCCTCCAGCACGCGAATGAGCTTGGCGGTGGTGAGCGCATCGCGGACATAGTCCTCGAACACGAAGGCAAGCCCGGCGCCATCTACCGCGGCGTTGGCAATCAGATGGTCCTCGTCGAGGATCAGCGGCCCCTGTACCGCTATCTCGATCTCCTCGCCGTTTTTCTCGAATTCCCATCGGTAGAGAATGCCGCTGGAGAAGCGGAAACGGATGCAGCGGTGAGCGGCAAGATCGTGCGGATGCAGCGGCCTGGGCCTGGTCTTGAAATAGGACGGCGCGCCGACCACGGCGCCGCGGAGGTTCGGCCCGATGCACACGGCGATCATGTCGCGCTGCAGGCTCTCGCCCAGCCGCACGCCGGCATCGAAGCCGCCCTCGACCATGTCGGTGAAGCGGTCCTCGATGACGATTTCCAGCACGATGTCCGGATAGGCAGCGGCAAAGGCGCCGAGCCTTGGCGTCAGCGCCAGGTGGGCCGCGGTGCGCGGCACGGTCAGCCTGAGATTGCCGGCCGGCCGGTCGCGTGCCTCGATCGCCGATTCCAGCGCCAGGTCGATCTCCGACAGCGCCGGCCTGAGACGCTCGAGCAGCTGCGCGCCCGCCTCGGTCGGCGCGACGCTGCGCGTACTGCGCGCCAGAAGGCGGACGCCGAGGCGCGCTTCGAGGGTGGAAACCGCATGACTGACCGCGGATGGCGCGATTGCCAGCTCCTTGGCGGCACCGCGAAAACTGCCGCATTGGGCGACCGTTGCCAGCACAGCGAGCTGTGAAAGATGGGTTCGCTTCATTGATCTATTTCTTGGAACAGCCCGTGCAGATGAGAGCCGATTATCGAACGCAGCGCAAGACGCTATCTCTGCCGCATCACAACCATCACAAGAAGGAGACACGTGATGCAAACCCGCAAGCTTGGCAATGAACTCGACGTCTACCCGGTCGGCCTCGGCTGCATGGGGATGAGCTTTGCCTATGGCGGCCAGCCGGAGGCGGAGGCGATTGCCACGCTGCGCCACGCCGTCGAGATCGGCGTCAATTTCTTCGACACGGCCGAAGTCTATGGCCCCTACGAGAACGAGGTCCTGGTCGGCAAGGCGCTGAAGCCGGTGCGTGACAAGGTGACGATCGCAACCAAATTCGGCTTCAAGATCCTCGAAGAAGGCAGCGGCATGGAGCGCATGGCCGGCGTCGACAGCCGTCCCGAACACGTCAAGGCGGTTGCCGAAGCGTCGTTGAAGCGGCTGGATACGGAGGTTATCGACCTCTACTACCAGCACCGCGTCGATCCCAACGTGCCGATCGAGGATACGGTCGGCGCCATGGCCGAGCTGGTGCGCGAGGGCAAGGTGCGGGCGCTCGGCCTGTCGGAGGCGAGTGCGGCGACCATCCGCCGGGCGCATGCCGTGCATCCGATCGCCGCCGTGCAGAGCGAATATTCGCTGTGGACCCGCGATCCGGAGGAAGAGGTCTTGGCCGTCTGCCGCGAGCTCGGCATCGGCTTTGTCCCCTATAGCCCGCTCGGCCGCGGCCTGCTCACCGGCACGATCGCCAAGCCCGATGTTCTCGGCGCCGACGACTGGCGCCGCGGGTTGCCGCGCTTCCAGGCCGACGCCATGGCGGCCAATGCGGCGGTCGTCGCCGTGCTGGAAAAGATGGCCGCCGAGAAGGGCGTGACGCCGGCGCAGCTGGCGCTCGCCTGGGTGCTGCATCAGGGCGATTTCATCGTACCGATCCCTGGTGCACGAAAAATCCGCCATCTGGAACAGAATACGGCGGCGGCGGATATCGAATTGAGCGCGGCCGAGGTGCAGGCCATCGGCGATGCGCTGTCGCCGGAGAAGGTGGTCGGCAAGCGCTATACCGAGGAGCTGCTGGCCCTGGTCAACGGGTGAGTGGCGATCGACGGCGGAATCGAAAACGGGGCGTTTCGGCACCCCGTTTTCGGTGGCAGCGCAATGCAAATAATTGCGAGAAATTGGCGCGAAACACCCCCCTCTGTCTGCCGGACATATCCCCCTCAAGGGGGGAGATTGGCAGTTCCAGCGCCCTGCCCGCCCTTCCGGCGCCGGTGATTGGCGAAAGCCGAGGCGACATCCGATCTCCCCCCTTGAGGGGGAGATGTCCGGCAGGACAGAGGGGGGTGCCTCGCGCCGACATTTCCTACCAAGGCACGACACTGATCTCCGGCCAGTTCTCCCTTGCGCGAGCGCCCTTCGTCTCGTGCGTCTGCCGATTGTCCAGTGCCCGGTTCGGCGTAATTCGAAATGAAAAGATTTCGTCGAGCCCGAACGGCGCGACGAGCTCCAGCTGGCCGTGATTGCCGAAGCGGACGCCGACCGCATGCGTCTTCGACGCGAAATAGCAAAGCGCCTCGGCGGACGACGACAGTCTGGGATAGGAACCGCCAAAGCGCGCCTCAAACCACAGATGCACCCGCGCCTGATTGCGGATCTCGACCGGAAGCGTCAACCCTTCGAAATGCTCCGCTGCACAACGAATGACCAAATCCTCGGCCTCGTAAGACAGATCGCTCTCATCGAAATAAAACAGGTCGACATCCCGGATGCCATAGCCCGACGGCTTTCCGGTCAGATGGTTCCAGACGCTGTTGTAAAGCGCGCCGGACACGACCAGCCAGTCGGGGAGGTCGAGACCGCGCGCGCGAACCAGCGCTTCATGGATCAGGGCGTCTTTCGAGACGATGTCGAGAAACGCCGTGCGCTGAGTTTCGAAGGAGAGCCCGGAATAGCGCAGATGGTCCATCGGCTCTTGGAAGGCGATTCGCGATGCCTGCGCAATCCATCAGTTCATGGTTCGTCAGGCTCTGCCCAGAAGAACGGTTCTTCGTTTGAAGGCCACTCCTCGCCATATGCAAAGCCCTCGATCGCGTCGAGCCTTCCTGTAACCTCGTCGAAGAACAAAACCATGCCGCAAGGAAGCCGGTCGGGGCCGACATACGCTACCCTGGGCGAACTGAACACCCGACTCTCAAATCGCAATTCCGGAGCAACCGATGAGGAAGTGACTGTGGTCATGAACCCTACAGGATCGCGGCTGCGTTTTTTGACTTTCAGGGTACCCATCATGACAGGAGAAATGCCGGCGGAACGGCAGAACTCCTGGACGAAAAACACTTCCAGCGGGGTCAGGTGCATCTAGCTCAGCGGCACAACGGACAGCCTTTCATTGGCGCTTGTACATCACGTCCGTTCGGATGACGTACTTGCGCCCCGACAGCACCTCGTCGCCGCGATGCTCGATCGGATGGTAGAACGCCAGTGCCATTCCTTTCTTCGGCTTCACCAGAAGACTGCTACCGGCATAGCCCGGCATCTCGCCGCGAAACGAGGTTCCTCCCCCTTCAAATCCATCCGATAGATAAATCATGAACGTGAACTGACTGCGCTCCAAGGCGTGGCGCTCGAAATAGCCGTCATGGTGCCAATCGAACTTCTGGCCCGGCCCATAGCGATAGAAACGGAAACGCTCATTCAGCCCGGTCAAGCGCCAGTCGCCGAGACCACGATAGAGCAGAGGCCGCGCCCGTGCGAAGAGCAAATCCGCAAGGTCCTCGTCATCGAAGACAACCCGGTCGTTGTTGCGAAGCTCCTTCAGGACGGTGGCGCCGCCGGAGCTGTTCACCTTGGCCGCCTCGAAACCGCGCCGTTCACTGTCAGCGATCAGATCGGCGCATTCCTGGTCATCCAGGAAGCCGTCGATCGTCCCGATGTGAGTTGCCAGCCAGGTGATGGAGAGCTTGCTGGTGTGAACCATCATCGCAACCGTTCTAGGTTCTGAGCACGCCGCCGGTCTGCTTGCCGACATTCTCGACGATGCGCTTGGCAAGCGCCTCGAAATCCTCATCGGTCAGCGTCTTTTCAACCGGCTGGATCGACACTTCGATGGCGATCGACTTCTTCGCCGCGCCGAGCGCTGCACCCTCGAAAACATCGAACACCGAGACACCGGAAATCAGCTTCCGGTCGGCGGCAAGGGCAGCGCGAACGAGTGTGCCGGCATCGACCGCCTTGTCGACGACGAAGGCGAAATCGCGCTTGACCGCCTGGAAGGCGGACAGATCGAGCCTCGGCTTCGTCCGCGTCGGCTTGGCCTTCGGCTCAGGCACCGCATCGATGAACACTTCGAAGCCGCAAAGCGGGCCGGAGACGTCCAGCCCCTCCAGCGTCTTCGGATGGAACTCGCCAAACGTGCCAAGGATTACCTTCGGCCCAAGCTTGATCGTGCCGGAGCGGCCGGGATGATACCAGGCCGGGCCGCCGGCCTCGATCTGCAGCCGCTCGACCGGCGCGCCGCAGGCTTCGAGTGCTGCGATCGCATCGGCCTTGGCGTCGAAGACGCCGACGGCGCCGGCGTTGCCGGCCCAATGGCGGCCGGAGCCCTCGAGCTTGGCGGTGCCGCGCCGCACGCCGGCGGCAACACGCCGCTGCTGGTCGGCGCCATCGCCCTCGTAGGTGCCCGACACTTCGAACAGCGCGACATCGCCGATGCCCTTGTCGGCATTACGCTGCGCGGCCGCAATCAGCCCCGGCAGCAGCGACGGCCGCATGTCCGACATATCGGCGGCGATCGGGTTGGCAAGCTTCAGCGCCTGCTGGCCGCCGCCGAACAATTCGGCGTGTTTTGCCGGAATAAACGACCAGGTGACGGCCTCCATCATGCCGCGCACGGCGAGTGCCCGCTTGGCGGCGCGGGTGCGGATCTGCAGCACAGTCAGGATCTTGGCGTTGACCGCATCATGAGAACCAAGCGGCTGCGGCGCGATGTTGTCGACGCCGTGGATGCGCATGACCTCCTCGACCAGGTCGGCCTTGCCGGCGACATCCGGCCGCCAGGACGGGACCGCCACATTGACGACATCGCCCGTGCCCTCCGGCTCGAAGCCGAGGCGGGCAAGAATGTCGAGGCTCGTCGAGCGCGGCACTTCGATGCCGGTCAGCCGCTTCACTTCCGACAACGGAAACGAGACGATCTTCGGCCGATGGCCTGCGTAGCCGACGACTTCGGTTTGCGCCGGCGTGCCGCCGCAGAAATCGAGCACCAGCTTCGTTGCCAGCTCCAGGCCGGGAACCATCATCTCCGGGTCGACGCCGCGCTCGAACCGATAGCGTGCATCGGTGATGATGCCGAGCGTGCGGCCAGTGCGGGCGGTCGCGATCGGGTCCCAAAGCGCCGACTCGATCAGCACGTCGGTGGTGTTCTCGTCGCAGCCGGAATGCTCGCCGCCCATGATGCCGGCGATCGATTCGATGCCGTCCTGGTCGGCGATCACGCACATCTCCGGCGTAAGCGTGTATTCGCGGCCGTCGAGCGCCAGCACCTTTTCGCCGTCACGCGCCCGGCGCACGGCGAGATTGCCGGTGACCTTCCCAGCGTCGAAGACATGCAGGGGCCGGCCGCGGTCGAAGGTGACGTAATTGGTGATGTCGACGAGCGCGCTGATCGGCCTCAAGCCGATGGCGAGAAGCCTTTGCTGCAGCCATTTCGGCGACGGACCGTTCTTGACGCCGCGCACCAGGCGCAGCGCAAAACCGGGACAGAGCTCCGGCGCTTCGATCGTCACCTTGACCGGCGTCTCGCCCTTGCCGGGGACCGGCTCTATCGGCGCGCTCTTCAGCGTGCCGAGCCCGCTCGCAGCCAGATCGCGGGCGATGCCATGGACGCTGGTTGCATCGGGCCGGTTCGGCGTCAGATTGATCTCGATCAGCGGATCGTCGAGATGGGCATAGGCGGCGAAACTGGTGCCGACCGGCGCATCGGCCGGCAGGTCGATGATGCCGTCATGCTCTTCTGACAATTCGAGCTCGCGCTCGGAGCACATCATGCCGTGGCTTTCAACGCCGCGGATCTTGCCGACGGTCAGCGTCACGTCGATGCCGGGAATATAGGTGCCCGGTGCTGCAAAGGCGCCGATCAGGCCCGCGCGGGCGTTCGGCGCTCCACACACAACCTGCACTGGCGCCCTGCCGTCGCCGGTGTCGACGGTCAGCACGCGAAGCCGGTCGGCGTCGGGATGCTGGACCGCCGTCACCACCTTGGCGATGACGAAGGGGGCCAGGCTCGCCCGGTCGTCGACATGCTCGACCTCGAGGCCGATCGAGGTGAGACGCTCGACGATTTCCGCCAGCGAGGCGTCGGTCTCGAGATGATCCTTGAGCCAGGAGAGGGTAAGTTTCATGACTGTGTTCCGTCTGGTCTAGGCACGCTGCACTTGAAGCTATGCGGCCGCGCGTCGGACATGTGCAGGAAGGCGAGCTGCCCGCGGATTTGCTGCGGCCCGGTTGTCACGCGCTCAAGCCCCCGAACAGCGTCGGCATGTCGAGCGGCCTAAAACCGTAATGCGACAGCCAGCGCACATCCGCGTCGAAGAAGGCGCGCAGATCTGGCATTCCGTATTTCAGCATGGCGATACGGTCGATGCCCATGCCCCAGGCAAAGCCCTGGTATTCGTCGGGATCGAGGCCGCCGTAGCGGAGCACATTGGGGTGGACCATGCCGCAGCCGAGGATCTCCATCCAGTCCGAGCCCTCGCCGAAGCGCACTTCGCCCGGCCGCGAACGGTCGCACTGGATGTCGACCTCGAGGCTGGGCTCGGTGAACGGGAAGAAGGACGGCCGGAAGCGCATCTTGACGCTCGGCACCTCGAAGAAGGCTTTGCAGAACTCCTCCAGCACCCACTTCATGTTGGCGACATTGGCCGATTTGTCGATCACCAGCCCCTCGACCTGATGGAACATCGGTGAGTGGGTGGCATCGGAATCCTGCCGGTAGGTCTTGCCGGGAATGACGATGCGGATCGGCGGCTTCTGCATTTCCATGGTGCGGATCTGTACCGGCGAGGTGTGGGTGCGCAAAAGCTTGCGCTCGCCCTGCGCGTCCGGCTGGAAGAAGAAGGTGTCGTGCATCTCGCGCGCCGGGTGGCCTTCCGGGAAGTTCAGCGAGGTGAAATTGTAATAGTCGGTCTCGATGTCCGGACCTTCGGCGATGGCAAAGCCGAGATCGCCGAAGATCGCCGCGATCTCGTCGATAACCTGGCTGATCGGATGGATGCGGCCGCGCTCGGCCGGCGATTGCCTGACCGGCAAGGTGACGTCGACCTTCTCGGCGGCGAGACGGGCCGTAATCGCCGCGTCCTTCAGCTCGGCGCGGCGAACAGAAAGTGCCTCGGTGACGCGGTTCTTGAGGCCGTTGATTGCCGGGCCTTTGACCTGGCGCTCCTCGGCGCTCATCGAGCCGAGTGTCTTCAGTATCTCGGAAACCGAGCCCTTCTTGCCGAGAGCAGAGACACGCACCGCCTCGATCGCCTGCTCATCGGCAGCCGAGGCAATCTCGGCCATCAGGGAATTTTCGAGAGTTTCCATGTCACTCATGTTCCAGATCCGATTGGAAGCAAAGAAAAACCCGCGCCAGCCCTGCCAGCGCGGGTTTCCCAAATCAAGTGTCGAATAGCTTGGGAAGCGCTGGTCTTAAGCGACAGCGCTTTCAAAAGCATTCGGCGTGGTGTTCTTGAGGTATTCGAGTGCAACCTTGGCCTTGGCCACGAGTGCGGCGAAGGCCTGCGGCTCGTGGATGGCCATATCCGACAGGATCTTGCGGTCGATCTCGATGCCGGCCTTGTTGAGACCGTCGATGAAGCGGCCATAGGTCAGGCCATGCTCATGCGTCGCCGCATTGATGCGCTGGATCCACAGCGCGCGGAACGAGCGCTTGCGGTTCTTGCGATCGCGATACGCATACTGCATCGACTTTTCCACCGCCTGCTTGGCGATGCGGATGGTGTTCTTGCGACGGCCGTAAAAACCCTTGGCGGCTTTCAGGACCTTCTTGTGCTTGGCGTGCGAGGTGACGCCTCTCTTTACGCGTGCCATGTCATGATCTCCTTAAAAGCAATTCCAGGAAAAGTGCCTAGCGGTTTTCCGTTCGGAATTGCGTAAAACAAATGCGTGTCCAGACCGAATGCCCTTATTTTGGTGCATGATGTTTTCCAAAAAGTCTGCAACTTTTTGGCATCATGCCCTAGAGGCCGTTCGGCAGAAAATTCTTGATGACCTTCTTGCCATCCGGTTCAGCCAGAACCATCGTGCCGCGGGCATTTCGAATGAACTTGTTGGAACGCTTGATCATGCCGTGACGCTTGCCGGCCGCAGCCGACAGAACTTTACCCGTACCTGTGATCTTGAACCGCTTCTTGGCGGCCGATTTGGTCTTCATCTTGGGCATTTTGCTACTCCGTTTATATGCGCACCAATGCGCTTTTTGTTCGCTTCAGGCCGACCAAAGCCCGAAAAGCAAATGAAACCGCCACGGCATGCCCTGCCGGGCGGTTTTTTGGGAACGGCGGTCCTATACGTCAAAGCGGGGGCGCGCGCAACACCCCGTGCTCAGCAACGCTGTACTCAGCAACACTGTACTCAGGGGAAACGGAACAGCACCGGCAATATGCCGGACTGCTGGGCGCCGTCGATCAGTTCGAAAGCCGGCAAGGCAACCAGGAAGACCAGACCGTCCAGCAGCGTGGTTCGCAGCAGGCGCGGCTTGAAGCCGCCGGTGTCGCCTTCCTGATACAGCGACAGCTTCGGTAAAAAGCGCGGCACTTTCGCCAGGTAGGCCTGGTATGGCGCGCCGAGAACCTCCTTGAGGAATTTCTCCTCGCGCAGGATAACGATGTAAAAGGCACCCGCGCAGAGCGCTCCAAAGCCGATCGTGGCGGTGAAGGAGCCGATCTGTGCGCCGACACCGGCGGCAGCTAAAGTAGAGAAGACATAGAGCGGGTTGCGGGTGATCGAATAGGGTCCGCCGGTCACCACTTCGGAGGATTTGCGACCGCCGATATAGAGCGTCGACCACAAGCGCCCGACGATGCCGAGAAAGATCAGCACGACGCCAACCATTTCGATCGTTTCATGCACTGGCGTATCGGGCGGAAAAACCGACTGCCCGAACAAAAGCATCGCGAACAGGACGACGACGACGACGGCAAGCACCATCCTGCGCGTGTGCTGGTAGCTGCCCAGCCCATATTTGGCTTCCGAATGCTTGACGTCATTGACCATGTCGGGAATCCGATCGTCGAGGGAACCAGAGCGTCTTTGCGCTCGCCGGCGATCGCAGCGTCTGGACAAGAAACAGGCGCCCCGCCGATCGCCGGGACGCCTTGCAACATGATTCAGGCGGATTTAATGCATGTCGCCCAAAAGTGCGCCGCGGTTTTGGGACAACGACATGCACAAAACAGAACTAAAGCGCAACGCGCTTTAGCGGGGCGCCAGCACCATCATCATCTGGCGGCCTTCGAGCTTCGGTTCGGCTTCGACCTTGGCGATGGGCGCCACTTCCTCGCGAACCTTGTTCAGAAGCTGCATGCCGAGTTCCATATGCGCCATCTCGCGACCGCGGAAGCGCAATGTCAGCTTGACCTTGTCGCCCTCCTCGAAAAAGCGCCGGACGGCCTTCATCTTGGTCTCATAATCATGGCTGTCGATGTTCGGGCGCATCTTGATCTCCTTGATCTCGATGACCTTCTGGTTCTTGCGCGCCTCGGCCGCCTTCTTCTGGTTGGCGTATTTCAGCTTGCCGAGATCGAGGATCTTTACGACGGGCGGCACTGCATTGGGCGATATCTCGACCAGATCGAGCCCAGCCTCTTCGGCGAGCAGCAATGCGTCGTTGATGGAGACATCGCCGCGGTTCTGGCCTTCGGCGTCGATTAGCTGGACCCGGGGAACCCGGATGTCACGGTTGGAGCGCGGGCCTTCCTTGGTGGGCGCCGCTGCTTTGAAAGGTCTGCGAATGGTCGTGGTCTCCTTGAGCCGTTTCGTTAAGGGGTTCTTCAGTTCAGAATTGCGAACGCGCAATGTGGTGAGCGCGCGGTCGGAGTCAATAGCACAGCATTCTCAGGAAATCACCTGCTCGATGAATGCTCCTCTGCACCAAGCGAAGAAAGTAGCAGAGCACTTTTCGTTGAATGCCTTGCTGTGCCAAAAGACCGGCGTGAGGGAATACACCATGACCACCACCCCGATCTTTCTGGACGTCGACGGGACGAGCATCGCCGTCAGGCATGCGGCAGCTGCCGAGCCCGGCATCGTCTGGCTTGGCGGCTACAGATCCGACATGCTGGGCACTAAGGCCGAAGCCCTGTCGGAATGGGCGCTCGGGGAAGGCCGCGCCTTCCTGCGCCACGATTATTCCGGCCATGGCGAATCGAGTGGCGCCTTTGCCGACGGCACCATCTCGAAATGGCTGGACGAGAGCCTGGCCGTTTACCGTCGCTTCACCCAGGGCAGGCAAATCCTGGTCGGCTCGTCGATGGGTGCCTGGATCGCGCTGCGTATGGTGCAGGAATTGCGCAAGGCGGGCGAGAACAGTGTCGCCGGCCTTGTGCTGCTGGCCCCGGCGCCTGATTTCACGTTCGAACTGGTGGAGCCGGTGCTGACCGGGGCGCAGAAGCGCGACCTCAGAAAAAAGGGTTTTTTCGAAGAGCCGTCGGGTTATTCAGCCGAGCCTTACATCTACACGCGCGCTCTGATCGAGGACGGCCGCAGCAACCGGGTGATGACCGGGCCGATCGACACGCACTGCCCGGTCCACATCCTGCAAGGACTGGCCGATCCCGACGTGCCGTCGAGCCATGCGCTGAAGCTGGTCAGCCTGCTGCCGGCCGACGACGTCACGCTGTCGCTCATCCCCGACGGCGACCACCGCCTGTCGCGGCCTCAGGATCTCGACATGCTGGTGCGGGCGGTGGGCGCGATGGTGCGGCAGGCGGGATAAGGACATGCGCATTTCCATTCCGATGTCTGCCTTTGTGGCGGCGATCGTCGGCTTCGGCGGTACGCTGGCCATCGTCATCGCCGCCGCCAAGGCGGTCGGCGCAACGCAGGTTGAGACCGCAAGCTGGGTGGCGGCGCTTTGCCTGGCGATGGCGATCGAGAGCCTGTGGCTGTCCTGGCGCACAAAAATGCCGGTCATCACCGCATGGTCGACGCCAGGCGTGGCGCTGATCGCCGCATCGACCGGCTTTTCGATGGGCGAGGCGGTTGGCGCCTTCATCGTCACCGCGGTCCTGCTAATCACCACAGGCCTGTTCGGGCCGTTGACCAAGCTGATCGCCAGAATACCGGCTTCGGTCGCGTCCGGAATGCTGGCCGGCATCGTCGTCACCTTCGCCATCAATGCGGTGAAAACCGTTCCCGTCGACCCGTGGCTGATCCTGCCGCTGATTGCGGCGTTCTTCGTCATCCGCCTGTTCAACCCGGCGCTGTCGGTGCTGTTGGTGCTGATCGGCGGCGGTCTCGCCGCCTTCCTCACCGGCCGGGTCGGCGGTCTGCCGGCACCGGAACTCTCGAGCTTGACGCTGGTGATGCCGCAGTTCACCGCCACCGCGATCATCGGCCTCGCTTTGCCGCTCTACCTCGTCACCATGGCCTCGCAGAACCTGTCCGGCCTCGCCGTGCTGAGGGCAGCCGGCTATCATCCCGAACCCGGGCCGCTGATCGGCGTCACCGGCCTGTTTTCGCTGCTGACGGCGCCGTTCGGCGCCTCGACCACCAATCTGGCGGCGATCTCGGCGGCGATCTGCACCGGACCCGACGTGCATCCCGATCCAGCCGAGCGCTGGAAGACCGGGCCGTTCTACGCACTGGCCTATCTCGTCTTTGCCCTGTTCGGCGCGTCGCTGGTGGCGATCTTCGCCGTATTGCCGCCGAGCCTGATCGCGCTGGTCGCCGGCCTGGCGCTAATGGCACCGCTCGCCAATGCGCTGTCGATCGCCCTGAAAGACGAGGACGAGCGGATGGCCGCCACCGTCACCTTCGCGGTCACCGCGTCGGGGCTGACGTTATTCGGCGTCGGTGCGGCTTTCTGGGGGCTGATAGCGGGATTGGTCGTGCTTTTCCTCGAAAAGCTCAAAAAGCGATAATCATTTCAGCCGCTTGTCCGGTTTTGGCGGTTGCTGTCTTGAATCGCCGTTTTCTCCATCCCATTTCGATTCCACGCAGCCGGATTTGGCTGTCTCCAACTGAAGGATTGGGAGAAATGAACACATCTGCATTGATCCGTCCGGCCTGGACGCCGGCGACCATCGCGTTGATGGTGATCGGGTTCATGGTGTTCTGGCCGCTCGGCTTAGCCATGCTCGCCTACATCATCTGGGGCGACAGGCTCGACGGCTTCAAGCGTGACGTCAACCGCGCCACCGACGGCATCTTCGCCGGCTGCCGCCGCGGTTCCGACAAGGCCGCGCGCTGGAGTCATGGCTCCGCCCGCACCGGCAACGTCGCTTTCGACGACTGGCGCGAAAAGGAACTCGAGCGGCTTGCCGAGGAACGCCGCAAGCTCGACGAGATGCTGAGCGAGTTCGACGAATATGCCCGCGAATTGCGCCGCGCCAAGGACCAGGAAGAGTTCGACCGCTTCATGGCCAACCGCAACAAGTCGACATCACCCACGACCGGATCGACGACGAACAACAAACCCAGCGGCACGCTAGGCCTGCTCGACGAGTAAGGTCCCGTGCGCAGATAGATAATCCAACGGCGTCGCGTCAGCGGCGCCGTTTCTTTTTTGTTCTAGTCGTTTCCCTCGAATCACGTATCGTCCCGGAATGTCCTTCGGCTTCTTCCGCACCCCGACGAAACCCAAGCCCACGCCCGTCGTGGAGCGCGAGCATTGCGTTGCCGGCCGCACTCTGCCGCTCAAGATCGTCGAGAACGACCGGGCGCGGCGCCTGACGCTGCGCATCGATTCCGGCGGCCGCGGCCTGCGCATCACCGTGCCGCCGGGGCTGCGCCGCGGCGAGGTCGAAAAATTCCTCGACCGCCATCAGGACTGGCTGGAGCAAAGGCTGGCCAAAGTGCCCAATCGGCCGCAGGTGCGGCCCGGCATCAAGATACCGATGCGCGGCGTGCCGCATCGCATCGTCCATGAACCGTCGAAACGCGGCACCGTCACGCTGTCGCACGACGAGCGCGGGCCGCTGATGATCGTGCATGGCGAACGCGTGCATCTGCCGCGCCGCATCGCCGATTTCCTGAAGCGCGAGGCCAAGCGCGAGATCGAGGCGCTGGTGACCAAGCACTGTGCTGCGGTTGGCAAGCGCGCCAAGGCGATCCGCTTCAAGGATACGTCGAGCCGCTGGGGATCGTGCACGTCGGACGGCAATCTGTCGTTTTCCTGGCGCATCATGATGGCGCCGCGGCCGGTGATAAACTACCTCGTCGCGCATGAGGTGGCGCATCTCAAGGAGATGAACCACGGCCCGAAATTCTGGAAATTATGCGAGCAGCTTTGCCCGGACACTGACCGCTGCAAGGACTGGCTCAAGCGCAATGGCGGCGCGCTGCAGGCGATCGCGTTCGAGTAGTTGTCCGATCAATCGTCATTCGCCGCGTTCAACTCCTCCGGCCGCAACCCCTCATCGACATGGCGCGGCCAAGGCAGAAAATCCTGCTCGAAGGTCTCGTTGCTGAAATAGGCCAGCGCCCGGTGCGCCTCGGCGCCGTTGAAAGCCGCCTTGTCCATCAAATGAGCGATGACCTCATGGGCCTGTGCCAGCTTTTGCCTGAGTTCCGCGACGGTCTTTTCCGGCATGTCTTTGTTCTCCCGCCTTTGTGCCTGAGCAAGTAGCGCGTCGCGCTCTTATATTAGCAAGGTAGCGCGTTCCGCTCTTACATTAGCAAGGTAGCGCGTTCCGGGCTGGCGGCAAACAGGATGCTTTTTCTCGACTCTTTTGCCGTTTCGTGCCAATCCCGCGCCATGGCGCTCGACATCAAGATATGCGGGTTGAAGACCGACAAGGCACTGGCTGCGGCATTGGCCGGCGGCGCCAGCCATGTCGGCTTCATTTTCTTTGCCAAAAGCCCGCGCTATGTCGGGCCGGCGGAAGCCGGCCGCCTGCGCGAAGCGGCGCGCGGCAAGGCTAAGGCTGTTGCGGTGACGGTCGACGCCAGCGATATGTTCCTGGACGAGATCGTCGAAAAGATGCAGCCCGACATGCTGCAGCTTCACGGCGCCGAAACCCCCGGGCGGGTGGCCGAAGTGAAGGCGCGCTACGGCTTGCCGGTGATGAAGGCGCTGCCGGTCAGCGAGACTGCCGATCTCGAGCGGGTTAAACCCTTCATCGGCATTGCCGACCGTTTCCTGTTCGACGCCAAGCCGCCTAAGGGTTCGGAATTGCCGGGCGGCAACGGCCTTGCCTTCGACTGGCGCGTTCTGGCCGGCCTTGACGCCGGCGTTGATTACATGCTTTCCGGTGGGCTCAACGCCGGCAATATCGGCGACGCCCTTCGGCTGGCGAACCCGCCCGGAATAGATGTTTCCTCGGGCGTGGAGAGCGCACCGGGCGTCAAGGAACCGGCGCTGATCGAACAATTTTTCCGGGCCGTCGGGGCAGCACGCGACAACCGCGCCGCCTGACCACGCTTCAAACCACAGACCAGGAGATCGGCGATGGATAAGCCGGCGATACCGAATTCCTTCCGCACCGGCCCCGACGAGCAGGGCATGTTCGGCATTTTTGGCGGTCGTTTCGTTGCCGAAACGCTGATGCCCCTGATCCTCGAGCTGGAGCGGCACTGGAACGAGGTCAAGAACGACCCGGATTTCAAGGCCGAACTGACCGATCTCTCGACGCACTATGCCGGGCGGCCATCGAAGCTCTATTTCGCCGAAGGCCTTACCCGGCATCTTCGCGGGGTTTCCGCGGCTAAGGGCCTCGGGGGTGGCGCAAAAGTCTATTTCAAGCGCGAGGACCTGAACCACACCGGCTCGCACAAGATCAACAACTGCCTCGGCCAGATCCTGCTCGCCAAGCGCATGGGCAAGACGAGGATCATCGCCGAGACCGGTGCCGGCCAGCATGGCGTCGCTTCCGCTACAGTGGCGGCGCGCTTCGGGCTTCCCTGTATCGTCTATATGGGCGCGACCGACGTCGCCCGGCAAAGCCCCAACGTGTTTCGCATGAAGCTTCTGGGCGCCGAGGTGCGGCCGGTGACCGCCGGCCACGGCACGCTGAAGGACGCCATGAACGAGGCCCTGCGCGACTGGGTAACCAATGTCGAGGACACCTATTACCTGATCGGCACCGCCGCCGGCCCACATCCCTATCCGGAGCTGGTGCGCGACTTCCAGTCGGTGATCGGCACCGAGGCGCGCGCCCAGATCCTCGAGCAGGAAGGCCGGCTGCCGGACACGATCATCGCTTGTGTCGGCGGCGGTTCCAACGCCATCGGCCTGTTTCATCCCTTCCTCGACGATAGTGAGGTGCGCATCATCGGCGTCGAAGCCGGCGGTCGCGGCCTCGACGGCATCGAGCATTGCGCCTCGATGAGTGCCGGCGCGCCCGGCGTGCTGCATGGCAACCGTACCTACCTCCTGCAGAATGCCGACGGCCAGATCATGGACGGCCACTCGATCTCGGCGGGCCTTGACTATCCGGGCGTCGGGCCGGAGCATTCGTGGCTGCGCGATTCCGGCCGCGTCGACTATGTGCCGATCCTCGACGACGAGGCGCTGGAGGCGTTTCAGCTGACGACGCGCGTCGAGGGCATCATTCCGGCGCTGGAATCGGCCCATGCCATCGCGCAGGCGGTGAAGATCGTGCCTGATATGGACAAGGAACAGATCGTCATCGTCAACATGTCCGGCCGCGGCGACAAGGACGTGCACACAGTGGCCAATATGCTGGGCATGGAGATCTGATCATGGCCACCCGTATCGACCGCCGCATGGCAAAGCTGAAGGCCGAAGGTCGACCGGCACTCGTCACCTATTTCATGGGCGGCGACCCTGACTACGACACGTCCCTGTCGATCATGAAGGCGCTGCCCGGCGCCGGCAGCGACATCATCGAGCTCGGCATGCCGTTTTCCGATCCAATGGCCGACGGCCCGGCGATCCAGGCGGCCGGCCTGCGGGCGCTGAAGGGCGGCCAGACACTGGTCAAAACGCTGAAGATGGCCTCGGAATTCCGCGCCGGCGACAATGAAACGCCGATCGTGTTGATGGGCTATTACAATCCGATCTACATCTACGGCGTCGACCGCTTCCTGAAGGACGCGATTGCTAGCGGCATAGACGGGCTGATCGTTGTCGACCTGCCGCCGGAGATGGACGAGGAGCTTTGCATCCCGGCACTCAAGGCCGGCATCAATTTCATCCGGCTGGCGACGCCGACCACCGACGACAAGCGCCTGCCCAAGGTGCTGCAGAACACCTCCGGCTTCGTCTATTATGTGTCGATGACCGGTATCACCGGTTCGGCGCTGGCCGACACCGGCAAGGTGGCGGCGGCGGTCAAGCGCATCAAGAGCCATACCCACCTGCCGGTCTGCGTCGGCTTCGGCGTCAAGACCGCCGAGCAGGCGCGCACCATCGGCGCGTCAGCCGACGGCGTCGTCGTCGGAACCGCGATTGTCAATGCCGTCGCCAACGTGCTCGGGCCGAAGGGCGAAAAGACCGCCGATCCGGCCGAGGCCGTCGCCACGCTGGTCAGCGGGCTTTCGCAAGGAGTTCGCGCGGCTCGCCTTGCTGCCGCCGAATAATCTTGATCTTCTGGTTGGCCATGATCTTGCCGATAACCGGTTTCCACTTTTCGGGATCATGGTCTAACTCTTCGTAAGGACAGGAGCGAAGCGATGAACTGGATCACCAATTACGTCCGCCCGAAGATCAATTCGATGCTCGGCCGCCGCACCGACATGCCGGAAAACCTGTGGATCAAGGATCCCGAGACCGGCGAAATGGTGTTCCACAAGGATCTGGAGCAGAACCAGTTCGTCATCCCGTCCTCCGGCCACCATATGAAGATATCGGCCAAGGAACGGCTGAAATTCTTCCTCGACGACGGCAAATACGAGACGCTGGAAAACCCCAAGGTCGTTCAGGATCCGCTCAAGTTCCGCGATGAGAAGCGCTACCTAGACCGGCTGAAGGATGCCAAGGCCAAGACCGGCATGGAAGACGCCATCATCAATGCGCTGGGCACCGTCGAAGGTCTGCCGGTGGTGGTGACGGTGCAGGATTTTGCCTTCATGGGCGGCTCACTCGGCATGGCGGCCGGCGACGCCATCGTGCATGGCTTCGAGGTCGCCTTGCAGCGCAAGCGGCCGCTGATTCTGTTTGCGGCCTCCGGCGGCGCCCGTATGCAGGAAGGCATCCTGTCGCTGATGCAGTTGCCGCGGACCACGGTCGGCGTCGACAGGCTGAAGGAGGCCGGCCTGCCCTACATCGTCGTCCTGACCAACCCGACGACCGGCGGCGTCACCGCTTCCTACGCCATGCTGGGTGACGTGCATATTGCCGAGCCCGGCGCGCTGATCGGCTTTGCCGGCCCGCGCGTCATCGAGCAGACCATCCGCGAAAAGCTGCCCGACGGCTTCCAGCGCGCCGAATATCTGATGGAACACGGCATGGTCGACATGGTGGTGTCACGGCTGGAAATGCGTCAGACGATTGCGCGACTGTTGAGAATGCTGCTCAAGCTGCCGGAAGAGCAAAAACCGCAGGAGCCGGAAATCCTGCCGCCGTCGGTGATTCCGGCCGAAGCCCGGCCGCACGCCTGACGCGACATCACGCGGCGCGAGCGGCTGTTGTGTGCCGTTGCGCACGCGCCTAGGATTCTTCCATGACCACGCTTGCCGCCGACCGCGAAATCGAAAGCCTGATGGCGCTTCACCCGAAGGGCTTCGACCTTTCGCTCGACCGCATTTCGCGGCTGCTCGAGCGGCTCGGCAATCCGCAGGACCAGCTGCCGCCGGTCATCCACATCGCCGGCACCAACGGCAAGGGTTCCTGTGCTGCTTTTTCACGGGCGCTGCTCGAAGCCGCCGGCTACCGCGTCCACGTCCACACCTCGCCACATCTGGTGAACTGGCACGAGCGCTACCGGCTGGCCGCCGATGGCGGCGGCAAGCTGGTGGACGACAAGGTCTTCGCCGAAGCCATCGCCCGCGTCGCCAAAGCCAATCAAGGCCAGAAGATCACCGTCTTCGAAATCCTCACCGCCGTCACCTTCCTGCTGTTTTCCGAACATCCGGCCGATGCCGTCATCCTCGAGGTCGGCCTTGGCGGCCGCTTCGACGCCACCAATGTCATCGCCGAGCCGGCCGTGTCGGTGATCATGCCGGTCTCGCTCGACCACGAAGCCTATCTCGGCGACCGCGTCGAGCTGATCGCCGTCGAAAAGGCCGGCATCATCAAGCGCGGATGCCCGGTCGTCATCGGCGCGCAGGAAAGCGAGACGGCGCAGCAGGTGCTCATCGAAACCGCCGAGCGGCTCGACTGCCCCGCCTTCCTCTATGGCCAGGACTTCCTTGCCTATGAGGAAAACGGCCGCATGGTCTATCAGGACGAAGACGGATTGATGGACCTGCCGCCGCCGCGCCTGCCGGGACGCCACCAATTCGCCAATGCGGCGGCGGCGATCGCGGCGGTCAAGGCGGCGGGTTTCGAGATCAGCCACCGCGCCGCCGAGAAGGCGATGGCCAATGTTGCCTGGCCGGGCCGGATGCAGAAGCTGCCTCAGGGCCGGCTGAGCGAACTGGCGCCAAAGGGCGCCGACATCTGGCTCGACGGCGGCCACAATCCCGGCGCCGGCGTGGTCGTCGCCGAGGCGCTGGCCGAGCAGGAGGAAAAGAACCCGCGGCCCCTGTTCCTGATCTCGGGCATGATCAACACCAAGGACCAGAGCGGCTATTTCCGCGCCTTCAAAGGGCTGGTCCGGCATGTCTACACCGTGCCGGTGAGCCTGAGCGACGCCGGCGTGCCGAACGACGAACTGGCGACCCGCGCCATCGAGGCCGGCCTGTCGGCCGAACCGGTCAGTTCCGTCGCCAATGCGCTGATGCTGCTGCGCGACACATGGGACGGACCGCCGCCACGCATCCTGATCGGCGGATCGCTCTACCTGGCCGGCGCGGTATTGGCCGAAAACGGCACGCCGCCGGTTTGAGGCGTGCTTCACCCGGGAACACTTACGAGACCACCGCGAGGAGGCAATCATGATCAAGGTAAAGCAGCTCGCTCACGTTTGCATTTTCGCGAATGACCTGGAGATGACGCGAAGCTTCTATCGAGACGTCCTCGGCATGGATACGCAGTTCAATTTTCTGCGCGACGGGAAGATTTTCGGCTTCTACCTCAATTGCGGCAGCCGTAGCCATGTCGAGGTGTTCCAGAAAGACGGCGCCAGCTATAGCGACTTGAACCAGATCAACCACTTCTGCCTCGAAGTGGAAAACATCGACACCGCGATCGCCCATCTGAGGTCAAAGGGGGTTGATATCACTTCCAAGAAACGCGCGTGCGATGACACCTACCAGGCTTGGATCCGCGACCCCAACGGCGTGAAGATAGAACTGTTCGAATACACTGAGAAAAGCGCACAATTCGTCGGTGGCGATCGTATCGCGGATTGGTGATCGCGCCTCGCGGACAATTGTAGCGGCGCAGCCTATGGTCGGTGGACTTACTTCAGCTCGACCTCGATGAAGGCGAATTCGCCATCGTTTGTGCTGATGACGTCATGTTCGACGCCCTCGTTGCGGAAATACGGCGAGCCCTTCTTCATCTCGGCGAAGGATTCGCCATCCTTGGTCAGGAGCTTCACCTTGCCGTCGGTCAGCGGCACGATCACATAGTCGTGGCCATGGCGGTGCCAGCCGGTGTTGTCGCCGGGAGCGAAGCGGTATTCGGTGACGATGACGCGCTCATTATCGATGAAGACGGTGGCCTTGGCGGATCCGGTCATATCGCTTCTCCTGCTTTAAGCCAGACAAGAGCATGAGACGGCAAGTGGCGAGTGCCAGATCTGCGGATCGGTGACGCCACAAGAAAGCCCGGCGCGAGGCCGGGCCTTTCTGCAAAATATTGATCGGATCAGGCGAGGCTGCCGTTGATCCAGTGCGACAATGCCGTTTTCGGCGCAGCACCGACCTTCATGTCGGCGACTTCGCCGCCCTTGAAGATCATCAGCGTCGGGATCGAGCGCACGCCGAACTGCGCGGCCAGCTCAGGATTCTCGTCGATGTTGAGCTTGGCGATCTTTATCTTGCTGCCGAGTTCGATGGCAATGTCCTCAAGCGCCGGGGCGATCATCTTGCACGGGCCGCACCATTCCGCCCAGAAATCGACCACGACCGGCTCCTTGGCGTTGAGCACGTCGGCCTGGAAATTGCTCTTGTCGACCTTGACGGTAGCCATGCTGAGATCCTTTCGATTTGTTCGTCGCACCAAATGTGGTGGTGATCGCGTCCGTGTTCAAGCAAGTCTTGTGTCACGCTCCCGTGAGTCTAGCAAGCGCGTCGTCCATGGCCGCCGCCGGCAGCTCGATCAGCCGCGGCGCCTCGGTAAACAGCAGCGCCGCCGAGACCTCGCGTCCCGGATAGAGCGGCTGAAGCAGCGCGCGATAGAGTGCGAGCTGCAAAACATAGGCTTGCGGCACTTCGGCGAGCGTAGCCGGCGCTGGCCGATTGGTCTTGTAGTCGACGATCGAAACCTTGTCCGGCGTTACTGCCAGCCGGTCGATCTTGCCGGAAATCGAGCGCAGTTTGCCCCTCACTCCCAGGCTGCCCATGATGGCGACTTCAGCGCGCGAGTTTGGCGCAAACAGCGGCGCGAAGCGGCTGTCGGCAAGAATTCTGAAAACGCCAGCCAAGGCCTTGTCGCGCTCGTCGTCGGGCCATCCCGCGCCGGCTCTTGCCAGATAGCGTTCAGCGGCATCCTGGCGTTTTCCCTCGGCGATGCCGGGTAGCATCTGCAGCAATTTGTGCAGCGCCAGCCCGCGCATGACGGCAAAGCCGGGCTCGGCGTCGGCATCCAGTACCGGCGAACGCGTGTCGGCCACCGCTTGCCGCGCCTCGTCGATCAGCACCGAGGCGCCGGACGGCGAGAGCGGCCGCGGCAATTCCTCGAAGGGCGGCAGAGGCTGGAACAGGGTTTCCGGCAATGGCGCAAAGCGTTCCGCCTGTCGTGCCTCACCCACTGCCGCCGACGGCATGGGCGGCAGCTTCGTCACCTGGAAACGATGCACGGTCTCGCCAGCGGCGGGATGCCGGCGTTCTTCGCTCTCCGCGGCACCGACCAGTGCGCGGCTGACGATCGAATGCCAGGTGCCGGTATTCGGCGCCCGCTTGCCATGGTAGCCGCAGACGATCAGCCGATCCTCGGCGCGGGTCATGCCGACATAGAGCAGCCGGCGGTATTCGTCGTCGGCGAGCTCGCGGGCGCGGGCCGATGCCGCGCGTGAAAACCCATTGGCGACATCGCTGGCGGAACGCCAGAGATAGCCCTTGCCCTCCCAGCAGTCGCCCGAGCCTTCGAACGGCATCAATCTCGGCAGATGCTGGTCGCTGAACGGCGCGGAACCGCCATCGACGAGGAACACCACCGGCGCTTCCAGGCCTTTGGCGGCATGCACGGTCATGACGCGAACCTCGTCGCGGGTCTGGTCCATTTCGCGCTTGATCTCGGGGCCGGCGTTTTCCAATGTCGACAGGAAGGATTCCAGTCCCGGCAGGCCGGTCCGCTCCTCGGCCAGGCAGAAATTCAGGAATTCGTCGAGGATATCGCCGGCCTCCGGCCCGAGCCGCGCGATCATCTTGTTGCGCAGGCCGTCGCGGGCGAGTGCTGCGGCATAGAATTCGAACACCTGATTGAACGCGGCTTCGTTCGACCATGTGTCGAGCCGGCTGACGACGGCGGCCAACGCCTCGCTTTCGCCGGCATGCCGGCGCAGCGAGGCGATCAGCGAGACGCCCGACGGCCTCTCGGCAGCAAGCGCGAAAAGCTGCTCTTCCGAGACATCGAAGATCGGGCTGCGCAGCACGGCAGCGAGCGACAGATCGTCCTCGGGCTGGATGAGAAAATGGCCAAGTGCGATCAGGTCTTTCACCGCGATGTGGCCGGGCAGGCTGAGCCGATCGGCGCCGGCCACCGGAATGTCGCGGCGCTTCAGCGCCCGCGTTAGCGCATGGACGAAGCGATCGCGCTTGCGCACCAGCACCAGCACGTCGCCGGGGCGGAGTTTCTTGCCGCGGCCTTCGATGACCTCGCCGCTGCCAATCCAGCCGGCAATGGTTGCGGCGACGTTTTCAGCGACGCGGACTGCCGGCGCGTGGGCATGGTCGACCGCTTGCGTCCAATCGTCTGGTTCGTCGACGACGTCGGCGCCGATCGACGGCCAGACCTCGACATAACCCGGCGCATCGGTACGGATCGCCTTGTGGTCGAGCGGATCGGGATCATGGCTGATGCCGCGCCGCACGTTCGGGTCGGCAAAGACACGATCCACCGCCGCAAGCACGTCGTCGGTCGAGCGAAACGACCAGGTCAGCTTGAGATCGGCGAAGGCCGCATCGGCCGATCTAACTTTGCCGGCAAACAAAAGCCGGCTGTCGGCAAAGGAATCCGGGGCGGCTCCCTGGAAGGAATAGATCGACTGCTTTTCGTCGCCGACCGCAAAGATGGTGCGGTGGACGGCGTCGCGTGCGCCGAGCCCGGCAAAGAACTCCTCCGCCAGCCGCTTGACCACCTCCCACTGGTCGGGACTGGTGTCCTGCGCCTCGTCGAGGAGGATGTGGTCGATGCCCTGGTCGAGCTTGTATTGCACCCATGGGCCGGCGTCGGGCCGCGCCAGTAAATTGACCGTGCGGGTGATCAGGTCGTTGAAGTCGAGGAAGCCGCGGGCGCGCTTCAATTGCTCGTAGCGGGCGATCAGCCAGTCGGCGATGGTCAGTGCGGCACGCGTGCCTTCCAGCATTCTGAACAAGGCCAGCCGGTCGGAGATTTCGAGAATGGCGTCGACCGCCGCCAGATAACGTTCGGCAAGATCGGGCAGCCGGTCAAGCAATGCCCTTTTAAACGTCTTTGCCGGATCGTAAGGCTCGCCGTCGGCCCTCAGGAAAGCCTTGGAGAGCAGATTCAGGCGGCGGACCGGATGCTCCTCGGCGAAGGCAAGACGGGCGTATGGCAGCAGATTGTTCAGCACGATGCGCGCATCGGCGGCCTCAGCCGACCGTGAAAAAGTGACGAGATAATCCGGCAGGAAGCCGGGCAGCGGCCAGACGGAGGCGGCTATGCCTTCGGCGGTCTGGCCGGCGCGAAACTGAAACTCATCGAACAGCGCCTGAAAACTATCGCCGCCGGCCGCGGCGATGAAGGCGCGCAAACCATCGCGCTTGCGCACGATCTCGGCCAGCAGTGCGTCAAGCCCATGTTCGCCACCGCGCTCCAGCACGGTGGCGAAGGCCTCGGCCAATGCCGCATCGCCTGCAACGCCGCCCGAAATCATGTCGCGGCGGGCGGCGGCAAACAGCGAAGCCTCCATTTGCGGATCGAGCATTTCGAAATGCGCCGGGATATTGGCTTCCAGCGGGAACTGATGCAGCACCGATTCGCAGAAGGCGTGGATGGTCTGGATCTTCAGCCCGCCCGGGGTTTCCAGCGCCTCGGCAAACAACCGCCGCGCCCGGCGCATGGTTTCGCGGTCGGGCTGGCGCCCGTCCAGCGCCTCTATCCGTGTCGAGAGCTCGGCATCGCCCAGGGCCGTCCATTGCGACAGGGTCGAAAACACCCGGTTGGACATGTTGGCGGCGGCGGCACGCGTATAGGTCAGGCACAGGATCTTGGACGGATGGGTGCCGCGCAGCAGAAGCCGGATGACGCGCTGGGCGAGTACATGGGTCTTGCCCGATCCGGCATTGGCCGACACCCAGGCGGAATTATGCGGATCGGAGGCGCTTGCCTGGCTGGCGGCGGTGTCGCTTGGAATGGGGTAGGCCTTTTTCATACCTCCCCTCCCTCGTCGTCGGCATCGCCGCCGGCCGACCACTCGAGCACGCGGGCGAGATGATCATAGTCGCCGTCGGTCTCGCCCTCGCGGAACGGCAGCGCCCGCGACAGATAGCCGGTCGCCGGGTCGGCGTAGTGGATCAGCAGTTTTTCCAGCCGCGCCCACGCCTCTTCGGCGAGATCGGCGGCGGTTCGCGGCTTGCGGTTGTATTCGAGGATCGATTCTTCGAACACCTCGCCATTCGGCTTCAGCCGCACGAAGGCCAGTTGCGACGGCTCGCGTGCGCCAAGCTCCTTGAAGGCGCCGCGACGCAGCAGCGCGCCCTCCAGCGCCAGTTGCGGCGCGAGCAGCGTGTGCGCCTGTGCTTTGGATGGCGACGAGCCGGTCTTGTAATCGAGAATGTCGGCCATTCCGCCAGCCAGCAGATCGATGCGATCGGCATAGCCGGACAGGGTCACGCCGGATCGGCCGACACCGGTCTTTTCGGCGCGTTCCTCGGCGTGCCGCCGTGCCACGGCTGCGGCCCGGCCGCGCTCCCATTCGATGATGCCGGCGGCAAGCTTTTCGAAGCGTGGCCACCACACCGCCTCGACATCGGCCGGCAGAGCCGCCTCGGCAAAGCAGGAGCGGCCGGCGGCGATGAGCCCGTCCAGCGCCTCCGGCGCGCGCGGATCGGCCACCGTCCGCGAGAACAAGTGCAGAATAGCGTGAAACAGCGTGCCGCGCTCGGCGGCGCCCGGATCGCGAATGACCGGATCGAGCGGCATCAGGCCGAGTATCCTTCTGGCATAGACCGCATAGGGATCGCGACGTAGCGTTTCGATCTCGGTGACCGAGAGGTGGTGCGGCCGTGCGGCGAGCGGCGGTTTCGGCTGCGGCCGCGGCGCAAAGTCCTGCTTTTCGCCGGCATCGAGCGCACGCGCCCAGGCAAGCAGTTCGTCGCCGCGCCGGCGAAGTGCCGCGGCATGATCCTCGCCGACGAAGGTAAGGATGCGCTGCAGCCAGCGCGAAGGTACCGACGGTGCGTCGCCGGAGCGGGCGGAGCGAGCCAGCACCACTTTTTTGGCGCCCATGGCCATCTGGAAATCATGGGCGGCAAGGCCGATGCGCCGCTCCGGCGGTTCAAGATCGATGCCGGTCTTCATCAGCCGCGACATGAAGCGGTCACTCTCCGGCTTGCGCGGCCACACGCCTTCGTTGAGCCCGCCGACGACCAGCGTATCGACGTCCTGAAGCCGCGCTTCCAGCACACCCCAGATGGCGATGTTCCTGTCGGTGCCCTGCGCCGGCTTGACCGTCTCGGGCGCGATCAGCGCCTCCATCACGTCAGGCCATTCGTCAGCGGCGAAGGAGAACGACACCGAGGCCGCGACCAGACCGCGCAAGAGCTCGGCAAGCTTTTCGCCGGCATCGCCGGCATAGAGTTCGCTCAGGCTGCCGTCGGCGGCGCGTCCGAGGCTTTCGAGCACGCCGACACTGGCGCGCACAAGCGTGGCAAGATCGGCATTCTCCTCGCCGCGAAAGGCAACCAGCGGCGCCAGCGCAGCCGTTAGCCGGATCAGCAGGTCGCGGGCCTGCTCAATGCGCCTGACCGAGAGGCGCGATCGCCAGAAAGGCGGGCGGCGATTGCCACCGCCGTCGAATTCGAGGAGCCGGGCATCGAAGAGTTGCGGCAGCGACGCCACGTCCGGACGACCGGTGCCGCCGCGCAGCGCCACGAGTTCGACTATCTCGGCCGCATGGCGCACGCTTGCCCGCTCCAGGCCGAGGCCAAGCAGGGGATGCTTGAGCAGCGACAGTAGGGCGACCGGGTCGCCCGGGCGGAAGGCTGCCTGAAGCGCCAGCCTGAGCAGGCTGGCGGCTGGCGTGTTGATGAGCAGCGTGCCGCCGGAATCGTCGGCGGCAACGCCGAAGCGCAACAGCTCGACTGAGACGCGCCGCGCCAGTGCGCGGTCGCCGGTGACGAGTGCTGCGCGCTGGCCGGGCCGCTCGACGGCCTGTTTGAGCGCGACGGCGATCGCTACGGCTTCGTCGCGTTCGCTGGCGGCTTCGAGAAGCGTCACATCGGCGAAGGCCTCGGCAATATCGCCGGCCGTAAAGCGGGCGCGCGTCTCGGCCCACAGCTCGGTGGTCTCCGCCGGGCGCAGCGCTTCGCCGACGAGTGCGGCGCGCAGTGCAAGCGGCCGCGGCGCAACAGCGAGTTCCCCGACATCGGCGCGCGGCACGCCGATCTTGCCGATCAACTTTGCCAGGCCGTATTGCGGGTGGCCAAGCAGGGCCGGGCGCGCGCCAAGTGCACTGATGGCGGCAAAGGACGGCTCGTCCAGCGCCCGGTCGAGCCCGGGCAGCACAACGGCGCCATTGGGCAGACCGGCGATCACGGCAAGCAGCTCGGCCGTGGCGGGAATGGAGCCGGTGGAACCGGCGGCGATCACCGGTCCGGCCGGCGGATTACGCTTCAGCCGCGCCGCCTCCAGCCTTATCAGGGCATTACGATGCGCGGCCGGATTGGAGCGATGGCGTTCCTCGAGCAGCTTCGGCCAGTTCTCGGTCACGATGGTCAGGAAATCGAGCGTCACCTGCCACCAGCCTGCAAGATTGCCGGTCACAAGGTCGGCGAGCCTTGCCCAATCCGTGCCTTCGGTCTCGATCTCATCCATCAGGCGTGCAAGGTCGCGCGCCAGCCAGATGGCGTCGGCGGCGGAGGCCGGGATGACGATCTCCTCGTCGAACAATGCCGCGACATGCGCCGGCAGGCGGCGTTTCCACGCCCGCACCAGTGGCGCAAGCAGCAACAGGCGCTCTACCGCGGCGATCGGCGGCGCAAGGTCGATGGCGGCCGAAGCTCCCGCCTCGAAGGCGGCTTCATCTTCATCGAACTCACCAAGCGGGCGGATGACCGGCAGGATCGCCGAGCGGCTTCCGGAGCGCGAGAGAGCATCGACGAAGACGCCGCGAAGCGCCCGCGCCGCACGGCGCGTCGGCACATAGATGGTGAGATCGGCCAGCACCAGCGGATCGCCATCATAGGCAAAGCCGGGAACCAGGCGCCCTGCAAGCAGCGCCTCGGCCAGCGTCGGCAGGAACGGCGCTCCGGGCGGGATCGAGAAAACGCGGCGGGAGCCGCTCATTTCGACTCGGTAAGAGCGCCGGGTGCCTCAGCAACAGCATCGGGCGTGCCGGCAAGCGCAGCGGCGACCGCTGCTTCCGCCCGCGGGATCGCGTCCGGTGTGCCGACAGTGATCCAGTGACCCTGCATCTTCATGCCGAACAGGCGGCCGGCGGCGATTGCCGCATCGAAATAGGCGTTGAGCGACAGCGGGCCGCCCGGCGCATCCTTGAAGATGCGCGGATGGACGATTGCTGCGCCGGCATAGATCAGGCCGGCCGGATCGTTGTTCGCACGCCGCAAGGCGCCATCCGGCGCCATCAGGAAATCGGTGCCGCCGCTATGCCCGGTTGCCGACTGGAGATCCGCAAGCATCAGCAGAATGTCCATTGTCGCGCCCTCCCATGCAAGGGCAAGTCGCCTGAGATTGGAAACGCCGCTGTCGATCCAGAAGGTGTCCGCGTTAAGCACATAGAAGGGCGCCCCTAACCTGGGCAATGCCTTGACGATACCGCCGGCAGAGTCGAGCAGGCCGGTGCTCTCATCCGAGATGACGATTCTCGGCGCACTGCGGCGGGCTACATGGTCCACGATCTGTTGCGGCAGGTAATGGACGTTAACGACGGCCTTGGCGACGCCGGCTTCGGCTAGGCAGTCCAGCCCCCAGTCGAGCAATGTCTTGCCGGCGATCTTGACCAGCGGCTTCGGCATTGTCTCGGTGATCGGCCGCATGCGCTTGCCGAGCCCGGCGGCGAGCACCATGGCGGTCGTCGGCATCGGCTGCTCATCCGACGCCTTCAGGCCCAAATCCTTAGCCGTCAAATCGAGCGTTCCTCCAGCAAGCCGTGGGCGATGTAGAAATCCTGCAGCCCGGCCAGCGCCGGATGCGCCAGCGCCCGGCGAAGATAATCGCGGATGCGCGGCAGATGCTTCAGATAATAAGGCTTGCCGTCACGTTTTTCGAGCCGCACGAAAATGCCGAGGATCTTGGAATTGCGCTGTGCGGCCATGATTGCATAGGTTTCGCGGAATTCGTTCTCGTCGAAGGCGCCGGCGGCGCGGCGCGCGGCGATGTAGGCGGCGAGCGTGTGCTTTTCGATTTCGGGTGAAATGGTGACGCGCGCGTCCATGGCGAGCGACGCGACGTCGTAGGCGGACGGTCCGATCAGCGCGTCCTGGACATCGACGACGCCGAGGCGATCGTGACCGGAACGGTCAGCGCGCCAGATCAGGTTGGGCGAATGGAAGTCGCGCAACATAAGCGTGTATTCGCGCCCTTCGAGCCGATCGAGCACCGCATTCCATTCGCTGCGGTAACCGGCGCGCAGCGCCTCGCTTGGCGGAGCGCCTGATATCGCCGGGACATACCAGTCGACCAGCAATTCGGCCTCGATCATCATGGCGTCGCGGTCGAAAGGCGGCACCTCGTGGAAGACGCCGGGGCCGGCCGGCATGCGGGCCGGCCATGTTTTGCCGTGCATCATGGCAAGCAGTTCGGCCGCCGCCGCATAACGCTCGGCCACCGCCTGGCCGCGCTTGTCCAGAAACCCTTGGGAACCGAGATGTTCCAGCAGGAGAAAACCCTGGTCGAGGTCCTGGTCATGGATTTCCGGGACGCTGACGCCGCCGGCCCGCAAGGCCCGGTCGATGGCCACGAAAGCCGAAACGGATTGCGCGGTGTGGGCGATTTCGGCATAGGGTTTGCCGTCGCGGACTGGCGGCCCGAGCACCAGCCTTGGCGAGTTCATCAGCACGCGCGGCGGAAAGCCGGCGAGCGTGACGATCTCGTAGGAGCGAGCCGAGGCATCACCGATGAAATATCGTCGCTGCGCTTCGCCCCAGCCGGCCTGCCCGAGAAAATCGCGCATTGCCAGCGATCGCGCCGCGCGCTCGAAGGCGGCACCCTCTCCCGATAGTCTCACCAGTCGGCCGTCGCCCTGCTGGAGAAGTTCGACCAGCACCGACGTATCCGGCAAATATGCCTCTGCCCGCTCCGGCCATTCGACCAGCGCAGCGCCTTGCGTCAGGGCCTCGTCAAAACCCAGCTCGTCCAGCTCGGATGCGGTGCCCAAGCGGTAGAGATCGAAATGATGGACCGGCACGCGTGTGTCGTAGCTCTGGACCAGCGTGAAGGTCGGGCTCGGCACGTCGAGGCTCGCATCGTCGGCCAGTGCCCTGATCAGCGCCCGTGCCAAGGTCGATTTGCCGGCGCCGAGATCGCCCTTGAGAGCGAGCACGTCGCCAATGCGCAGCGACATGGCGAGATCCTCGCCGAGCCTTGCCGTCGCAGCCTCGTCGGCGAGAAAACGGTCCAGCACCAATACCGCCATCGAACGCGCTACTCGGCCGCGGCGCGGATGCCGGACGGCGTGTCGGGAAAGGCGCAAACAACCGTGGTGCCCTTATCCCTGCCGGTCTCGATGCGGACGCTGCCGCCATGCAGTTCGACAAAGCTCTTGACGATCGACAGGCCGAGCCCGGCGCCACGGCGGCGGCCGCCATTGGTGCGCGGCTCGAAGCGCCGGAACACGGAGTCAAGCAGGTCCGGCGGCATGCCGGGACCGTCATCGTGAACGGAAAATTCCACGCCGTTGGCAAGCTGGCGGCAGGCGAGCGTTATGGTGCTCGCCTCCGGCGCGTAATTGGCCGCATTGCTAAGCAGATTGTAGAGTATCTGACGGACGCGGATCTCGTCGCCATGGAAGGTTTTCGGCGCGGCAGCCGCGTCGATCCTAAGCTTGATCGCATGTTCCTCCAGCCGGTCGGCGACCAGTTCGGCGGCGGCCGTAATGGTTCGATCGATGTGAACTTCGGAAATGTCGAGTTCCATGATGCCGGCATCCACCGTCGCCAGATCGAGGATGTCGTTGACGATGGTGAGAAGGACCGAGGAGGACGAGCCGACATGCCCGATATATTCGCGTTGCTTCTGGTTCAACGGACCAGTCGACGGCAGTGAAAGAAGCTCGGTAAAGCCGATGATGTTGGTGAGCGGCGAGCGCAGCTCATAGGAGACGTGCTGCACGAATTCGTTCTTGATCTGGTCGGACTTTTGCAGCGCCTCATTCTTGTCCTTCAGTGCCCGCTCGACATTGACGCTGTCGGTAACGTCGACAAAGGTCATCATCACCTGGCCGTTGGGCAAAGGGATGACGGCGTAGCGCAAAACGGTGCCGTTGTTCAATTCGGTCTGGCCGTGGCGGTCGCGGCGCTCGTCGTCGAAGCCGGTGATGGCGGCAACGAACCCGCCCCAAGGACTGTCGACGGCACGGCGGTCGCAAAGGTCGCGGATCGTCGAGACATGGACGTTGGGTTTTGAGGCATCGGCATCCAGCCCCCACAGTGCCGCGAAGGCCGGGTTGGACAATCTCAGCCTGCCGTCGGGACCGAACACAGCGACGCCTTCGGCAAGGTTGTCGAGCGTCTCGCCCTGAACCCGGACGGCGGTCTGGTAGCGGCTTTCAAGGTCCATCTTCTCGGTCAGGTTCTCGAACACCCAGGTGACGCCGCCCTTGGGCTGCGGATTGGCGATGACGCGAATGGTCTTGCCGTCCGGCAGATGCCACCAATGCTCCTGCGATTCAACCGCGCGGTAAGCGCCGAGCAAGCTCTCTTTCCAGCGCCGCCATTCGGGCTGCTCGGCAATCTTGCCTTCGCTGCGCAGGCGGTCGAGCAGCAAGGCGTTGTCCGGCGCGCTGTGCAGGAAGCCACTGTCGAGGCCCCATAGCTTCTGGAACGCCTGATTGAAAAACCGCAATTTCTCGTCGGTATCGAAAATCGCCACGGCGGTGTTGAGCTGATCGAGCGTATCGGCGTGGCTCTGCACGGTCCGCTCATACTCGCCGCGAATGGCCTCGATGGCACTGATGTCGCAGGCAAGACCAGCCGAACCATCCGCCCCGGCAAAGTCGGTCACGGCAAACATACGGCGGTCGCCTTCGATCACAGTGGAGAGCGCCTGTTCGAAGACGGGGTGCGACTTGTGCTGCGCAGCAATCGTGTCGCGCGCCTGGCCGCCGAGGAATTCCTTGCCGTCACGAACCGCCGCTTCGGCATTCTCCGCCTCGACCGCTTCGGCATAGGCCCGGTTGACCCATTTCAGCCGCCCGTCGACGGTGCGCAGCCATGATGGCATCTTGAGCGCATCCAGAAGGCCGATCAGCGTCTCATGGTCGGCGGCTAAGCGCTGGTTCTCGATCTTCAGCCTGGCCTGGCTTCGCTGTGTCTCCGACAGCGAGACGAAGCGAACCAATACATGCGCCGCACTCTTGCGGCCGTGAACCTCGAGCGGCTGGCCGGCCTGCGATTCGATGACCAGATCGAAGGGCTTTGCCTTGTCCCGCAGCGCTGCGACGGCATGTTCGAGTGCGGCCGCCGAACGCGGCATCAGCCAGCGTCCGAAAGCCAGGAAGGCCGCCCGGTCCTCCGGCGCGCCGCTCTCGATCGGCAATGTCCCGACAAGCTCTGGTTTCTTGTTCTCGGCGGCCCATACGACCACGCGCTGATCGCGGGAATGGAGCAGCGCCTCCGAGCGCTGCAGCGCGGCATTAACGTCAGCGATGCGGGTCCTGAGCTCGGCATTTTCCGCCGAGGTGCGCGCCCTTTCGCGGATCAGAAAGATGGCTGACAGCAATGCCGCCCCCATGACGCCGACGAACATGGCGAGTTGCATGACCTCGACCGTGCTGACCGACAGCCCGGCCTTTTGCGCCACGCGGGTTTGGGCATGTGCAGTAAAGCCAAGCAGCGGACCAACCAGCGCGGAAGAAGCAAGCAGCACCCCGACACGGCTGCCGGCACGCCATAAAAGGCTGCCGCCTCTGGCAGCGGAGCCCGTGATCGAATCGTTATGGCCGCCGGAAACGGCCTGTCCCGCGCAAGGCGGGTTATCCCCCGGCATGTCTTGGTCCTCTTCGCCGCCTGAATGCAAGACCGCCCTGATGCGTGCGCCCGGGCCTCGTCCCCGGACCGCGAATCAGCACCATAGCGCTTGCGCGAATCGGCGTGAAGAATCAATCAGCGCAAAAATAAAGCCGGGCGAAAAGTCAATCGCCCGGCTTCAATATCTAGTGGTAAGTTTCGCCGTGGTTAATAGCGGTAGTGTTCCGGCTTGAACGGTCCCTGCGGAGTGACGCCGATATAGGCGGCCTGTTCGCCGGACAGTTCGGTCAGGCGGGCACCGAGCTTGTCGAGATGCAGGCGCGCGACCTTTTCGTCGAGATGCTTCGGCAGGACATAGACCTGGTTTTCGTACTGACCGGGCTTGGTGTACAGCTCGATCTGGGCCAACACCTGGTTGGTGAAGGACGCCGACATGACGAAGCTCGGGTGGCCGGTGGCGTTGCCGAGGTTGAGCAGACGGCCTTCCGACAAAAGGATCATCCGCTTGCCGTCCGGGAAGGTGATCATATCCACCTGCGGCTTGATGTTGGTCCATTTCAGGTTGCGCAGCGACGCCACCTGGATCTCGTTGTCGAAGTGACCGATGTTGCCGACGATCACCATGTCCTTCATCAGGCGCATGTGGTCGAGGGTAACGACGTCCTTGTTGCCGGTGGTGGTGATGACGATGTCGGCCGTCGGCGCCGCGTCTTCGAGCGTGACCACCTCGAAACCATCCATCGCCGCCTGCAGCGCGCAGATCGGATCGACCTCGGTGACCTTGACGCGGGCGCCGGCGCCCTTGAGCGAAGCCGACGAGCCCTTGCCGACGTCGCCATAGCCGCAGACGACCGCGACCTTGCCGGCAATCATCGTGTCGGTGCCGCGGCGAATGCCGTCGACAAGCGATTCCTTGCAGCCATATTTGTTGTCGAATTTCGACTTGGTGACGGAATCATTGACGTTGATCGCCGGGAACGGCAGCAGGCCTTTTTTCTGCAACTGATAGAGCCGGTTGACGCCGGTCGTCGTCTCTTCGGTGACGCCGCGGATCGCTTCCTTCTGCTTGGTGAAGAAGCCGGGCGATGCCTGCATGCGCTTCTTGATCTGGGCAAACAGGATTTCTTCCTCTTCGCTGCCCGGATTGGACAGCACATCCTCGCCGGCCTCGGCGCGGGCGCCGATCAGGATGTACATGGTGGCATCGCCACCGTCGTCGAGGATCATGTTGGAGGTGCCGCCATCGGCCCACTGGAAGATCTTGTCGGTGTAGACCCAATAGTCCTCCAGCGTCTCGCCCTTGACGGCAAACACCGGAATTCCGGCCTCGGCAATGGCCGCGGCAGCGTGGTCCTGGGTCGAGAAGATGTTGCAGGAAGCCCAGCGGATATCGGCGCCGAGCGCCTTAAGCGTTTCGATCAGCACCGCCGTCTGGATGGTCATGTGCAGCGAGCCGGTGATACGCGCGCCCCTGAGCGGCTTCTTGTCGCCGAATTCCTCGCGGCAGGCCATCAGGCCCGGCATTTCGGTTTCGGCGATCTCGATCTCCTTGCGGCCCCAGCCGGCAAGCGCGATGTCTGCGACCACATAGTCCTTGCTACCCGTCATGGCAGTGCTCCGATGCGAATTGATTGCGGGACGCGCCCGCCCCGAAGGCGTGCCGGAGGGCGCGAGTTGCCGGCCTGACTAGCAGATCGAGAGTCGGACGACAATGGGATATAAAGAAATCTTTATCCGTGCATGTCTTAAGCGGCGACCAACACGTCAGCATTCCTCGCCAAAACGGGAAGCAACCAGTTGCTCCAGCGCATCGATGACCTCTTCGGCCTCCGGGCCGGTGGCGGTGACGCGGATCGAATAACCGGGGCTCGCCGCCAGCATCATCAGGCCCATGATCGAGGTGCCGCCGACCTTGACCCCGTCCTTCTCGACCTGGACCGTGGCGTTGAAGCCGCTGGCAATTTGAACGAACTTGGCAGAGGCGCGCGCGTGCAGGCCGCGCTGGTTGACGATCGGAAAGTCGCGAACGATCTTGTCCTTTTCCGGCAACAGCGCACTCATTTACTGCTCAGGAGCTGACTGGCGACGTTGATGTATTTGCGGCCGGCAGCCTGCGCCTCATCCAGCGCGGCCGTCATGTTGTCGCCTTTGCGCACGCTGGACAGCTTGATCAGCATCGGCAGGTTCATGCCGGCAATGACCTCGATACGGCCGGATTCCATCACTGAAATGGCGAGGTTGGAGGGCGTGCCGCCGAACATGTCGGTCAAAACGATGACGCCTGATCCCGTATCGACGCGGCCGACTGCGTCGATAATGTCGCGGCGGCGCTGTTCCATATCGTCGTCGGCACCGATCGCCACGGTCTCGAAATTGTCTTGTGGCCCAACGACATGTTCCACCGCATTGCGGAACTCGGCGGCCAGTTGACCGTGCGTTACAAGCACGAGTCCGATCATTCTTTGGTGGCTCCCGTCATGGCCGCTTCACAGGCGCATTTTATGCTCGCCGACCGTTCCAGGTGGCGGGAGCGCTATCTTGTCGACGCAAGGCCCGTTGACAAGCCCAAAATTGCGCCGGCCCAGGCCAATTTGACGCATTGCAGCAAAAAATCGAAATCGGATCACAGGAAAGGCGCAATCGACAGGCGCGACATCACTGCCGGCAAGGCCGCCGCGACATTGCGCCCGGCAAGATCGATGCGCGGCACTGGTACGCCGAAAACGAGTTCGCTCCAGTCTTCCTGGAAGCGGGCCATTTTGCCGGCTGGCACCAGCCGGATAATGAGGTCGATCACGCAGCTTGGCTCGAACTGTATCGGCTTGGGGCCGAATCCCGGCACCTCGACGAGGCCGGCTATGCTGGCTGGTGCGCGGCAGACCAGCCGCCCCTCGCAATCGGCGGCATAGAGCTGGTCATCGCCGATCAGCCGGGAAAACAGCCCGCGCTGGCTGCAATGATCGATCAAGGCGAGCGCCAGCGTCGTCTTGCCCAAGCCGGACGGTCCGGTGATGAGAATGCCGCGATCACCTATCAGGATCGCGGTGCCGTGAATATTTTCAGGCTGCACAATAGGACCAGGCGTGATTGGAATTCATCCGTCAGCCTTCGGCCGGCAGCGTTACCACGAAGCGCGCGCCCTTGATCTCGCCGGGCTTGGTGCCCGGGATGTTCTCGGCGCTCAGCGTGCCGCCATGGGCTTCGACGATCTGCCTGGATATCGACAGGCCAAGGCCCGAGTTCTGGCCGAACGCCTCGCCGGCCGGCCGATCGGTATAGAACCGCTCGAAAATGCGATCGATGTTATCGGCCCGGATGCCGGGCCCATTGTCGTCGACGGTGACGATGTTGAACTTGCCGGCGCGCGCCAGCGATATGGTGATGTGGCCACGTTCTTCGGGGACGAACGAGCGGGCATTCTCGATCAGGTTGGTGATCACCTGGCCGATCCTCAGATCATGGCCGACGACGAAGTAGCCTTTCACGCCCTGCGGCAGTTTGGCGACCTTGAATTCGATCTCGACCGCCTTCTTGTTGCGCGTGGCCTCGCGCGAGACGGCGACCAGATCGGTGATGAACTTCTTCAGGTCGACGGTTCCCGCGTCTTCCCGCGCCAGTTCGGCATCGAGACGGGAGGCATCGGAAATATCGGTGATCAAGCGGTCAAGCCGCCTCACATCGTGCTGGATGATATCCATCAGCCGGCTACGCGAATTGTCGTTCCTGGCCAGCGGCAATGTTTCCACCGCGCTGCGCAGCGAGGTGAGCGGGTTCTTCAACTCGTGCGAGACATCCGCGGCAAAACTTTCGATCGCCTCGATGCGGGCGTAGAGTGCATTGGTCATGTCGCGCACGGCGATCGACAGATTGCCGATCTCGTCCTGGCGGTCGGAGAAGTCGGGGATTTCCTCACGGTTCTTGACGCCGCGGCGAACCCTGACCGCCGCCGCCGAAAGCCGGCGCAGCGGGTTGGCGATGGTGGAGGCCAGCAGCATCGACAGGATGGCGGTAACCAGGGCGGCAATGCCGAACACGCGCAGGATCGCCTTGCGCTCGGCCGCGACGATCTTGTCGATGTCGCCGCCTTCGGTCGACAGCATCAGCACGCCGAGAACGGCACGGAAGCGCTGGATCGGCACCGCCACTGAAACGATCTGCTCGCCCTGCTCCGAGATCCGCACAATCGTTGACGGACTGCCGGTAAGCGCCTTGACCACTTCCGGAAACGCGGCACCGTTGCCACCCGGCTGCTCGCGATAGACCGGCAGCTGCTTGTTGCGGAAGAAATCAAAGACGAATTTCTGGATGCGCTCCAGAAGATCCGGCTGTTCCTCTTCGACCGGCGGCAGATCGTAACGAAGGATCTGGCCGCGCGAATAGAGATGGCGGGAATCGAGCAGCAGGTTGGCGTCGCGGTCGTAAATGCGGGCGCGTGTGCGCGTGGGCGAGATCAATCGCCTGAGCACCGGCGCCACGCGCTCCGGATTGATCGGGAAATCGAGGTTGTCGAGCTGGTCGGAGCCGGGGCCTAGGCTTTCGCCGGCCTGCAACTCGAGCAGCTTCTCCGGATCGATGCTGATCGAATCGGTCTCGACCGTCGCCGAGGCGGCGATCGCGCCGGCGATGATCTCGCCTTGAGTCATCAGGCTCTCGACACGGGCGTCGATCAGCCCGTCGCGAAAGGTGTTGAGATAGAGAATGCCGGTGACCAGGACCGCAAGGCCGGCAAGGTTGAGAAAGAGGATGCGCCGCGTCAGGCTGGAAAAGATGTGATGGCCGAGAAACCGGCGCATCGGCACCGTAATTTTCGACACGAAGGCGGGCAGAATCCGCGGCGGGCGCCTGGCGGCGCCCGACCGTCTCACTCGCTCAACTTGCACTGCCATCGAATAGCAGCCCCCGCTCAGTCTTTAGTTTGATGCATGCCGTTGCCCCAAAACCGGGACCACTTTTGGGCGACATGCATTAGCGTTTTGACGCATGTCGCTGCCCCAAAACCGGGACCACTTTTGGGCGACATGCATTAGCGTTTTGATGCATGTCGTTGTCCCAAAAACCGGGACCACTTTTGGGCGACATGCATTAACTCATGCTTCGCGGAACCGATACCCGACTCCGTAAAGGGTTTCGATCATTTCGAAGTCATCATCGACGGCCTTGAACTTTTTGCGCAGCCGCTTGATGTGACTGTCGATGGTGCGGTCATCGACATAGACCTGCTCATCATAAGCCGAATCCATCAGCGCATCACGGCTTTTTACGACGCCCGGGCGCTGGGCCAGCGAATGCAGGATGAGGAACTCGGTGACGGTAAGCGTCACCGGCTCGCCCTTCCAGGTGCACGTGTGGCGCTCCTGGTCCATGACAAGCTGGCCGCGCTCAAGCGACCGAGCCTGCTGGTTGGGCGCCTTGGCCGCCGCCTCGCGGGTGCTGGCGCGGCGCAGCACGGCGCGGACGCGTTCGACCAGAAGACGCTGCGAGAAGGGTTTGCGGATGAAGTCGTCGGCGCCCATCTTGAGGCCGAACAGTTCATCGATCTCATCGTCCTTGGAGGTCAGGAAGATTACCGGCAGGTCGGATTTCTGACGCATCCGGCGCAGCAGCTCCATGCCGTCCATGCGCGGCATCTTGATGTCGAGGATGGCGAGGTTCGGCGGGCGCGCCGCCAGTCCCTCCAGCGCCGACGCCCCATCCGTGTAGGTTTCGACCCGATAACCCTCGGATTCGAGGGCGATCGAAACCGAAGTCAGAATGTTGCGATCGTCGTCGACAAGCGCGATTGTTGCCATTTCAAGCGGCTCCCTCATGAGCTGTCCCTTCTTTCGTCGAGAAGGGGCTTTTGCAGGACAAATTAGGTACAAAATGTGGCATAGGCTCTATCCGCTGTCACGCGCGGCATGCCGGCGGCCACAATTGTACCTCGACATGGATTGGACCAATGAACATCGCCAATCCTTTGGGCAACCATCAGTGTTTTTGCACATATAAACGATTTAAACAACTTTCAAAATATTTAAATCGATTAATGATTTGATATCATTCGCCTTTTCTGGTTTTGACGTTTTTAGCTCCTGCAATGGGGGTTCCGGAATTCGCCGGTAAAGACGCGGTAAATCGAAGAAGGGACACCCATGTCGGAAGCCGGCAAACGCAATCCTGCATGTGCAATCGATCGGATCGGCCTGAGAACCACGGGCGTGGTGCGCTATAATTTCGGCGCGGCCGCGCTCTACGAGGAGGCAATCCGCCGTGGCGAGGCCCGACTCACCGCGCATGGCGCGCTTGCCGCCGAAACCGGACAGCACACCGGCCGCTCGCCCAGGGACAAATTCGTGGTGCGCGACGAAAGCACCGCGCCGCATGTATGGTGGGACAACAACAAAGCGATTTCGCCGGGGCAATTCGATACGCTGCTTGCCGATTTTCGCGCCCATGCCGCTGAAAAGGACCTTTATGTGCAGGACCTGGTCGGCGGTGCCGACGAGGAACTGAAGCTGCCGACCAGGGTGATCACGGAGCTTGCCTGGCACTCCCTGTTCATCCGCAATCTGCTCATCCGGCCGGCCGCCGCCGAACTCGAGCATTTCATGCCCGGTTTGACGATCATCGACCTGCCGTCGTTCCGCGCCGATCCCGCCCGCCACGGCACGCGCGGCGAAACGGTGATTGCCGTCGATCTTTCGCGCATGATCGTGTTGATTGGCGGTACCTCCTATGCCGGCGAGATGAAGAAGTCGGTGTTCACCGTGCTCAACTATCTGCTGCCGACAAAAGGCGTGATGCCGATGCATTGCTCGGCCAATGAAGGGCCAGCCGGCGACGCGGCCGTTTTCTTCGGCCTTTCCGGGACCGGCAAGACGACGTTGTCGGCCGACCCATCGCGCACGCTGGTCGGCGATGACGAGCATGGCTGGGGACCGCACGGCATCTTCAATTTCGAAGGCGGCTGCTATGCCAAGACGATCAAGCTTTCGGCCGAAGCCGAGCCGGAGATCTTCGCCACCACCCAGCGCTTCGGCACGGTGCTGGAGAATGTCGCGCTCGACGCCGGTCGCGTGCCGGATTTCGACGACGGCGGGCTGACCGAAAACACGCGCTGCGCCTACCCGCTCCACTTCATCCCCAACGCCAGCAAGACGGGGCGCGCCAGCCACCCGAAAAACATCATCATGCTGACCGCCGACGCATTCGGAGTGATGCCGCCGATCGCGCGGCTGACCCCAGCGCAGGCCATGTACCATTTCCTCTCCGGCTATACCGCCAAGGTGGCGGGGACCGAGAAGGGCGTTACCGAGCCCGAAGCGACATTTTCGACATGCTTCGGCGCACCGTTCATGCCGCGGCATCCATCGGAATACGGCAATCTGCTGCGCGAGCTCATCGCACACCACGGTGTCGATTGCTGGCTGGTCAATACCGGCTGGACCGGCGGCGCCTACGGCACCGGCAAGCGGATGCCGATCAAGGCAACACGGGCGCTGCTTGCGGCAGCGCTCGACGGCTCGCTGAAAGCGGCCGACTTCCGGACCGACGCCAATTTCGGTTTTGACGTACCGGTGACGGTTGCCGGCGTCGACTGCGCCATTCTCGACCCGAGATCGACCTGGATCGACAAGCCCGCCTATGACCGGCAGGCGGCAAGGCTGGTCGGCATGTTCGTCGACAATTTCGAAAAGTTCGAGGCCCATGTCGACGCCACCGTGCTCGGCGCTGCACCACGCATGCAGGTAGCGGCTGAATAGCCGTCGCCCCTGGTGATGCTTCAAGGCCCGGCTTCGATCGGGCCTTTTCTTTTTTCGCCTGCCGCGCCATGACTGCGGCATGAACGCCGACGACAAGATCATCATCACCGACGATGCGGTGATTAATCCGGGCGACCTGCACGAGGACTTCATCCGTTCGTCGGGCCCGGGCGGCCAGAATGTCAACAAGGTGGCGACGGCGGTGCAATTGCGCTTCGATGCTGCCAATGCTCCAGGCCTGTCGGAGCGTGTGCGCGAACGGACCATCAAGCTCGCCGGCCAGCGCGCCACCAAGGACGGCGTCATCGTCATCGAAGCCGGACGCTTCCGCACCCAGGAGCAGAACCGGGCGGACGCCCGGGCGCGGCTGACGGCACTGGTCGCCAAGGCCGCCGAACCACCACCACCGCCGCGCAAGAAGACCAGGCCGTCCAAAGGCGCGGTCGAAAGACGGCTCAAAAGCAAGGCCGGGCGGGGCTCGATCAAGAAAATGCGCGGCCGGGTCGAGGATGACTGACAGCCGAAGCGGCTTCGGATTCCAGATCGCCGGCTAAAGCGCGCAGCCACCGTCGGAGGCGGCTTTCGGGTCGCCGTTTTCGTTTGACGGTGGCATTCTGATTTCTCCAGACCAACGGATCAAGCGACGCGATGCTCGTACTGCCCAAAGGCGTCCGCCATATGCCCGGCTACCTGTCGCGCGCCATGCAGGAAGTGCTGGTGGAAGATATCAGGGAGGTCGTGCAGGAGGCCCCGCTGTTCGTGCCGGCGATGCCGCGTACCGGCAAGGAGATGAGCGTGCGCATGACCAATTGCGGCCCGCTGGGCTGGGTCACCGACAAGGAGCATGGCTATCGCTACCAGCCGACCCACCCGGTGACCGGAAGGCCTTGGCCGCCGATCCCGGAGATACTACTAGATCTGTGGCGGGACGTATCTGCCTATGCGCACCCGCCGGAGGCCTGCCTGGTCAATTTCTATTCGCAGGATGCCAAGATGGGTCTTCACCAGGACCGCGACGAGAGCGATTTCTCCGCGCCCGTCGTCTCGGTGTCGCTCGGCGACGATTGCCTGTTCCGGGTCGGCCAGACGACGCGCGACGGCGCCACCAAATCGTTCAGGTTGAAAAGCGGCGACGTCGTGGTGCTTGGCGGCGAAGGGCGGCTCTGCTTTCACGGCGTCGACCGTATCTACCCGTCGACCTCGGCATTGCTCAGGAACGGCGGCCGCATTAATCTGACGCTGCGACGGGTGACGATGCCGAAATAGGCTGCTCGGGCGGCCGGCGGCCGGGGCGGACATAATCGTCGCGCAGATAGATGCGCTCGGTCTCGTCCTCGACGAGAATGCGGTAGTGCGCCAGGATGGCGTCAAAGCCAAAACGCCCCATCAGTTGGCTTGTCCACATTGTGTTGTTTTTCTTGAAGACGACGACATCCGGACGCAGACGCGCGAATTCTTCGCGTTTGCTTTCGACGTAACGCGCCATGATGGCCTGGTAACGCGTGGCTTCGGCGGTGTCACCCGAGAGGGCTGCCTGCCGGGACAGGGAAAGTGCGAACGCTCCAAGCCAATCGCTGACGTGGGTCGAAACGAACTGCCCATCGATCATACGGTTCAACGGATGTCCCGAGGAAATATCCGAACTGACCAACGCTACGGTCGGCCGATCGGTGGCGGCGCGAATGGTGGCAACCAGCGCCGGCCCTGGTTTCTGGGTGCTCCAGTACGGCAAGAAAGCGATTGCCACCGCCGCCAGTGCCCAAGCTCGCGAAGGAGCCGTCACGAACGCCAACAGCTTCGACGGCTGCTGCACGATCCTGGGCACCGCCAGCAGGCAGAAAATGGCTGCCACAGCGCAAAAGATCGCGGGATAGGCATGATAAGACCAGCCTTTCGCTTGGTAGAATAGGGGAAACATGCCGGCGATCGATGCCGCCAACGCTACCGCCGCCAGCTCTGGAAACCGCCTGGCAGGCCACAGCCACCAGATCAGGAAGACAAGGAAACACCACGAGAAACCGTAGCCGATCACAATCGGCCAAAAGATGCCGATCTTTCCATAAACATCCGCCAAGAGGGGATAGACGTCACGCAGGAATTCCGGATGGATCAGCGTGACCGTGCTGAGATAGACAATGCAGATGCCGGCAATGACCCAGTGTTCCAGGGCGAAGATCGATTTCAGACTGCGCCGGCGCACTGCAACGACCAACGCCGGCGCCAACACCATGATCGCATAGTAGGGCTTGACCAGCAGCAGAATGCTGCCCGACAGGCCGGCGAGTACGGCAAGCCCCGTGCCTGGTTGGGCAGCTGCATCTCTGCGCGCGCGCCAAGCATGAAGCGCAAGCAGCGGCATGAAAAGCGCCATGCCGATATGCTCCCGCTCGCTGAAGGCATTGCCGGGGAAGACCACCAACATTGCGCAAAACGCTGGCCCCAGTGCAAACAATGATGCAGTTTCGGTGAAACCCGCACGCTTGACGATCACGCCCGAGAGCGAAAGTCCGATAAGCACGGCAAGGTATGTCCAGGCCTCAACCAGGATTTCCGGGGCGGTGCCCAGCAATCTGGCCGCAGCCACTGGCGGCAGATAGAGCCAGACGCTGAATGGAGGATTGGTCTCGTAGATTTGCGAGTAAAGCCGCTCACCGGACAGCATACGCTCGCAGACCGTGATCAGCCAGCTAGTATCGGGAACAGTCCCCCAACGCCGCTGCCAGACGATCGAGAAGACGGTGACTGCGGCAATGGCCAGGACATTGCGGCTAGGAAGCAGCGACGCTGCGATATCCCGGCCGCGCCCGTGGCTCAAGCCGCCAATGTCGTTCGAGACGCTCATGATGTTTCACCAAGGCTCTCGGGCTCGAGCCATATGTCGTCCAGCGGAGCGATTGGATCCAGCCGTGCCATAGTTTCTGGAAGCCTCTGCTCAATCGGTTTGGAGCGGCGCGAGCGCCGTGTAACGAAGATAGACAGTAATTTCCGGCTCGGCGTGCAGCAGACGATAGTCGGCCAAAGCGACAGCGATCCGCTTGTCCTGCAGCATCAGGGCAGTCCACGCCGGCGAGCCTGACAGCACGATATCGGGCTTCTTCGCTGATATCTCGGCGGCGTATTCGCCGATCACCCGATCGCGGATGCTTTCAAGGTCCCGTCTCCGTTCGAGATCACCGGTGACGCGGGCGAGCGTGTCCGCGTTGGAGACCGCCCAGGCGCTCGGATGGCGTGATATGAACCTGCCGTCGACCAGCCTGGCGAGGGGATGGGCAACCTGCATCTGGTCGGCAATCGACATGATGGTCGGGGCTTCGACCGTCGAGCGGATCGCGGCGACAGACCGGGCGATCGGTCCGTCGTCCGTCGTCAGCGCCGCGTACTGTGCCCTGACCGCTATTTGCAGCACCAGCACGCAACCGAAGATCAGGGCGGCCTTACGAACGAAGCCTGCACTGCGGAATGTGCCGAACCGCACAAGCTGGATGCCAAATGCAAGTGCTGCAACAACGACCATCGGCAGGGCGTGATTGGGCCAACCCTTGCCCATGATGATGAAGGCCGGAATGAACCCCAGTGCGGTCAGAAGCGGAATCCTGACGTCCCAGCTCGTCTGTCTCAGGCCGCCGGCCACAAGCACGGTGGCGGCGGCCAGAAGCAGCACCACTTTCGGCCAGTTTGCCAGCATATCGGCGGCAGAGGCCCTCAACGGAAGATAGACCTCCCTGACCAAGGGCAGGACGTCGCTGACGTAAGCGCGGTCGAAGAGCGCGATGGACGCGACATAGGCGGCCACGATCGCAGCGCCAAGCACGTTCTCCACGACGAAGAGCGGTTTCAGCGACCGCCTTTCAACCGCAAGACAGAGTGACGGCAACATGAAGGCCAGCGCAAAATAGGGCGGCTTGACCATGACCCCGACCGCCGCGCCGAGGCCCGCGACCATGTGCTCCAGGGGCGAGCCCGCGCTGAAATCCGGGGTCCGCTGACGTGTGCATTGCAACGCCACCCAGGGCAAAATGGCAATCATCGCGAAGTGCTCGCGTTGGCCGAATTGATCCGGCATGAAACAGAGGATCGAAAACAGGGCCGCCGCTGCCGCCCACAGCGCATGGGGCTGCCGGTAAACCGGTTCATCGCGCGCGAAAATGCGGACGGAAATAAAAAGACTGGCCAGGCTCAGGCAAACGATGCCAAGCGTCAGCCAGAATTCCGCACGTATGCCGGTGAGCTTTTCCAGGAGCATGAACGGCATGTAGAGCCAGATCGAGAACGGTGGGTTGGTCTCCATGATGTCCGTGTTGAGCCGCTCTCCGCCAAGCAGGCGGTCACAGACGACCAGAAGCCATGACACGTCGACATTGGTCGGAATTGCAACGGTGGATAGCCAGACGGCGTATGTGACGACCAGGCAGGCCAGCAGCAACGGAGCACCCGCTACACCCGCAAACGGCGAGAAACGGTTGGCGCCGGGCAGCAGTTCACTGAGGGATCGCGCGCTAGAGACCACGAAACACCCACCGCCCGAGGACGACATAGTTGATGACCGGCACGGCAATGCAGGTGAGCAGGATCGGGATTGCGGCCGGGACGCCGAGCATCTGGGTCAAAAGGCCCGGCAGGGCGATCGCGACGGCGAGACCGGAAGCGGTGAGCAGGAGGAAGCGGGGCAATTCCATCGCGTGGCTGCCGCCCGAGGTAAAGGTGAAATATTTATGCCCGGTGTAGGAGAACAGCGCGGCGACGGCGTAGGCCGCAAACGATGTGAGCGCCGCCGGCAGGGCCGCCGTTGCCTGTCCACGCGACAGTAGGAAAGCACAAACGGCATAGATCAGCGTCGACGCGATGCCAATTAGCGCAAAGCGCGATAGTCGACGATACGAGCCGCTGCCCATTACGCGGTCAAGCAGCCAATTTCTCGTCGAGGCGACCGGTTTCGACGGCGTCGTCCTTGCGGAATACCGCCAGCAGCGAAACACCGAAGGGCAGGCTTGCATTTGGTATGATGCGGCCTTCCGCCGAAAACACTGCCTTCATCGCCGCATTCAGTGGTTTCGGCGGCGTTGCATGGCCGGCTGGCAAGGCCGACGTGCGCAACCTGTCCACCAGCCGTGCCAGTGCCGCTACAGGAAAGAGTGCGGCATTTGTGTAACTCAGCCGGTCGATCCTGAAGCCAGCCCTTTCAATTCGTTCACGCAGCAGATTGCGCGAATAGCGCCGCATATGATGCAGCCCCACATCATGCGTGCTCCACAACCATTGGTGTGCGGGCACCGTGAGGACGACGCTGCCGCCCGGTTTCAGCATTTGGCGGATCGCGGCAAGCGATGCCTCGTCTTCGGCGACATGTTCCAGCACGTCGAACAGGCAAACCAGGTCGCAGCTTTGCGGCGCGACAGGAATGTTGTCCGGCAGATATCCGGCAAGGAAGTCACGGCCGGTCTTTTCCCAGGCAATCCTGCGCGCGAGATCGCTCATCTCGACTGCCGTCACGGCGCCGAACTGCTCCAGCATCCTGATGTTGCCGCCGGTGCCGGCGCCGATCTCGACGATGCGCGCCTTTTCGGGCAGGTCGATGCTGCGAATGACCGCCTCTGCGATGGCGCGACGCCCGCAGAACCACCAATGCTCGTCTTCGGTGGCGGCCATCTGTCGGTAGGCGTCGAGCTCCATCAGCTCATTCCCTCATATTTGCGGCGCACAATGTAGATCGGACGCTGCTTGATCTCGGCGTAGACCCTGCCGAGGTACTGTCCGATGATGCCGATGCCGAGTAACTGGATGCCGCCAAGGAAAAGAACACTGACCAGCAGCGAGGCGTAGCCGGGAACATCAACGCCAAAGATCATTGTCTTGGCGACGATCAGCAGGCCGTAGAGGAACGACAGTGCGGAAATCGTTGCGCCGACATAGGTCCAGATTTCAAGCGGAGCGGTGGAGAAGCTGGTAATGCCTTCGAGCGCGAAGTTCCACAGCTTCCAGCCGGAGAATTTCGACTGGCCGGCGATGCGCTGATCGCGGACATATTCGATGCTTGCGGTGCGGAACCCGACCCAGGCGAACAGGCCCTTCATGAAACGACGGCGTTCGGGCAAAGACCGCAGCGCCTGGATGACCTGACGGTCGATCAAACGGAAGTCACCGACATCGTGCGGGATCTTCTGCTGCGCGATCCAGTTGTGAACGCGGTAGAACATCGAGGCGGAGCGCTGCTTGAGAAAGCTGTCGCTCGACCGGTTGGCTCGCTTGGCAAGAACAACCTCGAAACCCTCGCGCCACTTTTCCACAAGCAGCGGAATGACATGCGGCGGATCCTGCATATCGACATCCATCGGAATCGCTGCATCGGCATCGCAGCTGTCGAGACCCGCGGTCATCGCAGCTTCCTTGCCGAAATTGCGCGAAAGGTCGATTACGTGGATGCGTGGATCGGTTTGTTGAGCTTCGATCAGCTTTTCGAGCGTCGTATCGCTGCTGCCGTCGTTGACGAAGATGAACTCGAGGGCAACGCCTTTGTCCTTCAGCGGAGCAGTGCTTTCACACACGGCCTTCAGGAATGGAGCAATTGCGCCTTCCTCATTGTGGACCGGCACGATCAGGGCAATCGTTGCGGCGCCGCTGCCCGGATGTGCCGCGCGGCCAGCTGCCGGCCGATCAATATTTAGGAATGGCGCATTCATTGTTTGCCGAGCCCGCAGATCAAGCCCGACAATAGGAAGACTGGGTTAAGATGACTTTAAGGAATGCCTCAGGATTTCAAAGTTTTCGGAGCGCCACTTCCTCGACCAGATGGTTGGCGCCCTTGCGCAGGATGAGATCGGCTCGGGCGCGGGTCGGCAATATATTCTCGCGCAAATTCTTCAGATTGATGTTGGTCCACAGGCCCTCGGCGATGGCGCGGGCCGCATCCTCGGAAAGTTGCGAATAGCGATGGAAGAAGGAAGCCGGGTCGCGGAAGGCGGTTTCGCGCAGCCGCATGAAGCGGGCGATATACCAGTGATGGATCAGCGCCTCCTCGGCATCGATATAGATGGCGAAGTCGAAGAAATCCGACAGGAAAGGCACGATCTTGCCGTCCTTCGGCAACTTGCCCGGCTGCAGGACATTGATGCCTTCGAAAATCAGGATGTCCGGCCGGTCGATGGTCTGGAACTCGCCCGGAATGACGTCATAGGTCAGGTGCGAATAGACTGGCGCGAGGACGTTACGCTGCGCCGATTTGATGCCGGACAGGAAGCGCAGCAGCGCGCCGACGTCGTAGCTGTCGGGAAAGCCCTTGCGCTCCATCAGATTGTTGCGGCGCAGTACTTCGTTCGGCAGCAGGAAACCGTCGGTGGTGACCAGGTCGACCTTGGGACTCGACGGCCAGCGCGCCAGCAGCTCCTCTAGGACGCGCGCCGTGGTCGATTTGCCGACCGCCACGGAACCGGCAATGCCGATGATGAACGGTGTCTTGGCCACGTCCAGCGCGTTGAAGAAGACCTGGCGTTGCCTGAACAAGAGTTGACTGGCTTCGACATGAGCCGACAACAGCCGCGACATCGAAAGGTAAATGCGCTCGACCTCGTGGAGATCGACCGGATCGTTCAGCGACCGCAGACGATGGATCTCGTCTGCGGTCAGCGTCATCGGCGTATCGGCGCGGAACCGCGACCATTGCTCGGCCGAGAAGAAACGATAGGGTGAATACTTCTCGGTAGGAGCGAGCTGGTCCATCGAGTTCCTCCGCAGCGATCAGCCCCGGTCCAGCCGAGACGCCTTTTCGGCGATGCCCGAACGACCGGTGCGGCGTTCAAGCTCGTTGAGCACATCGCTCAGCGGAATGCCCGCTACGCCAAGAACGACAAGCCAATGATAAATGAGATCGGCGCTTTCCGAAACAAGCGCGGCCCTATCGGCGCTGACGGCTGCGATCACCGTTTCGACCGCCTCTTCGCCGAGTTTCTGCGCTGCCTTGCTCATGCCGCGCTGAAAGAGCTTGGCCGTCCACGAATCCGGATCGCCGGAGCGTGCGCGTTCGCCAATGATCTTCTCCAGATCGGAGAGTGAGAACTCAGTCATGACGGCGTTTACAGCCTCTTCTTAGCCGGAAAGGCTCTAGGACCGATTACCCGGCGAGTCCAGCCGCATCGGCAGTCCGGCCTGAGCCATATGCAGCTTGGCCTCGGCGATGCTGTAGGTGCCGAAATGGAAGATCGACGCCGCCAGCACCGCGCCGGCATGGCCATCGCGAATGCCTTCGACCAGGTGGTCGAGCGTGCCGACGCCGCCGGAAGCGATAACCGGCACGCGTACGGCATCGGCGACCGCGCGGGTTAGGGCTATGTCGTAGCCGGCCTTGGTGCCGTCGCGGTCCATCGATGTCAGCAGGATCTCGCCGGCGCCGAGATCGACCACTTGCCGAGCGAACTCGACGGCATCGATGCCGGTCTTCTCGCGGCCGCCATGGGTGAATATCTCCCAGCGACCGGCCTCGCCCGCAGCGGACACTTTCTTGGCATCGATAGCGACGACGATGCACTGGTTGCCGAATTTGTCGGCTGCTTCGGCGACAAAATTGGGGGTCTTCACCGCCGCCGTGTTGATCGACACCTTGTCGGCGCCGGCCAGAAGCAGCTTCCTGATGTCGGCGACCTGACGGACGCCACCGCCAACGGTCAGCGGCATGAAACATTGTTCGGCGGTGCGGGCGATGACATCGAAAATGGTCTCGCGGTTTTCCGACGAGGCGGTGATGTCGAGAAAGCAGAGCTCGTCGGCGCCGGCCGCGTCATAGGCTTTTGCCGCTTCGACGGGATCGCCGGCATCGACCAGGTCGACGAAATTGACGCCCTTGACGACGCGGCCGTTCTTGACGTCGAGACAGGGGATGACGCGGGCTTTCAGCATCAGATCCTCTCGATCTCCGCAAGAAAATCGACAAGCAGCTGGCCGACGACGGGCGGAACCTCGGCCTGGGAATCAAAGGCCGGGTCGTAGGCCGAGAGCGTCACGCCGACGATCGGGATTGACCTGGCCAGTCCGCAGGCAAGCTGCCGTAGCTGTTCCGGGCTCGGGCCGCCCGGATGCGCGTAGCGGTTCACCTGCAACACATCCGGATCTAGAACATCCAGGTCCAGATGCAGATGTGCCTGGACGGCCCCTGCCGCTGTGAGCTTTCCGACTCTATCGAGTGCACCGGCACATTCGGTGCGCACGATCGGCAAAGTTTCCAGCAGGCGCTTTTCGTCGGGATCGAGGTCGCGGGCATCGACCAGCATACAGCGCGCCGGGTCTATCGGCCGGAACCCCGGAATCGCTGCCGCCATCGGACGCCAGCAGAGCCCGAGCGTCGCCGCCAGCGCCATGCCGTCGAGAAAGCCGTAGGCCGACGTCTCCGGCGTGTTGAGATCGCCATGCTGGTCGATCCAGATGATCGAATCCGCAACTTCACCGGCGACCGCACCGGCGGCGGTCAGGCAATTTCCAGCAAGGATAATGGGGAAGCGTTCTCCATCGCGGGCGAGGCTAACCTTAGTCGCGACAGCGTTGCAGACGGCGAAGCCGGTTGCAATTTCGCGCTCCTGCTCGTCTCCCACCTTGCCGATATCTTCGACGGCGACGTCATGGCCAGCCACGGTCAGGGCTTCGACCAGCCCACCGCCGACAATGGCGTCCGGCCCCTGGCCGCACCCTTCGTGATAGTGCCCGCTGTCATAGGGGGCGAGGATAATCGAGACCTTCACGTTTCACACCCCTGCCATCGGCTTGCCGCGCAGGATCGCCAGTGCCTCGGCCGGATCGATGCGGCCGTCGTAGAGCGCGCGGCCGGAGATCGCGCCTTCGAGCTTCTGCGCATCGGGCATGGTCATGCGCACGATGTCGGCGATCGAGGCGAGCCCGCCCGAGGCGATGACCGGGATCGAAACCGCCTCGGCGAGGTCGATGGTTGCGTCCCAGTTGATGCCTGCCAGCACACCGTCGCGATCGATGTCGGTGTAGATGATGGCAGCAACGCCGGCGCCTTCGAATTTCCTCGCCAGTTCGATGACGCCGAGGCTCGATGCCTCGGCCCAGCCTTCGACCGCGACCTTGCCGCCCTTGGCGTCGATGCCGACGGCGATCTTGCCCGGGAACGCCTTGCACGCCTGCCTGACCAGATCCGGATCGCGCACCGCCACGGTGCCAAGAATGACGCGGGCCAGCCCACGGTCGAGCCAGTCCTCGATTTGCGCCAGAGTGCGGATGCCGCCGCCGAGCTGCACCGGATTGTTCGTCGCCTTGAGGATGGCGCCGACCGCCGCGCTGTTGACGCTCTGGCCCTTGAAGGCGCCGTTGAGGTCGACGACGTGCAGCCATTCGAAGCCCTGCTCTTCGAAGGCGCGCGCCTGAGCCGCGGGATCGTCATTGTAGATCGTCGCCGTCGCCATGTCGCCATGCCGGAGGCGCACGCATTTGCCGTCCTTGAGGTCTATCGCCGGAAACAGAAACACCTTCAGGCGCCTTCGACGATGACAAAGTGGCCGGTCGAGCCGGCGAGCCTGTACTTCAAGGCCTCCTGGTATTCAGGCGAGCCGTAGCATTCCATCGCCTTTTCATAGGATTCGAATTCCACCAGCACGTGGCGATTGCCTGTCGGCCCTTCCGGGCTGGTATACCGCCCGGCGCGCACCGGGAACTTCGCGCCGTATTTCGCGAAAGCCGCGGCATTGGCCTCGATGTACTGCTTGTAGATCTCAGGATCGTGGACATCGACCATCGCCATCCAATAGCCCTTCTTGCTCATGGTTCAGGGCCTCCAGCCTAGGAAATTGGTGATCAGCGCCAGGCCCAGCGCCTGGCTCTTCTCGGGGTGGAATTGCGTTCCGGCTAGGTTGTCGCGGGCGACAGCGGCCGTTACCGGGCCGCCATAGTCGGCAACCGCCAGCACCTCATCCTCCTTCCGTGCGTCCAGATGGTAGGAGTGGACGAAATAGGCGTGCAGTCCCTTGCCGCCCGTCGCAATGCCGGAAAACAGCGGATGCTTGCGCTTCAGGTCAATCGTGTTCCAACCGATCTGCGGGATCTTCAGTGTCGGATCGGCCGGCGTGATCTCCTTGACGTCGCCTGCGATCCAGCCAAAGCCCTTTGTGACGGTCTTTTCCAGGCCTCGCTCCGACATCAGCTGCATGCCGACGCAGATGCCGAGGAACGGCCGAGCCTTGGCGATCGCCACATCCTCCACCGCTTCCCACATGCCGGCGACCGCACGCAGTCCAGCGGCGCAATCGGCATAGGCACCGACGCCCGGCAGGACGATGCGGTCGGCGGTCCTGACCCGCTCGGCATCGGCGGTGAGTTCGATCGCGGCGGCAATGCCGGCTTCATGCGCGGCACGCTCGAAGGCCTTGGTGGCCGAGCGCAGATTGCCCGACCCGTAGTCGATGATCGCGACCCTCATCTCAGGGCTTTCCCGGAATATGGTTCAGCCCCAGCGCCATGCCCATCTGCGCCGGCCGGGCAAGTGCTGCGTCCGGAACGATGCGTTGCACCGGCGGTTGTTCATCCGACTGGGCTTCGGCTTCCAATGCATAGCGGACGTCGGCGTCGTCGAGCCTGTCGGCCTCGACCACGCCCCATTCATGCCAGCCGCGACGGCGCAGGGCTGCGATCCGCAAGCCCTGCCCTTCCAGTCCGATAAAGAGCATGACAAGCAGGGATAAAAGCGAGCCGGTTGTTTCGAGGCCCAGCCTTTCGCCCAGCATCGAGAGCAGGCCCATGGCGACAAAGGCCAATGCCGCCTCGACCCACAGCCGGTGCCACGCCAGCCACAGCGGCGGCACCAGGAAGCCGAGCCAGGCAAAGCCGTCACGGATAAAGGTAGTGTCCACGCTTTCGCTGCGGCCTGGCGGCTCCATCACGATATAGATGGCCATGACGCTATCCTTTCAGGGATCCCTTGGTGGAGGGAACCGCATCCGGCTGGCGCGGGTCGCGCTCAAGTGCCGAACGCAACGCACGCGCCACGGCCTTGAAGCAGGTCTCGGCGATGTGGTGGTTGTTGGCGCCGTAATGATTGGTGACATGCAGCGTGATGCCGGCATTCTGCGCCAGCGCGTGGAAGAATTCGCGCACCAGCTCGGTGTCGAACGTACCGATCTTCGGCGACGAGAATGAAACATTCCAGACCAGAAAAGGCCGGCCGGAGACATCGATTGCCGCCCGCGTCAGCGTTTCGTCCATGGCGAGATCGATCGAGGCGTAGCGCATGATGCCGCGCCGCTCGCCCAATGCCTTGGCCAGCGCCTGGCCGAGCGCGATGCCCGTATCCTCGACCGTGTGGTGGTCGTCTATGTGCAGGTCGCCCTTGGCCTTCACGGTCATGTCGATCAGCGAATGGCGCGACAACTGGTCCAGCATATGGTCGAAGAAGCCGACGCCCGTCGAAATGTCGGATTTGCCCGAGCCGTCGACCTGAACCGACACGGAGATGTCGGTTTCCTTGGTCTTGCGGCTTATCTCGGCGGAACGGGGCGCCATGACCTCATCCTTGTCTCAGATTTGCATGATTCAGGCGTTCACATGCCTGAAAACGAAAGCCTTCTAGCAGCATGGTCCGGCGATTGCCAGTTACCGCTGCGGAGCACAGTCCGGCCCGGCGGATGGTCGGTTTGCAATCGTCCGGCCTATGCATACATATGGCCGATCAAGTCACTCGTAACGCGCCGATCGCCTTGATGGGATCGGTGCTTATCGGAGCGGAAAATGTCGAATGAACTGACCATGCATGCCACGACCATCCTGACCGTGCGCAAGGGCGGCAAAGTGGTGATCGCCGGCGACGGCCAGGTCAGCCTCGGCCAGACCATCATGAAAGGCAACGCCAAGAAGGTGCGCCGCATCGGCAAGGGCGGCAACGTCATCGCTGGTTTCGCCGGCGCCACCGCCGACGCCTTCACTCTGCTCGAGCGGCTCGAAGCCAAGCTCGAACAATATCCCGACCAGCTGACACGCGCCTGCGTGGAGCTCGCCAAGGACTGGCGCACCGACCGCTATTTGCGGCGGCTGGAAGCGATGATGCTGGTGGCCGACAAGTCGGTGTCGTTGGCACTGACCGGCACCGGCGACGTGCTGGAGCCCGAATTTGGCGTCATGGCCATCGGCTCGGGCGGCAATTACGCGCTGGCAGCGGCACGCGCCTTGATGGATAGCGACAAGGGCGCAGAGGAGATCGCCCGCAAGGCGATGCAGATCGCATCAGACATTTGCGTCTACACCAACAACAGCTTCGTCGTCGAAACCCTCGATGCCGCCTGAGCGGAGCCTCCGCTATGGTTTTCGGCCTGTGACCCAGAGGGACCTGCCGATGATCGCCGGCTGGCTTGCCGAGCCGCATGTCGCCGAATGGTGGAACGATCCAGAGACCGAGATCGCGGAGATCCGCGAACATATCGACAGCATTTCGGTCGAGCCGCTGATTGTCGAGCTCGACGGCAAACCCATCGGCTATCTGCAGAGCTACGATCCACATCTGGAGGATGGCCATCCCTATAGCGACCAGCCGTTCGGCACGCTCGGCATCGATCTGTCGATCGGCGTGCCGGAGCTTGTCGGGATCGGCCACGGCTCGGCGATCGTCCGGCAGTTCGTCGAGCAGCTTTTCGAGGAAGGGGCGCCGCGCGTCATCATCGATCCGGACCCAGCCAATGCACGGGCTATCCGAGCCTATGAAAAGGCCGGTTTCAGGGCTATCGATCGCAGGAAGTCGGAATATGGCGATGCCGTGCTGATGGCGATTGATGCCCCAGAGGGTGACGCCGAACAGGGTGATGCCGAACAGGGTGACACAGAAGAGGGGCAATAGCAGCATGAGCGTTTCCAGCGACAAAACCGTCTCGGCCTACGAAGACAGCTGGCGAATGGGGCTTCTGCTGGTTCTCGGCCTGGTCATCTTCCAGGCCGGGGTCCTCTACGGCATGGGGCGGACGCCGATTTGTACCTGCGGCTACGTCAAGCTGTGGCACGGCATCGTGCAGAGCTCCGAGAATTCCCAGCATATTTCCGACTGGTACAGCTTCTCGCACATCATTCACGGCTTCCTGTTCTATGCGCTGGCGTGGTTTCTTTTCCCGCGCTCGCCGATCGGGCTCAGGCTGGCCTTTGCGGTGGTGATAGAGGGCGGCTGGGAGCTGCTCGAGAACAGCCCTTTCATCATCGATCGCTATCGCGCCGGCACGATCTCGCTCGACTATTATGGCGACAGCATCATCAATTCGGTGTCGGACACGCTGGCAATGGTGCTGGGGTTTGTCATGGCGCGAAGGCTTCCTATATGGGTGATCGTAACCCTCGCCCTCATCTTCGAATTCGGTGTCGGCTATCTCATCCGGGACAATCTGACACTCAACGTGATCATGCTGCTGCATCCGTTCGAGTCCATTCGGCAGTGGCAAAGTGGAATTTAGTGACATGAGCACCTTCTCTCCCCGCGAAATCGTTTCGGAACTCGACCGCTTCATCATCGGCCAGAAAGACGCCAAGCGTGCCGTGGCGATTGCCTTGCGCAACCGCTGGCGCCGCCAGCAGCTCGAGGGCCAGATGCGCGAAGAGGTGATGCCGAAGAACATCCTGATGATCGGCCCGACCGGTGTCGGCAAGACCGAGATATCGCGCCGCCTGGCACGCCTTGCCGGTGCGCCTTTCGTCAAGGTCGAAGCCACCAAGTTTACGGAGGTCGGCTATGTCGGCCGCGATGTCGAGCAGATCATCCGCGATCTGGTCGAGATCGCCATCGGGCTGGTGCGCGAGAAGATGCGCGAGGACGTCAAGGCGCGAGCCCACATCAACGCCGAGGAACGGGTGCTCGAAGCCCTCGTCGGCAAGACGGCAAGCCCGGCCACCCGCGACAGTTTCCGCAAGAAGCTGCGCGACGGCGAGCTCGACAACAAGGAGATCGAGATCGAAGTGGCCGATACCGGCAATGGCGGCATGCCCGGCTTCGAGATCCCCGGCATGCCGGGCGCCAATATCGGCGTGCTCAATATCAACGACATGCTGTCGAAGGCGATGGGTGGCAAGAAGACCAAGTTGCGCAAGACGACGGTCAAGGAGTCCTACGGGCTGTTGATCGGCGACGAGTCCGACAAGCTGCTCGATCAGGACGAAGTGGTGCGCAGGGCACTCGAATCGACCGAGAACGACGGCATCGTCTTTCTTGACGAGATCGACAAAATCGCCTCGCGCGAAGGCGGCATCGGTGCCGGCGTTTCGCGTGAAGGCGTGCAGCGCGACCTGCTGCCGCTGGTCGAAGGCACCACGGTTGCGACCAAATACGGACCGGTGAAGACCGACCACATCCTGTTCATCGCCTCGGGCGCGTTCCACGTCGCCAAGCCCTCCGACCTGCTGCCGGAATTGCAGGGCCGCCTGCCGATCCGCGTCGAGCTGCGGGCGCTGGAGAAGGACGATTTCGTCCGCATCCTCACAGAGACCGAAGCCAGCCTGATCAAGCAGTATATCGCGCTGATGAAGACCGAAGGCGTCGACTTGGTCTTCACCGACGACGCGATCGATTCGTTGGCCGGCATCGCCGTGGACCTCAACGCAAGCGTCGAGAACATTGGCGCCAGGCGGCTGCAGACGGTGATGGAACGGGTGCTTGACGACATCTCCTATGACGCGCCGGACCGTAACGGCACCTCGGTGACCATCGATGCCGCCTATGTCGAGAAGCACGTCGGCGACCTCTCCAGAAACACGGACTTGTCGCGTTTCATCCTGTAGGAGACGCTTCATTCTCGAAGAGGCCGGGGAATTGCTCCCGGTCTCCGCCTAATTCGGCCCGGCATTCCCGATGTGTGGCCAAATGGAAGCATCCGGCAAGCTTTCGTCCCGTCCGGTGCAGGCGTCTCTCGACTCCCGGTGGAGCATTACCTAGTTTGCCGGCGATTATTTGGGCGGCGGCGCATGAAAAAACTGATCCTCGTCATTTTGGGGCTGACGCTGGCGGCAGCCATGTTCGCCGCGCAAGCGGCAACGATGGTGCCGCCGGGCAACCGCAACACCGAGCAACCCGACATACCGGGCGCATCGAGCCGGCGCACCCAGGCGACCAACACCACGTTCCAGGCGAAATACCGAAAAGTCTTTGCGCTGCTCCAGAACGATGCCGAACTGCGCGGCAAGATCAAGCAGGCAGCCGCGGCCTATGGCATCGACCCAATGCATATCGTTGGAGCCGTCGTCGGCGAGCATACTTATAATGTCGATGCCTATGACCGGCTGCAGACCTATTACGTGAAGGCGATCTCGTACCTGTCGAGCAAGCTCTCCTTTGCCTATGATGGCGAGGACATCACCGATTTCGTGCAACGGCCGCAATTTGCGAAATGCGCAGGGAAGTCCGACAGCTACGATCTGTGGGAGTGCCGCGAACAGGTGTGGAACCGGTCGTTCCGCGGCAAAACCGTCAACGGCGAGAGCTTTCCCAACGACCGCTTCGGCGCCACTTTCTTCCAGCCTTATTATGCCGGCCAGACCTTTGGCCTTGGCCAGCTCAATCCGCTGACGGCACTGCAGATGAGCGACCTCGTGCACAAGGTTTCCGGCCTGCCGGAGCTCGACGTCGGCGACCCGAACGCGGTCTACAAGACAATCATGGACCCTGACCTGACACTGCCTTATGTCGCGGCGACGATCAGGAAGTCGATCGACGCCTATGAAAGCATTGCCGGCTTCGACATCTCAGGCAATCCCGGCATCACGTCGACGCTCTACAATGTCGGCAACCCCGAACAGCGTGCCTATGCGCTGAAGGCCGAGAACGACAAGCGCCGCGCTGCGGGCGAGCCGGAAAAGCTGCCGGAGGAAAATTACTATGGCTGGCTGGTCAACGACAAGCTGCCGGAGCTGAAGGCGCTGTTTTAGCCGAACGCGTTCGGCCAACTATCCACGCGGCGGATCAAGCCGCCAGCAGCGACTTTAACTTCACGGTCTGCGAGCCCAGCGCTTCCGGCGCCGGCTTTGCCTGCTTTGCAATCAGCATCTCGGCCAGCCTTACGTCGCGCGCGATCGCGTTGCCGGGGCCAATGCCGCTTGCCGCAACCAGCCTGCCGTCCTCGGCGAGGTGGAACAGGATGAAGGCGCCGGCGCCGAGATCGCGGCGCACAATGCTGCGGCCTTCGTCCGACAGGCCGGCGATCTGCAAGGTCAGGCCGTACTGATCCGACCAGAACCACGGCACCGCCGCATGGGCCTCGCCGGCGCCAAGCATGTTTTTTGCGGCGAGCGCGCCCTGCTCCTGCGCATTGCGCCAAGCTTCGAGCCGCACGCGCCGGCCACCATAGAAGGCGAGCGGAAACGAGCAGCAATCGCCGGCGGCAAAGATGTCCGGGTCGCTGGTGCGAAGCTCGGCGTCGACGGCGATACCATTGTCGATCGTCAGCCCTGCTTCCGCGGCAAGTCCGGTCACCGGCACGGCGCCGATGCCGATCACGGCAAGATCGGCGACAATGTCGTGTCCACCGGCAAGCGTGATGCGCACTTCGGCGCCGTCATCGGCAATGGCGGCGATGCCCTCGCCGCACAGGATTTTGACGCCTTCGGCTTCATGCGCCTGATGGATGATCTCGGCGATCTCGGCCGGCACGCCGCGCATCAGAATGCGCGGCTGCGCCTCGATAACTGTGACCGCCGCACCCAGTCTGCGTGCCGCCACGGCAAGCTCAAGCCCGATGAAGCCGCCGCCAATGATGGCGATGCGATTTCCGGCGCTGAGATGGGCGCGAATGGCCAGCGCGTCGTTGAAGGTCCGGAGGTAGACGCAGCGCCCGCCAAGGCCCGGCATCGGCAGCTTGCGCGGCACCGAACCGGTCGCCAGCAGGAGCTTCTCGTAGGCCAGGACGGAACCGTCCGAGAGGCGCACGACATGCGCCGCGCGGTCGATCGCCACCGCCTGGACCGAATGGATATGCCTGATCGATCTTTCGGCCAGGACCGCCTCGCTGGCGATCGCCTTGAGCAGGGGCGAGTCGGCGACCATCGCGTCTTTCGACAGCGGTGGCCGCTCATAGGGCAGATGCGGCTCGTCGCCGACCAGCGTCACCGGGCCATCATAGCCGAGCTCGCGCAGCGCAAGGGCGGCGCGCCCGCCGCATTCGCCGGCGCCGATGATGACCATTCCCTTCGTCATCATCAACCGATCCGGACAAGGACTTTGCCGGCGTCGACTTTGACCGGATAGGTTCTTAGATCGACGCAGACCGGCGCGCCCCTGGCAGCCCCAGTCTTGTAATTGAAGCGGCCATTATGCTTCGGGCATTCGATGATATCGTCCATCACCAGCCCGTCCGCCAGATGCACCTTCTCATGCGTGCAAAGCCCGTCGGTGGCGAAATACTCGTCGTCGGGGCTGCGGTAGACGGCGAAGGTGCGGCCGCCATGGTCGAAGCGCATCACGTCCTCTTCGTCGATGTCCCCGGCGTCACAGGCCTCGACCCAGTCGCTCATTTACGCCTCCCCCAATTCTTGGCGCCCTCGGCATGGGCTTGTCATTCGGCAGCCACAGCAGCGGCAGCGTTATCCCTGTGGAAGTCCTCGCGATAGGGCCTCGCCGTCGGCGGCAGTTCGCGCTTGATGAAATAATCCTCATTGCGCAGCTGGCGCAGGAAAGCCGGTATCATCTCGCGGTAGCCGGCCAGGATGGACGGCGTCGGCGCCGGCAGATCGTGCTTGATCAGTTCATGCAGCCTGGGCAGCGCATGATAGGGCACCATGGGAAACATGTGATGTTCGACGTGGTAGTTCATGTTCCAGTAGATGAAGCGGCTTATCGGGTTCATGTAGACGGTGCGGCTGTTGAGCCGGTGATCGGTGACGTTTTCGGCCAGGCCGCCATGCTGCAGCAGGCCGACCATGACATGATGCCAGGCACCGTAAAGCCTGGGCAGACCGACCAGCATCAGCGGCAGGAACGAGCCCGTGTAGAGCGCCAGCGCAATGGTCGCGGCATAGATTGTCGTCCAGATGCGGGCAATGCGGATTGCCTTCGGCTGCTCCTGGTCGGGAATGAATGTTCCTTCGGCCGGGCTGATGATGCCGGCTGCATTGCGCAGCATGTCGCTCATCGCATGCCAGGCATCGAGAATACCGACGAAGTTGAGAACGACGCGCAGCAGATCGGGCGGCCGCATGACCGAGATCTCCGGATCGCGGCCGACGATGATGGTATCAGTGTGATGGCGCGTGTGGCTCCAGCGCCAGGTCACCGGGTTGCGCATGATCATGAAGCAGGCGACCTGATAGACCACGTCGTTCATCCACTGCGTCCTGAAAGCGGTGCCGTGGCCGCATTCGTGCCAGCGTGAATCGGTGGAGGAACCGTAGAGGACGCCGTAGACGAAGAAGAACGGCACACACCACCAACTGCCCCAGAACCAGACGGCGCCGGCGCCGCTCAGGACTAAGGCGCCGAGCCAGATGATGGTATCGCGGATTGCCGGGCCGTCGGAGCGCTGCATCAGCTCCTTCATCTGCTTGCGCGGCACGTCGGTGTGATACCACTCGGCCGCCGCCAGCCCGCTCTCGACGGCGAGCTTCGCGTCGCGGCCGATCAGGCTGTAGTCGCGTCGGGACGCTGCTGCGGAGCTCGTATTCCCGGTTCGGAGTCCAATATCCACCATGGCGGAGGCCTCGATCATATTCGGTCAGCGTTCAAAATAACGCCGAGCCCTGATAGGCTCAATATCACAAAGATAGTTTCTATCATTTTCCATCAGAATGGTGTAAAAGGAGCCGGACAGTAGAGCGAGGCAGCGATGGCGAAACGGCCGACGATCACCGACCTGGCACGCATTTCGGGGGTCAGCGTTGCCACCGTCGACCGGGTGCTGAACAACCGCTTGCCAGTGCGCGAGGAAACCGCACGCCGCGTCTATGAAGCGGCGACCAGCATCGGCTATCACGCAGCCGGATTGATCAAGCGGCGGATGCGCCATGAATTGCCCGAATACCGGCTCGGGTTCCTGCTGTTGAGGCGGGAGGACGTCTTCTACAGTGAATTTGCCCGCGAGCTTGAACTGGCGGTATCGCAGTCGCCGCGCTTTCGCGGCGTGGCCACCATCGACTTCGCCGCTTCGCTGGCGCCGGACGAGATCGTCGAGCGGATGCGCAAGCTGGCCGCCAAATCCAGGGCCGTCGCCCTGGTCGGGCCTGATCACCCGACGCTGACGGTCGCCGTCGAGGCTCTCAAAGCCAATGGTGTACCGGTGTTCTCCCTGCTTTCCGACTTTGCGTCCGGTATTCGCGAGGGCTATGTCGGCCTCGACAATCGCAAGGTTGGCCGCACCGCTGCCTGGATGATCTCGAAGGCCGCGAAGAGACCTGGCAAGGTCGCCCTCTTCGTCGGCAGCCATCGCTTCCACGGCCATGAGCTTCGCGAGATCGGTTTTCGCTCCTTTTTTCGCGAGCAGGCGCCGGAATTCACTCTCCTCGAGACGTTGGTCAATCTGGAAGCGAACCAGATCACGCATGATGCAATGATCGAGCTTCTGGCCCGCCACCCCGATCTCGCCGGTTGCTATGTCGCCGGTGGCGGCATGGAAGGCGCGATCTCGGCGCTGAGGGAGGCAAAGCCGGCTGAGATGCCGGCGGTCGTCTGCAACGAGATCACGCCCGACTCCCGCGCGGCGCTGGCAGATAATTTCCTGACGATGGTGATCTCGACGCCACTGGCGGCGCTTTGCCGCGAGCTTGTCGGGCTGATGGCGCACGCCATCGAGACCGGCGCTGCGAATGCGCCGGGTCAGACCTTTCTGCCCTTCGACATTTATCTGCCGGAAAACATCTGACGTCGCGGTCATTGGCGGCACACATGATGTAATCTATCAGAACGCTTTCAGGCCTGGCTTGCCTGAGCGTTCGTCTAAAAGCGCTCGAAATGCCGAAAATCCATTGCTCTTGGCGAAATCTCGCTTGACGCCCACGCGAAATGGAATAAATATTTCACCAACTGAGCATTTTGGTTCTTTCGTTCCGGAAGATCTGTTTCAGGCAAATGCCTTCCGGAACTGAAAATGGCAATCGGGAGAGAATTCCCTGCGAGATCGGGGATTCCGGGTAAATCGGTGCAGCCGGACACCAATGTGGAGGAGAAATAAAATGAAAAAACTGCTTTTGGGCGTCGCGTTCGCGGCGCTGATGAGTTCGTCCGCCTTTGCAGCCAAGATCGGCGTGTCGATGGCGTTGTTCGACGACAATTTTCTCACCGTGCTGCGCAACGGCATGATCGAGCAGGCCAAGGGCATGGACGGCGTCGAGCTGCAGGTGGAGGATGCGCAGAACGACGTCGCCAAGCAACTCGACCAGATCAAGAACTTCGCCGCCTCGGGCGTCGACGCCATCATCGTCAACCCGGTCGACACCTCGGCCACCCAGGCGATGTCGGACGCAGCCGCCGCTGCCAAGATTCCGCTGGTCTATGTCAATCGCGAGCCGGTCAACGTCGACACGCTGCCCGAAAACCAGGCCTTCGTTGCCTCGAACGAAGCCGATTCCGGGACGCTCGAGACCAAGGAGGTCTGCCGCCTGTTCAAGGAGGCCGGCAAGACTGAAGCCAATGTCTATGTGATCATGGGCGAGCTGTCGAACCAGGCAGCGGTGCAGCGCACCAAGGACATTGACGACGTGATCGCCACGCCGGAGTGCAGCTTCATCAAGATCATCGACAAGCAGACGTCGAACTGGAAGCGCGAAGAAGCGCAGAACCTGATGACCAACTGGCTGTCGACAGGCAAGCCGTTCGACGGCGTCATCGCCAACAATGACGAAAGCGCCATCGGCGCCATCCAGGCGATGAAGGCCGCCAACATCGACATGAAGTCGGTTGTCGTCGGCGGCGTCGACGCTACCCAGGATGCGCTTGCGGCGATGCAGGCGGGCGACCTCGATGCGACGGTGTTCCAGGACGCAGCCGGCCAGGGCGCCGGCGCGCTTGACGCAGCGCTCAAGCTGGCGAAGGGCGAGAAGGTCGAGCACAAGGTCTACATCCCGTTCCAGCTGGTCACGCCTGCGAATATCGACAAGTTCCTGAAGAAGAACTGAGGCGGACCTGTCCGATACGGAGCGGCGCGCCAAAGTAAGACAGCGCCGCTCCGCTTTTTCCCTCTCGGCCTGAACAGCGCCGAGTGGAGACCGTGGCTGACGGAGGAAGCACGATTGGCACAGACATCTCACGGCGTCGGCGGGCTCAGCTATGATGCGAAGCGGCGCGCATGGCCAGCCGAATTCAACGTCTTCCTGGCGCTCGTCATCCTCGTCGGCGCTTTCGAACTGATCGGCCGGGTTTTCCTGGGCGACAGCTTCCTGTTCAATACCCGCGACAATATCGATGCGATCTTCAACGAGGCGCGCCTGCAGATCATCATCCTGCAGGTGTCGATCGTCGGCATCATTGCCATCGGCGTGACGCAGGTAATCATTACCGGCGGCATCGACCTGTCCTCGGGTTCGATCGTCGGCGCCACGGCGATGATCGCCATGAGCTTCGCCCAGGTGGCGACGGTCAACGGCAACCCGAACCCCAAGGCAATGTTCATCGCCCAGGGCTGGACCGACCTGCCGGTGATCGTGCCGGTGCTGGTCGCGATCGGCTGCGGTCTGCTGGCCGGCCTGGTCAACGGTGCATTGATCGCCTACACGCGCATTCCGCCGTTCATCGCCACGCTCGGCATGATGGTCACCGCGCGCGGCATCGCCAAATGGTGGTCGAAGGGACAGCCGATCTCGTTTCCGACCGAGAGTTTCGCCTCCATCGGCAAGGGGCTGATGCCGGTCATCATTTTCATATCACTCGCGGTGCTGTTCCAGCTGATCCTGAGCTACACCAAATATGGCAAGCACTGCTATGCAATCGGCTCCAATGAGGACGCCGCGCGCATGTCCGGCATCAACATCGCCAACCACAAGATCCTCGTCTACGTCATTGCCGGCGTCCTCGCCGCGCTCGCCGCCGTGGTGCTGAGCTCGAAAAATCTCACCGCCCAGGCCGGCATGGGTGTGATGTACGAGCTCGACGCGATCGCCATGGCGGTTATCGGCGGCGTGTCGCTGTCGGGCGGTCGCGGCTCGATTATCGGGACGGTGATCGGCTCGCTGATCTTCGGCGTCATCATCTCCGGCTTCACCTTTCTGCGCCTCGACGCCTATTATCAGGAGATGGTCAAGGGCGTTATCATCGTCGGCGCAGTCGTACTCGACCAGTGGCGCCAACGCCTGCGGGCAATGAGGGCTTGATCATGTCGGACGTCGTGCTGAAAACCGAAAACCTGACCAAGCATTATGGCGGCGTCCATGCGCTGGAGGGTGCCAATTTCGAGCTGCGCAAGGGCGAGCACGTCGCCATCATGGGCGACAACGGCGCCGGCAAATCGACCTTCGTGCGCCAGATTGCCGGTGTCGAGCAGCGCACCAACGGCAAGATGTGGTTCGACGGCAAGGAAGTGAATTTCGCCGGCCCCATCGAAGCCCGCGAGGCGGGCATCGAGACGGTGTTTCAGAACCTGGCGCTCGCCGACGACCTCGACGTGCCGTCGAACCTGTTCCTCGGCCGCGAGCGGGTGCTGTTCAATCTAGGACCCTTCTCGATCCTCGATCGCAAATTCATGCGCAAGGCGACCGAGGCAGCCTTGGTCCGCACCGCGGTCAAGATTCCCAATCTTTCCAACACCATCCGCCACATGTCGGGTGGCCAGCGCCAGTGCGTGGCAATCGCCAGAACCGCGACCTTTGCTTCCAAGCTCATCATCATGGACGAGCCGACGGCGGCACTCGGCGTGCAGGAGACGATGCAGGTCGAAAACATCATACGCACGCTGAAGGAGAATGGCGAACCGCTAATCCTGATCTCTCACAATATGCGCCAGGTGTTCGATCTGGTCGACCGTATCGTCGTTTTCCGGCGCGGCCGCATCGTCGCCAATTTGCGCAAGCAGGACACCGACGGCAACGATATCGTCTCCTACATCACCGGCGCCAAGACCGGGCAGGCGGAACTTGCGGCCTAAGGGCCAACGCTGAGCCACAGGCGCTGACGCCTTCCCTTCCAAACCATCCTCAAAGGAAATTCTTCATGCCTCTTCGCTTTGCTCTTCTCGGTGCCGGCCGTATCGGCAAGGTCCATGCTCGCGCCGTTGGTTCCAATCCGCAGGCCAGGCTGGTTGCGGTTGCCGACGCGTTCGAGAAGGCGGCGACCGATCTGGCCTCTGCCTATGGCGCCGAAGTGCGCAGCATCGATGCCATCGAGAAGGCCGGCGATATCGATGCGGTCATCATCTGCACGCCCACCGACACTCATGCCGATCTGATCGAACGCTTCGCCAAAGCGGGTAAAGCGATCTTCTGCGAAAAGCCGATCGACCTCGACGCCGCCAGGGTGGAACAATGCCTGGCCGTCGTCGACAAGGCTGGCGCCACCCTGATGGTAGGCTTCAACCGCCGCTTCGATCCGCACTTTGCCGCCGTGCGCAAGGCGATCGACGACGGCGCCATCGGCACGGTCGAGATGGTGACCATCACCTCGCGCGATCCCGGCCCGCCGCCGCTCGACTATATCGGCCGCTCGGGCGGCATTTTCCGCGACATGACCATTCATGATTTCGACATGGCGCGCTTCCTGCTCGGCGAGGAGCCGGTGGCGGTCAGCGCGCACGCTTCGGTGCTGGTCGACAAAAAGATCGGCGAGGCCGGCGACTTCGACAGCGTCAGCGTCATCCTCGAAACTGCCTCCGGCAAGCAATGCGTCATCTCCAACTCGCGCCGCGCCACCTATGGCTACGATCAGCGCATCGAGGTGCATGGCTCGAAAGGCATGATTGCGGCCGAGAACCAGCGGCCGGTGTCGATCGAACTGGCCAATGAAAAGGGCTATACGCGGCCGCCGCTGCACGATTTCTTCATGACCCGTTATCTCGACGCCTATGCCAACGAGATCGCCGCCTTCATCGCGGCAGCGACGTCAGGCAAGAAGGCGGCGCCGAGCGGCAAGGATGGGCTGGTGGCGCTCAGGCTGGCAGATGCGGCGCTGAAATCGGCCAAGGAAGGCAAGACCGTCCGCCTCGACAAAACAATCTGACTATCAAACACAGGAGCAAGGCGATGAACGGTTCAGCCGGTCGCAATTCCGAAACACGCGCCATCGTCACCGGCGGCGCACAAGGCATCGGCTTTGCCGTCGCCGAAGCGCTGGCCGATGAGGGCTGCCGGGCACTGGCGCTGATCGGCCGCTCGCAGGAGAAAGGCGACAAGGCTGTCGCCGCCCTCAAGCGGGCAGGCGTCGATGCAATCTTTATCAGCGCCGACGTCTCAGAGGTGGCCGACTGCAAGCGTGCGGTCGAAACGGCGATTGGCCATTTCGGTACCGTCAACGCGCTGGTCAACGCCGCCGCCACCTCGGCCCGCGGCTCGCTGGTCGAGACCTCCGAGGATCTGTTCGACCAGATATTCCAGACCAATGTGCGCGGCCCGTTTTTCTTGATGCAGGGAGTGGTGGCGCATTTGCTGGCGCGCCAGGCACCGGGCTCGATCGTCAACGTGCTGTCGATGTCGGCGCATTGCGGCCAGTCGTTCCTGGCACCCTATTCGTCGAGCAAGGGAGCGCTGGCGACACTGACCAAGAATGTCGCCAATGCCTATCGCGGCAATCGCATCCGCTGCAATGCGGTGCTGCCCGGCTGGATGGATACTGAGGGCGAGGCGATCGTGCAGAAGAAATGGCATGACGCGCCGGACGACTGGCTGGAGAAGGCCGAAGCCGCGCAGCCGATGGGCCAATTGGTGAAGCCGGCGCAGCTTGCCCGACTGATCAGCTACATGATCAGCCCGCAGTCCGGCGTCATGACCGGGTCGCTGGTCGACTACGATCAGAACATCGCAGGGTCGTCGCCGGAATAGGATCAACCGAGTAGCCGCAGGAGCTCACCTTGGCAACGCGTAACACGAAGGATTTCGAAGGCTTTGGAATTGAACTCGTCGATCCCTGGACTGCATGAACCGCTCGGCGCAGCATGTTGGGCCTCGAAAGTGACCCGAGATGCATCCATACTGGATCAGGATAAGCGGTAGCCTTGGCGTTAGCGTTACCGCCCGGTCGGAAGCCGATGCCCTACAACTCTTCGCCCTTGCCTACGGGATCCGCCAAGAAATTATCAGTATCGAGATCATCAAGGACATGAACGATCTCGACCAGAACCATGTCGTGCCCAATTTGGGTGCGGCCAACTGGTTTCGTCGCGGCATCTGGTATCCTCAAGGTTTGGAACACATTGCAAACTGAGACACGACCTTCTCGGCTCGTGACAGATCGGAGGCGCTTGCGCTTAAATCCCGAATGCCTTGGCGACTAGCGGAAACGCCCATCGCTTCTTCATCGCGGGGCGAAGCAAGGAGCGAAGCGGCGCGGCGCAGACCCCGAGATCCATATGTGACTTCAAAGCATTGCAGCGGCGCAGAATGCTGCTCCCCTACGGCTGAGCCCATAAAGGGTGTCAGTCTACCCGGCACGCGCGACGAGCGAAGCGAAAAGAAGGAAGAGGCCAGGGGCACTCAAAACAAAAACAGCAATGAACAGCACAAAGCGCCAGCCAAGAGTCAAATTTGGAGACCTCAAGCCATAGACGATTCCGGCCATCGCCAATACGAACGCCACGATTATGAGAAGATGGTATCCTTGGGGCTCTGGCATAACCTTTGATTTCGCTTTCGCGCCGCATTCGGTGGAGCGGCTTCGTGTCAAGCATAAAGCGGTTTGGCTTAGGTGACGATGGACGACATGTCACATTTCAAGCCGAGCCACCTGGCACGTGACAAGCGCCTCCGCATCGACTATATCAGCCCTCATGATCAACCTGACCGCCAAATATTGGTACTTTATGAGCTCGCTGGCGGCGGGAGGATTGCGCTCGATCTGAAGATTGCAGCAACAACATCCGAACAGCCGCCAGACCTGGCGGCTTTTTTGTTTCAGCCGGCAGGTCTCCCAATCAGGAGCAGAATGCCGTGTTGACGACCACAGACGATCTTCGGGTCAAAGAAATAAGGGAATTGAGCACGCCGGACGAGGTGATGCGGGAGATACCGCGCACGCTGACCGCGACGCGCACCGTTGCCGCGTCACGCAACGCCATCCACACCGTGCTGACCGGCATCGACGATCGGCTGGTGGTCGTCGTCGGCCCTTGTTCGATCCACGATCCGGCCGCTGCCGTAGACTATGCCAGCCGCTTGGCATCGCTGCGTGAAAGCCTGTCGGATCGGCTGGAGATCGTGATGCGCGTCTATTTCGAGAAACCGCGCACGACGGTCGGCTGGAAGGGCCTGATCAACGATCCCGACCTCGACGGCAGCTTCAACATCGACAAGGGGCTGCGGATGGCCCGCAACGTGCTCGCCGCCGTCAACAATCTCGGTCTGCCGGCGGCGACCGAATTCCTCGACATGGCCACTCCGCAATATATCGCCGACCTCGTCGCCTGGGGCGCGATCGGCGCGCGCACGACCGAGAGCCAGATCCATCGCGAACTGGCATCGGGCCTGTCCTGCCCGGTCGGCTTCAAGAACGGCACCGACGGCAATTTGCGGATCGCGGCCGAGGCCGTGAAATCCGCCGCCCAGCCGCATCATTTCATGGCGGTGACGAAGGGCGGGCGCAGCGCCATCGCGACGACCACCGGCAACGAGGACTGCCACGTCATCCTGCGCGGCGGTATTGTGCCGAATTATGACGCGGCCAGCATTGCTGCTGCCTGCGCGGAACTCGGCCGGATTGGCGTGGCGCCGCGGCTGATGATCGATGTCAGCCACGCCAACAGCAGCAAGAAGCCGGAAAACCAGCCAGGGGTGGCGGCCGACGTGGCTGGCCAGGTCGCGGCAGGCGACGAGCGCATCATCGGCGTCATGATCGAGAGCAACCTTGTCGCCGGCCGGCAGGACGTCATGCCCGGCAAGCCGCTCGTCTATGGCCAGAGCATCACCGATGGCTGCATCGACTGGGCAGCCACCGAGACGGTGCTTCACGGCCTTGCCGACGCCGTCGAGCGGCGCCGGTCGGTGCGCCGCGCCATGATCGCCGGCCGTCCGGGAGCCGCCTGAGGCAGCCAATGCCCCTTCTCCCCTTGTTGTGGGAGAAGGGCAACCGGCGCCCAGCAATTACCGCACTGCGATCCAGCGCTGTTCCGCGAACGAGCGCGCCATCGCGTGCACGGTGCGCTCGATCTCCAGGCCTTCGTCGAAGTCGATGATCCGCGCCGGCTTGCCGGCAAGCCGCGTCAACAGTTCCCAGCATTCGATGATCTTGAGATCATTGAAGCCAAGGCCGTGGCCGGGTGCCGGCAGGAAGGCGTCGTAAGGCGTATGGTGCGGCGCCACCAGGATGGTGCGATAGCCTTGCTCGGTCGGCCGGTCGGCTGTCAGATAGAGTTGGAACTCGTTCATCCGCTCCTGGTCGTACAGGATCGAGCCCTTCGAACCAAAAATCTGGATGGCGATCCGGCCCTTGCGGCCCCAGGCCGAACGGTTGACCAGCAACGTGCCGGCAATGCCGTTTTCGAGATGCATCAGGATGCTGGCGATGTCATAGGTCTCGACGGCGCGGCGCCCGCCCGAGGCGACGCGGCGGTCGGCATAGGGTCTGGCCATGTCGCACATGACGCGGGCGACACGGCCGAACAGTACGGCAATGAGCGACAGCGGATGTACGGCGAAATCGTCGAGCGCGCCGTAACCGGACGCCGCCTCGTGCTTCCAGAAGAACAGCGCCTCCGGATCGGCCATGAAGTCCTCGTCCATCTCGATACGCAGATGGTTGACCTCGCCGATGATCTTCTCGTCGAGCAGCGCACCGATGTGGCGGATCGCGGGATTTTGGATGTAGTTATAGCCAAGCGCGGCCACCTTGCCGGATTTTTGGGCCGCCGCAGCCATCGCTTGCGCCTCCGCAAAACTTGGCGCCATCGGCTTCTCGCACCACAGATGCTTGCCGGCTTCGAGGATGGCGATGGCCATTTCCGGGTGGAACTGGTTTGGCGTGGTCAGCGAGATGACATCGACATCGGGATCATCGACCACCGCACGCCAGTCGCCGGATGCCTTGGCGAAGCCGAATTCGCTGGCGCGGCGTTTGGCAAGGTCCTCGTTGACCTCGCCCAGATGGACCAGCCTTGGCTTGTCGACATCGGGAAAGACGGTGCCGACCGCGTTCCAGGCAATGGCGTGGCACTTGCCCATGAAGCCCGTGCCGATAAGACCTACCCTGACCATCTGCCTTGCCTCCCTGTGTGCAAACTTATGTGGATGAATTAGTCCATTTTGTTTGCAAATGGAACGCTTGCCTCATTTTTTATGGTGTTCTTGCACAGGCCCGCTATGATGGGGCACAGAGGGAACCGACGATGAGCCTGGGCGGAGCGACGATGGACGAACGGGTGCCTCGCGATTTCGAAACGCTGCGGGCGACGATCCTGGAGCGGCGTCAGAGCCTGCCGAAACGTATCGCCCAGATCGCCGCCTATGCGCTCGATAACCCCGACGATATCGCCTTCGGCACCGCTGCCAGCATCGCCGCTTCCGCCGGTGTCCAGCCTTCGACCCTGATCCGCTTTGCCCAGCAGCTTGGCTTTGACGGTTTCACCAGCCTGCAGCTGGTGTTTCGCGAGCGCCTGCGCGAGCGCAACTCATCCTACGATGAAAGGCTGGCGGCATTGCGCGCCAAGGCCGACGAAGGCGCCGGCCACCGCGCGATTTTCGACGGTTTTGTCGCCGCAGCCAGCACCTCGCTCAACGACATTTCGCGCACGCTGAATGAAGACCATTTCGAAGACGCGATCGCCGTGCTGGCCAAGGCGGAAACCATTTATGTGCTGGCCAAGCGGCGCTCCTACCCGGTCGCCTCCTACATTGCCTATGCATTGGGCAAGCTCAAGATCCGCAACCAGCTGATCGAATCGGCCGCCGGCCTGAACGCGGAGATGATCGGCTTTGCCTCTCCAAGGGATGCCGTCATCGCCATCAGCTTTTCGCCCTATGCCCCGGCCACCATCGAGGAGGCGCGCGTCATTTCGGAGCAAGGCGTGCCGATCGTGGCGATTACCGACAGCTCCTTTTCGCCGCTCGCCCAGTTCGCCAGGGTCTGGTTCGAGGTCGCCGAAGCCGATTTCGCCGGCTTCCGCTCGCTGTCGGCGACGATGGCTTTGGCTATGGCGCTGACCGTCGCAGTCGGCGAGAAGCGGCGCGATAGCGGCAGGAAGCGCAAGGCCTAGATCACCTCTATTGCCGTTTCGCCTTCTGCCAAAAGCCGCGCTGCGTCGCGGGCAGGCGGCGACCCGAACTGGCGGGCATATTCCCGGCTGAACTGGGAAGCACTCTCATAGCCGACAGCGAAGGCGACACGCGCCACGTTGCCCGGCTGGGCAATCAGCAGATGGCGGGCTTCCAGCAAGCGGATTTGCTTTTGATACTGGACTGGGCTCATGGCCGTCGCCGCCTTGAAGTGACGATAAAACGCAGCACTGCTCATATGGGCGATTTCAGCCAGATCCCCGACCCGGACCGGCTGATGGGGATGCGAACGGATCCAGGCGATCGCCTGGCCAATTCGGGACAGATGGCCATCGGCGCGCGCAAGTTCACGAAGCTTTCCGCCTTGCGGACCTTGCAGGAGCCGAAACAGCATCTCCCGCTTGAGCATGGTCGCGAGCACGGGAATCTCCGCTGGCCGGTCAAGCAGCCGCATCATTCGACGGAGCGCGTCGAGCAGGTCGTCATCAACGGGAGAGATGGAGAAACTGTCGCCGCCGAGGGCTGGCGCGTGCTCGACGAGGAGGGCGGCGACGGCTTGCAGGTCAAGGGTCAAGCCAATGGCCAGATAAGGACGCGCCGCGCTCGCTTCGATTATCTGGCTGATAGTGGGCGTCTCGACAGTGTAGATGAAATAGCTGGCCGGCTTGTAACGAAGAGCCCGGTCGCCGATCAGAACCGTCTTCGCGCCCTGCAATACGAATAAGATCCCCAACCCCCACACCCCTGGCAATGGCGGCGTGGCAACTTCGCTGCGGCCGATCGAAACGCGGGGAACCGCCGTGCTTGTTCGTCGCCCGCGCGCATGGCGGCCGGCGATCTCGATCAACTCCTGCAGCGCCTCGCTCATTGCGCCAGCATCGCGCATTCGCACCGGCCGCGCAACAGCGTGAGAGGATTAGGCAAGAGCCTGAGAATTTCCGGCGCGCGGCGCCCGCTGCCTCGCGCCATTTGTGGGTCTTCCACAAGAATAATGGAGACACCGAAATGACGACTTCGAAGACCGCGCTGGTGACCGGCGCCAACAAGGGTATAGGCCGCGAAATCGCCCGGCGACTGGCGACCATGGGCTTCAAGGTCTGGCTCGGCGCCAGGAGCGCCGAACGCGGCATGGCGGCGGCGCAGGCATTGCGCGCGGAAGGCCTCGACGCAGAGTGGCTTGAACTCGACGTCACGCAGGATAACAGTGTTGCGGCGGCAGCCAAGGCACTCGGGCAGGCCAGCCCCTGCCTCGACGTGCTGGTGAACAACGCCGGCGTCGCCATCAATTACGACCTGCCGCCGAGCCAGCAGCGGATCGCCGACATCCAGGCCACTTACGACGTCAATGTCTTCGGCCCCATCCGCGTGACCCAGGCATTCCTGCCGCTGCTGCTGGCAGCACCTGCTGCCCGGATCGTGATGGTGAGCAGCTCCACCGGGTCCATCGGCCGGGCGCTGGATCCCGCCACCGCGAACCACGCCGTCAATATGATGGGTTACGGCAGCTCCAAGACAGCCTTGAACGCCATCACCGTGGCCTTCGCCAGGGAGCTCGCGCCCCAAGGCATCAAGGTCAACGCCGCGGCGCCCGGCTACACCGCCACCGATCTCAACGGGTATAAAGGTCACCGCACGGTGCAGCAGGCGGCCGAGATCGTCATTCACCTGGCGACCTTGGACGCCGATGGCCCGACCGCCGGGTACTTCAACGATGATGGCCCGCTTCCTTGGTAAATCAGCTGGTTTCAGTGGCAGACCCTTGACGTTCGTCTGACTTCAAAGTTTCTGAACGCGCGAGCTTTGCACAGCACTTTTCAGCCTTGGGAATGCTCGTTCCATATTGACTATGGATTGGAATTATTATTTCATATTGCCGGCGCCACGTTGCCGCTCGCGCGTGTTACCCAAGACAACAAAGCCGATGGGAGGTTCGAATGGGCGAAGCCGTGGAAGCGAGACATGCGCCGCTCGACATCATCACGATCGGCCGCGCTTCCGTCGATCTCTATGGTCAGCAGATCGGCTCGCGCCTCGAGGACATTACTTCCTTTGCCAAGTCGGTCGGCGGCTGTCCAGCCAACATCGCAGTCGGCACTGCCAGGCTCGGCCTGCGCTCGGCGCTGCTCACCCGCGTCGGCAATGAGCAGATGGGCCGCTTCATCCGCGAGCAGCTGACCCGCGAGGGCGTTTCGGTCCAAGGCCTCAAGACCGATCCGGAGCGGCTGACTGCCCTGGTGCTGCTGTCGGTCGAGGATGAAGGCGTCTCGCCGATGATCTTCTATCGCAGCGATTGCGCCGACATGGCGCTTTCGGAAGACGACATCGATGAGGCCTTCATCGCTTCGGCACGCGCGGTCGTCGTCACCGGCACGCATTTTTCGCGACCCAACAGCGACGCCGCCCAGCGCAAAGCGATCCGTGCCATGAAGGCCAAGGGCGGCAAGGTGGTGTTCGACATCGACTACCGCCCCAACCTGTGGGGCCTCGCCGGCCACGCCGAAGGCTTTGAGCGCTATGTGAAATCCGACCGCGTCTCGGCGCAGTTGAAGACGGTGCTGCCCGACTGTGACCTCATCGTCGGCACCGAAGAGGAGATCATGATCGCCTCGGGCGCAGACGATTGCCTGAGTGCGCTGAAAACCATCCGCTCGCTGTCGGCGGCAACCATCGTGCTGAAGCGCGGCGCCATGGGTTGCATCGTCTATGACGGGCCGATCAGTGACGACCTCGAGGACGGTGTCGTCGGCAAGGGGTTTCCGATCGAGGTCTACAATGTGCTCGGCGCCGGCGACGCCTTCATGTCGGGCTTCCTGCGCGGCTGGCTCGGCGAGGAAAGCCTGGCGACGGCGGCGACCTGGGCCAATGCCTGCGGCGCCTTTGCCGTGTCGCGGCTGCTCTGCGCACCGGAATACCCGACTTTCGAGGAATTGCAGTTCTTCCTGAAAAACGGCAGCAAGCATCTGGCGCTGCGCAAGGACGAGGCGATCAACCACATCCATTGGGCGACCACGCGCCGGCACGACATCCCCTCGCTGATGGCGTTCGCCTGCGACCACCGCGTCCAGTTGGAGGACGTCGCGGCAAAAGCCGGCGCCGATCCGTCGCGAATACCAGCTTTCAAGGTGCTGACGGTCAAGGCTGCGGCCAAGGTCGCGGCCGGCCGCGGCGGCTACGGCATGCTTCTCGACGAAAAATACGGACGCGAGGCGATGTTCGAATTCGCCCACCATTCCTTCGCCTGGCTCGGCCGGCCGGTCGAGCTGCCGGGTTCGCGGCCGCTTCGCTTCGAGTTCTCGCAGGACATAGGTTCGCAACTGACCGAATGGCCGGTCGACCACTGCATCAAGTGCCTGTGCTTCTATCATCCCGACGATCCCGCGGCGCTGAAGACCGAACAGCAGCAGAAACTGCGCGCTTTGTTCGAGGCCGCGCGGAAAGTGGGCAGAGAACTTCTGGTGGAGATCATCGCCGGCAAGCACGGCAAGCTCGACGACATGACCATCCCGCGCGCGCTCGAGGAACTCTACGCACTCGGCATCAAGCCCGACTGGTGGAAGCTCGAACCACAGGCATCGGCCGGCGCATGGGCAAAGATCGAGGCGGTGATCCTGAAGAACGATCCCTGGTGCCGCGGGATTGTGCTGCTCGGTTTGGAAGCGCCGCAGGACGAGCTGGAAGCGGCCTTTGCCGCCACCGCCAAGGCGCCCATCGTCAAGGGCTTTGCCGTCGGCCGCACCATCTTCATCAACGCGGCCGAACAATGGCTGGCCGGCAAGATGTCGGACGATGAGGCGGTTGCCGACATGGCATCTCGCTTCGAGAGACTGACCGAGGCGTGGCTTGCCGCGCGCGGCCGCAAAGCAGCATAAGAAGGCGCGGCAATAAGGACTGCGGAGGAACCGACATGACCAAGACAATCCGCCTGACGATGGCGCAGGCGCTGACCCGCTTTCTTGCCCGGCAGATGACCGAGATCGGCGGCAAGAAAGTGCCGATCTTCGGCGGCGTCTGGGCGATCTTCGGCCACGGCAATGTCGCCGGCGTCGGCGAGGCGCTCTACCAGGTGCGCGACGAATTGCCGACCTTCCGCGCCCATAACGAGCAGGCGATGGCGCATGCGGCGATTGCCTACGCCAAGGCCAATTTCCGCCGCCGCTTCATGGCTGCGACCAGTTCGATCGGCCCCGGCGCGCTCAACATGGTGACCGCTGCGGCACTTGCACATGTAAACAGGTTGCCTGTCCTGTTTCTGCCCGGCGACGTCTTCGCCAATCGCATTCCGGATCCCGTCCTGCAGCAGGCCGAGGATTTTTCCGACGGCACGGCGACGGTCAATGACTGCCTCCGGCCGGTGTCGCGCTATTTCGACCGCATCACGCGGCCGGAGCAGATTATGCCGGCGCTCAACCGCGCCATGCAGGTGCTGACCGACCCGGCCGAATGCGGCCCGGTGACCCTGGCGCTGTGCCAGGATGTGCAGGCCGAGGCCTATGACTACCCCGAGAGCTTCTTTGCCGAGCGGCTCTGGACGCCGCGTCGGCAGCGCCCGGACCGCAACGAACTGGCGGCCGCAGTCGCGGCGCTCAAAGCGGCGAAAAAGCCGCTGGTGATCGCCGGCGGCGGCGTGCTCTATTCGCAGGCGTCGGATGAATTGGCGAAGCTGGTGCAAGGTGCCGGCATTCCGGTTTGTGAGACGCAAGGCGGCAAATCCTCGCTCCCGGACGATCATCCCTTGAACATGGGCGCGGTCGGCGTCACCGGCACTTCGGCGGCCAACCGGCTGGCCGAAGTGGCCGACGTCGTGCTTGCCGTCGGCACCAGACTGCAGGATTTCACCACCGGCTCCTGGGCGCTATTCAAGAATTCCGGCAAGACAATCATCGGGCTCAACGTGCAGCCTTTCGATGCCGGAAAGCACCAGGCGCTGCCGCTGGTCGCCGATGCGGCGGAAGGGCTCGCCGAATTGGCTGCCGCGCTGAAAGGCTGGAAAGCCCCTTCAGGCTGGACCGACAATGCGATCAGGGGCAAGAAGGAGTGGCAGGCGGATGCCGGCAAGGCGACTGGGTCAACCAATGCGGCCCATCCGTCCGACGCGCAGGTGATCGGCGCCGTACAGCGGGCCATGGGCTCCGGCGTGACGCTGCTTCATGCCGCGGGCGGCCTGCCCGGCGAATTGCACAAGCTATGGCAGGCGGGTGCGCCCGGCTCCTATCACGCCGAATACGGCTTCTCGACCATGGGCTACGAAATCGCCGGCGGACTCGGCGTCAAGATGGCCAGGCCCGACGAGGAGGTTGTGGTGATGATCGGCGACGGCTCCTACCTGATGCTCAATTCCGAGATCGCGACCTCGGTGATGCTCGGCCTCAAGCTGACCATCGTGCTGCTCGACAACCGCGGCTATGGCTGCATCAACCGGCTGCAGATGGCGACCGGCGGCGCCAACTTCAACAATCTGCTGAAGGACGCTCGTCACGAGACCTTGCCCGAGATCGACTTCGCCGCACATGCGGCAAGCCTGGGCGCCATTGCCGAAAAAGTGCCGTCGATCGCCGGGCTGGAAACGGCGCTGGTGCAAGCGAAGAAGAATACGCGAACGACCGTGCTGGTCATCGACACCGACCCGCTGGTTTCGACCGAGGCCGGTGGAAGCTGGTGGGATGTCGCAGTGCCGGAAGTCTCGGCACGGCCGCAAGTGAATGCGGCGCGCAAGAAATATGAGGAAGCGCTGAGCGGGCGGCGATTTTAGCGCCCGCCAACGCCTCGAATGTCAGAAACTGGAGTGACGACTTGAAAGCCAAACTGGGCATGTCCCCTATTGCATGGTGGAACGACGATCTTGCGGAACTCAGCGATGATGTGTCGCTGGAGGAGTGCCTGCGCCAATCGCGTTCGGCTGGTTTCACCGGCATGGAAATGGGCCGCCGCTTTCCTAACGATCCGAAAATCATGCTGCCGATCCTCAGGCAGGCCGACGTGACGCTTTGCGGCGGTTGGTACTCGGGAACGCTGGTCGACGAAAACATGGCGAAAAACAAGGATCGTATCCAGCCGATGATCGATCTGTTCAAGGCGGTGAATGCGCCCTGCATCGTCTATGGTGAAGTCGGCCGCTCCATCCAGGGCGACCGCTCCAAACCGCTCGCCACCAAGCCCAGGCTTTCGGACGAGGAGATGAAAGCCTATGCGAAGCGGCTCACGCAGTTCGGCGAATGGTGTGCCGAGCAAGGCATGCCGCTCTCCTACCACCATCATATGGCGGCGGTCGTCGAGACCGAGCCCGAACTCGATGTATTCATGCGCTATTCGGGTGAAGGCATTCCCTTGCTGCTCGATGCCGGGCACCTGGCTTTTGCCGGCGGTGACGTGCTGCGCGCCATCGACAATCATCACCGGCGCATCAACCACGTGCATGTGAAGGACGTGCGCATGGAGGTGATCGAGAAACTCGACCGCCAGAAGCAATCCTTCCTCGATGCCGTGGCGCTCGGCGCCTTCACGGTGCCGGGAGATGGCTCGCTGGATTTTGGCGCCATCGTCCAGAGGCTAGCCGACCATGGCTATGAAGGCTGGTTCGTGGTCGAGGCCGAGCAGGATCCGAAGAAGAACCCGCCGCTCAAGATGGCGCAGGTCGGCTATAAGGAATTGATGCGGGTGATGACGGCGGCGGGCTACACGGTGGAGACACAGGGCTTTCCCAATGCTTGAGGCTCGCGAGGAAGGGCTGATCCGATGCCGTGGGTGATCCGATGAAAGACTCCGAGCACCCGTTTTTCCGGCCGCTGTGGCGGCGCGTTGCCGTTGTCGCGGTCTGCCTGGTCTGGTCGGTGATCGAATTCGCTACCGGCACACCGTTCTGGGGCGTGATTGCGCTCGGCTTCGCCGGCTATGCCGTCTGGCAATTCTTCTATCTCTACAAGCCAGCTGACGAGGACAAGCCATCGGCGGACGCCAAACCGAAGGAATGACCATGTCTAAGCTGCTCGTCAAAGCCAATAAGGGCCACGGCCGCGTCGCTCATGTGACGCCGCAGAGCGCCGGCTGGACCTATGTCGGCTTCGATCTGCACCGGCTGCGGCCCGGCGAGAGCGCTTCCGGGCAAACCGCGGATCGTGAGGTCTGCCTTGTGTTCGTCACCGGCAAGGGTAAGGCCAAGGCCGGCGGCAAGGAACTCGGCCTGCTCGGCGAGCGCATGTCGCCCTTCGAAGGCAAGCCGTGGTCGGTCTATGTGCCGCAGGGGTCGGAGTGGTCGGTGAGCGCCGATACCGATCTCGAACTTGCCGTCTGTTCGGCGCCAGGACTGGGCGGCGGTCTGCCGGTCCGTGTCATCGGACCTGACGATCTCGGCCAGGAGGTTCGCGGCAAAGGCACCAACACGCGCTACGTCACCAACATCCTGCCGGAGGGCGAGCCGGCCGATTCCCTGCTGGTGGTCGAGGTCATCACGCCCGGCGGCCACACATCGAGCTATCCGCCGCACAAGCACGACCAGGACAATCTGCCGGCTGAATCCTATCTGGAGGAAACCTATTACCACCGTCTCAACCCGCCACAGGGCTTTGCTTTCCAGCGCGTCTACACCGATGCCGACGAGAACGGTGCTCGTTCGCTCGACGAAGCGATGGCGATCGAGGACGGCGACGTCGTGCTGGTCCCCAGGGGTTATCACCCCTGCGCCGCCTGCCACGGCTATGATCTCTATTATCTCAACGTCATGGCCGGACCGAAGCGGACGTGGAAATTCCACAACGCGCCCGAGCACGAATGGCTGATGAAGGCCTGACCGTTTCCCCTTCGCTTCTCAACCGCTGGTCCAAGCCGAAAAAATCGTCGGCTAATGACCAGGCTGTGTCGTTTTGTTACCGAAAACGCTGCAAAGCTTCGTCAATTCGTCATGGAAATCGCCTATGGCAGCGGGGCTGACGAGGACTTTCGATGCGCTACGCTATCTATTTCACCCCCCGGCAGGATGAACCGCTGGCGCGGATCGCCGCCAACTGGCTCGGCCGCGACCCGTTCGGCGCCGCCACAAAGCCGGTCGAGGCGGTGGGCGAGTTGTCGGCGGCGGAAGTTGCCTTCCATACCGCCTCGGCGCGCCGCTATGGCTTTCATGCGACGCTGAAGGCGCCCTTCCGACTGGCTTCCACCGAGACGGAAGCCTCGCTTCGCGCAGCACTCGACGATTTTGCCGAGGCGACGTCGGTGGTGACGGTCCCGCGGCTGATCGTCACCCAGATCGACGGCTTCTTCGCGCTGGTGCCGGAAGCACCGCTGCCGGCGCTCAACCGCTTCGCCGATGATGTGGTGCACGACTTCGACCGCTTTCGCGCGCCGTTGACCGAAGCCGAGATCGAGCGGCGCAGCCCCGATTCGCTGAAGCCCGACGAGTTCCGCAATCTCTGCCAGTGGGGCTACCCCTATGTCTTCGAGACCTTTCGCTTCCATATGACGCTGTCCGGCCGGGTCTCGTCACAGGAAAACCCTCGTCTTCGCCTAGCAATCGACAGCCTGTTTGCGGGCGTGCTGCAACGGCCGGTGGCGGTGGACGCGCTGACGCTGTTTGTGGAAACTGAACCCGGCGCACCATTCATGGTGCTGTCCCATCACGCGCTCGGGCGCCGCCCGGCCAGAAGAACTGCCTGACCAGAAGAACTGCCTAAATGACTATTTGCTTTAACCGCATTGTGCGACGCCGATTCATTTTCAGTTGGTTGCAAAATGCTCCGAGGACTGCCTGAAATGACCGCCGAGACCGTTCTTGACAATGCCCGCATCGTACTGGCCGACCAGATCATCGAAGGGTCGATCGTGCTGCGCGATGGCGTGATCGCCGACATCGCTCCCGGCGCTGGCCGCAGCGGCGAGGACATGGGCGGCGACTTCATCATCCCTGGCCTGGTCGAGCTCCACACCGACCATCTCGAAGGCCATTACGCGCCGCGGCCGAAAGTGCGCTGGAACCCGATCGCAGCTGTGCTGGCGCATGACGCGCAGGTGGCGACCGCCGGCATCACCACCGTGCTCGACGCCTTGCGTGTCGGCATGGACGAGGATGCCGACCTGACGGCCGCCGACATACGCAAGCTGGCCGACGCGATCGAAGACAGCGTGCAGCAGGACCGGCTCAGGGCCGACCATTTCCTCCATCTGCGCTGCGAGGTTTCGGCGCCGGACTGCCTCACAGCCTTCGCCAATTTCGACGGCGACGAGCGGGTCAGGCTGGCGTCACTGATGGACCATGCACCGGGACAGCGCCAATTCGTCAATTTGGAAACCTATGCCTATTACTACCAGCGCAAGCTGAAGCTGACCGATCGCGATTTCCAGAAATTCTGCGAAAAGCGGATGGCGGAATCAGCGAGGAACTCGAGCCCGAACCGCAGCTTCATCGCCGCTGCCTGCCAAGAGCGCGGCATCGTGCTGGCCAGCCATGACGACGCAACCGTCGGCCATGTCGACGAAGCGATCGAGCAAGGTGTGCGCGTCGCCGAGTTCCCGACCACTGAGGAGGCGGCACGGGCTTCAAAAGAGGCAGGGCTCGGCGTATTGATGGGCGCGCCGAACGTCATGCGCGGCGCGTCGCATTCGGGCAATGTCTCGGCCCGCACGCTGGCCGGCGACGGCCTGCTCGATATCCTGTCATCGGACTACATTCCGTTCAGCCTGATCCAGTCGGCCTTCTTCCTCGGCGACGTGGTCGAGGGCATCTCGTTGCCACAGGCGGTGGCGATGGTCTCGAAGAACCCGGCCGAGGCGGTCGGCCTCACCGATCGCGGCGTCATCGAGCCCGGCCGGCGCGCCGATCTGGTTCGCGTGCGCGTCGACGACCATGTCCCAGTCGTCCGCACGGTCTGGCGGCAGGGACGGCGGGTCGCATGATGGTGTCGGCATCGGTCGAGCGTGAATTGTCAGCCGCGGCGTTTCCGATCCGCGACGGCGTCTTCGTCGCCGTCGTCGGGCCGAGCGGTGCCGGCAAGGACACGGTGATCGGCTATGCGCGCGCCGTGTTTGCCGACGAGAGCCGGCTGGAGTTCGTGCGCCGGGTCATCACCCGGCAGAGCGACGCGGCTACCGAGGATCACGACACGCTCGCCGACGCGGCCTTCGTCGAGGCCGAAGCGGATGGCGCCTTCGCGATTTCCTGGGAGGCGCATGGCCTGCGCTATGGCATCCCGGCCGAAGTCGATTGGTCGGTCTCAAACGGCCGTGTCGCGATCGCCAACGTCTCGCGCGCGATCATCCCGGCGCTGCGGGAGCGCTACGCCAATCTGGCTGTCGTCGAGATCACGGCTACGCCGCAGATCCTGGCCGAGCGGCTGGCGTTGCGCGGTCGCGAATCGCGCGGCGAAGTGCTGGCACGGCTGGCGCGCAGCGCCAATGTGGCGCTGTCCGGACCGGGTGTCACCTCGATCGACAATAGCGGTCCTCGTGAAGCCGCCGGCGAGCGCTTCGCCGAGGTGCTGCGCAAGGCCATGGCCTTCTCCGACATGTCGGGCCTTATCTAAAGTAGCGCCCATCCGATGAATTCTGGATGGGCGCTACTTGTCTAACCCATATTTTTTTGGAAACCGGTATCCACTTTTCGGGATTATGGCCTCATGCGGCGTGCCGGTCCCGACCAGTGTGACGAGTATCGGTGGCAGTGGTTGTCGAAGGCTTCGCTGGCACATCCGCTGGTGTATCCAGAACTGCAACGTGATGGCGATACACCATTTCCCAGCCCTTCCAGCCGGTGAACAGCAGTATGCAGACCACTATGAACGACAACAGCACACCCCATGGCCGGACCGCGGCTTCGGCGCCTTGGGCATATCGAAGATAGAAATTGATCAGTGCCACAACAACCGCGGTCAGATTGCCCAGCATGTGGTACCAGGCGTCGGACAAGGCGCGAATGCGCGGCTCGTTGAGGAAGTCGATAAAACCGGCTGTCGCAGCGAGAAGGGCCATTACGATGGCTGCCCCGATCAGCCACATCGATGCCCGTGCCCAGAAGGCATCGGCAGTTCCCCAGAAAACCAGGTCGGAGACAAAGGCGCCGACAAGAAACGCGACAGGAAAAGGTATCAGCATCGGGTGGAGAGGGTGAGTTCCTACCTTTGCGGTACTTACTGGATTCGTGGGCATGGGACGCCTCCGCGTAGCAAAGCTTAAATAAACGCTCAGATACGGGTTTCGTTCCAAATAGAGACCGACCTGAACTGCTGTCGCGAAGCTCAGGCTGACCTTTTCACGCCACCTGCCGTGGCAGTCGGCGTATTTCATCCAGCTATTTTTGCGTCATTCCGCGGCAGCACCCGCCACGCCCTTGCGTGTGGCTTCCAGCATCCGCCGCCGCGCCCTGAACACGCCCCATTGCTGGTCGACCAGCACGCCGATGAGGATCACCCCGCCCATGACGGCGAAGTTGAGCGAGGACGGGATGCCGAGCAGGTTGACGAGGTTCTGCAACTCCTGCAGCAGCACCGTGCCGAGGAGGACGCCGATCAGCGAGCCTTCGCCGCCGCGCAGCGAGAAGCCGCCGAGCACCGCTGCCGCGATGGCGTAGAGCTCATAGAACTGACCGTGGCTCGCCGGCGAGATCGAGCGTGTGTACATGGCGAAATAGATAGCCGACAGCGCCGTCAGCACGCCGCAGATGACATAGGCGGCCATGACGATGCGGCCGGTACGGATGCCGGAATATTTCGCCGCTTCCTCGTTCTTGCCGATGGCATAGAGATAGCGCCCGAACACCGACCGGTGCAGCACCACCCACATGACGACGGCGATGACGATCAGCGCGATGAAACTGTTCGGCACGCCCCAGGACCGCCCCGCCGTCAGGAACTCGAGTTCCGGGAAGTTCTGTCCGAAGGCAAAGCCGGCGGTGCCGTCGGCGGTGTAGAAGCGCGCCACGCCGCGATAGATCAACAGGCCGCAGAGGGTGACGACAAACGGCTGCAACTTCAGCCGGGTGATCAGCCAGCCATGCATCAGGCCGATGATGGCGCCGAGCGCGATGATCAGCACGAAGGCCAGCGGCCACTCCATCTCCCGCACGGCGATGAAATCGATGAACAGCGTACCGAGTAGCGCAACCACCGAGCCGACTGACAATTCGATGCCGCCGGTGATGATGACGAAGGCCTGGCCGATCGACAGGATGCCGAACAGCCCGATCAGGTTCGAGGTGTTGGCGAGATTGATCGGCAGCAGGAAGCGCGGGTTGATGATCGCCACCACCGCGCCGACCACCAGGATCAGGATCAGCAGGCCGAGATCTTTCTTGCTCATCGTCTTCTCCCAATGCCTGCGAACTACTTCGGCTGCTTGCCGACCGCCAGCAGCAGCACGTTTTCCTGGCTGAACCGGTCCTTGTCGAGAATGCCGGAGATCTGGCCTTCATGCATGACGGCGATGCGGTCGGACACGCCGATCACCTCCTCCATGTCGCTTGAGATCATCAGCACGGCGACGCCGGCATCGGCCAGCGCCCGCATCAGTCCGTAGATCTCGGCCTTGGCGCCGATATCGATACCGCGCGTCGGCTCGTCGAGGATCATCACCTTCGGCTTCATCGCCAGCCATTTGGCCAGCACGACCTTTTGCTGGTTGCCGCCCGACAGCGTGCCGGTACGCGTCTGGACGGAGGGCGCCCTGATGCCGAGATCGGTCTTCTGCTTCTCGGCGGTGGCGGCCTCGGCGCTGGCCGAGACCAGCGAGCGCCGCGAATGCATTGGCAGATTGGGCAGCGAGATGTTCTGGGCAATCGACAGGTCGAGGAGGATGCCGGTCAGCTTGCGATCCTCGGGGACGAGGAAAATACCGTTGGCCACTGCATCCGCGGCCGAACCAAGAACCAGATCTTTTCCGTCAAGCTGGAACGAACCGCCAAAGCTCCTGTCGATGCCGAACAGGACGCGCGCCAGTTCCGTCCGGCCGGAGCCGACGAGGCCGGCCAGGCCAAGGATCTCGCCATGCCTGACATCGAGGTCGACGGGCCGATCAGGATAGGCGGCGGTGCGAATGGCCTTGACCGACAGCGCGACTGAGCCCGGCGGGCGCGCCGATTCTGCGGCCTTCTCGCGCTCCTTCAGCATGCGGCCGATCATCAGCTTGACCATCTGGTCGTGATTGATGGCGCTCTTCGGCAAGGTTCCGGCGAGCATTCCGTCCCTGAGGACGACGACGCGGTCGGCAACGCGCTCGACCTCGTGAAGGCGGTGCGAGATGAAAATGACACTGATGCCGTCTGCCTTCAGCGCCTTGATGACGCCGAGGAGCTTGTCTGTTTCGGCGATCGGCAGGCTGGACGTCGGTTCGTCGAGGATAACCAGTCTTGCCTCGATCGACAGCGCCTTGGCGATCTCGACCATTTGCTGCTGCGCCAGCGACAGCGCCGACACCGGCGTATCGGCCGAGAAATTGGCGCCCACGCGTTTGAGCAGCGGCGCCGCCTGCGCTCGCAGCCTGGCGCGGTCGACGAGCTTGAGCGGCCCGGCGCGCAGCGGTTCGCGGCCGAAGAAGATATTGGCGGCCACGTCGAGGTTTTCGAACAGGTTGAGTTCCTGGTGGACGAAAGCGATGCCCGAGCCGATGCTGGCCTCGACGGTCAGCCCGTCATGGGCGACGCCATCGACGGTGATGGTGCCGGTATCTGGCCTGGTGACGCCACCGAGGATCTTCATCAGCGTCGATTTGCCGGCGCCGTTTTCGCCGACCAGGCCGATGACTTCGCCGGGCCTTACGTCCATCGAGAATCCGTCTAGCGCGACGACGCCGGGATAGGTCTTGCGCACACCGTCGAGGCTCAGGAACGGAGCGTCCGTGGATGCAACGATGGATGGGTCGGAATAATTCATCACGCCTGACAGCAGCCGGTGAGCCGTTTGGCCTCAGACTGACGAGCCTCGCGAGGCACGTCAATAGAACGCCGGCTCAAGGCGAACCTTGAGCCGGCGCAACCTAATTCGCTCAGTTTCCAGACATCGCCTTGAGGCTGGCGGCGTAGGCGTCGACATCGTCCTTGCCGATGATCTTGGTCGGGATGATGATCAGTCCATCGGCCGGGACGCCCGACTTGTCGCCCTTGAGATAGGCGGCCATCAGCTTCATGCCCTGATAGGCCCACTCGAAGGGCTGCTGCACCACGGTGGCGGCAACGGTGCCTTCCTTGACGCCACCCAGCGTGATCGGATCGTCATCGAAGCCGACGACGGTGATCTGGCCAAGCTTGCCGGCATCGCGCAGCGCCTCATAGATGCGCGGCGTGTTGTAGGAATAGAAGCCGACCATGCAGGTGACGTCGGGGCTGGCGACCAGCGCGTCCTCGACATTCTTCTTGGCGCGGGCCTGATCGATGTCATCGCCGCGCACGTCGACCAGCTCGATCTTGGTACCGGCTAGCCCGTCCTTCATGCCCTGGATGCGCTCCTTGGCGTTGTCGGCGCCGAGCAGGCCGACGAAGCCGAGGCATTTGCCGCCGTCGGGCATCGCCTTCTTGGCGATCTCGGCCGCCTGCTTGCCGGCATCGACGTTGGACGAGCCGATATAGGCGACGCGCTTGGTCTGCGGGGCGTCACTGTCGGTGGTGAACAGCGCCGTTTCCGAAGCGATCTTGTTCAGGCCGTCGGTCGAGGTCTTGGGGTCGACCGCGGAGACCATGATGGCCTTGACGCCCGCCGTCACAAGATCGTCCATCAGCCGCTGCTGGATGGCGACCGACGACTGCTCAGGATATTTCAGTTCCAGATTGTAGTCGGGCAGTTCGCCCTGCGCTTTCTTGACGCCAGCTTCTGCCGCCTTCCAGAAGTCGGACGCGCCGTTGACGACGAAGGCCAATGTCGGCTTGTCGTCGGCCCGCGCAATTGCGCTGGCGGACAGGCCGAGCAGCAGGGCCGCAGCGGCGACGGACGCATTTCGTATCACAGATTTCATATTCAACCTCCCATTTGACTCAGTAATTTTCGCTGATGATGAACTTGCCGGCGCGGCTTGGACGCCCTCCTCCTCAAGGGTTTCCGGCAGCGAAGAACGACGCAATTCCAGCCGCGATCGTCGACTTTAGAGACTCATTCGTCGTTCGTAAATAGTCCGATTTGTCTGACATTTCCCCGAAGCGGCAGGCGAGCTCCGGCTGACGGGAACCGTCCGATACCAGGCTGGCTTGCGTTCCGAACATGCGCGGTCCGATGTCGTCCGGGCATGATGGATTGACGTTATAGGGATGCCAGATATTAGTAAAGAGTATTAGTTTGGTCGGGATTCTCGTCACAAAGGAGAGCGGCCTCCCCAGTCGCTACCGTTTCGGATCGGGGACTAAATCGCCTAAGAGGGTCGATTATATGTATTAGTAGCGCTTTGCCTTATAAATGCGAGATTCGAGGGACCAATGATATGAACGAACCACTGCGTGATCCCGTCCTTGAGGGTACCAGGCGGCGCAAGCTGCCCGGGAAAAACCCCAAGGGCCGCGTTACCATGACCGACATCGCCAGGGCCGCAGGCTGTTCGCAGGCGACGGTTTCGTTCGTGCTCAACAACACGCCGGGCATCAGGCTGTCGCAGCAAACCCGAGAGCGGGTGATCGAGACCGCGCGAACGCTGGGCTATTCGCCGCCGGTGTTTTCTGCCTTGCGAGCCCCGGTTGCCGCATTCGACGGGCTGGATGGCGTGATCGGCTTCGCCGTCGACCAGTTGGCGACCAGCCCGGAGGCGGTCGTCGCCATTGAAGGGGCGCGGCAAGCCTCGTGGAACGCCGGCAATGTGCTGCTGGTGGCGCAGACCATGGGCGACGAGGTGATGGAGCCCCGCGCCATCGCGGCGCTGACCAAGCGGGGCATTTCGGCGCTGATCTACATGACCATCTTCACCCGCGAGATCGTCGCGCCGGATTATCTCTACGGCCTCGACATTCCGGTCATCCTGCTCAACTGCTACACCGCCGACTATGCCTTCCCCGCCGTGGTGCCAAGCGAGATCGCCGGCGGGCAGAGCTCGACCCGGCACCTGATCAGCCATGGCCATCGCCGTATCGCCACCATCACCGGCGAGCCCTGGATGCAGGCGGCGCAGGACCGGTTGAAGGGTTACCGCCGGGCGCTGGCGACAGCCGACATCCCGTTCGACCCGGCGCTGGTCGTCGAAGGCGATTGGTCGGCGAGCGCCGGCTATGCCGCGACCGTCAAGCTCTTGGGGCTGAAGGACCGGCCGACCGCCATCTTCTGCCAGAACGATCGCACCGCGATCGGCTGCTACGAGGCGCTGAAGGAGGCCGGCCTGCACATCCCCCAGGATATTTCGGTGGTCGGTTATGACGACGAGGAGATCGCGCGGCATCTGTTCCCGCCGCTGACGACGTCGATCCTGCCGCATATGGCGATGGGGCAATGGGCGATCGAGCAGCTGGAAGTCCCCGCCCCACCCGGTCGCGGCCGCTATCCCATCACGAAGCTCGAATGTCCGCTGGTGGAGCGGGAGTCGGTTGGCGCTGTGGCGGGCTGACGCGAGGCGGCGGGATAGCTGGCGAGCCGCAATGGCACTGGCTTGACAGCGCGCCCGGCATAGGCCCGATTGAATCCATGAGATTGCAAAGCTGCTATAATTTTCAGGACTTTCGCCGGCTGGCAAAACAGCGCCTGCCAGGCCCGATCTTCAACTATATCGATGGCGGCGCGGACGACGAGACGACGCTGCGGCGCAACACGGCGGCGTTCGAGGACTGCGATCTCGTCCCCAACGTCCTTGCCGGCGTCGGACAGGTCGACATGTCGGTCACCGTCATGGGCCAGAAGCTGGCGATGCCGGTCTATTGTTCGCCGACGGCTCTCCAGCGGCTGTTTCACCATAGCGGCGAGCGCGCCGTCGCCGCGGCGGCGGAGAAGTTCGGCACGATGTTCGGCGTCTCGTCGCTTGGCACAGTCAGCCTGGAGGAAGTCCGCAAGCACAGGACGCCGCAGGTCTATCAGTTCTATTTCCATAAGGATCGCGGCCTGAACCGCGCCATGATGGAGCGCGCCAAGGCGTCCGGCGTCGAGGTGATGATGCTGACCGTCGACAGCGTCACCGGCGGAAACCGCGAGCGTGACCTGCGGACCGGCTTTTCAATCCCCTTTCGGCTTACGCTCGGCGGGATGATGCAGTTCGCGATCAAGCCGAGATGGGCTATCGACTATTTGACGCACGAAAAGTTCAGCCTGCCGCAGTTGGACGGCCATATCGATCTCGGTGGCGGAGCGCTTTCCATCAGCCGCTATTTCACCGAGATCCTCGATCCATCGCTGGATTGGAAGGACGTCGAAGACATGGTCCGCTTCTGGAACGGCCAGTTTTGCCTGAAGGGGATCATGAGCGTCGCCGATGCCAGAAAGGCCGTCGACATCGGCTGCACCGGCATCGTTCTGTCAAATCATGGCGGCAGGCAGCTGGACGGCTCGCGCAGTCCCTTCGACCAGCTGTCGGAGATCGTCGACGCGGTGGGCGACAAGATAGACGTGATCATCGACAGCGGCGTCCAGCGCGGCACGCATGTGCTGAAAGCCCTGTCGTTGGGTGCCAAGGCCGTCGGTGTCGGGCGCTACTATCTCTTCCCGCTGGCAGCCGCCGGACAGGCCGGCGTCGAACGGGCACTCGGCCTGATGCGAACCGAGATCGAACGCGACATGCGGCTGATGGGATGCAGGTCGGTGGCAGAGCTTTCCAGGGGGAATGTGCGGTTTAGGTGAGGCAGCCGGGAAGTGGCGCACGGCATAAGCTTTTCGAAGTGCGAACCTATACCGACCTGCCGCTGCTCCTGCCGTCCGTTTCGAAGACGGCCTCGCCGGAAACAGCATCCGTATATCCGCCCTCAAGCCGCTGCAACGCATGCCGGAACCGATCAAGATTGCCTAGCATTTTGGGCCTGGCATCGACCATGTGCTGGAAAGTGTCCCACTCTCCAATCGAGAAGAAGGCGCCGTCTCCCGATTTGATGAGAGCCATTTTTCGCAATCCCTCGAAATTGCGCGGAGCGCTGCTGAACAGTTCGACGAATTCGTCTTCACTACCCGGCTTGACCTGGAAGCGGACGCTGTTGAATGCCGTCATGTACGTTCCCCCGTGAAAGACCTGAAGAAGCTCGAATATGCGAAAGCCCTAAGGCACTCAAACCCTTCGAACACGTGTACAGGAAAATCGGAAGGTTGGCTTCAGTCACCTCCGGCCGAATGCCCCGTTTCTGGCGCTATTTTGCCAGGAAGAGGACGACGCTCGATCTCAATCGGTACGCCCTTGCGACCGGCAATGAAACGCGCTGTTAACGCCGTTCGCGGGTGACAGGATGTTGGCCGCAGTTCGAAGGTATAATCTGCGTCTCGCTGTCAGTTGCGGAGGCGAAAATGAACTTGCTTCGGATTGCGCTCTTGTGCACGGCCATGATCGACCTTGGAATGCCGGCCGTTCGCGCTGAGGATCGGCCTGTGCCGCCGAACAATAAAGCCGCAACAGCGCAGCCGCCCGTTCATTGTGAAGGCCAAAATTGTCTCCCGCCGGCGAACGATCCCGTGCAGGAATGCACCGGCCAGAATTGCACGCCAGCTCCGCCGACTGAACCGGGTCCGGAGATTAAGCAGGCCGACTGAGCAGCATCGGCTGACGATCCCCTTTTTGGCAGGGATGGCGCTCAGCCCTCGCGACCTTCCGGCTACCGGTCACGGTCATAGTCGGACGGCTATGAGCTCACCGCGCCCGAGAGGCCCCATGAGGCGGGCCGTGCATTGGATTGATGGCGCGCCCGAAGAGATTCGAACTCCTGACCCCCAGATTCGTAGTCTGGTGCTCTATCCAGCTGAGCTACGGGCGCGCAACAGGCCATGCTTTGCATAGCCCCGCAATCCGATCCTGGCGACCGGCCGCGAATGTGAGCTGTTCCCTAGCGACTGAATTTGCGAAAAGCAAGCCGATCCTGGCCAAAAGTTTTGCCGCCACGTTTTGCCGTCACGCGCCCGCCGGCGAAGGCGAGCTCACGCCACACGGCGGCCGAGCCGATGGCTCGTAGTCTCGGACCAACCATTTGCGAATTGAAACGGCCCGTAACGAAACGGTTCGTTACGCCGGGCGGCGCAGACCGTTGCGGGCCTGGTCGAGCCGGACCGGCTGGTCGGGAATGGTGACCGCGAATGTGGTGCGGCCGCCGATGCTTTCGACCAGCTCCACCGTGCCGCCATGGGCGCGGATCAATTCATGGGCGATCGCCAGGCCAAGGCCGGTGCCGCCGCTGCGGGCCGAGCCGCGAAATGCCGCGAACAGGTTTTCGCGCGCTTTTGGCGGCAGGCCGGGGCCGGTGTCGGTGACGACGATGCGGCTGACGCTGCCGATGCGCTCGGCCGATATGGTCAGGCGGCGCACCACGGCGCTCTCGGTGTCCGCCGCCATCGCCTGCACGGCGTTTCGGCTAAGATTGGTGAGCACGCGGAACAGCTGGTCGGAATCGGCGTCGACCTCGAGCACCGGATCGATGGCGTTGACGAATTCGATGCCGCATTCGATGTCGAGCAGGCCTTGGACGTCTTCGACCAGCTGGCGCAGCCGCAGCCTGCGGCGCGACGGCGGCGGCTCCTGGGTGCGGCCATAGGCAAGCACGCCCTCCGAATAGGACACGGCGCGGTCGAGCGCGCGCAGCAGTTTTGGCGCGAAGGCCTGCACAGTCGGGTCCTTGACCTGGCGCAGGCGGTCCGACATCAGCTGCGCCGAGGCAAGGATGTTGCGCATGTCGTGGTTGATCTTCGACACGGCCAGGCCGAGATCGGCCAGGTGCTTCTGCTCGGTCAGCATCTTTTGCAGCCGCTCCTGCATCTGCGACAGCTCGCGTTCGGCGACGCCGATCTCGTCGCCCCGCGCGGCGGGGTGAATGATGCGGCCGGGGTCGTCGGGCGCCTCGGAAAAGGACAGCATCGAACGTGTCATCGTCCTGATCGGGCCGATCATGATCAGGTCTATCGCGGCGTAGACCAGCATGGCGGTGAACAGCGAGATCAGCAGCGAGACGAAGGCGACGTTGCGCGAATAGATCAGCATGGCATTGCGCAGGCGGTGGTCGGGCATGATCAGCTCGAATTCCTTGTCGCTGTCGCCGACCGGCCCGAAGACGCGCAGCATCCGCTTGCCGCCGAAAAACAGCGTGTCCAGCGCGCCGGTCATGCCCTTGATCATGCCGACATTGGCGATATCGATATGATCGTCGACCTGCGGCGGCATTTCGGCCACGACCAGAAGCCGCGAGACGCCGCCGTCGCGCACCGCGATCGCCTTGGCGCCGATCGCCATCAGCACGTCGTTCTGGGCGGCACGCGACAGCGAGGCAGGTTCGCCCTGCACCAGGACGATTGAAACCGCGGCGGCCGTGCTCAGCCTTTCCTTCAGCCAGCTCAGCCTGTAGCTGGCGATCCAGGGCACGAAGATGAGGATTTCGGCCAAGAGCACGAAGACGATGGTGAGCAGCAGCAACTTGGTCGACAGGCCGCGCGCCAGCGGCACCCTGCGGGTGGCCGCCTTCGCCTGGGCGATGCTCTCGTCGGTTGCTGGGACTTCACTCATGCTCGTCGTCACGGCTGCCTGTCATCACGGCTGCTTGTCTTAAGGACTGCTCGTCTTCACGATCGCTTGATCGGGTGAGATTAGGCGATTGCGGCTTTTTTGCCAAATTCATCCTTTGGTCGAAGCCGGACAAAGGGCCGCAAGACTTCCCTGCCAGCCCGGCAACACCGGCCCGACGCGCTGGATTGACTTCCAAAACCCTTCTTTCTATAAGCCCGCTCACGCTCGGGCCATTCGTCCCGGCGCGGTTTCGATCGCGCCAAAACCGGCCCGGCAAAGCTCCTGTTACAAAGTGACAGAATCAAGAAGGGCCGCACCCCGCGGTATTTAAACAAATGAAGCGTACTTACCAGCCGTCCAAACTCGTCCGCAAACGCAGGCACGGTTTCCGCGCCCGCATGGCCACCAAAGGTGGCCGCGGCGTCGTCGCAGCCCGCCGCAACCGCGGCCGCAAGCGTCTCAGCGCCTGAGCACCAAGCGAGAGACAAGATCGTTGCCCGCAACCGGCAAGCCAACGGGTGCCCATCCCAAGCGGCTTCTGAAGCGCGCGGAATTCCTGGCCGTCCGCCGTGGTGAGAAGCGCCGCGGGCGGCTTTTCCTCGTCGAGGTTCTGGGCCGCGGCGACAGCGAAGCGCCGCGCGTCGGCTATACCGTCACCAGGAAGGTCGGCAACGCCGTCGTTCGCAACCGCATCCGGCGGCGGCTGAGAGAGGCCGTGCGCACGCATGCCGCGGATGACATGGCGCCAGGCAATGATTATGTCATCGTCGGGCGCGAAGACGTGCTTACCACTCCGTTCGGCCAGTTGAAGGCCGAACTCTCCCGCAGATTGCGTGGAACACGATAGGCCAAGGGCTTCGATGGAAAACAACCGCAACTTCTTCATCACCATCGCACTGTCGGTGCTGATCCTGGCGCTTTGGCAATATTTCTATGTGATGCCGCGCAGTGAGATGCAGCGCGAAGCCGCCCGCATCGAAGAGCAGCGCGTGGCGGAGCAGAAGAAGGCCGCCCAAGGCACCAGCCCGGGCGCCAGCGAAACACCGGTGCAGCCGGGCGCCATTCCGAACGCGCCTGGCGGCGACGCGGTGACGCCGGCCGGCCGCGACCAGGCGATTGCCTCGACCAGCCGCGTCAAGATCGACACGCCGAGCCTCGAAGGCTCGATCAACCTCACCGGCGCGCGCCTCGACGACCTCCGGCTCAAGCACTACAGGGAGACGGTCGACAAGACCTCGCCCGAGATCGCGTTGCTCAACCCGGCGTCTCTGCCGAACGGCTATTTCGCCGAGATCGGCTTTTCCGGCACGCCGAATGTCGGCACGCTGCCCGGCCCCGACACCGTCTGGCAGACCGACGGCAAGGCGACGCTGACACCGGCGACGCCGGTCACGCTGACCTTCACCAACGACAAGGGCCTGACCTTCAAGCGCACCTTCTCCGTCGACAGCCAATATATGTTCACCGTGTCCGACACGGTTCAGAACGGCGGCTCGGCGCCGGCGACGTTGTCGAACTATGGCCGCGTTACGCGTTTCGACAAGCCGGCTATCGCCAGCACCTATGTGCTGCACGAGGGCCTGATCGGCGTTACCGGAAGCGAGGGCCTGCAGGAATACAAATACTCCAGCGTCGAATCTGACAAGGAATACAAGCCAGGCAAGTCGACCGACGGCTGGCTGGGCATCACCGATAAGTATTGGGCGGTGACCCTCGTGCCGCCTAGCGGCCGCGAATTTCAGCCCAAATTCTCTTATTTCGAGTTCAAAAGCGGGCCCCATCCGCACAGCTACCAGTCCGATTTCCTGTCCGATCCTGTCACGGTCGCTCCCGGGCAATCGACGACCGTGGAGTCGGAGATATTCGCCGGCGCCAAGGAAGTTTCGACGATCAACGCTTATGAAAAGGACCGTCATATTCGCCAGTTCGATCTTCTGATCGACTGGGGCTGGTTCTATTTCATCACCAAGCCGATGTTCTGGCTGATCGACACGCTTTACAAATTCTTCGGCAATTTCGGTCTGGCGATCCTCGCCACCACCGTCATCGTCAAGGCGCTGTTCTTCCCGCTCGCCAACAAGTCCTATGCGTCGATGGCGAACATGAAGAAGGTGCAGCCCAAGATGCTCGAGATCCGCGAGAAATACGCGGACGACAAGATGAAGCAGCAGCAGGCGATGATGGAGCTCTACAAGACCGAGAAGATCAATCCGCTCGCCGGCTGCTGGCCGGTGGCGTTGCAGATCCCGGTGTTCTTCTCGCTCTACAAGGTGCTCTACATCACCATCGAGATGCGGCACGCGCCGTTCTTCGGCTGGATCCAGGATCTGGCGGCGCCGGACCCGACATCGATCTTCAACCTCTTCGGGCTGATCCCGGTCACCTTGCCGCACATGCTGATGATCGGCGTCTGGCCGCTGATCATGGGCGTGACGATGTTCCTGCAGATGCGCATGAACCCGACGCCGCCGGACCCGACGCAGGCTGCGATCTTCACCTGGATGCCCGTGATCTTCACCTTCATGATGGCGGGTTTTCCGGCCGGCCTCGTCATCTACTGGGCCTGGAACAACACGCTGTCGATCCTCCAGCAGGGCGTGATCATGAAGCGGCAAGGCGCCAAGATCGAATTGTGGGACAATCTGGTCGCGCTGTTCCGCAAGAAACCGTCGCCGGCGGAATAGCCGGCGCTCCGATGATGCGAAACCCAAAAGCCCCGGTTCGTCCGGGGCTTTTTGCACAAGTTGCCGGCCTGGATTAAGCGATTGGTACTGCCGGACGGATCGCGCTATTTTGACCTGGCTGGCAGTTGCCCGATGGAGCTCGATATGACCGGACCCAATCCATCGATCAAGCATCCGATCCCGTTGCACACGCGCGTCGGCTTTCTGAAACCGCTGGTGACGGCGCCGAATATCGAGATCGGCGACTTCACCTATTATGACGACCCTGACGGACCCGACAAATTCGCCGAAAAATGCGTGCTGCATCATTATCCGTTCATCGGCGACAGGCTGGTCATCGGCAGGTTCTGCGCCATTGCCGAGGGTGCGCGCTTCATCATGAACGGCGCCAATCACGCCATGTCCGGCTTTTCGACCTATCCGTTCAACATCTTTGGCCACGGCTGGGAGGAAGGTTTCGACCCGGCGACATCGTCTAAAGAGGTGCGTGGCGACACAATCGTCGGCAATGACGTCTGGATCGGCATGGAAGCGGTGATGCTGCCGGGCGTGAAGATCGGCGACGGCGCCATCGTCGCGGCAAAGTCGGTGGTGACGCACGATGTGCCGGCCTATGCGATCGTCGCCGGCAATCCTGCCAAGGTGGTGAAGATGCGCTTCGACGAAAGGACCATCCGGCGGCTGCTGGCGCTGGCGTGGTGGCACTGGCCGGTGGAAAAGATCAGCCGCAATCTCGATGCCATTCGTGGCAGCAACATTTTTCTTCTGGAGGCAGCGGTTTGAACGCGTTGAACAAGACCACGATCGGCATCGAATTGTTCACGCGAGCCTGGATCTTCATCCGCGGCGTGCCGGCAATGAAATTCCTGCCGCCGGAGGGTCCACCCGAGATCGCCTTTGCCGGCCGCTCCAATGTCGGCAAATCGTCGCTGATCAACGCGCTGGTCAACCAGAAGGGGCTGGCGCGCACCTCCAACACGCCGGGCCGGACGCAAGAGCTCAACTATTTCGTGCCGGGCGGATTTTCGGGAGAAGGCGCCGATCTGCCGCCGATGGCCCTGGTCGACATGCCGGGCTATGGCTACGCCACGGCGCCGAAGGAAAAGGTCGACGAGTGGACGAAGCTCGTGTTCGACTATCTCAAGGGCCGGGTGACGCTGAAGCGCGTCTACGTGCTGATCGATGCCCGTCATGGCATCAAGGCCAAGGACGACGAGGTGCTGTCGCTGCTCGACAAGGCGGCGGTGTCGTATCAGATCGTGCTGACCAAGACCGACAAGATCAAGGCGGCGGGGATACCGCAGCTGATCGAGGAAACGCTGGCGAAAATCAAGAAACGCCCGGCGGCCTTTCCCTTCGTGCTCGCCACGTCGTCGGAAAAGAGCGAGGGCCTCGAGGAATTGCGTGCGGCGATCGTGCTCGCCGCCAATGGCGGATAGGCAACGGACTCCGACGGCTGGTCAGGCGGGGCTGGAGGCCCGTTCCTGCTCTGCAAGCTGTTCGGTGCCGTAGGCCTTCAGGAACACGTCGACGCCCGACCTGACGATATGTTCGATCTCGGCCGCACTTGGCGCCTTGGTGCGATAGGCGAATATGCACTGGCGGAAAAGACCGGCCAGGCACAGCTCGGTGAACTGATAGGCGGCAAGCTCGACATCGTCGATCTTCAGCAGGCCGCGTTCGATAGCCATGTTGAGGAAAACGACAACCCTGTCATGGCCGCGCTTCGGCCCGCGTTCGTAAAATCGCGCGCCAAGCTCCGGAATGCGTTCCGACGCGCCGATCACCGTCCGCTGCGCCAGGATGACCTTGGCCGAGGTGATCTTCATGGACAGCACGATGCCGAACTTCACCAGCGTCTGGCGAAGGTCGCCTATCTGGTCCAGCACTTCGTACATGTTCTTGAAGATCGTGCCGCGTTCTTCCTCGATCAGTGCTTCGAACAGCTCTTCCTTGTTGGCGAAGTAGACATAGATGGTGCCCTTGGACACGCCGGCCTCGCGGGTAATGTCGTTCATCGACGCGGCTTCGAAGCCCTTGTCGATGAAGACACGGCGCGCACCCTCGATGATCTGGCTGCGCTTGACCGGGTCTTGCCCCGCGGCCGGGCGGCCGCGCGGCAGACTGTCCAGCAGATCGCACTGGTCCTTGCCAGCGCTGGACAATGGGCCTGACTCAGGCAAAGGAGCGGCCTTGGGGGCTTCGGCCATAATGTCACACCTCGTAAAATAATTCGAACCATCCGGTTCGATTGCTCTTGATATGGGCCTCTTTAAGCGCTAAGTCAACGCCGAGATCGAACCGAACGGTTCAGTCTGATGAAGTTCAGCGCCAGTTAATTTAGAGAGATATCATGTCCTCGAACGCGCCCACCAGTGCCGAAGTCCGCCCTTTCCCCAGTGCCAAGGTCCAACCTGCGATCGAAGCGCCGGAAGCCCCCGTCAAACCCGCCGACGTCACCCCGCTGGCGCCCGCCAAGAAGAAGCGCTCGATGCGCTCCCTGTTGTTGCCCATCATCGGCCTGGCCCTGCTGGGCGCCGGCGCCTGGTATGGCTATGATTATTGGACCGACGGGCGCTTCATGATCACGACCGACGACGCCTATGTCCAGGCCGACACGGCGTTCATCTCGCCAAAAATCTCGGGCTATGTCGATCAGGTCAAAGTGACCGAGAACCAGCAGGTGAAGGCCGGCGACCCGCTGCTAATCGTCGATGACGGTGACTACAAGATAGCCGTTGCCCAGGCCGAGGCGCAGATCGCCACGTTGAGCAAGACGCTCGACCGCATCGATGCCCAGACCGAGGCGGCGCGCGCCTCGCTCAAGCAGGCGCAGGCGCAGAAGACCGCCGACCAGGCCGCGGCCGACAATGCGAAGCGGGCTCAGGTTCGTGCCGCCCAGCTGCTCAAGACCCGCGTCGGCACCCAGGCCCAGTTGGACGATGCCCAGACGGCGGTCGAGCAAGCCAATGCCGCACTAGCCGGCGCCGACGCACAGATCGCGGCGGCTCAGGCCAATATCGGCGTGCTCCAGGCGCAGCGCGCGGAATCGGCCAGCACGCTGGCCTCGCTGCAGCTTGCCCACGACAAGGCGGTGCGGGACCTGTCCTTCACCGTGTTGCGCGCACCCTATGACGGCGTGGTCGGCAACCGCTCGGTCGAGCAGGGCGACCTGATCAGCCCCGGACAGAAGCTCGCCGTCATCGTGCCAATGGACAAGCTCTATATCGTCGCCAACTTCAAGGAGACCCAGCTTGCCCGGCTGGTGCCTGGTGAAAAGGTCAGTGTGTCGGTCGACGCGATCGACGGCCAGGACTTCGAGGGTACCGTGTCGTCGCTGGCCCCGGCTTCGGGAGCAGTGTTCTCGCTGCTGCCGCCGGAAAACGCCACAGGCAATTTCACCAAGGTGGTGCAGCGCGTTCCGGTTCGTGTCGACGTGCCCGCGGATGTGCTGAAGACGGGCAGGCTGCGCGCCGGCCTGAGCGTCGTCGTCGCCGTCGACAGCCGTACGGCGCCTTCGGCATCGAAGTAAAGCGGAACCGGGAGCAAAGGTCATGGCGACCGCAACCCTAACTGCAGGATCGGCGCCGGCGCCAGCCATGCCGGTGCCGGCCGACCACATCTCGACACGCCGCGTCATCGCCTTCCTGGCGATGGTGTTCGGCATGTTCATGGCCATCCTGGACATCCAGATCGTCTCGGCCTCGCTGGCCGAGATCCAGGCGGGGCTGAGCGCCAGTTCGGATGAGATTCCGTGGGTGCAGACGGCCTATCTGATTGCCGAGGTGGTGATGATCCCGCTGTCGGGCTTCCTCAGCCGGATGCTGTCGACGCGGGTGCTGTTCACGATCTCGGCAGCAGGCTTTACCGCGGCCAGCGCGCTGGCGGCGACCGCAACCAATATCGACCAGATGATCGTCTACCGCGCCGTGCAGGGCTTCATCGGCGGCGGCATGATCCCGAGCGTCTTTGCAGCCGCCTTCACCATCTTCCCACCGTCGCGTCGCGCCATCGTCTCGCCGATGATCGGCCTGGTGGCGACGCTGGCGCCGACCATCGGCCCGACAGTCGGCGGCTATATCAGCCATGCCATGTCCTGGCACTGGCTGTTCCTGGTCAACGTCGTGCCCGGCATTCTGGTGACGACGGCCGCCTGGTCGCTGATCGACTTCGACAAACCCAATCTCAAGCTGTTCAGCAAGTTCGACTGGTGGGGGCTTGCCGGCATGGCCGCCTTCCTGGGCTGCATGGAATATGTGCTGGAGGAAGGTCCCAACAACGACTGGCTGCAGGATCAGGCGGTGTTCATCTGCGCCGTCATCATGACCTTCGGCGCGGTGCTGTTCTTCTGGCGCGTGTTCACCGCCGAGGAGCCGATTGTCGATCTGAGGGCCTTCAGCAATATCAATTTTGCCTTCGGCTCGCTGTTCTCCTTCGTCGTCGGCATCGGCCTCTACGGTCTGACCTATCTTTATCCGGTGTTCCTGGGGCGCATCCGCGGCTACGATTCGATGATGATCGGCGAGGCGCTGTTCGTCAGCGGCCTGGCCATGTTCTTCACCGCGCCGATCTCCGGCATCCTGTCGAACAAGATGGACCCGCGCATCATGATGATGATCGGCTTCTTCGGCTTCGCCACGGGGACCTGGTGGATGACGCATCTCACCGCCGACTGGGATTTCTATGAACTGCTGATCCCGCAGATCCTGCGCGGTTGCTCGATGATGCTCTGCATGGTGCCGATCAACAACATTGCGCTCGGAACCCTGCCGCCGGAGCGGCTGAAGAATGCGTCTGGCTTGTTCAACCTGACCCGCAATCTCGGCGGCGCCGTCGGACTGGCCGTCATCAACACCGTGCTGATCGACCGCAATGCCTTCCACTACGCCAGGCTCTCCGAGCACGTGCAATGGGGAAGTGCCGCTGCGCAGCAGAAGCTGCAGAACATGACGCTCAACTTCGAGCAGACCGCCGGGCTCGACGCCTCCAAGGCGGCCATCTCCAAACTGTCAGGCATGGTCCAGCAGCAGGCATCGCTGCTGTCGTTCATGGACGTATTCTTCATGCTGACGGTTTTGTTCGCGACGCTTGGGCTCTTCACCCTGGTGATCCGCAAGCCAGCCGCTCAGGGCGGCAGTGGCGGAGGCCATTGAGGCGCGCTGGATCCCCCGCCTGGCGCCCTCGCGCATGACCCCGAAAAGCGATTTTCCGGGTCATGCGCAAAATCAACCATTACGAAGTCCTCGCGCGCTCCGACAAAGCCAGGGCGCAGCCGTCCTCACGCCGTCGCCGGCTTGAAGGTCAAGGCGACGCCGTTGATGCAATGCCGCAACCCGGTCGGCGGCGGACCGTCGTCGAAGACGTGGCCGAGATGGCCACCGCAGCGGCGACAGTGGACCTCGGTGCGGGTCATGCCCAACGACCTGTCCACGGTCTTGCCGACGGAATTCGGGATTTCCTGCCAGAAGCTCGGCCAGCCTGTGCCGGAATCGAACTTGGTCTCTGACGAATAGACCGGCAGGTCGCAGCCGGCGCAAGCGAAGATGCCTTTGCGGTGCTCGTTGAGCAGCGGACTGGTTCCCGGGTATTCCGTGCCCTCCTTGCGCAGCACATTGAAGGCCGCGTCGGGCAGGATGGCGCGCCACTCGGCTTCGGTCTTGGTGACCTCGAAAGTCTCGGCCGCGCGTGCATCCTGGGCTCCGCCCATGCGCAGCGCGGTGGCGCCTGCGACAACGCCAAGGGCTGCCGCACCACTCAAAAGAAGCTCGCGACGGTTCATGGCCATTCCTCCTGTCATTGCTTGTGCCAAATTCGACCGCCACACGGAAATCAAAAGCCGGTGACGATCGCTGTCCTCAAAGCGGGACTCCGCGCCTATCCACATCTTGCGTGAACGGCGCGGAGTGTGCGCAGGGAGGCCCTTAGCGATATCTTCGCCGGCAGCGTGCGTTTGTTACATCTTCGGCAGGAGAACCTTGTCGACGACGTGGATGACGCCGTTGGACTGCTCGACATCGGCGATCGTCACATTGGCGACATTGCCGTTCTCGTCGGTCACGGTGACCTTGCCGCCGTCGGTCTTGAGCGACAGTTCGCAACCACCGACCGTCTTGACCTTGTGGGTGCCGCCGTCATCCTTGACCATCTTGGCGACGTCGGCGGCCATCGCCTTGGCGCCGATGACATGGCAAGTCAGGATCTTGACCAGCTTGTCCTTGTTTTCAGGCTTGAGCAGCGTCCCCATCGTGCCGGCTGGAAGTGCCGCAAAGGCCTCGTTGGTCGGCGCGAACACGGTGAAGGGGCCAGCGCTTTGCAGCGTATCGACCAGGCCGCCTGCCTTGACGGCAGCGACCAGCGTCGTGTGGTCCTTCGAGTTGACAGCATTTTCGACGATGTTTTTCTGGGCATACATGGCGGCGCCGCCGACCATCGGATTTTGGGCATAGGCAATGGTGGCGAGCGCAGAAATGGCGACCGTTCCGGCAAGCAAAAGGGTGGCGAATTTACGCATGATTTCAATCTCCTCGGGTTATCGTTCGCCTCATTCGGGAACGCAAGGAGATACGCGACAGAAATGTGGGAGTTTCGCCCTCTCCGCAAAAAATATTGTGTCGCTGCAATTTGCCCAGTGCGGATCGGCAGCCGCCAACAAACTTTGCAGGCGTTTAAATCGCGGGAGATAGATTTCAGGTCTGCTTCTAGAGGCAAGAAGCGGTCAGACGCTCTTCAGATCGCCCGCTGCGACCACCGGTCCAGTCGGCTGGCCGGTCGGTGAACCGCCGGCAGGCTCGACGCTGACCGCAAGCACGGCGCCTTGCGCCAACTTTTCCTGGACGGCGAGCGGGATGGCCAGATGCACGCTCGCACCGGCCGGGATGACACCCATCGACACCGGCGCATTCTTGCCTTCGATCATCCACAGTTCGAAGTCCTTGCCGGCGGCCCGCTCGCCGGAAACGTGGGAAAGACCGATCTCGTGACGGGCGGCATCGTAGACGACGAGATATTTGACGTCGCTGCCTTCGGCCGCCAGCGAGGCGACAAGCCGCGTCTGCGGCGGTTCGGTGGGCGGGCGGAAGTAAGGCACGGCGATGTAGATCGCCAGCGCCGCAATGGCGGCGGCGGCAAGGCCGCGCCAGAAGCCAAGGCTCGACCACAGGCCGGCGCGCGGCTCTGCAGCGAACAGCCGGCGGTCCAATGCTTCCTTGACCCTGATCGGAGGCTCTGTCTCCGGATAGGCGGCGGCCATCGGCGAAAGATGCGCCTCCCAGCTATCGACAAGGCGCGCGAAGGCGGCGTCCGCATCGATGCGGCGCGACGCGATCTCGCGTTCGTCGGCGGCCAGCACGCCAAGAACGTATTCGGCGGCGAACAGGTCGTCGCCCCCACGTTCCGGTCCGTTGTCGTCAGCCAGCGTCATCTTTCCAGGCATTCTCTCAGTTTCAACAGGCTGCGCCGCAGCCAGGTCCGCATTGTGTTCAGCGGCACGCGATAGCGCTCCGCCAGCTCGGCATAGCTTTTGCCATCCAGATAGGCGCTCCGGACGGCCGCCGCCCGGTCCTTGTCCAATTCCTCGAGACAATGGTAGATGCGTTCGGACTCACCGCCCGCCACGGCCATGGCCTCCGGCCCCGGCGCCGGATCGGCCACGTCGAGCGCGGCATCGATATAGGCGGCAGGCTCTCGCCGCGCCCTGATCCGATCGATCGCATGATTGCGCGCAATGGCCACCAGCCAGGAGATCGGGCTCAGATCCGAAACGGCGAAACGGTCCGACTTCGTCCATATCTTGACGAAGACCTCTTGAAGCGCCTCTTCTGCATCTCCCCGATCCTTCAATACACGAAGGCAGACGCCGAAAAGTTTCGCGCTGGTCTGCCGGTACAGCAGATCGAACGCAGCCCGGTCCTTCATGGAAGTCCGGACAATCAGGTTGCTGATGTCCTGCGGCGTCATCGGCCGCCAAATTAGGCGATTGCAATGTATTTGCAACGACTGAAATGGTCTTGCGCACTGGCAGCGCCAGCGTCGATTGCCAAGGAAATCGCCGCCCGCTAGCTTGCCATGAGCGGGAGGGCGACCATGTCGATCGAGCGGGTTCTGTGGGAGCATGACGCAACCGGCCAGGCCGCACTCGTGCACAAGGGAGAGATCACACCGCAAGATCTCGTCGATGCGGCGATCGCCCGGGCCGAGGCCACCCAGCCGGAGATCAACGCCATCGCCGAACCGCTTTTTGAGGCGGCGCGGGCGCGAGCGAAAACCGTCGACCACAAGCTGCCGCTTGCCGGAGTGCCCTTTGCGCTGAAGGACCTCGGCATTGCCATGAAGGGCGTGCCGACGCATGGCGGCAGCCGCATCCCAGCCTACACCCCCGATTTCAACTCGGTCATGACGGAACGCTATCTGGCTGCTGGCCTGGTCCCGATCGCCACCAGCACCGCACCCGAACACGGGCTGAGGCTGGTGACCGAGTCCGTGGCTTACGGCGTCACCCGCAATCCATGGGACACCGCCCACACGACCGGCGGTTCCTCGGGCGGCGCGGCTGCGCTGGTCGCGGCCGGCGTCGTGCCGGTGGCGCACGCCTCGGATGGCGGCGGCTCGATCAGGGTGCCTGCCGTTTGTACCGGGCTGGTCGGGCTGAAAACCTCGCGCGGCCGCGTGCCCTTGACGCCGCTCGTCACCGAAAGCTGGTACGGCTTCGTCGTCGACCATGCGTTGGCCCGCTCGGTGCGCGATACGGCCCTGCTGCTCGACCTGACCCACGGGCCCGACCCGCTGTCGCCCTACGCGGCACCCTCGCCGAACGGCAGTTTCACTGCGGCCGCCGGGCGCGATCCGGGCAAGCTCAAGCTCGCCTTCTACCGAAAATCGCCGCTCGGCCTGCCGATTTCGGAAGAAACCTTGAAAGCTCTGGATGCGGCAATTGCGTTGGCGCGCGAAGGCGGGCACAGCGTCGAGGAGATCGACCTGCCCTATATCGATCGCGATTTCATCGCCGATTTCGCCAGAACCGTCGCCGCGGCGGTGGCCGGCACGATGCGTGGCGAGGCCCTGCGCGTCGGCCGCTCCATCTCAGGCGACATCGAACGCGCAACGCGCGTGATGAGCCGGTTCGGTGAAATCCTCTCGGCCGGCGAAATCTATGCCGGCCTGCAGCGGCTGCACGCAACCTCGCGCCGGCTTATCACCGAAACCGCGCATTACGATGCAGTGCTGATGCCTGTCATCGCGCATCCGCCGCTCGCCTGCGGCACCATGGACCCGAAAGGCGCCGACGAATTCATCGAGAATGTCCTGGACAGACTGCGCCTCGCCGGCCTGCTGAAGTTCAAGCCGCTATTCGGCCAGCTGATGGACAAGAGCCTGTGGTTCACCCACTGGCCGGCGATCCAGAACGTCAGCGGGCAACCGTCGATCACGCTTCCGGTTTACGTGACCGATGCCGGCCTGCCGCTCGGCGTCCAGGCCGCCGGCCGCCCCGGCGACGAGGAGACGCTTTTGTCGTTCGCCGCGCAGATGGAAAAAATCTCGGGATGGCTGGGCCGGCGGGCGCCGCTGCAGGTGCCGGCATAGGCGGTGATTTGATCGATCGTGACAGCAAAGCCGTTTGCCCCCTCGTCCAATTCCCGCTAAGACGCCGCCGTTCATTCCAAGCTGGGAACCACGCCGATGACGGATGTCGCCGCCACCGCCGAAATGCAGGCCGCGCTGCTTTCAAGGGCGCTGCCCTATATGCAGCGCTACGAGAACAAGACGGTCGTGGTGAAATATGGCGGCCACGCGATGGGCGACATCGCGCTCGGCAAGGCTTTCGCCCGCGACATCGCACTGCTCAAGCAATCCGGCGTCAACCCGATCGTCGTGCATGGCGGTGGGCCGCAGATCGGCGCCATGCTCAGCAAGATGGGCATCGAATCCAAATTCGAGGGCGGCTTGCGCGTCACCGACCAGAAGACCGTCGAGATTGTCGAGATGGTGCTGGCCGGGTCGATCAACAAGGAAATCGTCGCGCTGATCAACGCCGAGGGCGAGTGGGCGATCGGCCTGTGCGGCAAGGACGGCAACATGGTGTTTGCCGAAAAGGCGCGCAAGACCATGATCGATCCGGATTCCAACATCGAGCGGGTGCTCGACCTAGGCTTCGTTGGTGAGCCTGTCGAGGTCGACCGCACATTGCTCGACCTCCTGGCGCGGTCCGAAATGATCCCGGTGCTGGCGCCGGTGGCGCCCGGCCGCGACGGCCATACCTACAACATCAACGCCGACACTTTTGCCGGCGCCATCGCCGGGGCCTGCCAGGCGACGCGCCTGCTGTTCCTCACCGACGTGCCCGGCGTGCTCGACAAGGACAAGAAGCTGATCGACGAGTTGACCGTGGCCGAGGCCAAGGCCCTGATCAAGGACGGAACTGTCTCGGGCGGCATGATCCCCAAAGTCGAGACCTGCATCGAGGCAATCGAGCGCGGCGTCGCCGGCGTCGTCATCCTCAACGGCAAGACGCCGCATGCGGTGCTGCTCGAGCTGTTCACCGAACACGGCGCCGGCACGCTGATCGTGCCGTGACTGGCCGGGTGCCTGAGGGGCTCAAGCGTTTGGCGAAATAGCGGTCACGGACTTACGCGACAGGCGTTCGACAACCATCGATTCCTCTTCCTCGTCTTGCGGCGCGCCCCAGAATTCGGCAAGCGTCGGGCCATTTTTGGGGCGGCGGTCGCGGACCAGAAAGCCCCAGACCTCGCGGAACCAGACGCGGCGGCCCATTTTGGTGTACCAGCGCATCGAATGCCGTTGCTCCGGATCCTTGTGGAACAGGATACGCACCAGCGCCTTGGGCCGCAACTGCACGGCCAGTTCGATCAGCTTGACGGCGAAGAACAGCATCCACGGTTTGAGGCGGGTCATCCGCAGCACCTGGTGCTTGTAGTCCCACAGGCGGGCGTCCAGCTGGATCACCTTGCGGTCCCTGGCAATCCTGAAGAACGGCGTCCAGCGATGCGGCGTCACATAGAGCGCCTGGATCTGGTCGGGGTCATAAGCGATCAGCTGGCGGAAGCCGCGCCAGAGGTCGCGAAAGCCTTCGTCCTCGAAACCGGCCACCCAGGTCGCCATCGACAAGATGCCGTTGAGGCGCAACAGCCGTATCGCCTCGCGGTCGGACGAGGTGCTGCCGCCCTTGCGGATCAACTGGAGCGTCTGCTCGTCGGTGTTTTCCATGCCAAGCAGCCAGCGGATGACGCCGGCCTGGCGATAGAGATGCAGGCTGTCGGCGTCACGGACGATGTCGTCGGCGCGGGTGGAGCCGACGATCAGCACCGGCACGTTCTCGGCGATCATCGCATCGAGAAAGGCGCGCCAGGCTTTTTTGGACGACGTCGGGTTCTCGTCGGCAAGGTTGATCAGCTCGACGCCATGCTCGCGGTATAGCCAGGCAATCTCCCGCGCGAACTTCACGGGGTCGCGGTGCCGCCAGCGCGTCCAGAAGCCGCGCTGGCCGCAATAGTTGCACAGATGCGGACAGCCTCGCGAGAACTGCATGACCACCGCGCGCTTGCCTCCCCAATAGCTGTAGCGACTGAAGTCGATCAGTTCCCAGCCGATGCGGTAATCGTCGAAATTGGCGATCGTCCTTGTCGGCCGGGTGGCAAAGGGCCGGCGCAAATCATCAGGAAAGGCGATGCCCGTCACATCCGACAGCGGCTTGCGTTTTTCCAGCGCTTCGACCAGCGCGACGATTGTCGCCTCGCCCTCGCCACGCACGATGAAGTCGAAGACATCTGTTTCGTTCAGTATGTCGCGCCAATGATAGGTCGGAAACACGCCGCCATAAATCAGGATTGTCGCCGGCTCGATGTCCTTGACCATGCCGGCGATCAGCAGGGCTGTCGGATGTGCAGAGGTCGAGCCGGAATGGCCGATCAGAATGCAGTCGGGATGGTCGCTCAAGGCGTCCCGGACCAGCGTGGCAAGCGCCATCGGCCCGAATTCGGCGTCCACAAGCCGCACTTGATGTCCCGCGTCGATCAGCGGACCGCCCAGTGCCAGCAAACCGAGCGGCGGCAGATGGTCGTCCGGCACACGGCTGCCGATGACTGTATGTGGCGGGTTGATCAGGACGATTTTCATGGCGGACCTTCAATGGCGGTCCGCATGTCGTAGTCGGCGATCTAGCTCTGGAGATTGGCCAGCTTCAGCAGTTTGTGTGCAGCCTTTCCGCAGAAATGCCTATCGTCTGAGATGTGCAAGCGGGACATGGCCGGGCCCCTTGATGTTCTGCAGCACAAGCTGGGTGTGGACGTCGCGCACGCCTTCGAGCCGCATCAGACGGTGCATGACGAAAGCATTGAGCTCGTCGACCGACGGCACCATCACGTGCAGCAAGAAATCATGGTCGCCGGTCATGGTCCAGCATGAGGACACCTCGTCCATGCGCTGGACGGCGGCGATGAAGCTTTCGGGCGAGCCGTCGCTGTGGCTGGTCAGGCGCACCTGGATGAACACCTCGACCATCAGCCCGACGGCGCGACGGCTGAGCACCGCGGCGAAGCGCTTGATGATGCCCGCCTGCTGAAGAACCTCAAAGCGCCGCGCGCAAGGTGTCGTCGACAGGCCGATCTGCTGCGCCAGTTCGGATACCGGCTTGCGCCCGTCGCGCTGCAGGATGTCGAGCATCTTGATCTCGAATTCGTCAAACTGAGGCATTTTCACTCTCCCAAAGCTCGATCGTGGAGTCTTTTACCTCCAACCCCGCATTTGAGCCACCATCAAAGCTGATTTGCCTCCCGCCATTCCGCTAGAATTGCCGACAATCCGCTGATCATGATTTCCAGGGAGAGCAGCCATGACCATGAACGTTGCCGACTATGCCCGCGAATGCGCCGCGCGAGGCCTTCGCGGCGACTATTCGGTCTGCCGTGCCGATTTCACCGTGGCGCAGGGCTACAATTATAGCGACGAAGAACAGGCGGTGTGGCGCACGCTGTGCGACCGCCAGACGAAGCTGACCAGGAAGCTCGCCCATCATTCCTATCTCGATGGCGTTGCGGCGCTTGGCCTTCTCGACAAGATCCCGGATTTCGGTGAGGTCAGCGAGAAGCTGCGCAAGCTCGCCGGCTGGGAGATCGTCGCCGTGCCGGGGCTCATTCCCGCCCAGCCGTTCTTCGACCACCTCGCCAACCGCCGCTTCCCGGTCACCAACTGGCTGCGAACCCAAAAGGAGCTCGACTACATTGTCGAGCCCGACATGTTCCACGATTTCTTCGGTCACGTGCCGATCCTGACGCAGCCGGTCTTTGCCGACTTCATGCAGATGTATGGCAAGGAGGCCGACAGCGTGATTGCGCTCGGCGGCGACGAGATGATCACCAGGCTTTACTGGTACACCGTCGAATACGGGCTGATGCGCGAACCCGGCCAGCCGCTGAAGGCGTTCGGCGCCGGGCTGATGTCATCCTTCACGGAGCTTCAGTTCGCGGTCGAAGGCGGCGAGGCGCACCATGTCGCCTTCGACCTGGAAACCGTAATGCGCACCGGCTACGAGATCGACAAGTTTCAGCGTGCTTATTTCGTGCTGCCGTCGTTCGACGCCCTGCGTGATGCTTTCGAGACCGCCGATCTTGCGGCGATCGTGGCGCGCCGCAAAGGCGAGCCGGCGCTCGATCCGGCAAAAGGTCTGAAAGGTTAGTTCTTGTTAGCGACCGCCAAGGCTCAGGCGGCTTCGGAAATATCGCGGTCGATGATCGACAGATTGCGGCCGCGATGCTTGGCCTCGTAAAGCCGCTGGTCGGCGGCGCGCATCAGCTCCGACACTGCGGCGTCCTTGCCGCAGGTGATGCCGCCAATACTGACCGTCAGCGGAACCGTTCGTTCGTCGACGGGCCGGAAACGGATACGCTCGACTTCACGGCGGATGCGCTCGGCGACGCGCCTGGCCTCGTGTTCGGTAGCGCCGATCAGAAGGGCGCAGAATTCCTCGCCGCCGATGCGGCCAAGCACGTCGCCGCTGCGCACGCCACGCTCTATCGCGTTTGCGATCAGGAGCAGCGCATCGTCGCCGATCAGATGGCCGTAGCTGTCGTTGATGGTCTTGAAATGATCGGCATCGATGATCAGCAATGCTCCGCGATCGAATTTACGCCGGGAGCCGTCGAGCGCGGCAAAGAAGCTTTCGCGGTTGAGCATGCCGGTCATGTCGTCGCGGCTCGCCTTTTCCGCCAAGCGCCTGTGCGCGGCGGCTAGTTGGGCATGGGCGCGGGAAAGCTCGCGATGGGCGGTCTGCAACCTTTCGCCCTGCCAGAACGTATAGGCGCCGACGCCCCAGGCAAGGGCCAGCGGGCAGACGGTGGATGTCAGCCAGATGGTGCGATTGATCGGAAAACCCATTGCTGGCACGACGATCAGCGTCAGCAAAAGCGAGACCGCGACAGAGGCGAAAGCGATGGCGGCAGACTTTAGAAATATGCGATTCATCGCTTGCTCCCACTGATCCGTCTTGGTCACAGCAAGCGCTGAATGTCACCTTTCGGCGATGCTTAAGATTTTAATTATGGCGCCATTTTCACCACCCAGGGCGCGCATAGGTTGTGGATAAACCTCCTGTTAGAAAGATCGTTTCGTGCCATAAGGACGGTATGACCACACTTCCCGACCCCGCCCGCTTTGCCCATGTCACCGACTGGGTGTTCGATCTCGACAACACCCTTTATCCGCATCATTCGAATCTGTTCTCGCAGATCGATGTGAAGATGACCGCCTATGTCGGAGAATTGCTGACGCTGCCGCGCGAGGAAGCACGCAAGCTGCAAAAGGAGCTCTACCGCGAATACGGCACGACACTGAACGGATTGATGACGCGCCATGGCATCGACCCCGATGATTTTCTCGAGAAGGTCCACGACATCGATTATTCCTGGCTGGTTCCAGATCCCGTCCTCGGCACCGCCATACGCCAGCTTCCCGGCCGTAAATTCATCTTCACCAACGGGGATCGCCGGCATGCCGAACGCACCGCGCGGCAGTTGGGCATTCTTGAGCATTTCGACGATATTTTCGATATCGTCGCTGCCGGACTGAACCCCAAGCCGGCGCGGCAATCTTATGAGAAATTTGCCGAACTCCACGCCGTTACCGGGCAAAATGCGGTGATGTTCGAAGACCTCGCCCGCAACCTGTCGGTGCCGAAATCGCTGGGCATGACCACGGTGCTGGTGGTGCCGCGCAATTTCGAGCCGACCTTCTCGGAAATCTGGGAACGCGACCCGGCCAACGAGGACGATGTGGACTTCGTCACCGACGATCTCGCCGGCTTTCTCACGGCGATCGTCGAAGTCACTGCTTGAGGCAGCCGGCGCGCTTCAAGTCCTTGCTTGCATGTCAAAGTTTATAGAAGCGGCTAATGATCCCCCAGGCCTCGTCGGCGGTGTCGACGAAATCGATGATATCCTGGTCGCCGGGCGTGATCGTGCCTTGCTCGGCGAGGAAATCGAGGTCGATTGCCCTTGCCCAGAAAGCCTTGCCGAACAGAATGACCGGCACGCGTTCCATGCGGCCGGTCTGGATCAGGGTCAGCGTTTCGAAGAACTCGTCCATCGTGCCGAAGCCGCCTGGAAATACCGCAACGGCCTTGGCCCGCATAACGAAATGCATCTTGCGGACCGCGAAATAGTGGAAGTTGAAGCAGAGTTCCGGCGTCACGTAGGCGTTTGGCGCCTGCTCGTGGGGCAGCACGATGTTGAGACCGATCGACGGCGCGCCAACATCGTCGGCGCCGCGATTGCCGGCCTCCATGACACCCGGCCCGCCGCCGGTCACCACGACGAATTCGCGATAGTACGAGGTGGCCGACTGCTGTGAGCAGAGGCGGGCGAATTTGCGCGCCTCCTCGTAATATTTGCTGTTTTGCTCGAGGTTCTTCTTCTGCGTCTCGTTCTTGGCCGCCCAGGCTTCGCCGCCGGGCTCGGGAATGCGGGCGCCGCCGAACAGGATGACGGTCGATTGGATGCCGCGCTCGGCCAGGATCATCTCCGGTTTCAGCAGTTCGAGCTGCAGCCTGACCGCGCGCAACTCGCGCCGCGTCATGAAATCGGGATCGTTCCAGGCCAGCCGATATGTCTCCGCGCGCGTTTGCGGCGTGTCCGGCACGCTTCTCGACCGCTCCAGATCCTCGTCCGAATGCGGCAGCGGCGTCCATCCCGCCTTTTCCATGGGAGTCATATTTGCTTTACCCGTCCAATCATTCACTTGCGCCGTCCCGTGACGCTGCCGCGATTGACCCTCCCCAAGCCTTCACATAGGGTCCGCGCGACTTTCAAACAGGTTAAGGCGCCGGCCCTTAACAGCTTGGTAATGGAGCGAATTCATGTCGAAGCCCGATCTCGCGAGCCTCGAGGAGATTATCGAGAACGCCTTCGAGGAACGCGACACGATTTCGACCGCAACCCGCGGCGAGACGCGCGAGGCCATCCAATCGGCGCTCGACCTGCTCGACCGGGGCGTCGCCCGCGTTGCCGAGCGGCAGGCCGACGGCAAATGGCATGTCAACCAGTGGCTGAAGAAAGCGGTGCTGCTGTCCTTCCGGCTTACCCCGATGGAGATCATAAAGGGCGGTCCCGGTCAGGCAGTATGGTGGGACAAGGTGCCCTCGAAATTCGACGGCTGGAGCGCCGTCGATTTCGAGAAGGCGGGCTTCCGCGCCGTGCCGTCGTCGATCGTGCGCCGCTCCGCCTATGTCGCGCCCGGCGCCGTGCTGATGCCGTCCTTCGTCAACGTCGGTGCCTATGTCGACAGCGGCACCATGGTCGACACCTGGGCTTCGGTCGGCTCCTGTGCCCAGATCGGCAAGAATGTGCATCTGTCGGGCGGCGTCGGCATCGGCGGCGTGCTGGAGCCGATGCAGGCGGGTCCCACCATTATCGAGGACAATTGCTTCATCGGCGCCCGTTCCGAAGTGGTCGAAGGCTGCATCGTGCGCGAGGGCTCGGTGCTCGGCATGGGCGTCTTCATCGGCCAGTCGACCAAGATCGTCGACCGCGCCACCGGCGAGATCTTCTACGGCGAGGTGCCGGCCAATTCCGTCGTCGTCGCCGGCTCACTGCCGGGCAAGCCTTTTCCAAACAACGAGCCCGGCCCCAGCCTCTACTGCGCCGTCATCGTCAAGCGGGTCGACGCCAGGACCCGTTCCAAGACCTCGATCAACGAATTGCTTCGCGATTGATCTTTCCCAACGAATACGGATGGAATTCGCTTGCCTGACGGATCTGACCTTATCTGGCTTTTCTTCAAAGCTTCGGGCCGCGTCAGCCGCGCGGCCTATTTTCTTGGAGGACTGCTGGTGGCCATCATACAGGCCTTCCCGCTCTACCGTTTCACGCTGGTGCCGGAAGGCACCACCGAGAGCAACATGTGGTCGTTCATTTTCTTCATCGCCTTCATTGCCTCGCTTTGGTCGAACGTCGTGTTGGCGGTGAAGCGGTTGCATGACCTCGACAAGCCGGGTGTTGCGGCGCTGGTGCTGTTCGTACCGGTTGTATCGATCATCGCTTTCCTCGTGCTTTGCCTGTTTCCGGGGCAACCCGGCCCCAACCGCTATGGCAAGCGCACCAATGCACCGGCCGAACCCTGAGCGCCGATTGGACATTTCGTCATGCGCTACCGCTCGCTTGATCCGAAACTGATCCTCGAAACCGCCGAACGGCTGGAAGGGCGTGTCGCCGAGCGCTTTCCCAATGCAGGCTTGCGCGGCGTCGCCGCCGAGCTCGTGTCGCTGTCGCGCGATCTGGCAAAGGCAGCCAAGGCGCTGGAGGCGCCGATCTGGTGGCTGCGCGGCCTCATCATCGCCGCCTTCGTCGTCGGAGCGCTGATGTTCCTTTTCGTCGGCACAATCCTGCCGCTTGGCCGCATTTCTGGAAACCACGATGCCTTCCAGTCGGTGCAAGGCATCGAAGCCTCGCTCAACATGATCATCCTCGCCGTGCTGGGCTTCCTGGCCCTGATCCGCTCCGAGGAGCGGATCAAGCGCAAGCGGGTGTTTCGCCAGCTCCACGGGCTGCGGTCGCTGATCCACGTCATTGACATGCACCAGCTGACCAAGGATCCGGCAGCACTTTCAGCCAGTTTCAAGCCGACTGCGCATTCGCCAGCCCGCATCACCAACGCCGCTGACCTTGCCCGCTATCTCGACTATTGCTCCGAAATGCTGTCGATCACCGGCAAGATCGCCGCGCTGTTCGCGCAATCGGTGAACGACGCCGTGGTCATCGACGGCGTCAATGACATCGAGAACCTGGCTTCGAACCTCTCTCGAAAGATCTGGCAGAAGATCACGCTGATCGAAACCCCTCATGGGCAGCCGGCACGTGCGGCGAAGACCGATCCCGAGCCGGGTCCGCCGCGTCGGCCTGCGGTCCGCAAACAACCGGGGCCGGCAAGCTAAAACCCGCGAGCCGGCGGCAGATCCGCTAGAGCGGCAGAGCGGGGAGTTCCGAAACCCCGGTTTTGCGCCGGATGCTCTAAGCGAATGTTAATCACCCTCGCCCAGCATGCCGGCGAAGACTGTGTCGACCGGCACGGAGCGCTCGACTGACAAGCGACCTATCTCTGACCACCAAGGAGCCGCGCAAAACGTGGACCGCCGGCGCTCGCCTGTTTGCCTGGTTCTCTTCGCCGATGAGATTGGAACCGGAAGCCGTCCGCGCCCGGCTGCTCGACACCACTTTCGACCGCAAATTCGCAGTCCTGTTCGGCACCATCAGCGTTCTGGTGGTTGCGGTCAGCGCCGCACTTGCCACCAAGGATTGGTGGCCCTACGCCTGGATCGCAGCCGACCTGATGCTTTTCGTCGTCCGCGTTCTGCTGATGCGGGAATGCGAGCGGGCCCGCAGGCGCGGCTCGAAAGGGCCGCTGGCAGGCCTGATGGCAGCCAGCGGCGTCTGGTCGGTCGTTTTCGGCCTCGGCTGCTATGGCTGTGTTGCCAGCGGGAATATGGCGCTGTCCGTACTGGCTGCCTTGAATGTCGCAGGTGTCGTTGGCGTGGTGTCGTCACGCAATGCGGCGACCCCGCGCTTCGCCATATTCGTCATGTTGGCCGTAAGCCTGCCTTACGTGGTCGGTGCATTGTTTTCTGCGGCGCCCGGAATGCCGATCGTCGGAATTCAGACGCTGTTCTATGTTGCCGGCGTCATCATCGTGCTGCTTCAGAACCACGCGATCAACGCCCGCATGATCCGCGCCGAGCTGGACAATCGCGACCTGGCCATCAAGGACGCGCTGACCGGCCTGCCAAACCGCATCTTCCTGCAGGAGAAATTGCGCGACATGTGCCGCGACCTTGCGGCGCCGGCCGCCAATGGCGGCAAGCCGTTTGCAGTGCTCAGCATGGATCTCGACGGCTTCAAACAGGTCAACGACCGTTTTGGCCACGCCGTCGGCGACGTGCTGCTGCGCAAGGTGGCCGAACGATTGAAGCGCGGCTTCCGGCCGGGGGACGTGGTCTTCCGCATCGGCGGCGATGAATTTGTCATCCTTTTGCCCGCAACCTCGGAGATCGAGGCCACCTACCTGGCAAAGCGGGCCATCGAAAAGGTCTCGGTGCCTTTCGACCTCGGGGTCGGCTCCGCCATCCATGTCGGCTTGAGTGTCGGCAGCGCATTCGCACCCGCAGACGGCGGCGATCCGGAAATCCTGCTCACCTGTTCCGACCATGCGCTCTACGAAGCCAAGCGCACCGGCAAGGGCCGTTATTGGGCGCCTGTGCGGGCTACGATCTGACGGTCGCGATGACGGCTTCCGGCGTCAGGCAGGGCGATCCGCGCCTCTCCTGGTCGGCCGCGCGCACCAGTGCCGTCACACGCTTCAGCAAAGGTGCCGGCGTGCCGGCCTTTTCGGCCAAGCGCAGGGCCGCGCCTTGCAGTTCGCCGATCTCCGTCGGCCGGCGGCGCTGAAGGTCATCCCACATCGACGAACGCGCGGCCGGATCGATGGCAAGCATCCGCCGCGCCAAGAACTTGAACAGCCAGTCGGGCAGGCGAAGCACTTTCGGCAGCAGTGCGGGACGCGGGCCGGCGATGCGAGCGGGTTCGATGCCTGTCGCCGTCATTGCCGCCAACGCTTCGTCGATCTGGCCGGCCAGGATCAGCCGCCAGCGGCGATCGGCAAGCTCTGCCGTCAGCGGCAGGCCGGAAAGCGCCACCAGTGCGTTGTTGAGGTTGAGTAGCAGCTTGCCCCATAGCGCCGCTTCGATGTCACCATGCGTGGCGACGGCAAAGCCCTCGACGTCAAGCACTTCGTCAAGGCCTGTCGGACCCTGTTCGATCATCACCTTGCCGCCGCTGGCGCGGTGCAGGCGAAGCGGCAATTCGCCCTCCGGCGATTGGACCACGTTGAACGGCACCATACCCGCGAGCACCGGCCGGGCGGTGAGATGGGCTCGCAATTTATCGGCATTGTCGACGCCGTTCTGCAGACTGAGTATCATCGTGTCCGGTCGGGCATGGGCCGCAATAAGCCCGGCCATGTCTTGCGTCGCGCCGCTCTTGACCGTTACCAGGATGACATCGGCACGGGGGAACGCCGCGGCCGGATCAGCCGTGACCGACAATGCCTCCGACTTGACGGAACGGTCGCGGCCATCACGGTCGGTGATGCGCAATCCACCTTTTTGCAGCGCGTGCTCGATGCGCGGTCGCGCCAGCAGAACCACCTTTCGCCCGGCAAGTATCAGGCAGCCGCCGGCGTAGCATCCGATACTGCCGGCACCGGCGATTACGATCGTCTTGCCACGCGCGACCATGCGATGGCCCTGTCCTGGTCGAGAGGCCTTGTCACAGTTATACGACATGAAAACCATAATGTCGGCGGCATGGCTGGCCCTTATGTCTGGCCGTGACAGGCCTTGCGCTTTCGACTATCGCTTTTGCCCATGACGCTGCCTACCGATCCCACTAGAAATCTGGCTGCTCTCATTCGCTGCGTTTCCGTGACGCCCGCCGAAGGCGGTGCGCTGAGCGCGCTGGAAGAAATGTTGAAGCCGCTCGGCTTTGCTGTCGAGCGCCCGGTGTTTTCCGAATCCGGCACACCGGACATAGAGAACCTTTTCGCGCGGCGTTCCGGCAACGGCCCGCATCTGATGTTTGCCGGCCATACCGATGTGGTGCCGGTGGGCGATGAAACAGCCTGGACGCACCCGCCCTTTGCCGCCGAGATCGCCAATGGCGAGATGTTCGGCCGCGGCGCCGTCGACATGAAGGGCGGCATTGCTTGTTTCGTCGCGGCGGTAGCGCGACATATCGCGCAGAAGGGCGGCCCGAAGGGGTCGGTCTCGCTGCTGATAACCGGCGATGAGGAAGGGCCGGCGATCAACGGCACGACGAAACTGCTCGAATGGGCGGCTGCCAAAGGCGAGAAATGGCATGCTGCGATCGTCGGCGAGCCGACCAATCCCGACGCGCTCGGCGATATGATCAAGATCGGCCGGCGCGGCTCGCTGTCGGGCACGGTCACCGTCAACGGCCGCCAGGGCCACGCCGCCTACCCGCAGCTAGCCGACAACCCGGTGCGAGGCCTGGTAACGCTGGTCGACGCCTTGCTTCACCCGGTCTTCGATAACGGAACAAGGGATTTCCAGCCGACCAATCTTGAGGTCACTTCTATCGATGTCGGCAACCCTGCCACCAACGTGATCCCGGCGAAGGCGGCGGCTACCTTCAATATTCGCTTCAACGACACATGGACCGCCGAGACAATCCAGGCCGAGATCCACAATCGCCTCGACCGGGCGGCGAAACGCAAGAAATACCGCGCCGGCAAGAAGACGCCGGTCGACTACGAGATCGCTTGGCGCGACGGGCCGAGCCATGTTTTCCTGACACGCGACGACAGGTTGATCGAGACGCTTGGCGGTTCGGTCAAGGCGGTGACCGGCAGGAAGCCGGTGCTCTCCACCTCCGGCGGCACCTCCGATGCCCGCTTCATCAAGGATTATTGTCCGGTGGTCGAATTCGGACTTGTCGGCAAGACCATGCACATGGTCGACGAACGCGTGGCGATTGCCGACCTCGAGACGCTGACGCAGATTTATCTGCGCTTCGTTGAAGACTGGTTTGCGCAGGACATATCCTAGTGATGCTTTCCGCGGATGAAACCTACGCTTCGCTTGCCGGCGCCTGGCGGCTGATGCTCGGCAAGGCCGACGGATTTCGCCTGCTCGACCTTTCGGCGGACGGTTTCTGGAACTCCTTTTTTGCCATCGTCGTCGCGGCGCCGGCACTGATCGTCGGCTGGGTCGGTATTGCCAACGAGATCGGCGATCCCAACGCATTCGTCGGCCGTTTCAGCATGTTGATCCGCCTGGCCACTGTCGATATCGGCGCCTGGGTGCTGCCGCTCATAGGCCTCGCCCTGGTGGCGCCGCGGGTCGGCGTCGGCGGCCGTTTCGTCCATTATGTCGTGGCCAGCAACTGGGCCTCGGCGATCATCGCCTGGATGATGCTGCCATCAGCGTTGATCCGGCTTTTCCTGACGTCGGCCAACGAAGTCTCCGGACTGGTGTCGCTGCTGCTGTTCGCGCTGTCGATGGTATTGACCTGGCGGATGACCAACGTCGCGATCGGCAGGGGTGCGGCTGTCGGCAGCGCTGTTTTTGCCGGTATGTTCGTGGCGTCGCTGATCGTCCTGTTCGGCCTGCAGGCGCTGCTCGGTATCAGCGTGCCGGATCAGCCAGGCGTAGGATAATCGACGCCGACGAGAAACAGCCCGTCGGGCGGCGCCACCTGACCGCAGGCCCCACGGTCGCGCGCCTCGAGCGCCGCCTTGAGGTCGGCAATGGTCCAGCCGCCTTCGCCGACACGTTTGAGCGAGCCGACCATCGAGCGCACCTGGTTGTGCAGGAATGACCGCGCCGAAGCGCGGACTTCGATGAAATCGCCCGCCCGGCTGACATCCAGCCGGTCGAGCGTGCGGACCGGGCTGGTGGCCTGGCACTGGGTCGAGCGAAAGGTGGTGAAATCATGCCGGCCAAGCAGCACCTTTGCCGCTTCGTGCATGGCACCGGCATCGAGCTGCTTCGGTACCCACCAGATCCTGCCCTTGTCGAGCGCCGCCGGCGCGCGGCGGTTGACGATGCGGTAGAGGTAATGGCGGCCGATCGCCGAGAAACGCGCATCGAAGCTATCCGGCACGACGGCGGCCTTCAGGATGGCGATGCGCACCTTGGCCGCTTGCAGATGCGCGTTGACGGCGTCGCGCACCTTGTCGCCGGGCCATGCCTTGATCAGATCGAAATGCGCCACCTGAGCGGTCGCATGGACGCCGGCATCGGTGCGGCCGGCGGCGCGCAGCGAAACCTGCTCACCACAGAACTTCTCGATCGCCTGCTCGATCGCCTGCTGCACCGAAGGCTGGTTGGCCTGGCGCTGCCAGCCGGCGAAGAGACTGCCGTCATATTCGATGTCGAGGCGAAAACGCGGCATTCCCGGATCGAGGCGAAATCAGGCGGCGAGGGCTGAGCCGAAGGCCGAGGCGTAGACCAGCCTGCCGGTCTCCGGCGCCTCGCCCCAGGCAAGCGCCTGCAAAGCCTCGCCTTGGTACTCGCTCTCGAATTTTACTGCACGGGCGCGGTTGTAGCCGAAGCGGCCATAATAGGCCGGATCGCCGAGCACCACGGCGAGCGTCTCGCCGGCAGCTTTCAGGCGGATATGAGCCTCGCGGACCAACGCACCGCCGATGCCGGTGCCGTGGAACGACGGCTCGACCGCCAGAGGCGCCAAAGCCACCGCCGGGAAGCTCTTGCCGCCATTCTGCACGAAGAGCCGTGAAAACAGGATATGGCCGACCACTTGCCCGTCTTCGTCCGCCACCAGTTCGACGACGGCATCACCGCCGGTGACCAGCGCGTCGACCAGTCCGGCCTCCGCCTGCTGGCCGAATGCGTGTTCTTCGACAAGGCGGATCGCCTCGCGGTCCCGCGGCGTCGCCGCGCGTATGGACATCATGCTCATGACAATTTCATTCCTTTTTCGAGCTTGGCCCCGCGCAGAAACTCCTGCGCGGCAATGGGCCTTCCGCCCGCACGTTGAACTTCGACCAGCCTGATCGCGCCTGACCCGCAGGCGACCGTCAGCCGATCGTCGAGAATTCCTCCCGGTTCGCCGGCGCCTTGCAAGAGCGTCGAGCGAAGCAGTTTCAGCCGCTCCATGCGGCCGCCGATTTCGGCCTCGCACCATGCACCGGGAAAGGGCGACAGGCCGCGAATCTGGTTGTGCACGTCGCCGGCAGGTCGCAGCCAGTCTATGCGAGTCTCCGATTTATCGATTTTCTTGGCGTAGGTCACCCCCACCTCGGCCTGTGTGGTAAATGTCAGTGTATTCCGTTCCAGCCGTTCGAGCGCCTGCACCATCAGAGCCGCACCCAACACCATCAGCCGGTCGTGCAGATCGCCGGCCGTCATGTCGGGTCCAACGGCGCATTTTTCAACCATTGCCACCGGCCCGGTGTCGAGGCCTTCCTCCATCCGCATCACCATCATGCCCGTCTCGGTATCGCCGGCCATGATGGCGCGCTGGATAGGGGCGGCGCCGCGCCAGCGCGGCAACAGCGATGCGTGGCCATTGAGGCAACCGAGCCGCGGCGCCTCGAGAATGGGTTTCGGCAGAAGCAGCCCGTAGGCGACTACCGCGGCGACGTCGGCACCCAACGCGCGGAACGCCTCCTGCTCCGCCTCGCCCTTCAGCGACACCGGCGTGCGAACCTCGACGCCCAACCGATCCGCCTCGCGCTGCACCGGCGACGGCGTCAGTTCGAGCCCGCGCCGGCCGCCGGCGCGCGGCGGCTGCGTGTAGACGGCTGCCAATTCATGCCCGGCCTCGGCAATCGCCCGCAGCGTCGACACGGAGAATTCAGGCGTACCCATGAAGATGACACGCAGGGGCATTCGTCGACCCCTATCCCACCATCTTGCCTGGCGCCTTGTCCCTGGCGAGCTTCTTGAACTTTTTGACCACCATGTCGCGCTTCAGCTTGGAGATGTAATCGATGAACAGCACGCCGTTGAGATGGTCGATTTCATGCTGCAGGCAGGTCGCCATCAGCCCCTCGGCTTCGATCTCCTGCAGCTTGCCGTCGCGATCGAGATATTTCACCCGCACCGCTGCCGGACGCTCGACCTCGGCGTAGTAGTCCGGGATCGACAGACAGCCTTCCTCATAGACCGAACGCTGGTCGGAGCTTTCGAGGATTTCGGGATTGATGAAGACGTGCGGTGCCGGCGTCTCGTCCTCCTTGGCGAGGTCGATGACCAGCATGCGCAAGGGTTCGCCGACCTGGATCGCAGCGAGGCCAATGCCGGGCGCGTCATACATGGTGTCCAGCATGTCGCCGGCCAGTTTGCGCAAGTCGCCGTCGACACGCTCGACCGGTTTTGAAACCTGGCGCAGGACGGGATCGGGGAGGATGATAAGCGGCTTGATCGACATGGCGTCTCACCTAAGACCTCGCAGGAAAAGCGTCAACCGGGGCGCCTTCGGGTCGTTCACGTTTTGATCTGTGCCGGTAGACCGAATCATCTATGCTGTCGGCATGAACGATCTGGCCACCATCCTGTCCGAACCTGTCGCCCGGCTCGGCGCCACCACGATCACGCTCGGCCATGCCCTGGGTTTCGGCGCAATGCTGTTCCTCGGACTGTTCGTGGCGCTCGTCGTTGCGCTCTGGCGATCGGCCAAGGCGCGTGCGGTGGCGGCCGCCGAAGCCGCCGACCACGCCCGCGACGCCGAGGTGCGGATGGCCGGCATCTTGGCAAGCCAGGCGGAAATGCAGGGCCGCATGGGCGCCATCGCAGAAGTGTTCGGGGCGCGCCAAGCGGAACTGACACAGTCGATCGGCCAGCGCCTCGATGCCATGACCGGCCGCCTAGGCCAGACCATGACCGAGCAGACGAGATCGACGCATGAGAGCCTCGCCAAGCTGCAGGAACGGCTGGCGATTATCGATGTCGCGCAAGGCAACATCCAGTCGCTGGCCGGCCAGGTCGTGCAATTGCAGGCGATCCTTTCCAACAAGCAGACGCGCGGCGCCTTCGGCCAGTCGCGCATGGAAGCCATCGTCGCCGACGGATTGCCGCACGGCGCCTATGAATTCCAGGCGACCTTGTCGAATGGCAGCCGGCCCGACTGCCTGGTGAAGATGCCGAACGGCGCACCGTCGCTTGCCATCGATGCAAAGTTTCCGCTCGAGGCCTGGAATGCCATTCGGGCCGCCGAAGGCGCCGACCTGCAGAAGTCCGCCGCACAGGCTTTCCGCCGCGACATCGAGGTGCATGTCCGGGATATTTCCGAAAAATACCTGATCCAGGGCGAGACGCAGGACACCGCCTTCATGTTCGTGCCCTCGGAATCGGTGTTCGCCGAAATCCATGAGAATTTCGAAGCCGTTGTCCAAAAGGCGCATCGATCGCGGATCGTCATCGTCTCGCCATCGCTTTTGATGCTGTCGATCCAGGTCATCCAGGCAATCCTCAAGGATGCACGCATGCGCGAGCAGGCGCACCTGATCCAGGGCGAGGTTATCCGGCTGATGGAAGACGTGTCTCGGCTCGACGAGCGGGTGCGCAAATTGCAGACGCATTTCGGCCAATCGGCCAAGGATATCGACGACATTCTGGTCTCGACATCGAAGGTGACCAGGCGCGGACAAAAGATCGAGGCGCTGGAGTTTGGCGTGCAGCCGGCGGAGAACACCACTGGTTCGAATGGCAGCGGAGCAAAAGCGGAAAGCAGCCCGCGCGTCGCCGATTCGAAAACCGGGCAGTTGAGGCTAAGGGTCGTCGAAGGCGACGATTGAGAGCTCCGCCGGAACCGGAGGCGAGCGCTTCGCCCGGGTCTGGCGCTACTGCTCCTCGATGATGGTCATGCCTTCGAATTCCGGCAGCCAATGCAGCGCCGAGCGATGCCAGATCTGCTTTCTCGGCACCAGTTGATCGCGCTGCCGTGCCGTCCCGACCCTGATGCCGTAAACCTTCGGTCCCTCGCCCGCCGACGTGGCGTAGAGATGCGAGCCGCACTCACCGCAAAATGCCTGAGCGCGCTTGGCGCCGCTCGAACCGGTCTTGATGTAGATCTTCGGCGTGCCCTTGGTGATCCTGTAATTGTCCTCGGACGCCGGCACCGTGACGCGAAAGGCCGTTCCGGTTAGCTTCTGACAATCGATGCAGTGACAAATGGTGGTCTTTTCCGGATCGACTTCGGCCTCGTAAGTGATGGCGCCGCAATGACACCCGCCGTCGATTTTCATCTTCGTTCCTCCCTAGCTTTTGCCTGCGATCATAGCCGGGACTGCCCGATGACGCATCGGTTTCCTCAAGCCATTTTCCTTAGGCCGGTTCTTGTCCGGATGCCCCCGCCAAGGCCTTGCTCCGGCGTTCCCAGGTGCCGGTGGTCTGCGGCTTGACGAAGAGCCGCGTCACCTCCGGCATCTCCGCCTTCAGCCGTGTCTCGAGGCGCTCGACGCAGGTCTCTATCTCCGGCGCAGACAGATGATCCTCGAACTCGATGCTCAAAGCGGCTACGATCTCCTGCGGACCCATATGCAGCGTCAGTGCGCCATTCGCGCGTTGCACCGCCGGGTCCTGCTGGACGATGGCCAGCACCTTTGTTTGCACCTCGGGCGAGGCCGGCTCACCGAGCAGCAGGCTTTTGCTTTCGCGCGCCAGGAAGATCGCGGTCGCGCCCAGGATGAGCGCGATGCCGATCGACGCGGCGCCGTCGAGCTTAGGCATGTCCAGCCGTTCCGCTGCCAATATGCCGGCGAAGGCGACAACGAGGCCGAGAAGTGCCGCGCTGTCCTCGAAGAGTACGGTGTAGACACTCGGATCCTTGCTGAGCTGCACCGCCTCAAGCCAGCCGTGGCTGCCTTTTTGGTGGCGGAATTCCTTCAGCGCCACCAGCCAAGAGGTGCCTTCGAAGAGGAAGGAAAGGCCAAGGACAGCGTAGTTCACCTTGGCGTTGGCGATCGGCTCCGGCGCCATGATGTGCGTCACGCCTTCGTAGAACGATATGCCGGCGCCCAGTGCAAAGACGAGGAGCGCGACGATGAAGCTCCAGAAGTACAGCTCGCGGCCATGGCCGAGCGGATGCGTGCGGTCGGCCGGCCGGGCGGCACGGTGCATGCCGTAAAGCAGCAGGCTGCCATTGCCGGTATCGACGAGCGAGTGGACGCCTTCCGAGAGCATTGCCGAGCTGCCCGTGAACAAGGCAGCGGCAAATTTGGTCAGTGCGATCGCAAGATTTCCGGCGAGCGCCGCATAGATCACTTTTTTCGACCCGCCATGCGCCGCCATGGTGTGCTGCCTTGGTTGATGCACCGAGATTGGCGGAGCGCCCGCCCACGCTCCACAGTTCCCACAACGCCCGAAGTGTCGAGTTGTTCAAAAGGTCAGTTGTTCAAAAGGGCGGCGCGGGGCTATTCGACGACCTCGTCCGTCCAGACCTTGAAGCCAGCCAGCGCGCCCGGCCCAAAAATGTGGGTCAGCGGCACATCGGCCGCATCGCGTCCGGAGGCAATCAGGATACGGCCGATGCGCGGCGCGTTGTTGCGCGGGTCGAACGCGTGCCAGCGGCCGCCGACATAGACCTCCATCCAGGCGGCGAAATCCATGTCCGACCACGGCTTTGGCAGGCCGATATCACTGATATAGCCGGTGCAGTAGCGGGTCGGAATGTTCAGGGCGCGGCAGAAGGCAACAGCGAGGTGGGCAAAGTCGCGGCACACACCACTCTGCTCGCGATAGGCCTCGGCGGCGGTGCGCGTCGGGCGCGCATTGAAATAGTTGAAGACGATGTGGTTGTGGACGAAGTCGCAGACCGCCTGGACGCGCGGAATGCCGAGCGGGGTGCTGCCGAACAGCCGCCACGCTTCATTCGCCAGCACGTCGCTCTCGCAATAACGGCTGGGCAGCAGGAACAGCAGCGTCTCCGACGGCAGATCGCGCACCTCGTGCTGCCACGCCGTCAGCTCGCGCGTCTCGAAGGAGCCGGGGTCGCGGATGACCGCGTCCGTGCCGAACGCAAAGCGCCCGGCCGGCGCAACGAGACGGTTGCACCAATTGCCGAAACTGTCGCGGTAGCTTTCGATCGGCACCGGCGGGTTCGACGTCAGGAAGTCCGGCCGCTCAAGATCGGATGCGCGCGAATAATGGACATTTAGCATCGCGATCAGCGGTGTTTCCTGCGGGAAATCGAAGCTCATCTGGCAACCGATGTGGATCCGCATTGTCGTCCTGACCGGCCTGCCTGATCATCAGCCGGCGAATCGCAAGGGCTGATGCTGCAGGGCGAAGAAGACCATGGCACGGACCGCTGCGGTTTACGAGGGAATTAGAAACCGGTTGACAGCCATCGGCCAGGGCGACTGCACGGCAGCGGCCTCTTGCAGTCGAGCGTTTTCTCTTGTTTCACTTCGCCAGACATCAACTGGAGGAACGAATCATGGCTAAGGGTGCGATGAAGGCAGGCAAGGAAGCCCGCAAGCCGAAGAAGGACGCGAAGAAACCCGCTCCGGCGCCGGCCCTGAAGGCACCGCCGGTGAAGGCGATGAAGCTGAAGGACAAGTAGGGCCGCAGCTACCGTTTCGGCTGATTTCGACCGGCCGCAAACGCGGCCGGTATGATTGTTCATTAAGCGCACGCGCATCCCCTATGGATGGGGCGAAGACAGTTTTGCGCGTTCAAGAAATCGGCCGGAAGCCATCGAAACGGAGCGTTCCGATGTCGTGGATTTTCCTGTTCCTCGCCGGCCTGTTCGAGATCGGCTGGGCGATCGGCCTCAAGTACACCGACGGATTCTCGAAGCCGCTGCCGACCGTCCTGACGGTAGCCTCGATGATCGTCAGCCTGACCTTGCTCGGCCTGGCGCTGAAGGCGTTGCCGGTCGGCACCGCTTATGCGATGTGGACCGGCATCGGCACCGTCGGCACGGCGCTGTTGGGGATATGGCTGCTCGGGGAGCCGGCGACGGCGATCAGGCTGGCCTGCATCGCGCTAATCGTCTGCGGCATCATGGGACTGAAGCTCGCGGCTTAGCCGATTCTGACAGACGAACGCGCTCGGGGCCGCTGCAAGGCGGCCCTGATTCTTGAATTCGGCTGATCAGCGCCGGAAGGCGCTATCGGGCGGAGAAGCCGGGCGGCGTCCTGCCAGTGCGCTGCTTGCGCGCGGCATAGCGCGCATCACGCTTGGCCTTGCGTTCGGCCTCGTCGGCAAGAAAACGGGCGATGCGCTCGTTCTCTTCAGCTTCCCGGATCTTCGCTTCGGCCTGTGCAGCTTCTTCCGCGGCGATGCGTGCCGCTTCGGCAGCTGCCTCGCGCTCGGCCTTTTCTGCTGCTTCGCGCGCCAGCTTTTCCTGCTTCAGCCTGGCCTTTTCGGCCTCGCGTATCGCGCGGGCCTCGAGGATCGCCTTGCGCTCCGCCTGTCGTGCCAGCACCGCTGGATCATCTGCCGCCGGCTTTGCCTTAAAGCGCTCCAGAAGCGCCTTCTTTGCCTCGTTTGCGGCATTGCGCCGCTCGAAAACGTCTTTTTCCCTGTAGATAGCCAAGTCCACTTCCCTGGAGTCAATTTGCGAGGCTTACATACGCGTGAAAACCGAGAGTTCAAGCGCCAAAACGGTATGCCAGCCATGAAATTCTGATCTGTTGCAACCGGGAGACGCCATTTCGATTGAATTCGACTGAAAGCCACCCGCACTGTTCACCATCCAGGCCTCTGGCGGGGCGACGGACTGATCGCTACCTGTAGCGCCAAGACAAACGCTGGGATGACACACTATGGAACTCGGTCTCTACACCTTCGCCGACGTCAGCCCGGAACCGGGTCCCGGTGCGATCGGTGCGCATGAGCGGCTGCGCAACCTGATCGAGGAGATCGAGCTGGCCGACCAGGTCGGGCTGGACGTGTTTGGTCTCGGCGAGCACCACCGTCCCGACTATGCTGCCTCGGCTCCGGTGGTGGCGCTGGCGGCGGCTGCCGAACGGACCAAGCGCATAAGGCTGACCAGCGCCGTCACCGTGCTGTCCTCCGATGATCCGGTGCGCGTTTTCCAGCAGTTTGCCACCCTCGATCTTCTGTCCGGCGGCCGGGCCGAGATCATGGCCGGGCGCGGCTCGTTCATCGAATCCTTTCCGCTGTTCGGCTACAATCTCGAAGATTATGACGAGCTCTTCGCCGAGAAGCTCGACCTGCTGCTCGCCATCCGCGATCATGTCAAGGTGACCTGGTCGGGCAGTCTGCGCGCGCCGATCAACGATCGCGGCGTCTATCCCCGGCCCTTGCAGGACAAATTGCCGATCTGGATCGCGATCGGTGGAACACCGCAATCTGTCGCCCGCGCGGGCGTGCTCGGGCTGCCGCTGGCGCTGGCGATCATCGGTGGTGAGCCGGCGCGGTTCGCACCGCTGTTCGACATCTACAGGGATGCAGCCAGGCGGGCCGGCAACGATCCGGCGAGCCTTGCCACCAGCCTCAACGTGCACGGTTTCATCGCCGAGACCCCGGACCAGGCAGCCGACGATTTTTACGGGCCGCAGGCCGAGGCGATGAACCGCATCGGCCGCGAGCGTGGCTGGGGGCCGACGTCGCGGGCGCATTTCGACCAATCGCGCGGCCCGAACGGCGCGCTGTTCGTCGGCAATCCAGAACAGGTGGCCGAGAAGATCATTGCCCAGCACAGGATATTCGGCAACGACCGCTTCCTGCTGCAAATGGCGATCGGCGCCATGCCGCACGCCAAGGTGATGAAGGCCATCGAACTCTACGGCACCAAGGTGGCGCCGATCGTGCGCCGGGAAACGGCGAAGGCCGTTCCCGCCGTGGCGACGCCGGTTGCCTGATTCACCGGCAAGGCCGCGAGGCAGCCCTTCCGGTGACGCCGGCTAACGGAACCTTGAAGCCACAGAGGCGTTTTCGCCAACGGTCTGCACCAATCGCGGTGTACCGCCGAGGGTCAGAATGAAAGCCGAACCCGCCGCTTCGGGCGCAAGCGCTGCCGAAAGCCCGGATCCGCGCGCCGAGGCGCGGGCGGATGCGCATCTGATGCGTTCGCTGCTCGTCGGCATCTTCATCCTCATGGCGATCTACGCGCTTTACTTCGCCCGCGCCTTCTTCATGCCGGTCATTTTGGCTTTCCTGCTGGCGCTGACGCTGACGCCGATCGTTCGCTTCCTGCGCAAGCATGGCATGCCCGATGTCATTTCGGCGACACTGCTGGTGCTGCTTTCGTTTTGCCTCGTCGCCGTCGCGGGATATCTGCTCAGCGGCCCGGTCATCGACCTCATCAACAACACCTCGACGATCGGCCAGCAGCTTACCGAACGTCTGGCACAACTGCGCCGTCCGCTCGAAAGGATCGTGGAGATTTCACGCCAGATCGAGGGCCTGACACAGACATCCCAGGAGCCGGGCGTCCAGAGGGTGGCGATGGCGCCATCCGGTATTCTCTCGCAGGCCGCCGGCAATGTGCTGTCGGCCGGCGCCAGCGTTACCATCGTCTTCGTCCTGTCGCTGTTCCTGCTCGCCTCGGGCACGATGTTCTATGAAAAGATTGTCCAGTCCTTCCCCAGTCTCAGCGAAAAGAAGCGGGCGCTGCGCGTCGTCTACGACGTAGAACGTGAAATCTCGCATTATCTGCTTACTGTCACGGTCATCAACACATGTCTCGGCGTGGTCATCGGGCTCGGCCTGTGGGCGCTCGGCGTGCCCAACGCGCAGGTCTGGGGCGCGGCAGCGGCTCTGCTCAATTTCCTACCCTATATCGGGGCGCTGACCACCATCACGCTGGTCACGATCATCGCGCTGATAAGCTTCGACACGATTTCCTATGCGCTGCTGGCGCCGGCCTTCGTCCTTATGTGCGATGTCGTCGAAGGCCAGTTCGTGACGCCGACGGTGGTCGGCCGCCGTCTCGAGATCAACGCAGTGGCGATCCTCATCGTCATCGCCTTCTGGTCCTGGCTGTGGGGTTTCGTCGGCGCGTTGCTGGCGGTGCCGCTGCTGGTCGTCATCAAGGTGTTCTGCGATCATTTCGACGGTCTCAGCCATGTCGGCAATTTCCTGGCGGCGCAACACACGACGGTGCTCGAGGACGAAGAGATTCCCGAGGTGAAAAAGTAGCGACTTAAAGGGTCAAAAGCGTCCCCCGATTGGGGCAGATCACGACCTTGCATCGGCCGCACGTCCGTTGTGTGCCCCCAGTGCTCCATCAACATTTTGAATTTGCCGCCTCGGCAACGGCTTCCTACATCCCTTCGGCCCACAGGAAACCCGCGCCGATGACCGTTCTTTCCGTTCTCGACCTGTCGCCGATCGTCGAAGGCAGCAACGCTTCGCAGTCACTCGCCAATTCGCTCGATCTCGCCCGTCATGCCGAGCGGCTGGGTTACCGGCGCTATTGGCTGGCAGAGCACCACAACATGCCGGGCATCGCCAGCGCCGCCACCTCGGTGGTCATCGCCCATGTCGCCGGCGGCACCAAGACGATACGCGTCGGCGCCGGCGGCATCATGCTGCCCAACCATTCGCCGCTAGTCATCGCCGAGCAGTTCGGCACGCTCAACGCTCTGTATCCCGGCCGCATCGATCTCGGCCTCGGGCGGGCGCCCGGCACCGACATGGCCACGGCACGGGCGCTGCGCCGCAACCTCGAGGCTGGCGCCGACAATTTCCCGCAGGACGTCGTCGAGCTGATCGGTTACTTGCAGCCGGCCGAAGACGGCCAACGCATCCGCGCGGTGCCCGGCGAAGGCGAAAAAGTGCCGATCTGGATCCTGGGCTCCAGCCTCTACGGCGCGCAGCTTGCCGCCATGCTCGGCCTGCCCTACGCCTTCGCTTCGCATTTTGCGCCGGCCGAGCTCGACCATGCGCTGGAGATCTACCGCTCGCGTTTCCAGCCTTCGGAGCAGCTCGACAAGCCCTATGTGATGCTCGGCCTCAACGTCTTCGCCGCTCCTTCCGATGCCGAGGCGCGGCTGTTGTTCACCTCGCTGCAGCAGGCCTTCGTCAATCTGCGCACCGGCCGGCCCGGCCGATTGCCGCCGCCCGTCGAAGGATATGAGCGCGACCTCGATCCGATGGCCAAGACCATGCTCGGCCAAGCGCTTTCCTGCGCCGTCGTCGGCTCTCCCGAAACGGTCAGGCAAGGCATCGAGGCATTCGTGGGCCGCACCGGCGCCGACGAACTGATGGTCACGGCGCAGATTTTCGACCATGCGGCGCGGGTGCGCTCGTTCGAGATCCTGGCCGACGCTCACAAATCGCTGTCGGAAGCTGCCTAAGAGTTGGTTCGCCACTTGGCACTGTTGCGGTCAAGGCCGGCCTCAGGCAGGGGAACATCGCGAACAGTTCGCGCGTTCTACGCGGAGAGTGTTCGATCCGTCATGCTCGTCTGTTAGACGGAAACGCGGCGTCTACTAAATGACGACCACCTTGGTGCCGATTGTAGAGCGGTTATAGAGATCGATGATGTCCTGGTTCATGAGGCGAATGCAGCCCGCCGACACCGCTTTGCCGATGGACCACCATTCAGGGCTACCGTGCAGGCGATATCCAGTGTCACCTTTCTCGTTGAAAAGATAGAGCGCGCGCGCCCCGAGCGGGTTCATGAGTCCGCCCTCCATATGAGCCGGTATGATGCGGCCTCGCTTCTGCTCGCGCACGATCATCGCAGACGGCGCGCTCCAATCCGGCCATTCGCGCTTCCTCGCAACGTGAGCAGTGCCATGCCACTCGAAGCCCGCCTTGCCAACGCCGATTCCGTAGCGCAGCGCCTGACCGTCTCCCAACACGTAGTAGAGGAACTTCGCTCCTGTATCGACAATGATGGTGCCAGGCGCCTCTTCAGTCGCATAAGGCACTGTCTGCCGATGGAACTTTTGGTCAACCTTGTAGATCGGAACCGGCGGAACGCGAAAACCGGAATCGGTGAGGCCGCCATAGGCCGAGGGGAAAGTCCTTAATGCGCCGCCGGTGGTGCAGCCGAAGAATGCGACCATCCCAGCAAGTACCAGCCCGATTAGGATCGATTTCACGCACATGACTCAAGCCGGCGCCCGTGTAGGCGATCAGCCGCATCTCGTCATATTCCTAATCCGACATGCTTCGATTGCCAAGATTTTCCTGCTTATCGGCGGGCTGATTGTTGGCTCGATCGGCGCCGCGCCCTTCAATTGCTCGGTTTTTCGAACGACGAACGCCCGTAGCGGCTGCGAAGGGCCGGGGTCGGCAGGACAGAGGGAGCGCTGTCCGTCCGGCATTACAAAGATTCTGAACAGAGCCCAAGCGCTACGCGCTGACGCTCTGCGCAGTCGCACCTAGCGGGCGGCATGAATTGCGGATCATCAAGCGTCCCTTGAGCGTCAGCTTGCGCGGCGGCGCGTCCCTGTTTCCGGCGAGCCGGTCGAGCAGCAGATTGGCCGCCTGTTCGCCAATCGCCTGCACTGGCTGTGCGACCGTGGTCAATTGCGGCCGGAACACATCCGACCACGGAAAATCGTCGAAGCAGGCGACCGAAATATCCTCCGGACAGGACAGGCCGATATCGCGAATGGCCTTCATCGTGCCGATCACCATCGGGTTGTTGGCCGAAAAGATGGCGCTCGGCCGGTCGTGCAGCGAAAGAAGCTGCATGGTCGCGTTGTAGCCGTCGACTTCATGGAAGTTGCCGAAGCGGACGAGCTCGGCCTCGGCCGGCAGGCCGGCGGCCTGGAGAGCCTCGCGGTATCCCGCCATGCGGTCATGCATCGGCGAGATGTCGAAAGAGCCGGAGATGTAGCCGATGCGCCGATGGCCGAGATCGATCAGGTAGGTGATGGCGTCGAACACCGCACGCTGATTGTCGAGAACGACGGCATCGGTGTCGACACCCTGGCAAACACGGTCGAGCAGCACGACCGGCACATTGGCGTCGTCGACAATCCGTTTGAGGATCGCGCCGTCGCCGACACGCGCGACGATCAGTCCGTCGACCATGCGGTCGAGCAGCAGCCTGATCTGGTCGTCCTGGGTGTTCAGGTGCTCGTCGGTGCAGCACAGCATGACGGCGTAGCCGGCCCGGTCGAAAGCCTGCTGGATGACCGAGACCACGTCGGTAAAGAACGGGTTGGTGATGTGTGGGACGGTGAGCCCGATGGTGCGTGTGGTGCCCATCTTGAGGCTGCGGGCGATGGCGTTGCGCTTATAGCCGATGTCGCGGATCGCCTGTTCGATGCGCTGGCTGAGCTCGGGGCTGACGGTCGCGGTGCCGTTGATCAGCGCCGATACGGTGGCCACGGAAACACGCGCGGCCTCGGCCACATGAAGCATGGTCGGTGCAGTGGATTTACGCTGCCTTTTTCGCCCTGACGCTGTCATTTTCGAAACGTTTCACCACTCCGCGGCAGCAATACCTACGGAATCTTATGGTTTTGCGCAAGAATTGAAATGGAACAATCTCAGACTCCAGATATTGGCTTGACATGATCGAAACGTTTAGATTAGCGTTTGAGGTGTTCGGTGACGACGGAGGGAGGCCGTCCTTGTCATGCAGCACGGCAATTCCATCCCTGCACAAGGCATTATGGCGGACGGCTCGGCTGTCGTGCTGAGCGCCGAGCACATCTCCAAGTCCTTCGGCGGGATCGCCGCACTTGTCGATGTCGGCTTCGAGCTGCGGCGCGGCGAGGTTCATGCGCTGATGGGCGAGAACGGCGCCGGCAAGTCGACGCTGATGAAGATCCTGTCCGGCGTCTATACGGACTATAACGGAACGGTCAGTATCGATGGCCATGCGGTGCGCTTTGCCGGCGTCCGCGAAGCCGAGCGTGCCGGCATCGCCATCATCCACCAGGAGCTGAACCTCGTCCCCGAACTCAGCGTCGCCGACAATATCTTTCTCGGCCGCGAGAAGCTGATCGCCGGATTGATCGTCGACCGCAAGGCGAGCAGCCGCGCCGCCGGCGCGCTCTTGCAAAGGCTCGGCATCGAGCTCGACCCGGATGCGCGCGTCGGTGCCTTGCGCGTCGGCGAACAGCAGCTGGTCGAGATCGCCAAGGCGCTGTCGATGTCGGCGCGCATTCTGATCATGGACGAGCCGACCTCGGCGCTTTCGCCGGCCGAATGCCAGCGGCTGTTCCGCATCATCCGCCAGCTCGCCGACAGCGGCGTGGCGATCGTCTACATTTCGCACCGCATCGACGAGGTCATGCATCTGGCCAGCCGGGTCACGGTGCTTCGCGATGGACGCCACGTCTTGACGCAGGCGATGGACAAGCTCGACGAAGACGCCATAATTTCAGCGATGGTCGGGCGAAACCTGCTTGCTTCCCCCCAGGAGCACCGCATCCCCAGTGGCAACACGGTCCTTTCCGTAAGCGAGCTGTCGCTGTCGAAGCCCAATCGCCATGGCTGGCGCACCGTGCTCGATGGCGTCAGCTTCGATCTTGCCGCAGGAGAAATCCTCGGTATCGGCGGGTTGCTGGGCTCGGGCCGCACCGAAATCCTGGAAACCATCTTCGGGTCCAGCGGCGGACGTGCCGGCGGTGAGATCAGGCTCGATGGCGAGGCAGTAGAAATCCGTTCGCCGCGCGATGCACGCCGGCTCGGCATCGCCCTGGTCACAGAAGACCGCAAGACGCAAGGCCTGCATCTCGAGGCCTCGATCACCGACAATGTCGCGCTGCCGCTGGTCGGCGCGCTGGCGCGGTTCGGCATGCGCTCGCTGGCCGGTGAGCAAGGGCTGGCACGGGACGCCGTCAAGGCGCTCGGCATTCGCTGCGAGACCGTCGAGCAGCCGGCCGGCACGCTGTCCGGCGGCAACCAGCAGAAGGTCGTCATCGGAAAATGGCTGGCGACGAGGCCGCGGGTGCTGCTGCTAGACGAGCCGACGCGCGGCATCGATGTCGGCGCCAAGCGGGAAATCTACGATCTCATCTTCAAGCTGGCGCGAGACGGGCTGGCGATCGCCGTCATCAGCTCGGAATTGCCGGAGCTGCTGCATCTTTCCGACCGTATCCTGGTCATGGCCGACGGCCGCCAGACGGGAATGCTGTCCCGCGCGCAAGCCAGCGAGGAGGCCATCATGCGGCTTGCGGCGCCGCGACGGACCATGACGAGGCCTGCCGCATGAGCATTTTGCATATCCTGTCCCGCACGAAGCTCTATTGGGGCCTGATCGCCATTTTCCTGATCGGCGTGCTCGGCTCGCCGATCAGCTCCAAGGGCAACAACATCTTCCTGTCCTACGGCAACCTGCTCGATGTGCTGCGCCAGGTGTCGACCACCGGCCTGATTGCCACCGGCATGACTGCGGTGATCATCACCGGCGGTATCGACCTTTCCGTCGGCTCGCTGATGGCGATCTGCACGGTTGTCTGTGCCATGCTGCTGACGGTCCCAGGCGTGACGCCGGCGGTGGTGCTGGGGGTGCCGACAGTTGCCGTGGCAGCCCTTTGCCTCGGCATTCTCGTCACTCGTTTCATCCTGCTGAACATCGAAAAATCCCGCGCCGGCGCGCAGGCCACGCACGACATCAGGTTGGACAGCGTTCGCGGGCTGGTGACGCCCGGCATTGTCGGGGTGATCCTGTGCAGTCTGGTGCTGTGGTTCCTGCTGCCGCAGGTAGGCTCAAAATTCGGCGTGCTCGGCGTGCTGCTGGTGGCGCCTTGCGTCGGCCTGCTGTTCGGCGCGCTCAACGGCTTTATCATCGTCGCCGGGCGGCTGCAGCCCTTCATCGTGACGCTGGCGATGATGGTCACTGCGCTCGGCATCGCCCGGCTGACCGCCGGCCAGAACAATGCGGTGCTGCCGGTTTATACCGGCTCGAACGCCACAGCCGATTTCGAAATGCTGCGCTCGTTGGTGTTCGGCGTGATCCCGATGCCGGGCCTGTTCTTCCTCGGCGCCATCCTGATCTACGGCGCCGTGCTGCGCTTCACCCCGTTCGGCCGCTATGTCTACGCAATCGGCGGCAATGAGGAGGCGGCGCGGCTGTCGGGCATCGCCGCAGGCCGCGTGAAGATCGCCACCTATGCCGTGTCAGGGCTGCTGGCCGGTATCGCGGCGGTGCTCTATGTCGCGCAGTACCGGCAAGGCAAGCCGGACGCCGGCGCCGGGCTGGAGCTCGACGCGATTGCCGCCGTGGTCATCGGCGGCACCAGCCTGATGGGCGGACGCGGCAGCCTCACCGGGACGTTCTGCGGCGTGCTGATCTTCGGGCTGCTCTCCAACATCCTGCAGCTGCACAACATCAATTCGAACCTTCAGCTGGTGCTGAAGGGGATGATCATCATCGGTACCGTGCTCGTACAGGAGCGCAATGCCGGTGATCTTCTCTTCTATCTGCGACTGCCCGGTGGGCAAGCGCACAAGGAAACGGCCGCGGCAAAGCGGCCGTCGCAAGAGACCGCGTCTCTGAATATTGGAGGAAACAAGAAATGAAACGACGTGAATTGTTGAAGCTCGCCGGGCTGACAGCGGCACTCCTGACCACGACCGCCATGCTTGCCGGCGGCGCCCATGCGCAGGACAAGAAGTGGAAGATCGGCTTCTCGCAGGTGACGACCATCGAACCCTGGCGCGCCCAGTTCAACAAGGACATCCTGGCCGAAGCGGCCAAGCATCCGGAAGTCGAGCTGATCATCACCGACGGCGAGGACAAGACCGAGAAGCAGGTCGCCGATGTCGAAAACCTGATCCGTCAGGAGGTCGATGCGCTCTTGGTGTCACCGAAAGAATCCGCCGGCCTGACCGGTGTCGTGCAGCAGGCGATCGATGCCAAGATTCCGGTCTTCGTGCTCGACCGCAACGTCGAAACCAATGACTACACGCAGTTCGTCGGCGGCGATAACAAGCTGATCGGCCGGGCTGCCGGTGAATATGCCGTCGAGCTGCTTGGCGGCAAGGGCAAGGCTGCCGGCAACGTCGTCGAGATCTGGGGCGGCATGGGCACCCAGCCGGCACACGATCGCCATGACGGCTTCCATGAATTCACCGACAAGGAGCCCGGCATAAAATACCTGCTCGACCAGCAGTCGGGCGACTGGAAGCAGGACCAGGCCTACAACATCATGGCGACCGCGTTGCGCAACAACGAGAAGATCGATCTTGTCTACGGCCACAATGATCCGATGGCCTATGGCGCCTATCTTGCCGCCAAGGACGTCGGACGTGAGAAGGACATCAAGTTCATCGGCATCGACGGCCTGCCCAATGAAGGCGTGCAGCTGGTCGCCAATGGCGAGCTGACGGCGACGTTCACTTATGTGACGCCGGGCGCCGAAGGGCTGCGGCAGGCGATCAAGTTCCTGAACGGGGAGAAGGTGGAAAAGACCATCACCCTGCCGACGCAGAAGATCACCAAGGAAAATGCCGCCCAGATCCTGAAGGACAACGGCCTCTGAGACGAGGCTTTCCTGCCGGGCGTTCAGCGCCCGGCAGGAACAACAACCAAACGCCGGCAGGCAGCAGATTAAGCCAGCTTGGCCAGCAGCTTCATGAAAATGGCCGCTTCCCTGGCGGAAAGCGGCGCCAGCGTTTCCTGCGTAATCTCGCGGGCAAGCGGGATCAGCCGCTCGATCGCGTCGCGCCCCTCGGCCGTCAGACTGACCAGCAGGCGCCGTTTGTCGACTTCGTGCTTGCTAAGTTCGACAAAGCCACGCGCTTTCAGCCGGTCGATGACGCCCTTCACCGTCGCCGCATCCATGGCGATCAGGCTGCCAAGCTGGTTCTGCGAGGTCTCGCCGACGTCGCGCAATTTGGCCAGAGCGGCAAATTGCGGCGGCGTCAGATCGGCGATATGTGCGGCGAAGATCGAGACGTGGCGCTGATGCGCCTTGCGCAGAATGAAGCCGACCTGCTCCTGCAAGCGATAGTCGTTTTCGTCAGGCTCCTCGGCCTCGACCAGCTTGAGCAGATTGTCCTCGGCGCTCACCGCAGCCCATCCCATGCCTTGATGTCCTTGGCCGCCAGCCCGCCCATGCGGTCGTGCACGCGCGGGCCGCAGGTCATGGCGAGGCCAAACAGGATCTCGTCAGGACGCGGACCATCGCTGATGCCGATTTCCATGGCGTCGAAATGGCTGCGCACATAGGCGGCGTTGATGTGGCCGAGCGGCACATCGAGCCGCGCGCCGAAGGCGCCGACCTTCTTTGCCGACGGCACGATCGCCTTGGCGTCGCCGAGCCGCTCGCGCATGGCATAGCCGCCCGGCACATGCCACAGCGCGCCATGCTCCAGCTCGCCCGCCATGCCGACGATGGCGCCCTTGCCGTAACCGTCGATCTGTTTGACGTCGCCGCCCAATGCGGCAATGAGCCTGTCGGAGAGTAGCAGCCCGAGCGGCTTCAGATCCTCCATGGCGCTCTGCAGTTCCTCGACGTAACGGCCGGCGAACGGGTTCTTCACCACAGCCATGGCCGCGGCGCGGCGCCGCGGCACCTTCGCCATCGGCCCGCCTTCGTGAAAAATCTCTTCGGTCAGCACGGCGATCTTGCGGATCGGAAACTCAGGCATGAGCAATTTCCCTCTCTAAAACTTTGTTGGCGAGCGCCATCGGACCTGCGATGCGCACCTGACCGCCGAGGAAAAGCGCCGCGGCGGCAATCAGGCCGCGCCGCCGAAACTCCTCGGCAACGGCAAATCCGCCTTCCAGCGCAATAGCGATTTCAGCGGCGGAAAGCGGCCCGACGCCCTGTGTCACCAAACGGTCGCCGAGGTCGCTGTCAGGTGCGAGATCGCGCGCCCGTACGCGCCTAACGGCCGGATGACCGGGCAGATCGACGGCGTTGGCGATCAAGGTCGCGGCGCCATCGGCTTCAGCACCCGTTCGCGCCAGCACCGTGACCGCGTCGGCGATGCCCAGCGAAAAGGAGCGGCCGCGCCAGCCGCTTGTCGCGACACCGCGGATCCCGTCTTCGGCGCGGATCGTGAGACGATCTGCCAACCCATGACCTGTCCCGGCAATGGCAAGCGTCATCGACTGCCCGTGGCCGAGATAGATCGCGCTGTCGCCGCCATTGTTGACATAGGCGCGCTCGAGCCGGTGGCCGGCAAGCAGCGCGCCAAGCACTTCGTCGGCTACCGAACCGGCGACGGCAGCCATCGGCGTAATGAATTGTTTCGCTAGCGGAACGACCGCCGCTTCCATGCGACGTGCCGTCGGGCCTGCGAAAGCACGGGGCTGCGAGGAGGCCGGGCAGCGCAGCCCGGGCAACTCTTCGACCAGTTCAACCAGGATTGTCTGGAAGCGCGCCATTGCCTGGCGATATGCGGCGCTGCATTCATTCGCCTCGCCGAATGCCTCGACGATCAGGTCAATCGGCCCATGATTGAGGTGAAGTCGCCGGCCGTCCTTGAGCCAATGCGCCTGTGGGCCGTTCATCGCCCGGCCCCGTTTGCGGCCGCGCGACGCAACTGCGCCAGCGGCGGCCAGGGATTGTCACGGGGTGCGGCCGTGCCGCGGCGCGGGTTGAGATACTCGCCGCCCTTAGCCAGGATATCATCGACGCTGCGGATTTCGGCTTCGTAGCCGCCGAGCCTGACATAATCGTCGCGGCGCATGGTGAACTCGATCGGCGCCACCAGCGCCGGCGTCGGGACATAGCCGAAGGCACCTTCCGGCACGCGGGTGACGTCGACCATCAGCGTGATGCCGCCGCCCGGCCAGACATAGACCGGCGCGCCGCCGACCGTCACATAGGTCTTGAGGCCCTGCACCGAGCGGGTCAGATTGACCGGGTTCTCGGTGACGCCGGCGCGCAGCGAGCCGCCGGCGCCGCCGACGAAAAGCACGGTGCAGAGCGCCGGCTCGCAATTGTCCTCAATCAGTTCAACCGACTTCCGCAGCCGCTCCGGGAACGGTTTCTGCACCGGCTTCAATTCGTCGTCGAGCTCGTAATAGGCGAATTGCTCACCGGTGGTCGAGACCATCAGCAGCGACATGCCGGGGCGCGCACCCTTTTTGGCGTTCCATTCACCAAGGATCGACAGCGGGTCGGAGATGCTGGTGCCGCCCCAGCCGAGGCCGGGCTCCGACACCTTGAAATAACGGCCCGGCGTCGAACGGCGGCCGATAATCTTGATGCCGGTGTCCTGCCAGCCAAGCACCTTGCCGGCCTGATGCTCGGAGACGACGCCAGTGATGTGGTCGTCGACCACCACCACCTCGTCGACAAGGCCGCGCCACTGGGTGGCGAACATGCCTATGGTGGCCGAACCGCAGCCGACGCGCATGCGCTGCTCGAGCTTGCCGTCGATGACAGGCGGTTTGCCGGCTTCGACGATGACGGTGGCGCCGCCGTCGATGACGAGCTCGACCGGCTTGCGGTTGCACAGGCTGAGCATGGCGTCACAGGTGGCGCGCCCTTCAGCCTTCGAACCGCCGGTCAGATGATGCACGCCGCCCAGCGACAGCATCTGCGAGCCGTATTCGCCGGTCGTGACATGGCCGATCGCCTCGCCTTGGGCTCGGACCGTCGCCGTTTCGGGGCCGATATGACGGTCGGTGTCGACCTTCACCTTGACGCCGCAATAGGAGAAGATGCCCTCGGTGACGACGGTGACCAGATCGACGCCCTCGACCTCCTGGCTGACGATGAAGGGTGCCGGCTTGTAATCGGGATAGGTGGTGCCGGCGCCGATCGCGGTGACGAAGCGGCGGCCGGTGTTGACCAGTTCGCCGTCCCAGCCCTTGCCTTCCTCGGCAAAGGGCACGACCGCGCCGCCTGTCTCGGCCGCGTGGTCGAGGATGGTCAGCGGGTCCATCCGCACGATCCTGCCGCCAACATTGCCGTAGCGATCGCAGGCGCCGGTGCGGCCATCGGCGATGTAGCACATGACCGGACAGGCATCGCAGCGGATCTTCTCGGCCACCAGCTTCTCGCCGGGATCGTGTGTCTCGAAGCGTTCGGCAAGCTCGCTCATCGGCGCGCCTCCTTGTCGAGGATGGCGGCGCGGATGCGGGTCGGCGTCGCCGGAATTTTGGTGACCAGCACACCGGCGGCATGGCGGATGGCGTTGAGGATCGCCGGCGCCGTCGGGATCAGCACATGCTCGCCCAAACCCTTGGCCCCGAAGGGTCCTTCCGGATCCGGAACTTCTATCAAGATGGTCTCGATCGGCGGCACGTCGCCGATCGTCGGGATCAGATAGTCGTGCAGGTTTTCGGTGCGGCCGGGGATGTATTCTTCCATCAGCGCCATGCCGATGCCTTGGGCGATGCCACCCTCGATCTGGCCTTCGGCAAGCAAGGGGTTGATGGCCTTGCCGACATCGTGCGCGGCGGTGATCTTTATCAATTTCACCGTGCCGAGTTTGAGGTCGACCTCGAGTTCGGCGATCTGCGCGCCATAGCCATAGACGGCGTAAGGCTTGCCCTGGCCCTTAGCATCGAGCGGCTGCGTCGGCGGGTCGTAGCTTTCCTCGGCCCGGAAGACGAATCCTTCGGCGTCTGCCTTCAGCGAGGAAAGATCGATGCGGCGCGTCGCTTCGCCTTCCCTGATGCTCAGGCTTGTGCCATCCAGCGCAATCGCCGCCTTTTCCGAGACATTGGCGAAGCGCAGTATGGTCTCCCGCAAGGCGCGGCCGGCCTTTTCGGCGGCCTTGCCGGTGACGAAGGTCTGGCGCGAGGCCGAGGTCTTGCCGGCGTCGGGGGTGATCGCCGTGTCGGCGCCTTTCAGCCGGAGCTTTTCAAGCGGAAGACCCAACGCGTCGGCGCAGATCTGCGCGATGACAGTGTTCGAACCCTGCCCGATATCGACGGCGCCCTGATGCAGGACGACTTCGCCCGATACCGAGATGCCGACCTTGATGGTCGACGGATTGGGCAGCGAGGTGTTGCCGCAGCCGTACCAGCAAGAGGCCACGCCGACGCCGCGTTTTTTGATGCTGTTACCGGCATTGAACGCTTCGGCATCGCGAAGGGCACGCTGCCACTGTGGGCGGAGGGCCTCCAGGCAGTCGGCGATGCCGACGCCCGACTCGAGCCGCTGCCCGGTAACTGTTTCGGATCCGTTCCGAAGGCAGTTCTTCAGGCGAAAGTCGAGCCGATCCATGCCGAGCTTGTCGGCCAATTCGTCATAGAGGGTCTCCTGCATGATCGTCGCCTGCGGCACGCCGAAGCCGCGAAAGGCGCCGGCAATCGGGCCATTGGTGTGGATGGCGCGGCCTTCGGCGCGATAGTTCGGCGTCGCATAGGGGCCGGAGGCGTGCACCGGCACGCGGTTGGCGACCGTCGGCCCCCAACTGGCATAGGCGCCGGTGTTGAAATCGCCGGCGAAGACCATTCCGGTGATGCGGCCGTCGGCATCGGCGCCGATGCTCGCTCTCATCTGAGCGGGATGGCGCTTGGTGGTCGAGATCATCGATTCGGTGCGGGTATAGGCGAGCGCCGCCGACCGGCCGGTTTTCATGGCGACGAGGCCGATGAGCGGTTGCAGCGAGACGTCGAGCTTGGAGCCGAAGCCGCCGCCGGTGGCGGTCGGCACGATGCGCACCTTTTCCGGGGCAAGGCCGAGCACTTTTGCCGTGTCGTCACGGTCCATATAGGGGGCCTGCGTGCAGGCGACGACGACCAGCGTGTCGCCGTCCATGAAGGCATAGCCGGCTTCCGGCTCGATATAGGCATGCTCGACATAGGAGGTGTCGATGGCGCCGGAAACGACGAAAGCCGCACCGGCAAGCGCGGCTTCCGGGTCGCCACGCTCGACGAAGCCGGAGGTGAGCAGGTTCGACGGCCGGTTTTCATGGACCAGTGACGCACCGCCGGCCTGTGCTTCGCCAGTTTCCAGAAAATGCGGCAATTCGGTCCAACTGACCGGAAAATCGGCTAGGTCGAGATCGAGGATAGCCTCGCATTCGCCGACAATCAGCGCCACCGCCTCGCCGCGAAAGCGCGAAAATCCTTCAGCCAGCGCCGGCTGGTCGGCGAAGGGCGCGATGACGCCGAAACAATTCTTTCCCGGGATATCGGCAGCGGTGAAGACGCCGGCAATGCCGGGACGGGATTTCACCCAGCTGCCGAGATCGCCAAAAGTGAAAGCGGCATGATAATGCGGCGAGCGGACCACCAGCACCGACAGTGCATCCACGGGAAAGGAATCGCCGCCGAATTTTTCGACGCCGGTGACTTTCGGCACGCCATCGAGGCGGATCGGAGAGGAGCCGACGGCATGGCCAGAGGATGGCATGCGCTGATCGAGACCGTCGGCGTGGCGCCAAGCATCCATCACCGCGGCGACGATCTTGCGGTAGCCGGTACAGCGACAGAGCACGCCGCCCAGCGCATCCTGCGTTTCGGCCTCGCTCGGGTAAGGCGTCCTGTCCAGGAGTGCCGTTGCGGCGACCAGCAGGCCGGGCGTGCAGGCGCCGCATTGTGCTGCGCCATGGCTGAGAAACGAGGCCTGCAGCGCCGACAGCCGGCCATCGCCGAGACCTTCGACGGTCGTCACCACGGTGCCGGAGGCGGAAGCCGCGGGCATCAGGCAAGCGCAGACCGGCTCGCCGTCGACCAGCACCGTGCAGGCGCCGCAATCGCCGGCATCGCAGCCGATCTTGGTGCCGGTCAGCTGCAGCTCGTCGCGCAACACCGCGGACAGCCGTCGCACCGGCGGCACGCAAACGCTGACGGCGGCGCCGTTGACCTCGAAGGCGATGTCGGCGCGCTCCATGCCCATCAGGCCGCCGCCCTTTCGTCGGGAACAGCGCCCACCGCACCAAGCACGGCGCGGGCGACGATCTCGCGCGCTGCATCCAGCCGATATTCGGCGCTGCCGCGCACGTCCCCGATCGGCGACAGCTCGTCCATCGGTGCGGATTGGATCGCAGTGGCCATCGCGTGGCCGACGGGCCGGCCGCGCAGCGCCGCCTCGACACCCACCAGGCGCCTGGCGACGACCGAGCAGGAACCGACGGCGACGGCCGCGTTCCTGACGACACCATCTTCGACGGCCAGGCGTGCGGCGGCCATGGCGATGGAGATGACGAGATAACGCCGCGCGCCGAGTTTCACGAATGCGGAGCTGCCGGCGGTCGCGGGTTTGGGAATGCGGATTGCCGTGACCATTTCGCCGGGCTGCAGTGCGGTGCGACGGTTGCCGAGGATGAATTCTGCAAGGGGCAGATGCCGGGTCGCCACCGCGGAACGCAGTTCGACTTCGGCGTCGAGCACCAGCAGCGCCGGCGCGCCGTCGGCGGCCGGCGAGGCATTGCAAAGATTGCCGGCAATCGAGGCAACGTTCTGGATCTGCACTGAGCCGACTTCCCGCGCCGCCTGCTTCAGCGCGTCGAAAGCCGCCGGCAGCGGATGGCGGACGAGATCGGTCCAGGTGGTGCGCGCGCCAATGAGCCAATAGTTCTCGGCTTCGGCAACGCCGCGCAATGCCGCCAAGCCATTGATGTCGAGGATATTGTCGCGGAAAGGCTTCCTGCCCTGTGCAGGATAAAAATCGGTGCCGCCGGCGAGGATGCGCCATTGCCCTTCGCCCAGCAAAGCGAGGGCGTCGTCGACCGTGGTGGGTTTTGCGTAACGGATCACGCTTTGCCTTCCCAGAATGGGCTTCCCGAGAGGGGATCCTGCCGAAAGATTTTCCCGAGCATGCAAGGCAGGAAATTCATTCGTATGCAAATGATATCAAGCCGGCAGGAATTGTCAAAGCCAGAGTTTGCACGGCTATGGGCACCGGTGCGCCCGGAACGCATTTGTTATGCCGTGAGAGGTTGACGCAGCCGGCCATCTGGTCAAGTTTCTGCGTCCGGTCGCGTTTTCATTGGAGCCTAAGCTCAAGACCAAGAAAATAAGGAGGCTCCATGGCCGACGAAGCGCTTGTCGTCATCGACCTGCAGAACGACTTCTGCCCGGGTGGCGCCCTGGAAGTGGCCGGTGGCGACGAAATCGTGCCGTTGGTCAATGACCTGATCCGGCGGACCGAGCACGTCCTGCTGACGCAGGACTGGCACCCCGCCGGCCATTCGAGCTTCGCCTCCAGCCATCCCGGCAAGCAACCGTTCGAAACAATCGATGTGCCTTATGGCCACCAGACGCTGTGGCCGGATCACTGCATCCAGGGCAGCCTGGGATCGGATTTCCATTCGGGCCTCGCCTGGAGCAAGGCCGAGCTGGTGATCCGCAAGGGGTTCCGTCCTGCGATCGACAGCTATTCGGCATTCTTCGAGAACGACCGGACGACGCCGACCGGCCTTGCCGGCTATCTTCGGGATCGGAACATCGAGACGCTGACCCTGGTCGGCCTGGCGACGGATTTCTGCGTCGCCTTTTCGGCGCTCGACGCGGTCAAGCTCGGTTTTGCGACGTCCGTGCGGCTCGACGCCTGCCGCGGCATCGATCTCAACGGCTCCGTGGAGAGGATGCTGGGCCGGATGCGCGATGCCGGCGTGGCACTGATTTGAACGTCATCCAGCCGAAGCTGACAGACTTTTGAGGGGCTTCATGCGGTTTGCGGCGTTGACGGCAAGTGCTGCACTTATTGCCGCAATCTTTTCTCCGGGAGCGGTTCTCGCGGCCGAAGCGCACGAATTGCCGGGCGCCGCCATGTCGCTGTGGTGGGTGCTGCCGTTTGCCGGGCTATTGCTTTGCATCGCGACCGGCCCGTTGCTCTTCCATCATGCCTGGGAGCACCATTACGGCAAGATCGCTGCCTTCTGGGCAGCGTTGGTGATCGGGCCGCTGGCCATCGCCTTCGGCATCCCGTCGGCCACGCAGGCGGTGCTGCATGCGCTGCTCACCGAATACATGTCGTTCATCATCCTGCTGTTTGCGCTGTTCACCATTTCGGGCGGCATCTTCGTTGCCGGCAACATACACGGCACGCCGCTGGTCAATGCCGGGCTGTTGCTGGGCGGCGCGGTGCTTGCTTCGGTCATTGGCACAACCGGCGCCTCAATGATCCTGATCCGGCCGCTCATCCGCGCCAACGACAACCGGCGCTTCAACGCCCATGTCGTCATCTTCTTCATCTTCCTGGTGTCCAACATCGGCGGGTCGCTGACGCCGCTCGGCGATCCGCCGCTGTTCGTCGGCTTTCTGCGCGGCGTCGATTTCTTCTGGACGACAGTTCACCTGTTGCCCGAGACGCTGTTCGTCGCCGGCGTGGTGCTGGTGGTTTTCCTGGCGATCGACATCATCATGCATCACCGCGAGGAAGGCGCGCCGAAGATCAAGGATCCGACGCCCGACAGCAAGGTGCGCATTCGTGGCCTGGCCAACATCCCGCTGCTGGCCGGGGTGATCGCCGCGATCCTGATTTCCGCTGCCTGGAAGCCGGGAGTGAGCTTCGCTTTCCAGGGCGTCAGCCTCGAGCTGCAGAATCTGGTGCGCGACGCCGCCATCCTAATACTGGCCTTCACGTCGCTTGTCGTCTCGCCGAAGGAGTTTCGCGGCGCAAACGCCTTCAACTGGGGGCCGATCGCCGAGGTGGCGAAGCTGTTCGCCAGCATCTTCATCTGCATCGTGCCGGTCGTCGCCATATTGCGGGCCGGCCTCGACGGCGCGCTGGCGCCGTTGGTGCTGCTGGTCAGTTCGCCGACCGGCGCGCCCGACAACCTTGCCTATTTCTGGCTGACCGGGGCGCTGTCGTCCTTCCTCGACAATGCGCCGACCTATCTGGTGTTCTTCGAGCTAGCGGGCGGCGATGCGCAGCATCTGATGACCGAGCTCGCCTCGACGCTGGCGGCGATCTCGGCCGGCGCGGTATTCATGGGCGCCAACACCTATGTCGGCAATGCGCCGAATTTCATGGTCTATGCCATTGCCCGGCATCGCGGGATCAAGATGCCGAGCTTCTTTGGCTACATGGCGTGGTCAGGCGCCGTGCTGATCCCGACTTTCCTGCTCGCCGGCTTGCTGTTCTTTGCCTGATCAGCCGACGCCGACATAGCGACGGACCGCGGAGGGATCGGCACGCAGTTCCTCGACATCGACCGTCTCGCGGTTGCGGCCGTTTTCGATGAAGCAAACGCGGTCTGCAACCGACAGCACGGCATCGACGCGCTGCTCGACAAGAATTGTCGACACGCCAAGCGCACGCAGTTTCGACACGGTTTCGCGGATCTTGGCGATCATCGACGGCATCAGCCCTTCGGTCGGCTCGTCGAGCAGGAGCACCTGCGGTTCCAGACACAGGGCGCGGGCCATGGCCAGCATCTGCTGCTCGCCGCCGGACAGCGTGCCGGAACGCTGCCTGAGGCGCTGGCGCAGCAGCGGGAAAAGATCGAGCACGTTTTCGCGCGTCGCCCTGCCCTTGTTGCGGGCCATCAGGCCGATCTCGATGTTTTCAGCCACCGTCATCTCGGCGAACAGCCGCCGGCCCTGCGGCACGTAGGCGACGCCGGCCTTGGGCACCTCGTGCGCCGGCAAGCCGGTCAATTCCCGCCCTTCGAGCCGGATCGAGCCGGACCTTGCCGGCACCAGGCCCATGATCGCCTTCAGCGTCGTCGTCTTGCCGGCGCCGTTGCGGCCGAACAGGCAGAGCACCTCGCCCTCGTTCAACACGAGATCGAGGCCATAGAGCACCTGGACCTCGCCATAGAAGCAATCAAGTCCGGAGATCGTCAGTGCCTTGGACTGGGCCTCAGCCATGGGTGGTCCCCAGATAGGCGTCCTGCACCGCGGCATTGGCGCGGATCTGCTCGGGCGTGCCTTCAGCTAAAATCCTGCCGGCGTTGAAGACGGTGATGCGGTCGGCGAGCTGCATGACCACCGGCATGTTGTGCTCGATCAAAAGCACGGTGGCGCTATCGGCGATCTCGCGCACCAGCTCGATGAAATTGTCGATCTCACTGTCGGCCAGCCCTTGCGTCGGTTCGTCGAGGATCAGCAGCCGCGGCTTCAGTGCCAGCCCCATCGCCACTTCCAGCAACCGCTGGTGACCGTAGGACAATTGCCCGGCCGGCATTTGCGCCCGATCGGCAAGGCCGGTGCGCTCGAGCGCCGCCATGACGCCGATGTGAACAGCACCCTTCGAGCGGCCGTCGGTCAGCGTGCGCTGCACCGGCAGGGCAACATTGTCGTAGGCGCTGAGATTGGCAAAGACGCTGGTGATCTGGAACGTGTAGGCGATGCCAAGGCGAACCCTGGCGTAGGCCGGCAGATTGGTGATGTCGGCGCCGTCGAAGACGATCGTGCCCGACGACGGCTGGATGCGGCCGCTGACCAGGCTGACGAAGGTGGTCTTGCCGGCACCGTTGGGGCCGATGACGGCGCGGATCTCGCCCGGCATCAGCGCGAAGTCGACGCCGTCGACGGCGCGCAAGCCGCCGAAACTGCGGGACAGGCCTTTGGTCGTCAAAAGCGGCATCATGGCAACCACCCGAGCCAGCGCTGGCGGATGCTGCCGAGAATGCCTTTCGGGAAGAACAGCACCAGCAGGATGAGCGCTATGCCGACGATCAGCAGATAGGAGGAGGTGTAGCCGCTGGCAACGTCGATGACATAATACATGAACAGCGTGCCGATCAGCGGACCGAGCGTGGTGGCAGCACCGCCCAGCAGCACCCAGAGCAGCGGCAGGATGGAATACTGCACCGAGGCGAAGCTCGAGCCGACATAGCCGAACAGCAGCGCATAGGCCGCGCCAGAAGCCGCGCAGATGCTGCCTGAGATGACGACGGCGGCGAGCTTGTTGGAAAACGTATCGTAGCCAAGCATCTTGGTCCGCTCCTCGTTCTCGCGGATGGCGACCAGCACGCGGCCATAGCCGGAGCGGACTATGGCCAGGCTTATAAGCAGCACGATCGAGAACAGCGTCAGCGCGCTCATATAGCGCACGGTCGGGTTGGTGAGGTCGAGCGACGTGCTGCCCAGGACCAGGACCCGCATTGCCTGCGGTACGACCATGCCCTGGTCGCCGCCGGTCCAGGCGGCGAGATAGAGGATGACGAGATAGAATACCTGCGCGAACATCATGGTGACGATCATGAAGGCGACGCCGGAGGTGCGCAGCGCCAGCAGCCCGATCACCAGCGCAAGCAGCGCGCCGCAGGCAAGCCCGGCTGCGAAGGCGGCCGGCACGCTCCAGCCGAGATGGATGACGGCAAGGCCGGCGCCATAGAGCCCGGCCGAAAAGAACATGGCATGGCCGAGGCTGAGCAGCCCGACATAGCCGAACAGCAGATTGTAGCCCATGGCGAAGACCGCCAGCACCATGATGCGGGCGAGCAGGCCGTGATGGTAATCCGGCAGGACGAAGCTAAGCCCGAAAAGCAGGGCGATGACGCCGAGATGCAGCGCATATGGCTTTGCCGGCGATGCATCCTTCATCGCGATGCCATCCCGAACAGGCCCTGCGGCCGGAACACCAGCACCATGGCGACAAGCAAGGTGGCGATGATCTTGGCCAGCGTCGGCGAGAAGAACACCGAGATGATGCCGTCGGAAAGGCCGATCAGCACCGCGGCGACGACCGTGCCGCGCAGCGAGCCGAGGCCGCCGATGATGACGACGATGAACGACAGCAACAGCGGGTCTTGTCCCATCAGATAATGCGCCTGGCTGATCGGCACGATCAGCACCGCGGCCACAGCCGCCAGCATGGCGCCGAGGGCGAAGACGCCGGCATAGACTCTGGTCACCGGAATGCCGAAGGCCTGCGCCGTCTCGCTGTCATATTGCGTGGCGCGCATGATGAGGCCGATTTTCGTGCGCGTCAGCATCAGCCAGGTCGCGACCAGAAGCAGCGCCGACGCGGCGATGATCGACAGCTTGTAGCCGGAATAGCCGAACCACGGCAGAAGGATGCGGTAGCTGAACGGCGGCTCCACCGGCCGCGCCTCCGGGCCGTAGAAGGTCAGCGCCAGTTGCTGGATGATGTAGAGCATGCCGATGGTGGCGACGATGGTGGCTTCCGGGTTGTAGTTGAGCCGGCGCAGCACCAGCCGTTCGGCGACCAGCGCGATCAGGCCAACGATCAGCGGCGCCAGCACCAGGGCTGCCAGGAAGCCGAGCGCCGGATGGCCGGATATCGCCGTAGAGATCGCCCAGGCAAGCACCGCGCCCAGCATGAAGAACTCGCCATGCGCGACATTGACGATGCGCATGACGCCGAACACCAGCGACAGGCCAAGCGCCGTCAGCGCCAGGACGGCGGAGGTGACGAGGCCTTCGAGGGCAGCGAGGAGCAGGTGGGGTCCGAAGTGCATCGATTACGCGCCCAAGGGAGATGCCCAGAGCGCCCCCCTCTGGCGAAGCGCACTGTGACTAAAGAACCGAGCTCACAGCGCCTGCGTCGTGTAATCCCCTTCCGGCTCGTAGAGGCCGTCCTCGATCTTGGTCTTGTGGACGACATTCAGCCGGCCGCCTTCGACCTTGGAGATGTTCTGGATACCAAAACACTGGTGGATCTTGCCGTTGAAGGTTTTCGGCCCCTGCGGGTGCTCCGGCCCCTCGGCGAACTCGGTCAACGCCTCGGTCGCCTCGACCAGCTTGGCGCGGTCTTCCGGGCCCTTGTAGCCGGCGTCTTCCATCGCCTTCTTGACGACGTAGAGCGTTTCCCAGCAGCCGAACATATGTGCGGCGGTGGAGACGTCCTTGGGATCGCCGACAGCGGCACCATTGTCGTCGATGCCGACGGCGGCGCGGTAGGCCTTCTGCGCAGGGGAGTCATCGGGCTGCGCATAACGCGGCGAACCTTCCCAGAAATGGCTGCCGTCGAGGAATTCGAGGCCGGGGCTGTTGATGTCGGTGGCTTCGAGCGAATCGATGAAGCCGAACAGCTGCGGCCGATTGGAGCCGTAGAACTCGCCGAGCTCCTTGACGAAGGTGAGCACCGCCGGACCGACCATGACGTGGTAGATCACCTCGGTCTCTGCGGGGATCTGCGGGAAATATTTGGTGAAGGAGGATTCCGTCGGCGGAATCGCGATCTGGGCGATAACCTCGGCGCCTTGCGCCTTCAGCGCCGGCGGCAGGTAGTCGCGATGATCGTAGCCGAAGGCGAAATCGGGGAATATCTGCGTCACCTTCTTGCCGGCGTTGGCGGCAATCCATGGCGCCATCGACTGGATCTGGCTCTTCACGTCGGTGATGCCGGGCTGGAAGACGTAGCGGTTCAACTTGGTCGAGGCGACGTGGTGGCCTTCGCTGACAACGAAATAGGGCATCTTGGCCTCTCCGGCGGCCGGCGCCGAGCCGATGACGACATGCGAAAACAGCGTGCCGTAGACGATGTCGGTCTTGTGCTGGGAGGCGAACTTGCCGACGACTTCAGCGCCCCGGCCGGGATCGGTGCCGTCATCCTCGATGATCACCTCGACCGGCCGGCCGTTGATGCCGCCGGCATCGTTGATCGCCTTGACTGCAGCCGCCGTGGTCTTCTCGTACCAGCGGCCATAGGCGGCGCCGATGCCGGTGCGGTGCGACTGGAAGCCGATCTTGATCGGCGCCGAGCTCTGCGCCTGGCTGTAACGCACGAAACCCGGCGCGACGGCAAGACCGGCGCCGGCGGCAAGGCCCTTCAGCGCCGTGCGGCGGGTGAGAGCGTATCTGGAGAGATCGAAAAACCCATTCTTGTCAGTCACGGCAGTTCCCCTTGTTTATGAGCTTTGACCAATGGCTGTAGCAGGCGGGCCACTCTTGTTAAGAGGGCCGAAAATTGCATGTGTACAAACTAAATCACCAAAGCTCTGACGTGGCAAGCGAGCTTTCCCCAAGGTTCGATTGACGGCCATCGCGCACCTCGTTCATCCGGCGCTCGGCGTGGCAAGCAGCCACAAGCCGAGGACGGTGTAGGCGATCATCAGCACGGTGAGCGGGAACTGGCTGAGCGCGGCGCGAGCGGGAACGGGATGCAGCCGCGAGGCCAAGCCATGGGCGACAAGCACTGCAAACATGTGGCCGGCTATGATGACGCCGGCCTGGAGGTTCCACAGCCAGCACGCCGAACCGGCGCCGGCGACAACGCCGGCTTCTATTGGCATGTCGGCGGTACCGAACAGGTTCCAGCCCAGCGCAAACGGGTCGGAGAGAGCGGCAATCGCATATTGGCCGTCGACCAGCAGCGCCGTCAGATAGTGCGCGAAGTGGTAGGCGAGCGCGATCGGCACAATCGACCAGACCAAAAGCCCGGCGGCGTGACCGAGCGAATGCTTGCTGCCGGCCAGATGGTGGCCAAGAAAGACAGCAAGCGCGAACACGGCCGCAAGCACGACAAAGCTCAGCACAAGGCCGAAACTGCCGATGCCGATCAAGGCGGTGCGTCCAGGAAACTCCAGCGGATTGATGCCGAACCAGCCTAGCCAGAAGAAGGTTTTCGACAGGCCGTCGAAGGACACCGACGACAGCGCAAGCAGCAGGAAAGCGACGCCGCTGAGCGGTAGCGGCGCGGCACCAAGCAGCTTGGCGCCCGGCCAGCAGAGTTTGAGCCGGCCGTCCTCGTTACGCTCGACGATGGCGAAGTGCGCTACCATGGAAAAGAACACGGTCAGGAACTCACCGCGCAGGCTCCAGTCGCGGTAGCCGAAGACCTGCATGGCGGCGAAACTCAGCAGCCAGTAGACGCCGGCGGCCCAGGCCAGCCGCGCCGGATCGTCGGGCGCCGGGTCGATAAGCTCGAACCAGGCGAAGGCGAAGAACAGCACGAAAGCCGGCCAATAGCCGAGCCGTGATGGGAGCCGCCGCGGCTCCTTGCCACCTAGCAGGCGCGAGACGACGCGGCACGGTCCGTACCAGGGATTGAGCCACGACCAGAGATCGCCGGCGAGCCCCTGCAGCAGAGCCAGGCCAACCCAGAGCAGCGTCCAGATGGTCAGCGGCAGCGGGTTGGAAAGCGGGTCGCGGCTGCCGAACAGGCCGGCGGCAATCAGAATTGCAAAGCCGGCAAAGGATACCAGGCTGACGGCGGTCCGCGCGCCGTCGCCGAAGGCGAAAAGCGGCAGGCGTTTGCGCCAGAAGCGGTCGAGGGAGTCCGGCGGGAGCAGAGCCAGGATCAGGAAGCTGGCGGCAACGGCGAGCGCGCCGCCGGCGACGTAGTAGCCGGTGGGAAGGAGCAGGACGTGGCCGCGGTCGGAGGCATGAGCGAAGGCGGGAGTGGGCGACAGGAGAGCCAAGGAAGCGATGGGGCCGGGAAAGAGCCTGATTGCAGAAATGCAGCGCTCTACGGCGCCCCCCTCTGTCCTGCCGGACATCTCCCCCTCAAGGGGGGAGATTGGCGGTTGAATCGGCCGGCGCTTTTCTTGCCTTGTTGAGGGTTGGCCAAAGCGGAGATGAGAGCCAATCTCCCCCCTTGAGGGGGAGATGTCCGGCAGGACAGAGGGGGGTGGGCGGGAACTCATGCTTTCCAAGAAATACTTCTTGTCGGCCCTCACACCTTCACCAGCTGCTCCACGCGGTCCTTCTGGCCGAAGATGCGCAAATAGCGCTCGATCTCTTTCTCGTCGCCTGTCGACTTGGCCGGATTGTCGGAAAGCTTGACCGCCGGCCTGCCGTTGGCTTCTGTGACCTTGCAGACGAGCGAGATGGCGTCGAGCCGGTTGGTCTCCGTCGGTGCACAGCCTTCGAAGTCGTTGGTCAGGTTGGTGCCCCAGCCGAAGGACATGCGCACCTTGCCGCGGAAGTGGCGGTAGGTCTCCTCGATGGTCTCGACCTCAAGCCCGTCGGAGAAGATGAGCAGCTTCTGCTTGGGGTCCTTGCCCTTTTCGCGCCACCAGGAAATGATCTTCTCGCCGCCCTCGATCGGCGGCGCGCTGTCGGGGCGGAACCCGGTCCAGTCGGCGACCCAGTCCGGCGCATCGCGCAGGAACGCCGCGGTGCCGAAGGTGTCCGGCAGCACGATCAGCAAATTGCCGCCGTAGTAGCGCTGCCAGTCCTGCAGCACGTTGTAGGGCGACTGTTTCAATTCCTTTTCCGAATTGGTGAGCGCGGCGAACACCATCGGCAGTTCATGCGCATTGGTGCCGAGCGCCTCGAGATCGTTGTCCATGGCGAGCAGCACGTTGGAGGTGCCGGTGAAGGCCTCGCCGATGCCCTCCTTCAACGCTTCGACGCACCAGCGCTGCCACAGGAAAGAATGACGGCGGCGGGTGCCGAAATCCGAGATGCGGATGCCGGGCAGCGCCTTCAGCCGCTCGGTCTTGGCCCACATCTTGGCCTTAGCGCGGGCATATAGCACGTCGAGCGCGAACGGCCCGAACGCCCGCATGGCCGCGCGAGATCGAAGTTCATTGATAATTGCCAGCGCCGGGATCTCCCACAGCGTCGTGTACATCCACGGACCGCTGAAGGCGAGTTCGTATTGGCCGTCGCGCTTGGAAAGCTCGTATTCGGGCAGCCGGAAATTTTCCAGCCAGGCGAGGAATTCCGGTTCGAATATCTGCTTGCGGCCATAGAAGGTGTTGCCGCCGAGCCAGATCATCTCTTTCTTCGAGAAACGCAGCGTACGGGCATGGTCGAGTTGCTCGCGCAGCTCCGTCTCGTCAATCTCCTCGGCAAGGCGGACCGAGGTGGTCCGGTTGATCAGCGAGAAGGTGGTGTCGACCTTGGGATACATGCCCCAGATCATCTGCAGCATCAGAAGCTTGTAGAAATCGGTGTCCAGCAGGCTGCGGACGATCGGGTCGAGCTTCCAGGTGTGGTTGTAGACGCGCCGCGCTATATCGGTCTTTGCCATCGCTCAATGCCGCCTTCGCTGCTCGCTCTAGCTTTTTGTCTAGCGCAATTCCGGACGGAAAACCGCTGCGCACTTTTCCTGGAATTGCTCCAAATGCCTCTTAGCATCGAATTTTTGAAAGCGCCTCCCGCTTTGCGGACTGGCCCGACAAAAAGAAGTCCCTGCGGCAAGCGGCGCCCGCGGCAGTGTCGACCTCAGGATGCGGTCTTGGCGCCGACCACCTTGAGCGCCGGACGCTTGCGACGAGTGCCGATGATGCGGCCCGCCACCGGCGCATCGGCGCGGCGGTCGGCCTGCTCTTTCTCGGCAAACAGCCAGTCGATGAACAATTGCACGATCGGCGCCGACCGCATCTCGTTGCGGCAGACGACATAGAAATCGTCGACCGCCGGCACGGAAAGGCTGAACGGGGCGACAAGTAGACCCCTGGCGAGCAGTCCGCTCGCGGTCACTGTGTCGCCGAGCGCCACGCCATGGCCGTGGACCGCGGCCTCGGTCGCCATGCGCGCGTCGCCAAGATGGTGGCGGCGGCCGCGCTCCAGGTCCAGCGCGTCGGCGGCGGCCAGCCAGGTGTGCCATTCGCGGCCGTCGTCGCCATGCAGGAAGACGTGATCGGCGAGGTCGCGGACGGTGCGGATCGGGCGGTTGTTGATCAGCGTCGGACTGACCACCGGGAACAGTTCGAGACCCGACCATTTGCGCATCCAGCAATCGGTCCAGCTGCCGTCACCATAGTGCACGCAGACATCGATGTGCGGGGCGCGGACGTCCTTGGCGTCATTGGATGGGATCAGCGTCAGCCTGATATCCGGATATTGCGAGGTGAAGCTGCCCAGCCGCGGGATCATCCATAGCAACAGCAGCGCCGGCACGCAGGATACCGACAGCGCGCCGGTGCTGGCCGGCCTCGTCATGCGCTGCGTGGCGGCGGCAATGCCGTCGAAGGCGGTCGACACCGCCGGCAGCAATTCGGCGCCGTGCGGCGTCAGCTTCACCCGCTGGCCGGCACGCTCGAACAGCTTGACGCCCAATGATTGCTCGAGCGCCTTGATCTGATGGCTGATGGCGCCGTGGGTGACGTTCAGCTCGGCCGCCGCCTTGGTCAGCGAGGCATGGCGCGCCGTCGCCTCGAAGGCGCGCAGCGGGTTGAGCGGTGGCAAACGCTTGGCCATTTGGAACCTAGGCTCTGTGAGATTTTCTCACAGCGAACACCCTAACAATATCAATTGATTTTTCAATGCAGCTACAGGACACTTTGCCCAAGCCTTGCATCAAGACGTGAAATCTGCAGGCAGCCAACGGCTGCGGCTATCGAGGCCGCCGTCCGCGCTGCACCAGCCATGGAGGACCGACATGGGTTATGACCGCGGCAAGCTCGAAGCGTTGCGCCGCAAATATGGCGAGAGCCATGGCGGCGAAATGTTCGACCCGAAATTCCAGCGTGTCGCCGACAAGATCTTCTCCAAGACCGGCACGCGGCTGGCGCCCTATTCCGGCATCCCGACCTTCCTCGCGGCGCCCTATCGTGAAATCGCCGCCGACAATCCGGATTTCGGCGATCTGCAGGTGGCGATGATCGGCGTGCCGATGGATCTTGGCGTCACCAACCGGCCGGGCGCCCGCTTCGGGCCAAGGGCGCTGCGCGCCATCGAGCGCATCGGCCCCTACAACCATGTGCTGGAATGCGCGCCGACGCATGAGCTGAAGGTCGCCGACATCGGCGACGTGCCGTTCCAGAGCCGCTACCGGCTGGAGACCAGCCATGACGACATCGAACGCCGCACCAACCAGATCGTCGACGCCGGCGTGCTGCCCTTGTCTGTCGGCGGCGACCATTCGATCAGCCACCCGATCCTGAAGGCTGTCGGCAAGAAGGCGCCGGTGGGCATGATCCATATCGACGCCCATTGCGATACCAGCGGCTTGTTCGACATGACCAAGTTCCACCATGGCGGGCCATTCCGCAACGCGGTGCTGGACGGCGTGCTCGACCCGAGCCGCACCATCCAGATCGGCATTCGCGGCTCGGCCGAATACCTTTGGGAGTTCACCTATGAGTCCGGCATGACCGTGGTGCATGCCGAAGAGGTGACCGGCCTCGGCATCCCCGCCATTATCGAGAAGGCGCGCAGAATAGTCGGCGACGGGCCGACCTATGTCTCGTTCGACATCGACAGCGTCGATCCGGCCTTCGCGCCGGGCACCGGCACACCGGAAGTCGGCGGGCTGACGACGCGCGAAGTGCTCGAGCTGCTGCGCGGCCTGAAAGGCCTCAACATCGTCGGCGGCGACGTCGTCGAGGTGGCACCGCAGTACGACGCGACCACCAACACGGCGCATGCCGGCGCGCAGGTGCTGTTCGAGATCCTCAGCTTGATGGTCTTCAGCCCGGCAATCACCGGCAAGGCGGGCTGACACGCTCGACCATGATCCGAAAAGTGGGAACCGGTTTTCGGAGACGATCATGGTTCACTAGAGAATCCAAAGGCGACCGCCGCGCTGGAGCCGGCGGTTGCACCAAACAAACAAGCTTCCAGCAGGGGAATGACAATGACACTTCACATGAAGCTCAAATCATCCATCGCCGCCGTGCTGATGCTCGGCGCGACCGGCCTTGGTTTCACCACCCAGGCCGTCAATGCCGACGCGATCGACGACATCGCCAAGGCCGGCGCGATCAATGTTGGCATCTTTTCCGATTTCCCGCCCTTCTCCTCGGCCAGCGCCGATATGAGCATCAAGGGCTACGACATCGACGTGGCGCAATCCATCGCCGACCAGCTCAAGGTCAAGCTCAATCTGGTCAGCGTGACCGGCCAGAACCGCATCCCGTACCTGACCGACAAGCGCGTCGACCTGCTGATGAGTGTCGGCTATTCCAAGGAGCGTGAGCAGGTGATCGATTTCGCCGCCGCCTACGCACCCTACTACATCGCCGTGATCGGCCCGGCCGCGCTTGCCGTCAAAGGCAAGGAAGACCTTGCCGACAAGTCGATCGCCGTCAATCGCGGCACGCTGGAGGACAGCTCGCTGACCGAGGCAGCACCCGCCTCGGCCGACATCCGCCGCTTCGACAACTACAATTCCGTCATCCAGGCCTTCATCTCGGGCCAGACCCAGCTGATGGTGGTCGGCAACGATGTCGGCGCCCAGGTGCTCGCCCGTCAGGAGGCGCTGAAGCCGGAACAGAAATTCCAGCTTCTCACCTCGCCCTCGCATATCGGCCTCAACAAGAAGGAAGACCGCCTCAAGCAAGCGGTCAACGATGCGGTTGCCAAGATGCTGGCCGACGGCAGACTGGACGAAAGCTCGAAGGCCTGGCTGAAGACGCCGCTCGATCCCGCCAATCTCAAGGATTGACGGCCAGTGACCTATAGCCTCGACTTCGGCTGGCTTGCCGGGGCGACAGGGGCGATCGCGCGCGGCGCGGCCACGACGATCCTGTTGATCGCCGTGACCACGCTGGCGGGAACGTTGCTCAGCATCCTCGGCGCGGCGGGGCGGCGGAACGGTCCGCTCCTGCTCAAGCGGGCGATCGGCGTCTATGTCGAGGTGATCCGCAACACGCCTTTCCTGGTGCAGCTGTTCTTCATCTTCTTCGGGCTGCCCAGCATCGGCGTCAGGCTAGATCCGGTGCTGGCAGCCATGCTGGCGATGACGCTCAACATGGCGGCCTACACGATCGAGATCGTCGGCGCCGGGCTCGACGCGGTGCCGCCCGGGCAGACGGAAGCGGCACTGGCGCTTGGCCTCAGGCCGCGCCAGGTCTTCGTCAAGATCGTGCTGCCGCAGGCGCTCAAGGTGATCTATCCGGCGCTGACCAGCCAGATCGTCATCATGATGCTGGAATCCGCCGTGGTGTCGCAGATCGCGGTGCGCGAGCTGACCTATGAAGCCGACATGCTGCAGGCGCGCACGTTCCGGGCTTTCGAGACCTATTTCGTGGTGACGATGGTCTATCTCATCCTGTCGATTGGGCTGCGCCGGCTGCTGGTCGGCGGCGGGCGCCGGCTTCTTGGAGCCGGCGTGTCATGATCGAATTCACCTTCTGGGACATTCTGCGCAACCTGCTGCTGGCGGCGCGCTGGACGGTGCTCTTGTCGTTGGCTGCCTTTGTCGGCGGGGCCGTGGTCGGCATGATCGTGCTGTTCTTCCGCATCGCCAAGAATAAATGGGCGCGCCGGTTTGCCTCCGGCTACATCGCGCTTTTCCAGGGCACGCCGCTGCTGATGCAGCTCTTCCTGATGTTCTTCGGCTTGCCGATGCTGGGCCTGCGCATCGAGCCGTGGACCGCGGCGGTGCTTGGCCTGACCTTCTTTGCCAGCGCCTATCTCGCCGAGATCTGGCGCGGCGGCGTCGATGCACTGCCGCGCGGCCAGTGGGACGCCGGCGCCAGCCTCGGCCTGCACTATCTGCAGGAACTCCGGCTAATCATCTTGCCTCAGGCGTTTTCGATCACCCGCGCGCCGACCGTCGGCTTCCTGGTGCAGCTGATCAAGTCGACCGCGCTGACCTCGATCATCGGTTTCGAGGAGCTGGTGAGGACATCCAACGCGATCAACAATGCGACGTTCGAACCGTTCAAAGTCTATGGGCTGGTAGCGCTGATCTTCTTCGTCATGTGCTTTCCGCTGACGCAATATGCACGTTCGCTCGAGCAGCGGGCGGCGGCCCGCTGAGCGGGCGACCAGCAATTCAACGCCCGAATACCAGAGACGGCGCTATACGGTCGCGCCGCAGCCAGCGCCCCAGCAAGAGCGCCGCCACCACCGCCAGTCCCGACGACAGGCCGATCCAGATGCCGACGCCATTGAAGCCGAAATGGAAGGCCAGCAGCACGCCGAGCGGCAGGCCGATGCCCCAATAGCCGATCGCGGCATAGATCATCGGCACCTTGGTGTCGTGCAGGCCGCGCAGCATGCCGCTGGCGACCGCCTGCGCGCCGTCAAAAACCTGGAACAGCGCGGCAAAAGCGAGGAACGACACGGCAAGCGCCACCACCTCGGCATTAGCCGGATTGCCCAGATCGATGAAGGCGCCGATCAAGACATGCGGCCACAGGATCATCACTAGCCCCATCAGCGCCATGAAGGAGACACCGACGACATAGGCGGTCCAGCCAGCCCGGCTGACACCTTCCGGATTGCCGGCGCCGTGGGCAAGTCCGACGCGCACCGTCACGGCCTGGTTGAGGCCGAGCGGCACCATGAAGGTGATCGAGGCGATCTGGATGGCGATCGCATGGGCGGCAAGCGAAGCCGCATCGATCAGGCCCATGAGAAAGGCCGCCGCGTTGAAGATCGTCACCTCGAAGGCCAGCAGGCCGGCGATCGGCAGGCCGAGCCGCAGCAGGCCCTTGAAGCGCGGCCAGTCAGCGCGCCAGAAGCGTCCGAACAGACGATAGCGCCGGAATTTCTTCTCAAGCATCACCACCGCCGCCATGCCGGCGAACATCAGCGTGCTGGACAGAGTGGTGGCAAGGCCGGAGCCGGCGATGCCCATCGATTGGATGCCGAGATTGCCGAACATGAACAGCCAGTTGAAAAAGGCATTGCAGGCGACGGCAACGAAGACGATGATCAGCGCCCAGCCCGGCCGCTCCAGCGCCGAAATGAACGAGCGCAGGACGATGTAGCCGAAAAAGGGCAGCACCGCCCATTCGAGCCAGCGCAGATAGATGCCGGCCTGATGCGCCAGTGCCGGTTCCTGACCCATGGCCAGCAACACGGCCTCGCCGTGCCAGAGAAAGACCCAGATCGGAATGCAAATGAGGATCGCCAGCCACAGACCCTGGCGCACGGTGCGGCGCAGGTCGCGCACCGAGTGGCGGCGGCGGCCAAGCTCGGTCGCCATCATCGGAGAGGTCGCCAGCATCAGGCCGAGCCCGAAGATGAGCGGCATGAAATAGAGATTGGCGCCAAGCGCACCGCTGGCCAACGTGTCCGGTCCGAGCCGCCCCATCATCATGACGTCGGTGGCCGTCATCGCGGTCTGGCCGAGATTGGTCAGCACCATCGGCCAGGCGAGCGCCAGCATCGCCCTGATTTCCCGACGCCAAAGGTTTTCCGGCGCGCGAGCGTCGGCTTCGATCGCAGACATTCTAGTTTTCCGCCTATCCGATTGCGGCACGTCGGCAAGAGCCGGAAGCCGCGTCTCAGCGCGGAAAATGGCCAAGATCGGCCGGATTCCGCATTACGACGGGTTTGTCTATCAAATGGGCACCGGTGGCAAGAGGCTGACCTGCGGAAGGGTTAAGCCAGTCGGCTCAATGCACGCTATTGGAGAGGCTATGGAAGCCGCTATGGTCACGGCGGATTCATTTGAAAGGCACCCTGATGAGCGCGTTTCCCGAAATCTATCTGGTTCGGCATGGCGAGACGGAATGGAGTGCGTCCGGGAAACATACCGGCCGTACCGACATACCGCTGACGCCGGCCGGCGAGGACGCGGCGAGGCGCGTCGCTGAGCGGCTCAAGGGCCTGTCCTTCTCGGCGGTGTGGTCGAGCCCGTCGCAGCGCGCCTTCAACACCTGTGCGCTGGCCGGCTTCGGCGCGTCAGGCGTGAAGAAGGACGATCTGGCGGAGTGGGATTATGGTGCCTATGAGGGATTGACCACCAAGCAAATCCTCGCCGAGCGTCCCGGCTGGCGGCTTTTTCGCGACGGCTGCCCGCGCGGCGAGCCCGCCGTGGATGTCGGCTCGAGAGCGGACCGGATCGTCAGCCAGTTGCGCGAGGCCGGCAGCAACGTCCTGATCTTCTCAAGCTCGCATTTCCTGCGGGTGCTGGCCGCACGCTGGCTCGGCCTGCCGCCGCAAGACGGCGCGCTTTTCGTGCTGGATACCGCCAGCGTGAGCGTGCTTGGTTATGAGCACGACCTTGATGAGCCGGTTATCCGGCGCTGGAACCAGAGATAGCGGCCGATCCCGATCTATCGGATCGCGTCCAGCGCCTGCCTTTGCCTGTGCATTTCGAGAAACACGCGGTAGTCGCGATCGAACCGGCCGGCGGCAGCTGGATTGGGGTCTCGTGTCTTGCCGCCTTGCTGCATGGCGATGCAGGCAGCGTTCAAATCGGGAAAAAGCCGGGCAGCGGTGGCGGCAATCATGCCGGTGCCGAGCAGCACCGCCTCGTCCGCCAGCGGCTCGACCACCGCGCAGCCGGTGGCGTCGGCATAGAGCTCCATCAACAGCGGGTTCTTGGTGTGGCCGCCGGTGACGTGCAGCGTGTCGATCAGATAGCCGTTCTCGTTCAGCGCCTCCAGCACATGGCGTACGCCAAGCGCGATGCTGACAGCGGTGCGCCAGTAGAGCTTGCACAGGCTGTCGAAGGAGGAATCCAGCGTCAGCCCGCTGATGACGCCGACGGCATGCGGGTCGGCGAGCGGCGAGCGGTTGCCGTGGAAATCGGGCAGTACGTGCAGTCTTGCGGCGAGGTTGCCGCCCTCGGCGGCGCGCAGCTCGGCGACGCGGCGGGCGATCCTGGCATGCATGACGGCATCCGGCTCGCCGCCGGCGCCATGCCAGCGGATGATGTGATCGAGCAGCGCGCCGGTGGCTGACTGGCCACCTTCCGACAGCCACAGGCCGGGAAGGGCAGCGCCATAGTAAGGACCCCAAACACCGGCGAAAGGCTGCGGATCGGGCGACATCGCCATGACGCAACTCGACGTGCCGGCGATCAGGGCCAGATGGCGGCCGATGTCCTGCGCTTCACCGGCGAAACCGCCGAGCACGCCGAGCGCGCCGGCATAGGCATCGATGACGCCGGCGCCGACCCGGCATTTTTCGGTGAGGCCAAGCTCCGCCGCAGCTTGCGCGCCGAGCGGGCCGATATCGGCACCGACCGGGCTTGCCTTTTCCGGAAGATTGCCGTGCTCGAAAAGGTCGCCGAGCCCGGCCGCTTCGAAGAAGTCGCGCCGCCAGCCGATTTCTTCATGGGCCAGATATGTCCATTTGGCGGTCAGCGTGCATTGCGAACGGGCGAGCGAGCCGGTCGCCTTCCAGGTCAGGAAGTCGGTGAGGTCGAATAGGTAGCCGGCTTCGTTCCATGTTCCGGGCAGGTTGCGCTTCAGCCACATCAGCTTGGGCGTCTCCATTTCCGGCGACATCACGCCGCCGATATAGTCGAGCACGGCATGGCCGCTTTCGGTGCATTCATCGGCCTCGGCAATGGCGCGATGGTCGAGCCAGACGATGGTGTCCCAGCGCCTTTCACCGGTGACGGATACGCTGAGCTGGCCGCCATGCCGGTCTCGCACCACCAGCGAGCAGGTGGCGTCAAAGGAGATGCCGACGATATCCTCAGCCTTCACGCCCGCCTTTTCGCGGGCAGCGCGCACGGCACTGCACACTGCCGACCAGATATCCTGCGAATCGTGCTCGGCGTGATCGGCCTTCGGCTGTTGCATGGCGATCGGGTGCTCGGCGCGGCCGAGCAAGGCGCCAGCGGTGTCGAGAATGCCGGCACGGGCGCTTCCGGTGCCGACATCGACCGCGCAAACGAAACTGTTGGTCAAGGTGTTCTTGCTCTCGCTCCCAGGCCTGCAATCAGATCGGGCAATTGCAGCATGTCAGCGAATATAAAGTCCGGCTCACTCGACGCAAGCCGCGCTTTCAGTGCCGGGTTGCCGGTGTGCGAGCCGCCGGTGAAGGCAAGGACGCGCATGCCGGCCGCCCGAGCCGCTTCGATGCCGGCAGGGCTGTCCTCGACGACGAGGCAGTTTCGCGGAACAGCCCCCATTTTGTCGGCTGCGTGGAGAAAAAGGTCAGGCGCCGGTTTGCCCCGCGCCACCATGGCAGCGCTGAACAAATGCGGCTCCAGTAGCCCAAGCAACTCCGTAACCTGGAGCGCATAGCGGATTCGCTCCAGCGTGCCGGAGGAGGCGACGCAGCACGGCACGCCGAGCTTCGGCAGGACCTGTGCGATGCCTGGCATCGGTTTCAGCTCCTGGCGGAACTTGCGCATCAGTTCGGAGCGCATCTCGATCAGATGCTGGTCGGTGAGATCGAGCCCGAAGTCGCTTGCGAGGATTTCGCGGACGCTCTTCATGCTCTTGCCGAGGAAGTGCTCGTAGGCAATGTCCTCGCTGACGTTGCCGCCGGCAAGCGCGATCATCTCCAGCAATGCCGAGACGGACAGCATCTCGCTATCCACCAGCACGCCGTCACAGTCGAAAATGACCAGTTCAGGCGTCATCGCGCTGGATCGGCTTCAGAGTTCGCCGGCGAGATAGCGCGTCAGTGTCGCGCGCGCGCCGTCCGCCCACAGCGATTTGAGCGCATGGGCGAACGCTTCGGCGAACGGCGCCGAGCGTCCGACGTCGCCATAGATGTCCTCCATGGCAAGCCAGGCGGCAGGCATGCCCCTGGCCGCCTTGGCTGTCGCCTGCAACCGGCCCCAGTTCGGGTCGTTGGGCTCGGTGACGGCACCGGAATCCGTGGTGCCGAAGCAGTAGCGACACCAGAGCGCAGATTCCAGCGCCAGGCCGACGACGCTTTTGCCAGCCTTCAGCCGGTCGGCGATGGTCGGAATGATGAATTTCGGCTGGCGGTTGGAGCCGTCGAGGCAAAGCCGGCGTATGGTGTCGCCGATCTTCGGATTGGAGAAGCGGTGCTCGATGAGCTGGTAGTAATCTTCGAGGTCGGTGTCCGGCACCGGCGGCACGGTCGGGATGATTTCGTCATGCTCGAGCTTGTCGAGGAAGCCGCGTACCAGAGGCTCCTGCATCGCCTCATGGACGAAATGGATGTCCATCAGCCCGGCCGGATAGGCGATGGTCGCGTGGCCGCCATTTAGGATGCGGATCTTCATCAGCTCATAGGGCGCGACGTCGCTGACGAACTGCACGCCGACCTGTTCCAGCGGCGGCCTTCCGTCGGTGAAACGGTCCTCCAGCACCCATTGCTTGAACGGCTCGCAAAACACCGGCCAATTGTCGTCGAGGCCGAACTCGCTGGAGAGAATGCCGCGCTCGCGGTCGGTGGTGGCCGGCGTGATGCGGTCGACCATGCCGTCGGGAAAGGCAACGTTTTCGCTCACCCAGTTTGCCAGATCCTCGTCGATCAGCCGCGCAAGGCCGATGACGCCATCCGAGGTGACGTGGCCGTTATGGGGGATGTTGTCGCAGGACATGACGGTGAAGGGCACGATACCGTCGGCGCGGCGGCGCAGCAGCCCGGCGAGGATGAGCCCAAAAACGGTCTTCGGTGTCGCCCCGGGTTGCGCGTCGGCAACGATGTCGGGATGCGTCGGATTGAAGACGCCTGAAGCCGGATCGATGAAATACCCACCCTCGGTAATGGTCAGGGAAACGATCTTGATCGCCGGATCGGCGAGCCGCTCGACGATTGCGATCGCGTCGCCAGGCACCAGGAAGTCGATCATGACGCCGGTGACGCGCGCGCTCATATGGCCGCTGTCCTGCTCGACCACGGTGGTCAGCCAGTCCTGCTCCTGCAACTTGCCGCGGCCGACCTTCTCGCCCTCGAAGACGCCGGCGCCAACAATGGCCCAGTCGTGGCCGACGCCCGAGTTGAACAGGTCGTCGAGATAGACGGCCTGGTGCGAGCGATGGAAATTGCCGACGCCGAAATGCACGATGCCGGCCTTGAGCGCGACGCGATCGTATTTCGGGCCGGCGACCTTGGGCGGCAGCTTGGCCAGGATGGAAGAAGAGAGTTTCACGGTCATCTGCTTTTACCCTTTAGCGGGACGGCTCTTCCCCCCGTGGAGGAGACGGGGAGAAGAGCGCCTTCGCCCCCTCAACTCATCCACTGGCCGCCATCGACATTATAGGTCTGGGCAACGATGTATTCGGCCTCGTCGCTGGCCAGGAACACCGCCATGCCGGTGAGGTCTTGCGCCGTGCCCATGCGGCCATAAGGCACGGCTTCGCCGACCAGTCTCTTCTTTTCACCCTTCGGCCGGTTCTCGAACTTGGCGAACAGGGCATCGACATGGTCCCAATGCTCGCCGTCGACGACACCCGGGGCGATGGCATTGACGTTGATGCGGTGCTTGATCAGGTCGAGCCCTGCCGACTGGGTCAACGAGATGACCGCCGCCTTGGTGGCGCAGTAGACGGCGACCAGCGCCTCGCCGCGGCGCCCGGCCTGGCTCGCCATGTTGATGATCTTGCCGCCCTTGCCGCGGGCAATCATCGAACGGGCGGCGGCCTGCAACGTAAACAGCGTGCCGGCGACGTTGACCGAAAACAATCTGTCGTAGCTTGCCTTGGTGATCTCGACGATCGGCGCCAGGTCGAACAAAGCAGCGTTGTTGATCAAGATATCCAGGCCGCCGGCCCTGGCTTCGACCGCCTTGACGGCCGCATCGATCGACGCGAGATCGGTGACGTCCAGCTTCACCGCGTAGGCATTGCCGCCGATTTCCGAAGCCGTCTTCTCGGCAGCCTCGAGATTGATGTCGCCGATGGCGACGGTCGCCCCCTCCCGCATGTAGGCTTCGGCAAACGCCCTGCCGATGCCGCGCGCCGATCCGGTGATCAGCGCCGATTTACCTCCGAGCCTCATTGCAGCATCGCCTTCCCATCGGTGCCGAAACGATGCAGCTTGGTCTTGTCCGGTGTCAGGTAGATCGTGTCGCCGTGATGGGCGGCCAGCTCGCCGTCGGCACGCACCGTCAGCTGCCCGACACCATCTGCCTGGACGTGCAAAAACGTGTCGGAGCCGAGATGCTCGGCAACGCCGACCGTCGCCTTCCAGTCGCCTGACGTCTTCGAAATGTTCATATGCTCCGGGCGGATGCCGACTGTGTTGGCGCCATATTTGGCGGCCGGCGCGCCTTCGATCAGGTTCATCTTCGGCGAACCTATGAAACCGGCGACGAACAGGTTCTTCGGCGTCTTGTAGAGCTCCATAGGCGAGCCAACCTGCTCGATATTGCCGGCATTGAGCACGACGATCTTGTCGGCCATGGTCATCGCCTCGATCTGGTCGTGGGTGACGTAGACCATGGTTGTCTTGAGCTGGTGGTGTAGCTCGCTGATCTCCAGCCGCATGGTGCCGCGCAGCGCCGCGTCGAGATTGGACAAAGGCTCGTCGAACAGGAAGGCCGATGGCTGGCGCACGATGGCGCGGCCGATGGCGACGCGCTGCCGCTGGCCGCCGGAGAGCTGGCCGGGGCGGCGGTCGAGGTAGTTGGTGAGGTTCAAAATCCGCGCGGCGTCCTTCACCTTCTTGTCGATGGTGGCTTTGTCCTCGCCCGCCATCTTCAGCGGGAAAGCGATGTTCTTGGCCACCGTCATGTGCGGGTAGAGCGCATAGGACTGGAACACCATCGCCAGCTTGCGCTTGGCCGGCGCCTCACCGGTGACGTCGCGGCCATCGATATTGATGGTGCCGCCGCTGGTATCCTCCAGGCCAGCGATCAGACGCAACAGCGTTGACTTGCCGCAGCCTGACGGGCCGACGAAGACGACGAACTCGCCGTTCTCGATGACCAGGTCGAGGCCGGGAATGATGGATGTCGCCCCGAAGGATTTGGAGACGTTCTTGAGCGTGATGTTTCCCATGATTTCCTCCCCCGAAGGGCTATTTCGTCGTTTTGCGTCAGGCAGTTTCCGTTACTTTACTGCCCCAAATGTCAGGCCGCGGACCAGCTGCTTCTGGCTGAACCAGCCCATGATCAGGATCGGCGCGATCGCCAGCGTCGAGGCGGCCGAAAGCTTGGCCCAGAACAGCCCCTGCGGGCTGGAGAAGGAGCTGATGAAAGCGGTGAGCGGCGCGGCCTCGGTGGTGGTCAGCCGGATCGTCCAGAACGCCTCGTTCCAGGCGAGAATGATGTTGAGCAGCATGGTCGAGGCGATGCCGGGCACCGCCATCGGCGTCAGCACGTAGATGATCTCGTTCCAGAGCGATGCGCCGTCCATGCGCGCCGCTTCCAGGATCTCGCCCGGGATCTCGCGGAAATAGGTGTAGAGCATCCAGACCACGATCGGCAGGTTGATCAGCATCAGCATGACCATCAGGCCGATGCGGCTGTCGAGCAGTCCGGTATCGCGGAAGATCAGATAGATCGGGAACAGCACGGCGACGGCCGGCATCATCTTGGTGGAAAGCATCCACATCAGGATGTCCTTGGTGCGTTTGCTCGGCGAAAACGCCATCGACCATGCCGCCGGTACGGCGACAAGCAGAGCCAGGACGGTCGAGCCGACCGACAGGAACACCGAGTTCAGGAAGAATTTGAAATAGCCGCTCTGCGCCTGGACCTCGGAATAGCTCTCCGTGGTTCCCGACGGGAACAGGTTGAAGCCTTGGATGGCCTCCTGCTCCGATTTGAACGAAGTGATGATCGTATAGAGGATCGGGAAGAAGATCAGTAGCGCGACGATCCAGGCGGCCGCGGTCGCAATCGTCTTGTGCTGGGTGGTGACTGCACGTGCCATCTTAGCCTCCCTTATTTGTCCAGGTTCTTGCCGACGGCGCGCATGGCGAAGAAGGCGACGATGTTGGCGAGAATGACGGCGATGATGCCGCCGGCGGACGCCTGGCCGATTTTGAACTCCAGCAATGCCTTCTGGTAGACGAGGAAGGGCAGGTTGGTAGAGGCGTAACCCGGGCCGCCATTGGTGGTGACGAGGATCTCGGCATAGACCGACAGAAGGAAGATCGTCTGGATCAGGATGACGACGGTTATGGCGCGCGACATATGCGGCAGCGTCAAATAAATGAAGCGGCTGATGAAGCCGGCACCGTCCATTTCGGCGGCTTCCTTCTGCTCGCCGTCGAGCGACTGAAGCGCGGTCAACAGGATCAGCGTCGCAAACGGCAGCCACTGCCAGGCAACGATGATGATGATCGCCAGGAGCGGGTGCTGCCCGAACCAGTCGATCGGCTGCCCGCCGAAGAAGCGCGCAATATCGGCGAAGACACCGTACTGCGGATGCATGATCATGTTCTTCCAGACCAGTGCTGCCACCGGCGGCATGACGAAGAACGGCGAGATGACGAGGATGCGGACGATGCCCTGTCCCCACATCGGCTGATCGAGCAGAAGCGCCAGCAAGATACCGCCGATCACCGTGATCAAAAGCACGCTGACGACGATGGTGAGCGTGTTGAGGATCGACTGCAGGAATGCCGGGTTGGAATAGAACAGCGCGTAGTTCGAAAAGCCGACGAAGCCGTCGCGCATCGGATTGAGCGGATTGTACTGCTGGAAGGAGAACCACAGCGTGAATGCCAGCGGCACAATCATCCAAACCAGCAGCAGCACCACGGATGGCGCCATCATGAAACGGGCAAGCGAACGGGTCTGCTGAGTAGCCATGACGGTCACCCTTCGAGGTCAGCCAAGTTTTTCAGCGGTATGAAGCTGGCCGCCCGAACTGGGATTCGGGCGGCCGGTGCCGATTGCTATTGGCAACCGGCACCGGGAGGAACCTACTTGATGTAACCGCCCTCGGTCATCGTCGCGGTGGCGGCGTCCTGCGCCTGCTTCAAGGCATCGTCGACGCTCGACTGGCCGGCAAGTGCCGCTGAGAAGAGCTGGCCGACGGTGGTGCCGAGACCCTGGAACTCAGGAATGGCGACGAACTGGACGCCGACATAAGGCACCGGCTTGACGGTTGGGTGCGTCGGATCGGCGGAGTTGATCGAGTCCAGCGTCATCTTGGCGAAAGGCGCTGCCTTCTGGTACTCGGGATTGGCATAGAGCGAGGAGCGCGTTCCCGGCGGAACGTTGGCCCAGCCTTCCTTCGAGGCGACGAGCTCGGCATAATGCTTGCTGGTAGCCCAGGATACGAACTTTTGAGCGGCGTCGGCCTTCTGGGTGCCGGCGGGGATGGCCAGCGACCATGCCCACAGCCAATTGCCGCGCTTGCCGAGGCCATTGTCCGGCGCCAGCGCATAGCCGACCTTGTCGGCGACGGTGGAGTTCTTCGGGTCGGAGACGAAGGAGGCAGCGACGGTGGCGTCGATCCACATGCCGCATTTGCCCTGCTGGAACAGCGCCAGGTTTTCGTTGAAGCCGTTGGACGACGCGCCCTCGGGGCCGTCGGCCTTCATCAGGTCGACATAGAATTGCAGCGTGTTCTTCCATTCGGGCTGGTCGAATTGCGGCTTCCAGTTCTCGTCGAACCAGCGCGCACCGAACGAGTTCGACATGGCGGTCAGGAAGGCCATGTTCTCGCCCCAGCCTGCCTTGCCGCGCAGGCAGACGCCGTTCACGCCGTTGGCGCGGTCGGTCATCTTGTCGGCGGCCTGCTTGATGAAGTCCCAAGTCGGTGCATCGGGCATCTTGAGCCCGGCCTTTTCCATCAGGTCCTTGCGGTACATGACGAAGGAGCTTTCGCCGTAGAACGGCGCTGCATAGAGCTTGCCGTCGACCGACAGGCCGCCGGCTATGGCCGGGATGATGTCCTTGACGTCGTAATCGTCGCCGAGCTTGTCGAGAGGCAAGAGCCAGCTCTGCTTGGCCCAGATCGGCACCTCGTAGGTGCCGATGGTCATCACGTCGTACTGGCCACCCTTGGTGGCGATGTCGGTGGTGACGCGCTCGCGCAGGACATTTTCCTCGAGCGTGACCCACTGCAGCTGAATGTCGGGATTCGTTGCGGTGAAGTCGTCGGTCAGCTTCTGCATGCGGACCATGTCGCCATTGTTGACCGTGGCGATGGTGATGGATTCGGCATGCGCGGCGAAAGCAAGCGCGCTGGCCGAGAACAGGCCTAGGGTGAACGTGCGAAGTTTCATCAAAATTCCTCCCATAAACCAAGATGAGCATTTGCCTTGGCTGTGAGCAATTACTCACTTGCGGTGAATTATGTCAAGACGGATTCGTTGCTGCAGCGCAGCACGTCGGTCTCGTGCAGCGGCAAGCCTGGGCCACTCGCGGGATATGTGAGAGGGGTTCGGTCGGGCTCATCGCGCCGCCAAAAGCCGGAGCTTTGCTGTCCGGGTGGCTGGGATTCAGCCTATTGGCAAGCGATCTCGCTCAGGATCCAATCGCGGAAGGCGCGGATCTTCGGCACGTTGCGCCGCGCTGTCGGATAGACCAGCCAATAGGCATGGCCGTCGTCACCAACAAGATCGAAGGGCTGGATCAGGCGGCCGTCGGCAAGTTCGGTCTTGAACAGCGCCTTGGTAACGATCGCCACGCCGTGGCCGGCAATCGCGGCGTTGGCCTCATAGGCCTGCGCGCCCATGCTGGTGCCGGGGCGCTTGGCCAGTTCCTCGACCGGCAGGCCGGCGGCGGCAAACCAGTCCCGCCACCAGATGTCGCCCGGGTCGAGGATCGGCAGCCGCAGCAAGTCGGCCGGCTCCTTGACGCCGCCGATGCTTGCCGCGAGCTTTGGGCTGAGAACCGGCGTGAAATCGGCCCTGAAAAGCATATGGGTCTCGACGCCCGGCCAGTTGCCGCCACCGGAGCGGATGGCGATGTCGATATCCTCTCTGGCAAAGTCGACAACCCTGTTCGAGGTGTCGACGCGCACCGCCAGCGACGGATGCGCGACCTGGAACGAACCGAGATGCTGCGCCAGCCAATTGGAGGCAAAGGTCAGCAGCGTCGAAACGCAAAGTACGCCGTCGGCGCCGGTGCGCGCGGCGGCATAGGCGCCGCTCAACAGCGCGAATGCTTCGCTGACCGCGGGCGCCAGGCGTTGGCCGGGTTCGGTCAGCACGATCTGTTTTGGCTGGCGCAGGAACAAGGGCGCGCCGATGCGCTCCTCCAGAAGCTTGATCTGATAGCTTGCCGCCGCCTGCGTCATGCCAAGCTCCTGGGCGGCCTTGGTGAACGAGAGATGCCGCGCCACGGCCTCGAACACCCGGATCGCCTGAAGCGGAGGAAGCTGCGAAACCAGCTGTCGTGAATTGAGCTCCGGCATAAGCCCTCCTTATGGGCAGTGATCGACGTTTGATTGGCGGCACCGGCCGGTCCTACCGATATTCCGTGTTGAAGATCAATTACGCCTAGAGATAGCGAAGGCTGACGATCATGACCACAATACAGGAAAAGCTGCTTCTTGCTCCAGCCCATGGCTGGTTTTCACGGCTGGCGCGGGGATTGGCAAGGCACGCGGCGCGGAAACGGGCCTATCTCGACGTCCGGGAACTGCCGCCGCATCTGCAGCGAGACATGGGCTTCCTCGACGGCAATGATCCTTGCGGCCGTCGCCAGTAGTGTCGCTCGTTTTATCGGGGGTTCAGATGCGTTTCGATTTCACATGATCGTTTCCGACCGTCAGGGGCTCGGAGATCATGCGCCCGCCAGCAGGGCGGCGGCGGTCCGCTCATCGGTGATCAGGCCGTTGACCAGCCGCCGGTTGACGGCGGCGAAGATGCCCGGCAGCTTGCGGTCGCCCATGGCAAGCGCGATCACCAGCGACTTTTCGCGCGACGGCAGCGGCGCCGACGACACCCGGTCGTTGGTGATGCCGTCGATCATGCGGCCGTCGCGATCGAACACCCAGCCGACGATCTCGGCGACGCCGCCGGCCTTCTGCAGCGCCTTCAATTCACCCTCCGAGATGAAGCCGTCCTCGTAAAGCGGCGCCTTCGGGCCGAGATCGCCTATGCCGACAAAAGTGACGTCGGCCTCGGCCGCAAGCGCCAGCGTCGGCTGGATCATCGGCTGGCTGAGCAGCATCTCGCGCTCCTCCGGCGAGGAGGCGATGACCGGCAAAGGCATCGGAAACGAGCGCGCCTTGACCCTGTCGGCCATGGTGAAGATGACGTTGTAGAAGGCGGCCGAGCCGTCCGGCGAGATGTTGCCGGTCAGCGATACCACCTTGTGCTGCGGGCATTCCATCGGCGGCAGCTGCTCGATCGCGGCCTTCAGCGTGCGGCCGGTGCCGATCGCCATGACAATCGGGGTCGGCGACCTCAGCCGCCGCTCGATCTCGGCCGCCGCCGCCTCTGCGACGCCGATGACGGTGGAGGACGAAGACGGGTCGCTCGGCACCACCTCGACCAGATCAAGGGCAAAGCGCGATTTCAGCCGTGCCGCAAGGTCGAGGCAATTGGCGATCGGATGGTCGACGCGCACCTTGATCAGCCCTTCGGAGACTGCGAGCGACACCAGCCGCTGCGCCGTCTGCCGCGAGATGCCAAGCGTGGCGGCGATCTGGTCCTGGGTGTTGCCGGCAACGTAATAGAGCCATCCGGCGCGCGCCGCGTCGTCCAGCCTGTTGCCGCCGCTGTCCTGCCGCGAATTCAAGTTCCTGCCTCCCAACCCGCCGAGCATAAGAGGCGGAGTACCATAGTTTCGCAGGGAATGAACTTGCGCGCAATTGCCTATTGTACGAGCAATTGCTTAAGGACTTGGTGGTTCGAACGAAGTGACGGGGTCGACCTAGTCTCGTCGCAACAGCAAGGCTGTCGAGGTCGCACCAATCTCGGTTCCAAAGCGCGACGTGTTCGATCGGCCTCATGCATGTCGTTATCGCAAAACCGCTGCACACTTTTGCGCGACATGCATTAGCGGGGACGCGGCGGTTTATCTCCCGCGCTAAACGCTTTAAGGGATTTTGGAGAATGGAGCCTTGCATGACGCCGAAAGCGGTTTTCTGGGATATGGACGGCACGCTGGTCGACAGCGAGCCGCTGCACGAGGCAGCGCTGATTGCGGCGCTGCACAGCGTCGGCATCGCACCGCCGGCCAACCTGCACGAGCGGGTGCTCGGCATCGCCGCATGGCCGGTCTACGAAATGCTGCGCGACGAGTTCGGCCTCGACCTGCCTTTCGACGACTGGATCGTGCGCAAATACGATCACTATCTGCCGATGGCCGAAACGCTGACGCCACGCAGCGGCGCGATCGAGATTTTCAATGAGCTGCGGGAGCTTGGCGTGCCGCAAGCGGTGGTGTCCAACTCGGACAGGCTGATCGTCGATGCCAATCTGCGCGCCGTAGGCCTCGTCTATCCCGGCATGAAGACGGTCAGCCGCAACGACGTGCGCGAAGGCAAGCCGCATGCCGAACCTTTCCTGCGCGCCGCCTGGTTGGCCGACGTCGATCCCGCCGAGGCCGTGGCGGTCGATGACAGCGTGACCGGCGCCACGGCGGGGCTGGCAGCGGGAATGAAGACGATCTTCTGGCCAGAGGTGCCCATGGAAGGGCCGCCGGGGGCGATTGTCATCAACAGCGCCGACGAATTGCGGGCCAAGCTCGGGCTTTAAGCCAGGCCCGGCGGGACTGCACTCAGTTCCGGTAGGCAGGCTCCTGCTCGTCGAGGATCGCCTTCAGTTCGGAAAGGTGGCGCTCGGCCTGGCCGGGATAGTCTTCCTGTTCCCGTGCCGCCTTTTCGGCGATCTCATCCGACAGAACCCGCAGCGTCCGGCCTGTCCACAGCGCCTTGATATAGGTTTCGGCGGCGCGCTCGAAATAGAACATGCGGTTGAAGGTGTCGGCGACGCTGTCACCGATGACCAGCACGCCATGGTTGCCCATCACCATGACCTTGACCTTCGGGTCCACAAGAAGCTGCGAGCAGCGCTCGCCCTCTTCCTCGAAGGCCAGCCCGCCATAATGAGCGTCGACGACATGGCGGTTGAAGAAGATTGCCGAGTTCTGGTCGACCGGCGGCAGCGTCGAGTCGGCAAGCGAGGCAAGCACGGTGGCGTGGATCGAGTGGACATGCATGACGCAGCGCGCATGACGCACGTTGCGATGGATGGCACCATGCAGCCCCCACGCCGTCGGATCGGGCGCATTCGGGCCGACCAGCGTGTCGGGATCATTGGCGTCGATCAGAAGCAGATCGCTCGCCTTGATGCGCGAGAAATGCACCTGGTTAGGGTTCATCAGGAATTGCGAGCCATCGTCGTTGACCGCCAGCGAAAAATGGTTGGCCACCGCCTCGTGCATGTTAAGCCGCGCCGTCCAGCGGAAGGCGCAAGCCAGATCGACGCGCTCCTCATAGAACGGCAGGTTGGTCAGCACTTCCTTCTGCAGGCGCGTGATGCTCATCGTAGACCTCCGTGAATGGAGCGAGCATGCCGCGCGGCTGGAACACGCGCAACCGGTTTCGTTTGGTGCAGGCGAGCGCCGTTATGCCGCCGTGCTGGTGGCCGCGCCGACCCTGAGCCCGCCATGCTCGACGATGAAATCTATCACCTCCTGCAGTCCCTTGCCGCGCGACAGGTCGGTGAAGCCGAACGGCCGTTTGCCGCGCATGCGGGCAGCGTCGCGTTCCATGATGTCGAGATTGACGTTCACATAGGGCGCAAGGTCGCTCTTGTTGATGACCAGGAAATCGGACCGGGTGATCGCCGGCCCGCCCTTGCGCGGAATCTCCTCGCCCTGGCAAACCGAGATGACATAGAGCGTCAGGTCGGCAAGGTCCGGCGAGAAGGTGGCGGCGAGGTTGTCGCCGCCCGATTCTATGAAGACGATGTCGAGATCCGGGAATTTTTTGGTCATCTCGGCGATCGCCTGCAGATTGATCGAGGCGTCCTCGCGGATGGCGGTGTGCGGACAGCCGCCGGTCTCGACGCCGACGATGCGATCCTCGGGCAGCGCCTGCAGCCGGGCCAGCATCATGGCGTCTTCCTTGGTGTAGATGTCGTTGGTGACGACGGCGATCGAGAACTCGTCACGCAGCGCCTTGCAGAGCTTTTCGGTGAGCGTCGTCTTGCCCGAGCCGACGGGACCGCCAATGCCGATGCGAAGAGGACCGTTGGGCGATATCATGCGGGGAACTCCGTGAAGGCAAGAATGGCGAAGGCAAGCCCGATCAGCAGGCACAGCGGCGAATAGTAACGCAGATCGAGCCGCGCGAAAGGCTGTTCGGGCGTCAGCCGGCGCCACCAGGACGTGAAGCCGGCAATGCCGCGCGCCAGGAAAACCAGGGCGATAAGCAGTGACGTGGCGGCAAGCCCAGCCTTGGGAAACGGCGTGGCAAAGATGCCCTCGAGCGCCATCGGCCACAGTGTCGCCAGGCCGAGACATGCGGCGACGGCGAAGCTGGCGAAGGGTGCCGGCATTTCGTCGACGCCATGAAAGCCGATGACGGCGCGGGCGCAGGAGGCAGCGTCCCTGCCCGGCCAGATGCCGCCAATGCCCCAATAGACATGCAGTGCGGTGATCAGCAGCAGGACCGAGGAGAGCGCGGAGGCTAGGACGATCATGAGCGGAACAGCCGCGAATACTGGGTCTCGTGCTTCATCGCCGTGATGTCGGAGATAAAAGCGCAGCCGCCGAGATCGTCGAGGGTCGAGTCGGAAGCGCGGGCTGCAGTCGCCAAGGCCAGCGGCTCGAAGCCGGCGAGCAGCGCGGTCGCTCCGGTCTGGCCAACGACACCAAGCCGGATCGCGGCCTGGACGAGGTTGGAAAAGAAGGCCTGCAGGAAGCCGGCCAGCGCATCCCGCAGCATAATTCCGTGGCCGCCGGCGACGGCACCGACGGCGACGCAATAGGCACATTCGGCCGGCAGGCGGTCCAGCACCTGGCACGGCCAGGCCGAGGCCGCCTTCAGGAAGGCGGCGCCCTGCAGCATGGTTTCGGCATGACGCTCGCGCGAGCCGGCCAAGGCCTCTGCGAGTGCTGCGATTTCGGCGAGATCGCCGGCTTCGCGCGCACGGCGCCAGCTTTCGGCAAACAGCACCGCATCGTTCCAGCCCGAACCCATCTCGACCAGCGTCTCCAGCCACGCGGCGAGCTCTTTGCCGTCGGCAACCAGCCCGGCATGCACGGCTTGTTCCAGGCCATGGCTGTAGGAAAAACCGCCGACCGGAAAAGACGGCGACAGCCACGCCATCAGCCGCAACAAAGCAACGTTGGAAGGCTGGGCCACGTTGGAGGGCTGGTCAGTCATGATCATGGTCGTGCGAATGGCTGTGGGAATGCGATTCGCTGTGGCTATGGGAATGCGCTTCGGCGTGGCTGTGTGCATGCACCTCGGCATGAGCATGGCCGTGCCCGCCATGCCCGGAATAGGCACCGCGCACCGGCTTGAACGGTTCGGAAACGTCGCTCACGGTGGCGCCAAGCCCTTCCAGCATCGCCTTGATGACATGGTCGCGCAGGATGAGGATGCGCCCAGCTTCGATGGCGGCTGCGAGATGGCGGTTGCCGATGTGCCAGGCAAGCTCGGCCAGATGAACAGGGTCGCTGGCCCGGACGTCGTAGAGCGGCTCCGCCGCCGCGATGATCTCGATGTGGCGGCCATCCTCCAGCACCAGCCGGTCGCCATGGTTCAAGGTCACCGGTTCGGGCAGGTCGACCAGCACCTTGTCGCTACGGGCCGTTTCGATGGCGCGACGGCGCAGATGCCGCTCGTCATGGGCAAGCACTGCGCTGTCATACGGCGTAGTGGTTCCGGCCTTGCCGGCAGCTAGTACCGCCACAGCGCGCGGGAATTTGGTGAAGTCGGTGCGGATGTCGAGCTTCATGTAAGACTACCTTTCGCAAAAAGCCTAGACTATACCGATCAGCCGCCCCAATGGCGCTCAAACAATCGTGTCGAAGAGCCGCAGGATAAACGATATCTGATAGACGAGCGCGCCGGCGACAAAGGCGATGTGAAAGCGGCGGTCGCGCAGCAGGACCGCAATGACGCAAAGCGCTACGAAAACCGGCGTGCGGATCAGATATTCGACGCCGAAATGTGCGAAATGCGCCGGCCCTTTCAGCAGCGTATCGACCACGTCGAGCAGATAGGTCGCCGCCAGCAGGCCGAAGAACCAGGCCCGGCGCGAATAAAAGAAATCCTCATAGCTGGTGTAGTCCAGCATCGAATCCGGAAACAGCAGCGCGCAGAGCAGGAACAGCGTGACGGCGTAGAAGATGATGAACAGGTATTTGCCGAAGGTCCAATTCTCGATCTGGAACAGGCCGAACTCCCACCACCAGAAATGCACCAGCATTAAAAGCACCGACGCAACCCAGGCGAGGTGCACGGGATAGAGCCGGTATTGGCCGGGATGCTGGACGATGCGGGCGAGCCCCGACAGCAGGCGGGTGACGCCGAGGCCGATCACCATGCCCAGGACGATGCGGATATGAGGGAAAATGTCGTGGGCGTAGGGGAGTTGCTGGTCCATAGGCCTGGCGCGGCATGTTCTACGTCGGTCGTTCTAACGCCTATGGTTCAGAACAGGAAGTAGCGTTGCGCCATCGGCAGCACGGTGGCCGGCTCGCAGGTGAGCAACTCGCCGTCGGCGCGGACCTCATAGGTTTCGGGGTCGACCTCGACATGCGGCGTGGCGTCGTTGAGCACCATCGAGTGCTTGCCAATGCCGCCGCGGGTGTTCTCTACCGCCACCATCTGCTTGTCGATGCCGAGCCTGCCGCGCAGGCCGGAATCGAGCGCGGCCTTCGAAACGAAGGTCACCGACGAATTGGTCATCGCCTTGCCATAGGCGCCGAACATCGGCCGATAGTGCATCGGCTGCGGCGTCGGGATCGAGGCGTTGGGATCGCCCATCGGGGCGGCGGCGATCATGCCGCCAATCAGCACCATGTCCGGCTTGACGCCGAAGAAGGCCGGGTTCCACAGCACAAGGTCAGCGCGTTTTCCCACCGCCACCGAACCGATGTCCTTCGACAGGCCATGCGCGATGGCCGGATTGATGGTGTATTTGGCGATGTAGCGGCGGACACGGAAATTGTCGTTGTTGCCGGTCTCCTGCGGCAGCGAACCGCGCTGGCGCTTCATCTTGTCGGCGGTCTGCCAGCAGCGGATCGCCACTTCGCCGACACGACCCATGGCCTGGCTGTCCGACGAGATGATCGAGAAGGCGCCGATGTCGTGCAGAATGTCTTCGGCGGCGATGGTTTCCTTGCGGATGCGGCTCTCGGCAAAGGCGATGTCTTCGGGGATCGACGGCGACAGGTGATGACAGACCATCAGCATGTCGAGGTGTTCGGCCAGCGTGTTGACCGTGTAGGGGCGGGTCGGATTGGTCGAGGACGGAATGACGTTGGGCAGGCCGCAGACCTTGATGATATCAGGCGCGTGGCCGCCGCCGGCGCCTTCGGTGTGGAAGGCGTGAATGGTGCGGCCCTTGATCGCTGCGACCGTGTTTTCGACGAAGCCGGACTCGTTCAGCGTGTCGGTGTGGATCATCACCTGCACGTCGTAATCGTCGGCGACCGACAGGCAGCAGTCGATTGCAGCCGGCGTTGTGCCCCAGTCCTCGTGCAGCTTCAGCGAGCAGGCGCCGGCGAGCACCATCTCCTCGAGCGCGGCAGGCAGCGACGCGTTGCCCTTGCCCGACAGGCCGATATTCATCGGGAAGGCATCGAAAGACTGGATCATGCGCGCCAGATGCCACGGCCCCGGCGTGCAGGTGGTCGCCAGCGTGCCGTGGGCCGGGCCGGTGCCGCCGCCGAGCATGGTGGTGATGCCCGACATCAGCGCTTCCTCGATCTGCTGCGGGCAGATGAAGTGGATATGCGCGTCGAAGCCGCCGGCGGTCACGATCTTGCCCTCGCCGGCAATAATCTCGGTGCCCGGGCCGATGATAATGGTAACGCCGCCTTGAGTATCCGGATTGCCGGCCTTGCCGATCGCGGCGATGCGGCCGTCCCTGAGGCCGATATCGGCCTTGACGATGCCGGCGGTGGCATCGACGACCAGCGCATTGGTGATGACGGTGTCGACCGCGCCTTGCGCGCGCGAAACCTGGCTCTGGCCCATGCCGTCGCGGATGACCTTGCCGCCGCCGAATTTCACCTCCTCACCGTAAAGGGTGAGATCCTTTTCGACTTCGATGAACAGCTCGGTGTCGGCGAGCCGGACCTTGTCGCCAACGGTCGGGCCGTACATCTGGGCATAGGCGGCGCGGGTGATTTTGGCGGGCATGGATGTTCCCTGTTTGCGGATGCGGCCCTCAACGGCCAGAATGGCTACTTACTTTAACCCCAAAGTCCCCCGTGCGGGCCGCACTGACGTCTTCGCTAGTTAGTCTCGGGATCCTCTTCGGGCCACGGATCCCCGGCTCGCCGGCACATGTAGTCCATATGCATACTGCCTCAGAACGGCTCCCTCGGCAGCCGATAGCCGTCGACAGTCAAATCGAGCCCTCCACATGTGTGCTTCCACTGAAGATGGGAAAGAACATCGTGGACTGCACTACTTCGAGCGTCTTCGATCAATTGCGCAACAATTTCCCTATTCGATCCGGTGAGTGACAGGAGAAATGCCTTTCTTGTTTCCTCCTGCAAATCCAACGGCAAATCGTCGTGGTTCGTGCGTTCCGTATGCCCGTACTTTCTAATCCGATCTGCTACGACCTCGGAGCCCGAAAGCTCGACAAATTCGTCGATGAATTTCTGGTAGCGCAAACCGCCTTCCGAAAAGCTCGCGGAAATCATAGTTTTCCCCACTGCCTTCTGCTGAAACACGGCCTGCCCGCGGCCGGGCCCCACATTGCCGCCATCCTATGGTCACGCAATGACCCGCTGAGCGACACTTTCCGATCCCATTTAGCGTTTGAGGTGGCCGGGCCACCCCAAAACGACCATTTGCCAATCGATGGAAAGGAACATCCATGCGCAAAACGACCCTTCTGGCAGCCGCCGCCACGCTGGTGCTCGCAACTGCCGCCAGCGGCCAGCAACAGCCTGCGCAGCAGCCCAGTCCGGCGCCGGCGGCGCCTGCTCCTGCCGCACCCGGGGCGCAGCCGCAGGCGCCCACCATCCAGGCGATCAACGTCGTCGATATCAAGGATCTGCCGGCGGACACTCAAGCCAAGGTCAACGAGGTGATCGCCAAGCGCAGCGATGCCGACCTGCAGAAACTGCGCGGCTCGATCGACGCGACACCGCAGGTCAAATCCGCGCTCGAAGCCAAGGGGCTCACCTCGGCGCAGGTGATCGCCGCCAGCATGAGCACCAATGGCGCGCTGACGCTGATCACCAAGAAAGCGAGCTGACGAGACGAGGCGGCGGGCCGGCGCCCGGTCAGCCCGCCGCATCGCAAAGGGAACCTTCACGGGGGACGTTACGTTTCGGTCCTGTCGCCCTGACACAAGCCTCGAAAAGGACCCTGAGAACGAGCGATGGCGATCACCACCTTCTCCGACACCAGATGGCTGCATGGGATTGCCGCAACCGCGTTTCTGGCAGCCAGCATTCCGCACGCCGCGCTGAACGCGCAAAGCCTGGACAGCGCCGAGACCGTCAACCGGATCGTCGGCTCGGAGGTCGGCCAGGAAGAGACCAAGACAAATGCGGAAGCCGGCAAGGTCAGTTCGGCGATTGACCGCACGCGTGAAAACATCGCCGTCGTGCGCAAGACATCCAAGCTCGACAAGGTCGATATCGTGTTTCTTACCGACGCCGCGCGCACCGAAGGCGGCCCGCCGCCGGCGATCGAGAACAAGGTCAGGCAACATCGGGACGACATTGCCGAGCTGCGCAAGGAGATCGAGGCGAACGCATTGCTGTTCAACGCCATCGACTCGCGGCGAGTGCAGACCGAGGACGTTCTGGCGGTAGAATTCGACGATCCCGGAAAGGTCGTCATCTATGCGGCGGCCAAGCCGCCCGGCTGAGCCGAAACTGCTCGACGCCTTCGATCTCACAGCGCGCCCATGATCTTCTGCTGAAACCCGTAGACCTCGCGCTTGCCGCCGAGCGGCACCAGAGTAACGTCGCGCTCCTGCCCCGGCTCGAAGCGCATCGCGGTGCCGGCAGCGATGTCGAGGCGCATGCCGCGGGCCTTGTCGCGATCGAATCTCAGTCCCGCATTGGTCTCGAAGAAGTGGTAATGGCTGCCGACCTGGATCGGCCGGTCGCCGCTGTTGGCTACCTTCAAGGTGACCGTCGGCAGTCCCTTGTTCAGCTCGATCTCGCCGCTTGCCGTGATGATTTCGCCAGGGATCATTGATTGCCTTCCGTTTCACGGTCGCCGGATCAGGCGGCCTTGCGGGGGCCGCAGCCTTCGGCCTTCAGCACACGTCTGGTGGAGGCCGGATATTTCTTCAGCAGCGCTGCCGGACGGATCGGGCGGGCCGAGAAGTTGCCGCCGCAATTCGGGCAGGCGCCGCCGAGCACGTTTTGTGCGCAGTCGGCGCAAAAGGTGCATTCGAAGGTGCAGATCACCGCATCCGTCGCATCGGGCGGCAGATCCTTGTCGCAGCACTCGCAGTTGGGACGCAGCTCAAGCATTTTCCTCTCCTTGGCGGTGTTATCTGATCGGCTCGTGCACGGTCACCAGTTTGGTGCCGTCTGGAAACGTCGCCTCGACCTGCACGTCGTGGATCATTTCGGCAATGCCTTCCATCACCTGGGCCCGCGTGACGACATGGGCACCGGCCTCCATCAGCTCGGCGACCGCGCGGCCGTCGCGGGCCCCCTCAACGACGAAATCGGTGATCAGCGCGATCGCTTCCGGATGATTGAGCTTGACGCCGCGTTCGAGCCGCTTGCGGGCCACGATCGCCGCCATGGCGATCAGCAGCTTGTCTTTCTCCCTCGGCGTCAGATTCATGCTTTTTCCTGCAGTGGCACGATCGAAATCAGAGTGACCATAATTTGGGCAGGCCTGCCCGTCCGTTGAGCGATTCGACAAGCGGCACCAGCCGCTTGCGGAGCTGGTAGCCGTCCTCGGCGAACAGCCTCGCAAGAAGCTTGCCAGATTTCCGCACGCTCCAGAAACTGACGCCGCCCTGGCCGCCGACTATGCCCCGGGCCGGCTCGAGCAAAGCCTCTGCCCGCGGCGACACCATCAGCAGCGTCGCCACGGCGACGGCACCGCCGGCAACTGCCGTGCGGTTCAAGGTGGCCGCAATGTCGGGCCCGATGCGGAACTCCTCGGCATGGACCAGCTTCCCGTCCTGGCGGACACGCCAGCGGTCGTGGAAATGGCCTTGCGCTGCCCGTTCACCCATGGCCAGACGGCCGAAGACGGTAGCCTCCAGGATCAGCGCCTCGGCTCCGGCGGCAAGCTCCACGTCAAGTGTGCGGGCAAAGGCCGAGCGGTCGAAGACGATGGTTTCCTGCGGCAGCCAGGCAATATGGCCATCTTCGCCGACGGTCAGCTGCACCCGCACTTCGGCGCGGTCGGATGCGGCGCGGTAGATTTTCTCGCAGGCCTGCGTCGTTATGGTTGCGGCGGCGCCGGCACCGACATCGACCTCCCAGGCGAGACGGTCGCCACCGGTCAGCCCGCCGGCAGTGTTGATCAGGACGGCTTCGAGCGGATCGGCCGAGACCGCCGGCATGCGGATCTTGGCAGAGCCGTCCTGGTACAGCCGCCGAAGACGCGTGCGGCCTCCGTTCCAGTCGCAGCCAAGCCGCGCGACGCCGGCAACACGCTGGGCCGGCACTGGGGTCAAGCTATATGCGATCGTATCCACGACACCAACGTTAAGCACTGCGGCGGCTTTGTCGATATATAGCTTGTTGCTTGACAGCGTTTCGGTTTCTATAGAGGGAGCCACCTTGGTACGGTCACCGGCGCCCGGCGGGGGTAAAAGGCGACGATGACGACGTAATCGAGGACAAAAGGGGCGCTGATCAGTTGGCGTCGGGAAACGACAGAGTTGGGGAAGAAACCGAATGGCTGACCAGCTGGCAAACGATATCATCGCCAAGATCAAGGCTCATGCCGAGCCGGGCGGCGAGGAAATCACCACCAGTACCGAACTGACCGCCCTTGGCATCCATTCGCTGGAACTGACGGAAATCATCTTCGATCTCGAGGAAGAGTATGGCATCGAAATCGAGATGAACACGGTCGATGCCTGGAGCAATCTGAAGAATGTCGGCGACATGGTCGAGGCGGTTCGCGCGCTGATCGCGAAAAAAGCCTGACCGAATGCACAAGCGCATCGTCATCACGGGCATCGGCGGATTATGCGGCCTCGGCACCAATGCACCGGCAATCTGGAATGAGATGCGCGCCGGCCGTTCGGCAATCGGCGCGATCGACAATCCGCTGCTGCATGATCTGAAGGTCAAGGTCGGCTGCGAAATCAAGGCGCTTCCCGAGCACGGCATCGACCGCAAGCAGGTCGTGTCGATGGACCGCTTCAGCCTTCTGGCGACGATCGCCGCGCGGGAGGCGGCACAGCAGGCGGGATTGAACCCGCACGCGGCCAACACCTACCGGATGGGCACCATCGTCGGCGTCGGCGTCTGCGGCTGGGAGGCAATCGAAGAGAACTATCGCGCCATCCTGCTCGAAGGCAAGAACCGCGCCGGCATCTTCACCGTACCGAAAGTAATGCCGGGCGCAGCCGCCGGCCACGTCAGCATGAATCTTGGTCTGCGCGGGCCGGTGTTCGGCATCACCTCTGCCTGCTCGTCATCCAACCACGCCATTGCCTCGGCGGTCGATCAGATCAGGCTCGGCCGGGCCGATGTCATGGTCGCCGGCGGCACCGATGCGCCGCTGGTCTGGGGCATCCTCAAGGGCTGGGAGGCCCTGCGGGTACTGTCGCCGGACACCTGCCGGCCGTTTTCGGCCGACCGCCAAGGGCTCGTGCTCGGCGAAGGCGCCGGCATGGTGGTGCTGGAAACGTATGAGCATGCCATGGCGCGCGGCGCCGCCATCCTTGCCGAAATCGCCGGCGTCGGCCTTTCCGCCGACGCCTCCGACATCGTCGCGCCAACTATCGAAGGGCCTGAGGCGGCGATGCGCTTCTGCCTCGTCGATGCCGGGCTCAATCCCGAGGACGTCGACTATCTCAACGCGCATGGCACCGGCACCAAGGCCAACGACCAGATTGAGACAGCGGCGATCAAGCGTGTCTTCGGCGGCCATGCCTACAAGCTTTCTATCTCCTCGACCAAATCGATGCACGCCCACTGCCTCGGCGCATCCGGCGCGCTGGAAATGATCGCCTGCGTGATGGCGATCCGCGAAGGCATCGTGCCGCCGACGGCCAACTATCGGGAAGCCGACGCCGACTGCGATCTCGACATCACGCCGAACGTGGCGCGCGAACGCACCGTGCGCACCGCGATCAGCAACAGCTTCGCCTTCGGCGGCACCAATGCGGTGCTGGCGGTCAAGGCCGTGTGACCGCACGCCTTGCGGGCCCTTCACCGGGGCCGTGAAACTTTCCATGCGCATATTGATCGCGCCAGGCGTCGCGCCTAACTCTCTGCGACCCGCCATGACCGTGCCGCTCGGCGCGGTCCCCGACCAGGAGTTTCGATGACCGATCTGTCCGCGTTTCCGATCGCCACGCGCTGGCCGGCGAGCCACCCCGACCGCATCCAGCTTTATTCGTTTCCGACGCCGAACGGGGTGAAGATATCGATCGCGCTGGAGGAACTTGGCCTGCCGTACGAGCCGCATGCCGTCGACATCGGCAAGAACGAGAGCTGGACCCCGGAATTCCTGTCTTTGAACCCGAACGGCAAGATACCGGCGATGATCGATCCGAACGGCCCGGGCGGCAAGCCGATCGGCTTGTTCGAATCCGGCGCCATCCTGCTCTACCTCAGCGACAAGACCGGCAAGCTGGTTCCGGCAGACGCAACGCTGCGTTACGAGACGATCCAGTGGGTGTTCTTCCAGATGGCTTCGGTCGGGCCGATGTTCGGCCAAGTCGGTTTCTTCCACAAATTCGCCGGGCGCGAAATCGCCGACAAGCGCCCGCTGGAACGTTATCGCGACGAGTCGCGACGGCTGATCGGCGTCCTCGAAACGAGGCTCAAGCGCCGCAGCTGGATCATGGGCGACGACTACACCATCGCCGACATTTCGATGCTTGGATGGGTGCGCAATCTGATCAGTTTTTACGAGGCACGGGAACTCGTCGGTTTCGACGACTTCCCCAGCGTGGGCGCATGGCTGGAGCGCGGCCTTGCCCGGCCGGCGGTGCAGAGGGGCCTCACCATTCCGGCCAGAGCCTGATCGAAAGCCTGACTGGACCGGCTATTTTGCCTTGGTCCGGCGTTTCGAGCTCTTGCCGACTACGGAAGCGGCAAGCGACGCCGCACCTTTGGCGGTCGCAAGCACGGCACCAGCGGCGACGTTGGCCGTCGTTTTGACGGTGCGCATTGCGCTGCCTGCGATCGATGCGCTGCTGCTTACCGGCTTTTTAGGGCTGGCGGCTTTGGGAGCTGCGGCCTTGCTCGCAGCAGGCATCACCTTTTTCGGCGCTGCCTTGCCAAAGCTGGGCTTTGCCGCATCCTTGGAACGCGTCGCCGCTGCCCGGCCGGCGCTGGTTTTCGCTCGGGTTGCTTTTGATCGTGTTGCCCTGCCCTTGGCGGGCGCAGGCTTTCTTGCCATGGTTTCCATCGAACTGTTCCCTCATGCGGCACGATTGCCGTGTCCGGGATAACGGCCTGAAAGTGTTAAGGTTCCGGCCGAACAGTCCTTACAGATCAGGCCTGCTCACCGACCACCAGGTCGGCGGGCCGCCGACGGGCAAGCACGCGATCGATGTTCGGCATGTCGTTGGAAACGATCCAGGCGCGCGCGTCCTCGTCGGACCGGCCGTGCTCGTGCCATCGCTCCAGCAGCCGGCGCTCGAGCTCGGCGCGCGGCACATCGACAAAGATCGAGAAGTCGAACAGCGGCGCCAGCCGCGTCCATGGCTCTTCGTCGAGCAGCAGATAATTGCCTTCAACCAGGATGAATTTGGTCTCGGCGGCGATGATCGCAGCGGCGGCGCGCGACAGCTCCATGCTGCGGTCGAAGACCGGGATGGCGATATCCGGCTCGCCGGCGCGGATGCGCTTCAGCAGCGTTTCGAAGCCGGCAAAATCAAAGGTTTCCGGGGCACCTTTTCGCGCGCGAAGGCCGCGCCGCTCGAGCACGACATCGTCGTAATGGAAGCCGTCCATCGGCACGACTTCCGCCGTGCCTTCCGGCAGCAAGTCGTGCAACCCTGCCGACAATGTCGATTTGCCGGCGCCGGGCGGACCGGCAATGGCAACGACGAAGCGCGGCGCCCTGCCGGCGCGCTTGAAAATGGCAGCAGCGATATGGGCGATCTCGGACATTGGCCCCCTTACGTTGGTTCTGGCGCATTTTGGCGGCAGTTTTCGGAAATTTCAAACGCCGGATTGTGCCAGGCCTTCAATCGGGCCTGGATTGGCCGATCCGCAGGAAATCGCTGTCGAAGCCGATGTCGCGCACCGCATCATCGGCGGCCAGGATGCGCATGCGGCCCGGCGAGGTCGTGACGTCGCGCGGCGGCTCGCCGGATGGCCATGGCAGTGCGCCGATGACATGGCGGAACGAAAAGCTGCGCCCTTCAGAAAGGGCAAAGGCGGTCGCCACGCCTTCGCGCTTCAGCCAATTGTCGCCGAGCGATGCGGCGTGGCCGACGGCGGTGCGGCCGTCCTCGATGCCGAGCACGCCGCGATGGCGGCCACTCCATGGCGCATAATCGCGCCCGCCATTGCTGACCCACAGCATGGTGACCGGCAATTCGGCCGGGTTCTTCAGCACCAGCACGAGATCGGCTTCCGCCTGGCGCGCCAGCGCCGTCCAGCCCGGCCCGCCATGATCGGCCTCGACCAGCGTGACGAAATCCTCACGCTCCTGGTCCATGCGATAGGTGGTCAGGTCGATCGTGCCGCCATCGGCGGCGGGAAAGCGCGTCAGGTCGGCGCTGCGCGCCGGGTAGGCGAGCAAAGAGCGGCCGCGGGCCGGATCGGGCTCAGGCGCCTCGTTCGGCGTTGCGGCAAAGCGCTTCGCCGAGAACGCCAGCTTGCCGCCGGCCTTCATCACCGTCATCGGGTGGTGGGCGACGGGAATGGCGCCGGCGCCGCCGGAAAAGACGTGCTCCTGATAGAGAAGGGGATGATCGTTGCGCAAGGTCAGGATCTTGTCGACGGTTGCGCCCATGACCGGGCGCTGCAGACGGAAGACGGCGCGCCAGCCATCGGCCGTTGCTGCGCTATCGACGACGTCCCAGCGACTATTGGCCGGCCAGCCATGCAAAGGTGCCGCTTCGACGTCGCTGGTCGAGAACGGCGCGCACAGGAAATCGCCCGACAGGTGGACCGTCCCTTCAGGCAGGTCTTTCGGCAGCGTCTCGCGCGGCTCGCCGACCCAGGGTGCGCGATGCAGCGGCTTCAGCCGACGGCCATCGATCTCGATCGCCATGTCGGCGAGATGGCCGACGGCCAGATCGACCGATACCGAAATGCCCTTTGCCGTGATCGTGACCGTATCCATGTGCACCTACCGATTCTCCCGGCCCGATACTGGCGGCCCGATTCTGCCGGCGCCAGCAAAGCCCACTCGCCGCCGGTTGCGCAAGCGCGGTGGCCGGCAATTCACATCAGACCGCGCCACGTCGGCCTGTGGACAGGGCACCAATCCAGGCACCGACCGATATTAACCAAATGGACTGTGCCTTTGCGTTAAGATAGCTTCGCCTCGTCTCAGAAACAGCCTGCCTTCGGAACTGACTTGTCCGCCTTCCGCTTCTTTTCGCTCATTCACAAATGCGTCGCTGTGCTGGCGCTGCTGCTGGTTGCCGCCGGCTGCACGACGGTGGCGCCGCCCGACAGCGTGCTGGCGGTGCCGGCGCCGCCGCAGAAATATGCCGCCATGGTCATCGATGCCGGCACCGGCAAGACGCTGTTCGAGGTCAATTCGACGGCGCCGCGTTATCCGGCGTCACTGACCAAGATGATGACGCTGTACCTTCTGTTCGAGGCGCTGGACCAGGGCCGCATCAGCAAGGAGACGCAAATTCCGGTGTCGGACAACGCCGCCCGGCAGCCGCCGACCAAGCTGCGGTTCAGGCGCGGCGAGACGATCGACGTCGATTCGGCGATCCGCGCCATCGTCGTCAAATCGGCCAATGACGTGGCGGTCGCCGTTGCCGAATATCTCGGCGGCAGCGAAGAGGCGTTCGCCGGCATGATGACCGCCAAGGCGCGCCAGATCGGCATGAGCAGCACCGTTTTCCGCAACGCCTCGGGCCTGCCGGACGGCGACCAGCACACGAGCGCGCGCGACATGGCGGTGCTCGGCATGGCGCTGCACGCCCGCTTCCCGCAGCATTTCCACTATTTCTCCGAAAGCGACTTCATGTTTCGCGGCAGGCTGGTGCGCGGCCACAACGACATGCTCGGCCGGGTGCGCGGCGTCGACGGCATCAAGACCGGCTACATCAGGGCTTCCGGCTTCAACATCGTTACCTCCTATAATGCGGACGGGCACAGGCTGATCATCGTGGTGATGGGCGCCGACAGCGCGCGCCAGCGCAACGACCATGTCGAGGCGCTGATCCAGCGCAGCCTGTCGACGGGGATGGCGAATGCGACGACGCGGCTGCTGTATGCCGAGCAGCAGTGAGGGCTGACGTCCGGCGGGCGGCGGATCAGGGCGCTCATCAGGCGACAAACGCCGAACCGCCGTTTTGCGCGATACCGCTGAGATACTTTGCCGGCGGCTTGCCAAGCGCTTTCTTGAACATGGTGATGAAGGCGGTGACCGACTCGTAACCGAGATCGGCCGAAACCTGCTGCACGCTCGCGCCGGAGGCCAGCTCGCGCAATGCGACGATCAGGTGCAATTGCTGGCGCCAGCGCCCGAAGGTCAGCCCTGTCTCCTTTACCACGAGACGTGCGAGACTGCTCTCGCTGAGCGCGACGCGACTGGCCCATTGCGCCAAGGTGCTGCGGTCGGCAGTATCTTCCGCCAACGCTGCGGCGATGCGCCTCAAGCGCGGCTCGGACGAGATCGGCAAATGTAGCTGCTGGACAGGCATACGCGGCAGTTCGGCGAGCAGAACCCTGGTCAGGAGCTCGCTCCTGGCGTCCTCGTCCTCACCGCGATCGGCCAGCTCGATGATGAGCTCACGCAGCAACGGCGAGATCGACAGTGTGCAGCACCGGTCCGGCAGGTCGGCAGCTCCCGGCTCGATATAGACGAAGAAAATCCGGGCATTGGCGGTCGCGATATTGCTGTGCTCCATGTCGCCGGGAATCCACACCGCGCAATGCGGCGGCACCATCCACAGGCCGCTGGGGACGCGACATGTGACGCCCCCGCCGAGCGCGAAGACGAGTTGGCCTTTGCGGTGGCGGTGGTCGGGCACCTCCGCCCTGGTTTCGGTAACGTCAACGCGCACGGCGATTGCCGGGGCGAGGACGTCATCCGGATCGAAATTCGGCCAGGGGAAGCGAAGAGGCTGTCTCATTTTGACTGATTTTAGCGATCAAGTGCCAAGATATCTAAATTACTCAACCAGGAAAGTCGATAATTTAGGCCACCGGATGAGTAACTCAGGAGCATGCAGGCGTGCTTCCTGGCCCGGCGCACGAAAACAGGCTGGCGTCCGCCAGGCAGCAGGAAGGTACGAACCATGCTCGGCTTAGTCACATCTTCCGACAGCGCCACCGGGTTGAGGTTCGCCGAGCTTGGCGAGCCCGAGCCCGCCCCGCACGAGGCGCTGGTTTCAGTCCGGGCAGTCTCGCTGAACCGCGGCGAACTGCGCCTGCTCAACATCCGCCCGAATGGCTGGGTGCCTGGCCAGGACGTCGCCGGAATTGTCGAGCGCGCGGCGGCCGATGGCTCCGGGCCGGCCGTCGGCGCCCGGGTTGCGGCGCTGGTCGACGAGGCCGGGTGGGCCGTGCGTGTCGCCGTTCCAACCGACCACCTTGCCGTCCTGCCGGACGGCGTCAGCTTCGTCGCCGCCGCCACCGTTCCGGTCGCCGGCACGACCGCGCTGCGGACCCTGCGCCACGGCGGAGACCTTGCCGGCCAGCGGGTCCTGATTACCGGCGCAAGCGGCGCGGTCGGCCGTTTCCAGATCCAGATCGCCCGCCAGCAGGGCGCGTCGGTGGTGGCGGTCGCCGCCGCCCGGCATACCGAAGATCTCCGCGGCCTGGGAGCCGAGCGGGTCGTGGAGTCGATCGAGCTCGCCGAAGGACTGTTCTCGCTGATTACCGAGTCGGTCGGCGGCGATAGCCTCGCCCACGCCATCGAACGGGTGGCGCCTGGCGGGACCGTCGTCATGTTCGGCTCGAGCAGCGGCGAACTCACGCCCATCGGCTTCCGCCAGTTCGTGCCGGGTCACGAGGGCGCGCGGCTTCAGACCTTCGCCTACTACACTTCCGGTCCGCAGGTCGGCGCCGATATCGCCTCGCTGCTCGCGCTGATCGCTGCCGGCCGGCTCGAAACGCGCGTGGTCCTGACCGTGCCGTGGCGGGACGTCGGCCGGGCTCTGGACGCGCTGCGGCAGCGCAGCATCAGCGGCAAGGCCGTCCTCACCCTGACCGAATGAGCAGGCGGTGGCGCCGGACCAAGCTGCGTTTCGGGCACGGCGGGACGATCGAGGTCGATTCGGCGTTCCGCGCCATCGTCGTCAAATCGGCGCTGTGCCGGAGGTTGAACAGACTACCGGTGTGTTCAATAGCCGTGATGAGAACAGCTTGCAAAGTGTCATCCCGAGGAAGTAGCTGACCGTCCCCTTCTCGGGGGGTCCAGCCCAGCAAAGGCATCAGTGCGTTGAAGATGTTCATCCCATGATGTGCTGAGAGTTCCGATGCGTGCCAAATTGTATACGCTGGGGAAAGATCGGCTGTGATATTCGATCAGGAGCGTCATTCCGCCGCCTCCAGTTCCCGCGCGTCGACCGGCGCCAGCGCCTCGGTCAGCAGCGCGTCGAGCAGGCGGCGACTGGTGGTCTCGGCGGCGGTGAGGCTCGCCTCGAGCTGCTCGCACAGAGCCATCAATGAATCGACCTTGGCGACGATGCGGTGTTGTTCGGCGAGCGGCGGGAGGGGAACAAGCAAGGTCTCGACGCCGCCCACGCGCAGGTGCTGCACCGTTGCGCCGATCGGCTTATCCTGAACACGATCCATCAGCTTTGGATCGCGAAGCGAGTAGATCATGAAATTGCGATCAATCGTGTCGGGCACCAAACGCGCAAGCATCATGCGCTGCCCGAGGCAGATTTGTTCGCCCGAAGGAATGAGGCAGACCTCGCCCATAGGAGCTTCGCGCGTGATGAGAATGTCGCCGGGCTCAGGCGTGCAACGGGCGCTCCAGATTTCATATGTCCGTTGATCGACATACTTCTGGTCGTTCAAGTTCATCCGGCCATCGCGAACATTCGTCGTTCGTATCAAACGAATCCCTGAACTAGCATAGGGCGCAGTCTTGTTCTTGCAGTCGATGACGAGCCCCGAACATTGCAGAAGGGTTGCCCATGCCCAACCGTTGGGAAGTGTCTCCAACCCGTCTGGAACGGACTGCTCGGCCAACTTCTTAATCTGGGTGCGCGCCTCATCCGGGTTCGGGTATCCCGCTTTAAGCAACCCGGCGCGCTCCTTCGCGATGCGCTTCAACAGTTCCGACGCCGGTTCGTCGGTCGCATCCTGCGGCACGAGTTTGCCGCGCACGGCGAGGTTGAGGATGGTCTGGCGCAGGGCCTTGATCTGGTCGGGGCGCGTGGTCAGCGCGGGCAGAGCGTCGAGGGCGAAGCGGGCGTCATCTTGATATGTCTCGGCATCGGGCGCGTTGAGGCGGGCGAGGCTCGCCGCCGCCAGCCGGTCGCGCACCTGCTCGCGGCCCGCCCGCGCCGCTTCCAGCCGGTCGCACAGCGTCATCAATTCATCGACCTTGGCGACGATGCGGTGTTGTTCGGCGAATGGCGGGAGGGGAAAGGGTAGGATTGCGAAATCCGCGTCATTGATCGCCGGATAGGCCTGCCCGCGTTGTTTCTCCTCAACGCACTCCACCATGAACGGGCTACGAAGCACTATCCAGAGATAACGCGGCAGCACAAAGCCGTGCCCGTTCAGGACTGCAAAGGCAGTGCTCGCAATCGGCTCCGGGCTGAATTCGGCCTCTATGACAGCGACGTTCAACAAGTATGGGCGAACGCAAGAATAGATCACGTCGCCCTTCCGTGTGACCTTGCGTGCCCTGCTTGGGGCCTCGCTGGCCGCTAGCACCTTCGGGTCAGCGACGACACCGGCCTCTTTGTCGATGGCCGTCACGTCGATGTAAGTGAATGTCCCTTTCGGGATCTCCTGACCTCGATCGCTGGCAATTTCGCGGATGCGCGTCCAGCGCCAGTTCTGCGGTAAATCGAACGGCGGTTCATCCACGACGGGAAGTGTCTTCGGCTTCCTGATCTCTCCCGCCTTTACGAGCCGCGCCTTCTCCTTCGCGATCCGCTTCAGCAATTCCGACGCCGGCTCGTCGCTCGCGTCCTGCGGCACGACCTTGCCGCGTACCGCCAGATCGAGAATGAAGCGGCGCAACCTCGCAATGGCGTCCGGTGCGTCGGCAATCTGTTCATAATGCACCAACAGGCGTTCAGCATTCATCGGGCGAGCGCCTCAGCGAGTATCGCCTTCAAATGGTCACGCAAGCCCGCCGTCTCGGCCTCGGCCTTGGCTAGAGCCGCCAGCAGCGTTTCCGGGTCGCCGTGATCGTCGGCAACACTGTGCGGGTTCTTGATGTCGAGATTGTAGCCGCGCGCTTTGATATCCTCGGCGCTCACTTTCCACGCCTGCGGTGTTTCTTCGCGGCCCTTCCGCTCCTTGCCGCCCCACCAATCGATGCAGCCCTGAAAATGCTCCAGTCGGATCGGTTTGGTCATGGAATAGGCTTTTTGACCTTCCGGCACGCGGTGTTCGTAGAACCAGACGTGCTTGGTCGGCGCGCCCTTTTCGAAGAACAGGAGGTTAGTGCCGATCGAGGCATAGGGTTTGAACACGGAGTTAGGCAGGCGAACGATGGTGTGGAGGGTGCACTCCTCCATCAGATGTTCCTTGAGCCGCGTCTTGACGCCCTCGCCGAACAGGGTGCCGTCGGGCAGCACCACGGCGGCGCGGCCGTCGGCCTTCAGCAGCCGCACGATGAGCGCGAGGAATAGGTCGGCCGTTTCCTTGGTGCGAAAGGTCGGAAAGTTGTTTTCGATGCCGTCCTCCTCGCGCCCGCCAAAGGGAGGATTGGTGACGACGATATCAACGCGCTCGTCCTTGCTCCATGAAATCAGCGGCCGGGCTAGCGTGTTGTCATGGCGCACGAAGCTCGGGTCTTCGATGCCGTGCAGCAGCATGTTGGTGACGCAGAGCATGTGCGGAAGTTGCTTCTTCTCCACCGCCCGCAAGGCGCCCTGCATCGTCTCACGCTGCGCGGGCGTGCGGACGTGGCCTTTTTCCATGTGACGAATAGCGCAGGTGAGAAAGCCACCCGTGCCGCAAGCGGGATCGAACAGCGTTTCTCCTGGGCGCGGGTCAATGCGATCAACCATGAAGGCAGTCACGGCGCGCGGTGTATAATATTCGCCGGCATTGCCTGCCGATTGAAGATCATTCAGCAACTGCTCATAGAACTCGCCGAAGTGCCGCCGCTCGTCGAGATTATTGAAATCAACCTCATTGATCTTGTTTAAGACCTGCCGGATGAGGTGTCCGGATTTCATGTAATTGTACGCGTCCTCGAACACGTCGCGCACTACGCGGCGCCGGTCGCCCGGTTTTCCAGTGAGCTGCAAGCCTTTCAATGCAGGGAAAAGTTCATCATTGATAAAATCGAGCATAGCTTGCCCGGTGATGCCTTCTGGGTCGGCCGCCCAGTTGCGCCACTGGAGTTTTTCCGGAATCGGCGAGTGGTAGCCGTCCTTAGTCAGTTCAAGTTCTTGATCCTGATCGTCGATGATCTTGAGGAAGAACATCCAACACAACTGGCTGATGCGCTGCGCGTCGCCATCAACGCCAACATCCTGGCGCATGATGTCCTGGATGGATTTGACAGTGGTGCGGACAATCATTGGCTATGCGATCTCCTGGTAAAGGGCATCCTGCATTTCGTGGACGGCCTTTTCAAAGCCTTCCTTGCCGCCGAACGCCTTGATTAGTTGGACGACGCTGCCCATCGCAGTGAAGGGCGTCACCTTCAGCACGTTGGCGTCGTCGAGATTGATTACGCCCTCGTCGCGATATTTTTCGAGCAGCGCATCGAGCACGGCGCGGGCTTGTGGCCCGTATTTGGTGAATACGTCGCGCTTCTTGACGTTTTCGGCACGCTCGCGGCGTGTCAAAAGTTTCTTGTCGAATGCCACGTGGCAGATCAGATCGAAGGGATCGAGGTTCTTGCCCAGTTCATCCGCGATGGCGTCAAGCGCCAGGCCCTCGGCTTCTAGTTCCTCAACGATCGCGTGTTTGCGTTCGGCAGATTTCCAGCGTCTGAGGAAATCGTCGAGACTGGCGAAACGCTTCTTCAACGCCGTCTTAGTGAAATCGCGCAAGCTTTCGGTGACGAGCTTGCCGTTCTCGTCAAGATATTCGACGCGCTCGGCGACGATGCGGGCGCCGACGCCGTCCACGTAAATCTTGCGCACCTGGTTTCCCGGCGATAGCGGAAAGCCCGGCTGATCGACTATGGTTTCGTCTTCGCCCGGTTCGTATGGCGCTTGATCAATTTCACCAAAACCGACTGCAGAATCGTCGGGCGGCGTGATCGGATCGTCTTCGCTGGGCTCATAAATCTGCACCGGATCGCCATCGAACTCCGGATCTGCGAAATGTGAGGTTGCGCCACGGAAGTCGATCAGCGTGAAGTAGAATTTTTTGGTGTCCTCGTGAACGCGGGTGCCACGCCCGACGATTTGCTTGAACTCGGTCATCGACCCTACCGTGCGATCGAGCACGATTAGCCGACAGGTCTGCGCGTCAACCCCAGTCGACAAAAGCCGCGAGGTCGTGACTAGAACGGGATACTTCGATTCCGGGTCAAGGAAATTGCCGAGCTGGTCCTGGCCATCGCTGTCACCGCCGGTGATCCGCAAGACATATCGGTGGTTCTCGTCGCAAAGATCCTTGTTCTCGTTGATGAGTGCCTGTCGCATACGCGCTGCGTGCTCCCGGTCAACGCAGAACACGATGGTTTTCTGGAAGCGGTCGCCGGTTTCCTTTAGAAATTCGGTGACCTTCTTGGCGGTAAGCAAAGTGCGGTCGTCAAGAACCAGCGTCCGGTCGAAATCCTTAGCGTTATAGATTCGATCCTCGACTTCGTTACCATCTCGGTCGAGTTGCCCAAGTTCCGGGCGATAGCCCTCAACGTCGCGATCGATGTGGACCTTGATGACTTTGTAGGGTGCAAGGAAGCCGTCACTGATGCCCTGGCGCAATGAATAGGTGAAGATTGGCTCGCCGAAATAATCGGCGTTTGAAACGTATTCCGTTTCTTTCGGCGTGGCTGTTAGGCCGATCTGCGTTGCACCGGAAAAGTGGGTAAGGATTTCGCGCCATGCGGAATCCTCGGCCGCGCTGCCACGATGGCATTCGTCGATTACGATCAGATCGAAGAAGCCGGGCGAGAACTCCTTGTAGAGTTTCTGGCGCTCCTCCGGCCCGGTGATGGCCTGATAGAGACCGAGATAGACCTCGAAGGCGGTGTCGATGCGCCGCTTCCTGTCGAGCGCCAGTGTCAGATCGACCGTGGTGCCGTCCTGCCGCTCGATCGTCTTTGCATTCGTCGAAAGCTTCGCCATCGACGCGCCGAACGGGCGAAAGTCGTTCACCATCGTCTGGTCGATCAACACGTTGCGGTCGGCGAGGAAGAGTATGCGTTTCTTACGACCCGCCTTCCACAGACGCCAGATGATCTGAAACGCCGTGTAGGTCTTGCCCGTCCCCGTCGCCATGACGAGCAGCACGCGGTCGCGACCCTTGGCGATGGCCTCGATCGCGGCGTTGACGGCGTTTACCTGATAATAACGGGGGGCTTTGCCGCTACCGTCGTCGAAATAATCCTGAAGCACGATCTGTTCTGCTTCCGGGCTGAGGCCCTTCCAGGCGCGATAGCGTGCCCAAAGATTGGCGGGCGACGGAAAGGCGTCGAGGCCGAGGTTCGCCTCCTTGGTGTCGCTCTGGCCCGTGCGGTCGTGAAAGACGAAACCGTCGCCGTTTGAGGAAAAGACGAAGGGGATGTCCAGCGTCGCGGCGTAGTCGAGGCCCTGCTGGATACCATCGCCAACGCCGTGGTTGTTGTCCTTCGCTTCGATCAACGCGATGGGGATGTTCGGCTTATAGTAGAGAACGAAGTCGGCCTTTTTCGCCTTGCCGCGAGTCACCAGCTTCCCGCGCACGATGATCCGGCCCTTGGTGAAATAGACCTCCTCCCGAACCTGCATCATCTCGTCCCATCCAGCGCGCTTGACGGCAGGCAAGATGAATTTCGTGCAGATGTCGCGTTCGGTGAGGCTTCGTTTGTCCATCAGTGATGTCCCCCCAACTTGGCTCTATGGGGTAAGCTCACTCCGATCAAGGGTGCAGTTCAACACATCGGCTAGCGAGCTGCTTAAAGCCACTTTGCGGGGGCCTTCGGAATTCGCCTAAACTCGACTTGCCCGTTGAAGCCGGCGCCTGCTTCCGCTAAGAAGCCGTGGCTGGCCGGTTCACCGGCTGGTTCGTTTTTGGGATCACCGATCCTGAAGGCACCCGTAGCTCAGCTGGATAGAGCGCTGCCCTCCGAAGGCAGAGGTCACAGGTTCGAATCCTGTCGGGTGCGCCAACTTTCAAGTGTACGGCCCGGACACATAGGTTACGGTTTATACCGGAGACATGGTGGACCGCACCCCTGGGTGAGACACCAATTAGGGACAGTTCCCCAGATTTTGGATTGCGCACAACCTCCTAGCGCAACGGTTAAGTAGGCGACCACGGGAAGTTCGCGGGGGTCAAGCTTGTGTAAAAACGCCGGGCCTGGCTCCAATCAGATCCGTGGATCGTGTACTGTGATGAGACGTCGGGACCGAGGATCAGCGGATATGGACGAGGAGGGCTTGGCCGAGATCTCAGCCCGATATATTCGCTTCGCCGATACGGAAGCTCGCGGTCGCTCGCCGCTCTACGAGGAGTTGGCTCGGGCAGTCACTGGGGATCGGGAGACGCTCGGTTTCCTGTCGACCCTTCCGGACCTAAAGCGGCAACCGAACCTTCTACTTGCAGCGGTGCGTCACCTGTTCGGCACGCCGACAGGGTGGACCGAGTTTCGCCAGGCGCTTCAGGCTAATCCCGACGCCATCCGCTCGCTCATGCTCGAGCGCTCAACGCAAACCAACGAGCCGGGAAGGTGCGCCACCCTGCTCCCCCTCCTGGCGCGTTTGCCGCAGCCGCTGGCCCTCATCGAGGTCGGGACCTCCGCAGGGCTCTGCCTCATGCCCGACCTCTATGGCTATGACTACGGACGCAAGGTGATCCCCGCACCGGCGATGGCCTTGGAGCCGCCTGTCTTCCGCTGCTTCGCCAGCGAAACAACGCCATTGCCGACGGCCTTGCCGCAAGTCGTCTGGCGGGCGGGATTGGACCTGAGCCCGATAGATGCTTCGGACGACTCGCAAGTCGCATGGCTAGAGACACTGGTCTGGCCGGAACAGACAGCACGGCTCGCCAATCTGCGGGCGGCCCTAAAGATCGCTGCCACAGTCAAGCCTCGGGTGGTGAAGGGCGACCTGCGCGGGAGCGACCTCGTGCGACTCTGCAACGAAGCGCCAAACGACGCTACACTCGTCATCTTTCACACAGCCGTCCTCGACTATGTCTCCGACCCTGGTGACAGAGAAGCTTTCGCCGAGCAGGCGATGCGTCTCTCTCCTTATTGGATATCGAACGAGTTCCCACGCGTCTTTCCGTCCATCGCCACACGCGCCGGAACAAGCTGGCCGCCCGGCCGCTTCCTCCTATCTGCGAACGGCTCCCCTGTAGCTTGGACTGACCCGCATGGTGCCTCGCTCGAATGGATCGCGGACGAGGCGTAGGCTATAGGTAGTGGATTACCGTCCTTGGCCAGAGGCGCCATCAGTTCTCAGCTTCATCTATGCTCGTTTCGACGGCTCGCGTCTCGAATTCATTGGAAGCGACCTCTCCGACTTTCCTTGTCGCCGCCTCTACCGGACGGCTGAGAAAGAGAACGGCGCGCTGAGGCGTACGAAGACCGCTCCACAGTCGGGAACCACAGCTATCGGCAAGCCGTTTACGCTGCAAACCCCGCCTGGCGATCCTCAGAGCCCGGCGAGTTCTCCAGAGAGAACCAAATTGGAGATTTGATCATGACAAGCGCTGCCGACCGCGATCCGCGCCACCACACGCAGAAAATGCAGAAAAAGTTGGAGGAGGTGAAGCAGCACCTTCGCGAGGACATCGAGAAGGTCGATTCGCCGCAGCTGAAGGCGATGTTCGAGACGTCTGCGGAGGTGATAGGCGGCCTCCAGAAGGCGTTCCAGGACTACGAACAGAAGAATGAACCCGCTTGGCGTTGAACGACTTCTTCGCGGGTAGGTTTCAAAGGAGCGCCCCGTGCCTGCACCACCTGAAATGGATGTCGTCCTCGAACAGCTGCCCTTGAGGATCGGCGCCTATATCCCCGACGATCTGCTGGAGGACTGGTTTGCGCCGGGAACCGGCATGAACCCGGTCAGCAAGGAAGCGCTTGCCGCCGCGAAGAACTACGGCTGGCGCTTCGAATGCGACTTCAAGCACTACCCGGAACGCAAGGAAGGCGTGTTCTGGAAGTGGGTGCCGGCGATCTGACCGGCGCTGTTCATCGTTTCGCCGGAAACGCAGAACCGGCCTATCTTTTTGTTTTACGCAATTCCGGACGGAAAACCGTTCCACACTTTTCCTGGAATTGCTCAGCCTCCGCCAATCGGCGTCGTCACCTTGCCGGTTCCGCCGCATTCGGGGCAGGTGCGGCCGTCGATCATGCCTGACCCTGCACAGCGGCGACAAATATTCTCGCCGGCGCCTGGAGTGCCTGCGCGAACTTCGTCCGTGTTGGTTTGGCCGGCTTGCCGGGGCTTGCCCTGCAGCTTGTTCCTCGGCCGGGCGACCCAGCCTTCGTCGACCTCGAGCGGCCTGCTGCTGTCGTCCGGCAGGCCTTCGCCGGATTGGCCGATGGTTTCATTGCGCGGCCGGTCGTTCGCGCCTGTCGTGATCTTCTGAGCCATTGCCGTTGCCTCTACGCCTTGCAATTTCGAACGCCTCAGCCCCGCGGAGGTTCCGGTAGCGGCCAGCCGCCTTCAGCCGGGTTTTGTCCGAGCCGTCCTTCGGCCTCGGCTGGCAAGGATGGTGGTCAGCGTGACCGGACGAAAATCCCAGTTGTCGACGCCGACGTCATACTGACGCGTGACGGGGGTCAGCCTGCCGTGGGAATGGCCATGCAGATCGATCGATTTCCTGCCGATCTGGTTCCAGGTGCGAAAAGGGTAGTGGCAAAGGATCAGCAGGCTGCCGTCGAGCGTCAGCTCCTTGTAGTGCTGCGTGCTCGCCCAACCCGTGGCGTCGATGGTGGCCACAGCATCGTTGTTGCCGATGATCAAATGCTTGCTGCCATGAAGAGACGACAGAAGCGACGACACGAATGCGGCCGATCCCCTGGCAAAATCGCCCAAGTGCCAGACCTCGTCGTCCGGCCCGACAGTCTCGTTCCAGAACGCAATGAGCGCCCGGTCATGTTCCGCCAGCGAGCCGAACGGACGACGATCGATGCGCAGAATGCGCGGGTCGCTGAAATGCGTGTCGGCGGTGAAGTAGATCATGCGCTGGAGTGTTTCGAACTGCCGCGCATCTGGGCGCGTGGCGCACCAAGTCCATCTCGCCTTCCCCGATGCCTGGCCCAACCTGCCCGGTCGCCGGTTGTTCCTGGAAGGAACTGGTGGTTTATGCTCCGCTGAATATCGCACGCAAGTTCAGCGGCGCAGTGGCTGGACATTTTGCATCCGGTCCGGGACCTTGTTGTCGCGTCAGGTTCAGGCGCGATCGAGTCTGCTGCACAGTGACCACGACCCATCAATTCTTTGCCCGTGACGCCACCATCGTCGCGCGCGACATGATTGGCGCCACGCTGCTCTTGCATGGCGTTGGCGGCATCATCGTCGAGACCGAAGCCTATCGTTCGGATGACCCGGCTTCGCATGCTTTCGGTGGCAGGACGGTGCGCAACGGCGCCATGTTCGGCGCCCCAGGCAGCGCCTATGTCTATCGCTCCTATGGCCTGCATTGGTGCCTCAATGCCGTCTGCCTGCCCGGCAGTGCCGTGCTTATCCGCGCAATCGAACCGCAATCCGGGCTGGAGGTGATGCGGGCCAATCGCGGCCTTGACGATCCCCGGCTGCTTTGTTCGGGACCGGGTCGCCTTTGCCAGGCGCTGGCAATCGACAAATCCCATGACGGGCTGCCGCTGGACGTGCCGCCATTCGAATTCAGGCGGCCGGGCGACGCCAGCGCCGTTCTTACAGGCCGCCGGATCGGCATTTCCAAGGCTGTCGATGCAGAGTGGCGGTTCGGCCTGCGCGGCTCGGATTATTTGAGCCGCAAGTTCTGACGCTGCGGCAGCGGCAGAGTAGCTGCCTGGCATCACTCGTCGGGTTTGCCGAGATGCATAGGCGTTCTCTGTTGGCGGGCTTCGCTGGTCACCTCGTCGGCTCCGGCAGGTGAAATCCCTCGCAACGCCTTCGCGGCTTCGATCAGGCGCCCGCGATCATTGCCGAAGCTCTTGATCAGCTGGCGGACCTGGTCGGCGGTGATGCCGTTCTGTTGGGCAAAATACTCGACCTCACGTTCGTCTTCCGCAGCAATGCGATCGCGGTCGCGGAAATCTCGCTTGCTCTTATCGTCAGCCATTTTTTCCTCCTGGTGGAGCTTCGCATCACTGGCAACGTGGGCAAGCGGCTTTCGTTGCCGCGACCAGGCGGACTTTTGCGCCGTCGGGCGACTGACCAGGAACCATGAGGCGAGCAGCCGGTTTGGCTTGGATGCAGCAGCCACCAATTCATACCGATGGAGATTACGATGATGCTCGCAAGCAAAACCACTGTAATTGCAGCGGCGCTGGCTTTGTTGGCCGCGCCGGCATTCGGCCAGACGAGCCCGCCCGCGGCGCCGGCGCCGGATCGTGGCGCCGAACAGTCGCCCGCAGTGAACGGGCAGGATGCCATGCGCGATATGATGCGGCAGATGATGACTGAGATGCTGGAGGAGAGAATGCAAGAAGATCGCGCGCCCCGGGCAGAACGGCGAGGTCACTGGCATCGCGACTACAGGATGGGCCCGCCTGATCGAGGTTGGGAGATGGGAGGCCGCGGTGGCGTTGGACGCGGGATGCATGGCGCGAGGATGCGAATGATGTTCGCCATAGTAGATGCGGACGGCGATGGCGCGCTTTCTCAGAGCGAAGTCCAGGATTTCGTCGGGCGGATATTCAACGCCGTCGATGAGGACGGTGACGGCAGCGTCGACATGCAGGAAATCCGGTCCTTCTTCCACGGAGCAGACGCCGAGGATCAGGAGTAGGTCTCCTGCCGGCCGGCAAGGAGGCTTGGGGCAGCGCGAGCTACGTCGGCCGGGGAGGATGAAAGCTCTGGCAGCTGGATACCAGGCTGCCAGCCGGGGAGATGCGTTCCTTGGCTGGCCTTGCCCGAACGCCGCGGACCAATCAAACCAGCAGGAATTCGTTGGCCATGACAGAGAAAACTACGGAGAAAACCCCGACCATCGCTCGTATCTGGCGCGGCAGAACCGTGCCTGAAAAGGCGGATGCCTATGAGAGTTACAATTACGAAGCCGGCATCAAGCCGCTGACCCAGAAGGCCCTGGGCGTGCAGACCTTTCGCGAGGACACGCCGACCCATTCGGAATTCGTGACGATTTCCTATTGGGAAAACGTCGAGGCGATGGCGGCGTTCACCGGCGGCGATCCGACAAAAATCCACCATCTGGAGCGGGACGAAGAGTTCCTGATCGAGCTGCCGTCGAGGGTGCAGGTGTTGCGCATCCGCTCCAGTCACGGCCAGCTCCGATAGCCCTGGCGACCGCTGCCCGGTTCGGCCCGATCTAGGAAATCGCCCTCAAATCGATTTCGGTAATGTGCCAGCGGCCGAGATTTGCGGTGTAGAGCTTGTCGCCCTTGAAGGCGATATTGGTGGGATGGGCGAGCGTCGTTGCCGCCGGATCCTCGATCAGCACCTCGAGCCCGCTATCCGGTCGCCAACGATAGATGCGGCTCGGCTCGTAGCACGAGATGAACAGCGAACCGTCCGGCGCCAAGGCGACGCCATCGGGGACGTTGTTCACGCCGTCCACGACGAGCCGGCGAGGTCCTGCCGTGCCGTCGGCACGGATCGGCACATAGCTGACGCAGGCCGCATGGCTTTCCACGACGTAAAGCCCATTCCCACCCGGCGCCATCGCCATGCCGTTGGCGAAGGCCATGGCCTCGCTGCACCACAGGCCGCCTTCGCCGGTCTTCAAATCATAGCGGAAGATGCCGGAGCGGTTGTCTTCGCCTACGCTGTCGGAAACGTAGAGCCAGCCGCGCGCCTCGTCGATCACGGGATAGTTCGGCACGCGAATGCCGGCCGAAGCGAAGCGCGTCATATCAGCCGTCGCGGCATTCCAGCGAAAGATCGCCGAATGTCTCAAATCGCAGGCAAAACAGTTTCCCGCGCTATCGAAGGCTATACCGAGCAGAAAGCCATCCGTGCCGCCCATGCGTTCGACCGAGCTGCCATCGGCGGCGAGGCGCAGCAGGTCGCCGGTTTCGGTGCCGCACCAGATCGAGCCGTCGCGATGGATGGCCACGCCTTCCGGATGGGCGACGCGCGGGCTGGTGAAGATGCCATCGAAGAAGACCTTCGCGGCCGACATTTCGAGCAACGGCTTTGCCATGCGCCGCCCCCTCTTCAGCCTGTTGCAGTATGCGACCGCTGCGCGGCAATACAGCGCTCGACCATCAGCCGGTCGGCCGCCAGGATCTCGGCGATCAGCGCGCCACGCTCCTTGGCGCTGACGAATTCGAGGCGCCGCAGGCCGAGCGGGTCGATGCGGTTTCGCAGGATGTCGAGCGTCTCGTTCGAGGGCAGCGCAACCTCGCGGCAATCGGCATCGAATGTCAGGGCAAAGCCGGTGGCATCCTGGACCTGCTGGCGCGTCACGCCCGGCATGGTCTCGACGACGACCAATTGCCGGCTCTCCTGGTCGAGCCGAAACACGCAAAGGTCCGTGAACACCAATGCCGCGCCGGTCCGATAGCCCATCGGCTCGCGCTCGGCCTCAGTCAGCAGGCCGCGCGCCGAGCTGGCGATCTCGACCGTCTCGACCAGCGACTGCACGGAATGGCGGGGGACGTAGAGCAGATAATCGCGGTGCATGTTGGCGACATCGGCCATGCCGCCTTGCCCGGGCAGCCGGATGAGGCTGCCGTCGCGCTTGCGCAGCGCAATGGTGTTGACGCGCCCGCCTCGATCGACCTGCGCGGCACCGACGATCTCATGCGTCACCGCGCCGGCCTGGTAGTAGGTCGAATAGGTGTCATCGCCGCCGGCATGCGCCACCGCCGTCTCGCAATCGAGGCTTTCGATCAGCGACAGGATCATCGGGCTCGGCGCTATGTCGAGATGGCCGCAACTCATGGTGGCGATGATCATGTCCGGCGCGTGCGTCGCTTTGGCCAGCCGGTAGGCGACATTGGCCAGCGGCGACACCGCGCCGGCACTGGCAAAGCTCTCATTGTCGAGCTCAGCGGCGATGCGGGCGGCGATGATCTCGTCGATGGACGCCTCCTTTTCGCCGTGCACGAGCCCGGGCATTGCGAGGACTGTTTCAGCGCGGACTTTTGCAGCGTCTTGAACCCGCTCCGGCACGCCTTCCGAAGGCATACTCAGGCTGTCCGACAAAGGTATTTCCTTGGCCGCGAACGCCCCCGCCAACGCTTGATAATCCGTCACATAGAATGGCAGGCAGGAGGCGGGATAGGCACCGCCTGGCGCCAGGGCGATCGCCGACACCTGATTGCGGGTCAAAATGCTCTGCCGGCCATCATACCGCAGCGCTCCGACCGGGACGATTTCCTCAACCGTGACCAGCACCTGGCGCGCCGCGCCGGCCATGGCGAAATCCAGCGCTCGTGGCCCGATGATCTGGACATTGCCGCTCTCGTCGGCACGCTGGGCATGGACGACGAACGTATCGAGCCGCAAGGCCGGGATGATCCCGGTCGTGATTCCCGCGATCGGATCGGGCACGGCGATCGCGCCGGGCACGCGCGCCAGCATGTCCGAACCCTCCGGAAGCTGAAACGGCATCGACGGCAGGTTCTGCTGCGCGGCCCGCAACGCCTGGATCATGGCCAGCGCCGTCCAGTCGCGGACCGGCACGGCATTGGTCTCGGCAGCCGCGCGGAAGCGCGGCGGCAAGCCAAAAATATCGAGGCTGGAAAAGCAGATATCGACCTCCGCCACGGCATTCGCTTCGAGAAGCAGTTCGAGTGGCAGGCCGCCGGCCCAGCAGACATAGCGAAGGTGCTTGACGCCCGAGCGGGCGATGGCCCGCAACAAGGCGATCGGCAGCCGGGCAAAATGATGGCCACCGACACCGAAGACGTCGCCGCCGCCGACCATCGCAGCCAGGCCCTCGACGTCGGTGAAGCGCGGCCGGTTCGGCTTGACCAGGGACGTCATTTCGCAGCCTTCGGCCGCGCCGCGCTCTTTTCAGCAAATTCCTTGACGCGACGCTGGCCGAGCTCGCTGCGGTAGAGGCCACCCAGGGCATCGCGCTCCATGGCAAGGCCGCCGGCCAGATCGCCCGACACGGCATGCGCTGTCAGCGCTTTTAGCCCCTCGATCGCTGCGGCTGGTTCGGCGGCGATCATCTCGGCGAGTTCCAGCGCCCGCGGCATCAGCCTTTCGGCATCGACGATCTCGTTGACCAGCCCGGCGCCGACGAACTCGGAAGCCGGCATGATGGCGCCGGTCATCAGCAGCAGATTGGCGCGGTTGCGGCCGAGTTTTTGGACGCTGCGCTGCGTGCCGCCGCCGCCGGGGACCAGCCCGAGCTTGATTTCGGGCAGGCCGAGCTTCGCGAACTGGTTGGCGATGACGATGTCGCAGCACAGCACCAGCTCCATGCCGCCGCCGAGCGCAAAGCCGTTGACCGCCGCGATGACCGGCTTGCGGTTGTTCTCGACCGCCGCATACATGCGCGTGCCGGCGGCCTGGAAGGCGTCGAACTCGATAGCTGTCTGGGCGGCGTATTCCTTGATGTCGGCGCCGGCCATGAAGCCTCGCCCCTCGCCGGTCACCACGATCGCGCCGACGCCATCATCCTGCGACAACGCCTCGAAAACTTCGGTGATCTCGCTTTGCATCAGCCGGTTCATGGCGTTGAGCTGATCGGCGCGCCGGAAGGTGACGACCGCGACGCGCCCGGATATTTCCAAGCTGAGTGTCTGGTAAACGCTCATCGTCAGGCAGCATCCACGGTCATGTCGCCGGACGCCTCAAGTGCTGCAATCTCGCCGCTGGAGAGGCCGAACTCGGCCAGTATCTCGCGGCCATGCTGGCCGACCAGCGGCGCCGGCCGTTCTATGGTAGCCGGCGTCTCGCTCATCTTGACCGCCGGCGCGACCACCCTGACCTTGCCGCCGCGCGGATGCTCGTAGCTGGTGATCATGCCCATGTGCCTGACCTGCGGATCCTCGGCCGCGCGGCGGATGTCTTTCACCTCGGCACACCAGATGTCGGCTGCGAGCAGCCGCGCCAGCAGCTCCTGCGTGGCAAACTTCCTGGTCTCGGCGTTGACCTTGTCGAACACCTCGTCGCGCTTGTCGAACAGCGTCTTCAGATCGTCGTAGACAGCAAGCTGCGGCGCCTCCAGCACTTCATACAGCGTCTTGAACGGGCTCATGGCGATCGACACATAGCCGCCGTCCTTCGCTTCGTAGATACCGAACGGCGCCTGCATGCCGGGGTGGCCGATGCCGGAATTCGGGCGCACGAAATCCTCGCCGAGATTGAGCACCGCGACATATTCCTGATTGAGATGCGCCAGCATGCCGGCGAGCAGATTGACCTCGATCTTCTGGCCCTTGCCGGTCTTCTCGCGATAGTAGAGCGCCGACAGGATGCCGTAGACCATGTTCATGGCGCCGATCTGGTCGGCCAGGCCGGCGCCGGCCGGAACAGGAGCCTGATCGCCGCGGCCGGTGTTGGAAATCAGCCCGGACAGTCCCTGGATCAGCATGTCCTGACCGGGACGCTCGACATAGGGGCCTTCCTCGCCATAGCCGGAGCCCGAGCAATAGATAATGGCGGGATTGACCGCCCTGAAATCCTCGTAGCCATAGCCGAGCCTGGCGAGCACGCCAGGGCGGAAATTCTGCACCACCACATCCGCCTTCTTGGCCATGTCCAAGATGATGGCATGCACCTTGCGGCTTTTCAGATTGAGCGCGATGGAGCGCTTGTTGCGGTTCCAGGCGAGGAAATTCGGGCTTTCGGAGCCGCCGACCCATTTGGCGAAAAAGGTCATGCCGCGGAACATGTCGCCGGCGCCGGCACGCTCGATCTTGATGATGTCGGCGCCCATGTCGCCGAGCAGCTGCGTGGCGAACGGCCCTTGCAGCAGATGGCTGAAATCGAGGATGCGGACGCCTTCGAGGGCCTTGTTCATTTTTGTCTCGTTGGTTGTCAAAGCAGGTCGGGTACGTAGCGGGGTGCCGCGGTGAGGCCGCCGTCGACGCGCAGGTCGGTGCCGGTGGTGAAGCCGGCGGCGTCGGAGGCGAGATAGACGGCGGCTTCGGCCACCTCGGACGGTTTGCCGATGCGGCCGAGCGGATGCATCTTTACCCAGGCCTTGGCGAGGTTGCCACCGATCTCCTTGACCAATTTGTCGTTCATCGGCGTGTTGATGGTGCCGGGCGAGATCGAGTTGACGCGAATGTTGAGCGGACCGAACTCGACCGCCATCTGGCGCGTCATTGCCATCACCGCGCCCTTGGCGCCGGCATAGGCGGTCCAGCCGTCAAGCCCGATATGCCCTTGTGCCGAGGCCATGTTGATGATCGAGCCGGATTTCTGCGCGATCATATGCGGCAGCGCATATTTGCAGCCGCGGAACACGCTGGTCAGGTTGACCGCGATCAGCCGGTGCCACTGCTCGTCGGTCATTTCGTGAACCGGCATGCCGCCGATGGCGATGGCGGCATTGTTGACGAGAATGTCGAGATGGCCCGTCTTGGCGACCGCGCCGTCTATCAGGGCGGCAATGTCGGCCTCCTCCGCCACGTCGCAATGGATGTAGTCGGCGCGATGGCCGGCGGCGCGCAGTTCCGCGGCGAAGTTTTCACCCTTCTCGTCGGCGATGTCGCTGAGGAAGACGTGCGCGCCTTCCCTTGCCATCGCCTCGCTGATCGCATGGCCGATGCCGTCGGCGGCGCCGGTGACGATTGCGGTTTTCCCTTTGAGACGATCCATATCAGCCTCCAATGGCGCGCCGGCGCTTTGCTTCGTCGAAGGCGACGGCGGCAATGATGATCATGCCGGTGATGACCAGTTGCCACTCGGTCGGCAGGCCGAGACCGCGCAGCCCGTTGGACAGGAACTGCAGGATCAGCACGCCGAGCGCCATGCCGGTCAGGCTGCCGATGCCGCCGGCAAGGCTCACCCCGCCGAGCACGGTGGCGGCGACGACCTGGAACTCGAAATTCAGCCCGGCCGTATGCTGCGCCGAACCGACGCGGGCGGCCAGGATGATGCCGGCAACCGTCGCCAGCAGCGCGCTGATGATGAAGCAGATGAACTTGACGCGGCGCACATCGTAGCCTGCCAGGCGTGCCACTTCCGGATTGCCGCCGACGGCATAGATCTGCCGTCCGAACGGCCGGTGCAGCATCATGTAGGCGAAGACGGCGAGCAGGGCGATGGCGATAACCGCCGAATAGGGAATGACATTGAACAGTCGGCCGTCCGACAGCGCGATGAAGCTGTCGAGCGCGGCATCGTCTGGAATGGCGCGCTGGCCGGTATAGAGATAAACGCCGCCGCGCATGATGAACATCGTGCCCAGCGTCACGATCAGCGAATTGATGCCGGCATAGGCAGTCAGATAGCCGTTCACGACGCCGATGATCAGCCCGAACAGCAATGCGCCGCTGATGCCGAGCACAAGCGAATTCGTGTCGTTCATGATGATGATCAGCGGCAGCGCGATGGTCGCCAGCAGTGAGCCGATCGAGATGTCGACCTCGCCGGACATGAAGACGATGGCGCAGCCGATGCCGGCGGTGAGCGCCAGCGAAGCCTGACCGAGCACATTGGTGATGTTGCGCACCGAGAAGAAATTCTCGGCGGTGAAGGAAAAGAACGCGATCACCAGGATGAGGCAGAGGAGCAATGCCAATTCCTGCCGCGCGACGAGCCGCGCCAGCATGGACGGCCCAGCTTTCATGGTGTCGGTGCTTGCCAGGCTCATCGCTTGGTCCCTTCGAAAGCGTCGGCCGAATGACAGGGAATGCTGTCGCGAAGCATCATCATCTATCCGATCGCCGCATTGAGGATGTTCTCCTGCGTGGCCTCGTCGCGAGGCATGATCGCGGTGAGGCGGCCTTCGCACATCACCGCGATGCGGTCGGCAAGCCCCAGCAGCTCGGGCATTTCGGACGTCATCATGACGACCGCCAATCCTTCGCCGGCGAGCCGGTCGATGAGCGCAAAAATCTCCGACTTGGCGCCGACGTCGATGCCGCGGGTCGGTTCATCGACGACGATCACCTTGAGACCGCGCATCAGCCAGCGCGAGATCAGCACTTTCTGCTGGTTGCCGCCGGACAGGTTCTTGACCTGCTGGAACAGGCTGGGCGTCCTGATGCGGAAACGGTCAACATAGTCCTGCACCGCCTTGCGTTCGCTGGCCTTGTCGACGAAGCCCATTCTGGCGAAGGCACCGAGCGAGGCGAGGCTTGCATTCTGGTAGACCGGCAGCTCGCCCATCAGCCCTTCGCTCTTGCGATCCTCGGTGAGCAGGCCGATGCCGAGCCGGACGCCCGTATGGGTGTCGTGCGGCAGCAGCCGGCTGCCATCGACCGAAATGGCGCCGGAAGTGATCGGGTCGTAGCCGACGATGGCCTTGGCGAGCTCGGTCCGGCCGGCCCCCATCAGGCCGAAGAAGCCGAGGACCTCGCCGGCATGCGCCTCGAACGACACATCCTTCAGCTTCTTGGCGGTGCTGAGCCCTTCAACGGAAAGCGCTACCTTGCTGCCCGGCGCACCGCGCTTGCGCGGGAACAGGTTTTCAATGCGCCGGCCGATCATGTCCTGGATCAGCGTGTCGTTGGTGTGCTCGCCGATCGGCCTGGTCGAGACGTGACGGCCGTCGCGCAGCACGGTCACGGTGTCGGCGATCTCGAAGACCTCGTCGAGCTTGTGGCTGACATAGAGCACCGCGATGCCGAGAGCGGCCAGCCGGCGGATGACGGTGAACAGCAGCGAGACCTCGTTCGGCGTCAGCGAGGAGGTCGGCTCGTCCATCACCACGACGCGGGCTTCATGGGCGAGTGCGCGGGCGATCTCGACCATTTGCTGCTGGCTGACCGGCAGCGATCCCGTGCGCGCCGCCGGGTCGACGTTGAAGCCGATGCGCTTGAACAAGGCGGCCGCGTCGGCACGGATCTTCTTCCAGTCGATCGAGCCGCCTTTGCCGGTCGGATAGCCCTCAAGGAAAATGTTTTCGGCGACGCTGAATTCGGCGATCAACGCGATCTCCTGGAACACCACCTTGATGCCCTCTTTCAGGCTATCGCGCGGCGACTTGATGTCGGCCTCGCGGCCGCGCAAGCGGATGGTGCCGGCATCCTTGCCGTAGACCCCGGCCATGATCTTGATCAGGGTCGACTTGCCGGCGCCGTTCTCGCCCATCAGGGCGTGGATTTTGCCGGGTTCCAGGGTCAGATCGACATTGTCCAGCGCCACCACGCCGGGAAAGCGCTTGCCGATGCCGCGCATCTCCAGCGCCGGCACGCTTTTGTCGACAGCCGCGGTTTTGCGGGGGTGAAGGAAATCAACCGACATTGGCTCTGTTCCGCACGATGTCGAGATAGGTCGCCAGGATGATGACGATGCCCGGCACCACCATTTGCAGGTCCTGGTTCCATCCGAGGATGATGATGCCGTTGTCGATGACCTTCAGCACGAGCACGCCAAGCAACGTGCCGAGCAGCGAGCCGCGGCCGCCAAGCAGGCTGGTGCCGCCGAGGATGACGGCGGCAATCACGGTCAACTCGAAGCCGCGGCCGGCGGTCGGCTGGCCGGCATTCATCAGCGACGACAGGATCATGCCGGCAATGCCGACGCAAAGGCCGGTGACGACGAAGGCGAACAGCTTCAGGCGTTGCGAGCGCACGCCGGAGAGGCGAACCGCCCGCTCATTGGCGCCGACCGCGTAGAGATAGCGGCCGAGCGTGGTGAAGCGCAGCGTTGCCGCGGCCAGCGCGAAAATCAGCGCGGCAATGACCACGGGCAGCGGGATCGCGCCGATATAGCCGGCACCGAGATCGGTGAAACTTGCAAGCCGATGGTGGTTCTGCACTGCCTCGCGGGTGAACAGATAGACGCCGCCCTGCAGCATCATCATGGTGCCGATGGTGGCGATCAGCGAGTTCACCTTGAGCCTGGTGACGACGAGGCCGTTGAACAGGCCGACCGCACCGGAAAAGGCGAGCGCCGCCAGCAGGCCGAGCGTCAGGCTGTGCGTCGAATTGAGCACGGCCATGCCGATGCAGCCGACAAACGCCAGCGATGCACCGACCGACAGGTCGACTTCAGCGGTGATGATCAGCATCGTCATGCCCGAGGCAACGATCAGCACCAGCGCGCATTGGCGCAGGATGGCGATGATGTTGGCCTCGGAGTAGAATTGCGGCACCGCAATCGAGATGGCGATGCAGAGCACGGCCAGGATCACGCCGAGCACCAGCTGGCTGCTGCCCAGCAGCTGGCCGCCGATGAAACGCCTTGGCGCGGAGGATTGCGTAAGCTCGCTCATGTCCATTTCATTTCGGGGCCGCATCGGGTGCCGTCGCCGTTTGGAAACTGCCGGCCAAAACAGGGCGGTTGACCTGTTTTGCCGTCGGCATCCGATCCGATGCCCTTCCCGCCGCGCGGGAAGGGCTACCCGGAATCCTTACTTCTTCAGATCGGCGGAAGTTTTCATGCATTTTTCCGGTGGCTGAAGCGCATTGACGGCATCCCATTTGATCGTTCGTGTGGTGCCGTCGTAGTCATAGAACTTCTTCCAGTCGTCGCCGTTCATCGGCGCGGTCGGACTGACGATGTGTTCCGGCACCTCTTCGCCGTTGAAGAGCTTAACCGCTGCATCGATGGCGGTGTAGCCTTCCTTTTCGGGGAACATCGCGGCCTCGATTCGATAGGACGGCTCGTTCTGCATCGCATTGATGAAGGCGAGGCCTTCGCCGCCGGTGCCGACCGTCAACAGGCCGTCCTGCGACTTGCCGGCCGCTTTCCAGGCCTGAAGGCCGCCGAGCGACGAGGAATCGTTGATGCCGTAGATGATGTTGATGTCGGCGTTCTTGGCAAGAGCCGCCGAAGAGACTTCGAGCGCGCGGTCCGGGTTGCCGCCGCCGTCGAGGTCGTGGACCATGACCGCGTCGGGGATGATGGTCTTCAGGCCATCCATGAAACCCTGCGACCGCAGCACGGTGGCGGACAGCAGCGGCAGGCCGACATTCATCACCTTGGCTTTGCCTTCGAGCTTCTCCTTGGCGTATTTGCCGGCTTCAACGCCGGCTGTGTAGCCGGTGTCGTAGTCGCAAATCGCGACCATTGTGGTCATGCCCTTGACCGGATTGCCTTCGAGCACGACCGGAACGTTGTTGGATTTCGCCTGGCGCAGCAGCGGTACGACGCCTTCCTCGTTGACGGGCGTGACAATCAGCACGTCGACGCCTTTGGCCATGAAGTCTTCGGCGGCGGAAACCTCCTTGGCGATGTCGAGATTGGCGTCCTGCACCTCGAGCTCGATGCCGAGTTCCTTGGCGCGGGCCTGCATGCCCTTGATGACGTTCTGATACCACTCGTGCGTGGCGTAATTGGTGACGTAGCCGATGCGCTTCGGCATGTTTTCGGCGTGTGCGGCGGCGGCGCTCAGAGCCAGCGCGGCCGCCGAGGCAAACAGCATCGATTTGGACCAGTTCATGTTTCTTCTCCCTGTATTTCTTGTCAGTTGCTGAACGGATAGTCCCGCCGTTCCGGGTCGGCACGTGAAGAGGCGGCAGCTTCGCCCGCGCCCAGCGCCGCCGATATCGTCTCGGCCGCCGCCTTGGTTCGTTCGAAGACGGTCTTGCGATCGAAGCGCGCGGCCTTCTGCGGCAGGAACGGGACGGTGAGCGCGGCAATGACCGCACCGGTATGGTCGCGCACCGGCATCGAGATGTTGGTGCAGCCCTCGACAGCCAGCGAGGCGCGCATTTCATAGCCGAGCCTTGCGACTTCGTTCAGCCGCGCTTCGATTTCCGTCCGGCTGCCTTGGCCCTCGCCCGCAGCGACGATCCGCTCGACGATGCGGTCACGCTCGGCGCGGCTCGAATGCGCTAGCAGCACCGCGCCGGAGCTCGTTTCGAGGATCGGGAAATGCGAGCCGAGGGCAACCGAATATCGCATCGGCAAAGGCGAATCGATCTGCAGCACGACCAGTGCGCTCTCGCCTTCGCGCACGACCAGATGGCAGCTCTGGTCGGCATTGGCGGCAAGGCCGCGCATCACCGGCAGCGCACATTCGACCAGGCGGTTTACCGGCGGATGCATATGCGCCAGTTCGAACAGCTTCAGCGACAGGCGAAAGCGGTCCGATTGCGTCCGGAAAATGTAGCCGCGCTTCTCCAGCAGCAGCAGGATGCGGTAGATCTCGTGAATGGAGCGCCCCATTCCCGTGGCGATCTCGGTCTGGGTCAGCGGCTCGCCGCTGGCAGCCATGAATTCCAGGATGTTGAGCGCCTTCTCCACCGCAGGCACGCGGTAGCCGTTGCGGCCGCTTTCGCCTTCGTCGACGATCTGGGCAATATCGGTGGCCATTACGCGACGCTCCGTTGCGGCTGGCCATGCCTGGTCTCGCGATAGAGCCGGTTCAGCCGATCTGCGAGCTCGGCCGCCGGCAATTCGCCGGCGATGGCCGCCGCGGCATGAGGGGCGCATTGGCGGAAGAAGCTGATGAAGCCCGGATGGGTCGGGCGCAGATAGGAGGCTTCGATCGTCGCCAGCGTCGACGCGAAGAAGCCGCCTGAGAGAGCGTTGACCTCGCCATCTTGCCATGCCGTCAGCGATCCCGGCTGTCCGCCGGATTTCACATAGTCGCCGCGCTGATAGCCGGGCGAGCACAGAAACAGCGCGTAATCGATGGCTGCCTGCTTGTGTTTCGATTGGGCGCTGACGCCGATGCCGGCGCCACCGAGCAAGGCGCCGGCGGATCGCGGCGTCGGCACGTCGGCGAAGCGCAGATACGGCCTGTCTGCCTTGGAGGCATAGTTCACATAGCCGAAGGCGAACGGCACGTAGACCACGTCGTCATGTGCGATCATATGATCGTAGCAGCGGATCGGGTTCCATTTCGGCGAGTTCGGATGCGACAGCGCCGCAAGCTGGCGCAACTGCCCGACGGCCTGCTCGATTTTTTGCCTGGCGATGAACTCGTCGCCGTCGTCGCGGGGCTCACCGAGCGTCAAAAGCAGGCACATGGCGTCAGTCGGCACCAATGGCAGCCCAAGCCATTTGCCGTCCTTCAAGGCGCTCCGGCCGAGCTCCAGCACCTCGTCATGGCTGCGCGGCAGCGGTCCGTAGCGCTCCACGAGATCGGGGCGATACGAGGCAACCTGACAGGCAGCATCGATCGGCAACGCCCATTGGCGCCCGTCCCTTGCGTAGGATTGCCAGGATGCGCCAACTGAATCCTGTTCGAAGCCGCGGCGCTGCTCAGCCGACAAATCGAACGGCACCATCAGCCCGCCTTCGGCAATATCGCCGATGAACGGATGGTCGAACACGACGAGATCATAGGCGTCGAGCACCGGACCAAGCGCGCCCTCGCCGAACTCGTAAAGGCTGCGGCGGTCCCATTCGATCTCAAGGCCGGGATTGGCGGCACAATACGGCCCGATGCTGGCGTCGAGCGGACCCCAGCAGCGTCGGTGATCCCACGCGAGGCCGCGCAGTCTTGTCATGCCGTAATTCCTCCTGAACCGGCCATGCGTCGGCCCAGCCGATTAGTAGCAACTATTTTTACCTAGACAAGTAATTTTTACATACGCAAAGCCGACCTCGGCTTCCGCTAGGCAGGAGAGCCGCCCATGCGGCCCTGATGCGCATCGCGTGGCCGCCGGACTGCAACCAAAGGCTGCGTTGGATCTGGCTTTTTGGAACCTTCGCGACGAACATACGTTCGGTTGGCGCAACCATTCAGAGCAGCGTCATTGGGCAGCGTCACTGGATTCAGCGACGAGTCGCAGGGAGCGGACTAAATGGACCAACTGTGGGCGCGGCCATGAACCGGTTCACCGCCTTGGCATTCGCCACGTTTCTGGCGATAACTTCGATCTGGGTACTGTTTCTGGTTTCTTAAGATTTGCCGCTGGTTTTTAGGATTTGGAGGGGTTCTCGACAGGTCGACCGCTTAACGATGACGTCCGCCGCATGTGGTTCTGCCAGCCGGAGCCGCGTGCATGAAGAAACTGTCGCCAGGAGCATACCGGCGCGCACATTCGGGGTTGGCAGCCACGCTGCCTGCAACGTTCCAATCGGTTTTCAGGAAACGGCGAGATTTCATGTTGCTGAGGGCGATCGTTCGAAATTGTGCCGTCATCCGTTTTGGCCGCGTCGGCGCGACGATGCTACTTGCTGGGCTACTTGCTGGTCTGCTTGCCGGCTGCCAGGGCGGCGTGCTCGACCCGCAAGGGCCAGTCGGCGCGGCGCAGCGCACGATCCTGCTCAATTCGGTCGCCATCATGCTGGCCATCGTCGTCCCGACGATCGTGGCGACGCTCGGTTTTGCCTGGTGGTTCCGGGAGACCAACACAAGGGCGCGGTATCTGCCGGAATGGGCCTATTCCGGACGCATCGAACTGGTGGTCTGGTCGATCCCCATCCTCGTCATCCTGTTTCTGAGCGGCATCATCTGGATCGGGTCGCATGACCTCGATCCAATGAAGCCGCTGGATTCCCAGCAAAAGCCGCTTGAGGTGCAGGTCGTCTCGCTCGACTGGAAATGGCTGTTCATCTACCCCGAGCAGAATATCGCGAGCATCAACCAGCTTGTGGTGCCGGCGGGCAGGCCGGTGCATTTCTCGCTCACCTCGGCAAGCGTCATGAATGCGTTCTTCGTGCCTCAGCTCGGCGGCATGATCTACACGATGAACGGCATGACAACGCAGCTTCACCTGCAGGCGGATCAGCCGGGCGAATTCTATGGGCGGTCGGCCCATTTCAGCGGCGACGGTTTTCCAGGCATGCAATTCGTGCTGCATGCCGTGGCGGCGGACGCCTTCGATGCATTCGTCAATTCGGCGCGAAACCAGGGACAGGCACTCGACAAGGCCAGCTACCAGGAACTGGCCAGACAGAGCCTGGACGTGCCGCCTTCGACCTATCGCTCGGTCGAGCCGGACCTTTTCCATGAAATCGCGACGCAGGGCGTTCCGCCCGCGCCCGGCCCCCAGGCCGGTCGCCCCGAGCCGAGCGTATTGCCCAAGACAGGAGGCTGACAATGCTCGGAAAATTGAGCTGGGACGTCATTCCGTTCGATCAGCCTCTGCCGATGATCGCCTCGGCGGTCGTCGCCCTGGCAATCCTCGGCGTGCTGGCCTGGGTCTTCCTGGCCGGCCATTTCCCCTATCTGTGGCGCGAATGGATCACCAGCGTCGATCACAAGCGGATTGGCGTGATGTACACGCTGCTGGCGCTGCTGATGCTGCTGCGCGGCTTCAGCGACGCCATCATGATGCGGTCCCAGCAGGCCCTCGCCTTCCAGGCGCCCGGCTATCTGCCGCCCGACCACTTCAACCAGGTCTTTTCCGCCCACGGCACCATCATGATCTTTTTCGGGGCGATGCCGTTCGTCATCGGCCTGATGAACCTGGTCGTGCCGCTGCAGCTCGGCGTTCGCGACGTTGCCTTTCCAACGCTCAACTCGGTGAGTTTCTGGCTCACCGCCACCGGTGCGCTGCTGGTCAACATCTCGCTGGTGATCGGCGAATTCGCGCGCACCGGATGGCTGCCCTATCCGCCGCTCAGCGAGACCGCCTACTCGCCGGGCGTCGGCGTCGATTATTATCTGTGGGCAGTGCAGATAGCGGGCGTCGGAACGCTGCTCACCGGCATCAATTTCGTCACCACGATCCTGAAGATGCGGGCGCCCGGCATGAGTTACCTCAGGATGTCGATGTTCTGCTGGACCTCACTCGCCGCCAGCTTGCTCATCGTCGCCGCGTTCCCGGTCCTCACCGCGACGCTCGCGATGCTGACGCTCGACCGCTATTTCGGCTTTCATTTCTTCACCAATGAAGCCGGCGGCAACATGCTGATGTTCGTGAACCTGATCTGGGCCTGGGGCCATCCCGAGGTCTACATCCTCGTCCTGCCGGCGTTCGGCATCTTCTCGGAGGTTATCTCCACGTTCTCCAGCAAGCCGCTGTTCGGCTACCGCTCGATGGTGGCCGCGACGCTGTTCATCTGCATCGTCTCCTTCATGGTGTGGCTGCACCACTTCTTCACCATGGGAGCCGGCGCCGACGTCAACGCCGCGTTCGGCATCGCCACCAGCATTATCGCTGTCGGTACCGGCGTGAAGATCTACAACTGGATGTTCACAATGTATGGCGGCCGCATCCGCTTCGCGACGCCAATGCTGTGGTCGCTGGGCTTCATGGTGACGTTCGTCATCGGCGGCATGACGGGCGTGTTGCTGGCCGTGCCGCCGGCCGATTTCCTGCTCCACAACAGCCTGTTCCTGGTGGCGCATTTCCATAACGTCATCATCGGCGGTGTGCTGTTCGGCGCCTTCGCGGGATATACCTACTGGTTTCCCAAGGCATTCGGCTTCCGGCTGCACGAGGGCTGGGGCAAGCTGGCCTTCTGGCTGACGCTGATCGGGTTCTACGCCACCTTCGTGCCGCTCTACGCTGTCGGCCTGCTCGGCATGACCCGCCGCATGCAGCATTTCGACGTGCCGGCCTGGTATCCCTGGGTGCTGGTTGCCGGCGCCGGCATGTTAATCACCACCGCCGGCGTGGTCGCGCAGATCATACAACTCGTCGTCAGCATCCGGCAGCGTGCGGCGCTTCGAGATGCCACCGGGGATCCCTGGGACGGGCGCTCGCTGGAATGGGCCACGCCCTCGCCGCCGCCGGTCTTCAACTTCGCCGCGCTTCCGCATGTCGAGGGCGAAGAGCCCTACTGGAACATCAAGCAGCGGGCACGCGAGCAAAACCGGCTGCGCGACGAGCCTGAATACGAGCCGATCGAGATGCCGCGCAACAGTCCCACCGGGTTCATCTGCGCCTTCTTTGCGACCGTGATGGGCTTCGCCCTCATCTGGCACATCTGGTGGATGGTGGCGCTCGGCGCGCTCGGCGCTTTCGCCACCTTCGTCATATTCGCGTGGCGCGACATCCCCGAATACGTCATTCCTGCCGCCGAAGTCGCCCGGATCGACCGCGCCAACCGAAGTGCCCGCCGCGAGGCGCTGGCCACTCATACGGGGCCAAGGCAATGACCGCGATCGACGTTCGAGAGCGTGACCCCTACCGCCTCGGCCATCGCAGCCACGGCCGTGCACCCGGCCACGGCGACAGCGGCCCAGCACCGATCCGGATCGTCGTGGGCTACGGCTTCTGGATCTTCCTCCTGAGCGACATCGTGATGTTCTCGGCCTTCTTCGCGGCCTACGCCGTGCTGGCGGGCAAGACGGCGGGCGGACCAAGCGGAGCCGAGCTGTTCGACCTGCGCAACGTCGCGATCGAGACGGCCGCTTTGCTGTTGTCGAGCTTTACCTGCGGTCTCGCCAGCCTCGCCGTGACAGCGCGACGAAGCTCCTGGTTCTATGTCGCGATGGCTGTCACCTTCGTGCTCGGCGCCACCTTCATCCTGCTCGAGTTGCGCGAGTTCGCGCATATGGTTGCCAGCGGTGCCGGACCGACACGCAGCGCTTTCCTGTCGGCGTTCTTCACGCTGGTGGGATGCCACGGCCTTCACGTCACGGCGGGGCTGCTGTGGCTGCTTACGATGATGGCGCAGATCTTCGCCAAGGGATTCCGCGACGATATTCTTCGGCGTTTCATGTGCTTCAGCCTGTTCTGGCACGCCCTCGACATCATCTGGGTCGCCCTGTTCACGGTGGTCTATCTCCTGGGAGCAAGTCGATGAGCAATGCGGACGATCGCCACGCGCAACGGCGCGACACCGATGGCCTGGAGCGCTACGACATCGATACGGCGCCGGGTGACGAATACCTCGGCGACACCGAAGTCGGATCCGGGTTACGCGGTTATGTGATCGGCCTTGGGCTGGCAACGCTGCTGACCATCGCCTCGTTCTGGTTGCCCGGAACGAACCTGATATGGGCACCCGGCATTCCGGTGGCGCTGGTCGTGCTGGCGATCGCCCAGATGGGCGTGCATCTCGTCTTCTTCCTGCACATCACGACGGGGCCGGACAACACCAACAACGCCCTGGCGCTTGCCTTCGGCGTGCTGATCGTTGTGCTGGTGATCGGCGGCTCGATCTGGATCATGGCCAATCTCGACCACAATTTGATGTCGATGAACGCGAACATGAACATGAACCGCTAGCGATTATTCCGGCCGTTGGCCGCAGTTCATGCGACAGCGAGCTCGGTCTCAAGCGGACGACCTCGGCCTCTCCCAGGGCGCGCGGCGCGGCCTCCTTGAGCACATCCATCTCCCTGTCTGAGGCTCCCGCATAAAAACCATGAGCCGCCGATGTTCCGATCGCCGCAACTCGGTCAAACCGGATAGCGCGCCGTTGCCCGGAACATTCGCCGAGGAAGCGGGTTTTTCGGTTCGGACGCATCGCCGCGGAAACGGCGATGGGCTCGGCAATGGGCGAAGGGCTCGACATGACCGGGCTAAGCGGTAAGCAACCAAGCGGGACGAAAGGTGTTGTGGTCGTATTCTCCGCGCCGGGCGGCGAGACCATCTACGCGCACGAATGGAAAACCGTCGCTGCCGTCGCGCGCACGATTGCAGCGTTGAAGGGATTTTCCTTCCGCCAGGGCCTGCGTGATGGCGGCGGTGACAGCGGCGGGCTGTATTTCGTGCCGGACGACAGCCTGCTTGCTGCCGATGCGGCCCAACTGGGCATCAACGGGCCCGACGACTTCTTCGGCGGCGTGGTGCCCTGGCGCCTCGCAACCACCAAGGCCATAACCCACGAGCTGGTGGACGGGTCGGCGGCACGGCCAAAGGAATGGCCCGCCGGCTTCGGCAGCGCCGTCGCCGCGGCCGTACTGCCCGGCTACACTGCATTTTCACGCCATGACGCGCTGCGCGCAGCGCAACGTCTGCTGGAGCTCGGGCTGGTCCGGTTCAAGCCACCGCGCGCTTCGCGGGGCCGCGACCAGCACACCGCCGCGACGGTCGGCGATGTCGAAAGGCTGCTGGACCAATATCCATCCTCTGACCTAAGCGAATACGGCCTTGTTCTCGAAACGCAGCTTCGCGACATTGTTACACTGAGCGTTGGCAGAACCACGATCGACGAATTGTCGGTCAGCTATTACGGCACCCAGCGGACGACGACCGACAACGACGGGCAGCCCGTTTACGGCGGATCCGATCTGGTTGTCGTGCGGGGCGGATGGGAGGCGCTGGATGAGCTGCGGCTATCTCCGGCGCTGGGTTTGGCTGTGGCGCAGGCGAGAACCTATGACGCAGCGATGGATGGTTATCCCGGATTCTTCGCCTCGCGACGCAACTACGACATCGGCCAAGGTGTCGATTCCTCGGGCATCTGGCGATCGGGTGTGCTGGAAGCCAGCTGGCGGATCGGTGGCAGCAGCAGCGCCGAGCTGGCAGCAATGGACGCCATGAAGCGCGATCCCGATATGCAGATCGTGCATGTCTCCGCCGTCAAGCAGTTCGGCAGCACTGCGCCGCTGCCGCTGAACGCAGACATCCATTTCCACGGGGAGGACCCCGAGGAGGGTCAAATCACGCGTTATACCATCGTCACCCAAGCGATCCGAGGGCCGATCGGGGACGCCGGCCGATCGTCATCTTAGGTCGAAGTGAAACACGCCTTTGGCAGGGAACATCCGCCAATGGCGTTCCACACTTTTCCTGGAATTGCTCTAACCGCGGCGGCAATTGAAGGTTCCGTGGCTTCGGATTTCGTTACCGCTACAGGTCAAGGGCGAAGATCACAGCCGCGCCTTGGTGGTGCGCGGCGTTGCCAGGAGCAGGCTTGTTTCACTGCCGGTAATTCCGGGGATCAGGCGGATACGTCTCAGCACCGCGTCGAACTCGCTCAGGGTCTGCGTTCCGAGTTCTATCACCAGATCCCAGCGGCCATTGGTGGTGTGGATCGTCGAGACCTCGGAGAAGCCGCCCAGCGCCCGGATGACGCGATCAGCGGCGTGGCCTTCGATCTCGATCATCATGATGCCACGCACGCGCTGATCGACCGCGTCGGCGCGCAGAATGACGGTGTAGCCGACGATGACGCCGTCCCTTTCAAGTCGCTCGATCCGGGACCTTACCGTTGCCCGAGAGACACCCAGGCTGATGGCAAGATCGGAAATGCTGCGCCGGGCGTCGTGCCGCAAAGAGGTGATGATCTGCTCATCGAGCTGGTCCATGATTGCTCACAACGGACGTAGATGATGCCACTATGGTAAGGCACTTCGACAAATTTGCCAATTTGACATGTTCATTCTGCCAGCGATGCCGGCTTCAATAGGGGCATCGTAATTGGTGGGGCATGAGCATGCATTGCACGATCGTAGGAGCACCGATCCAGGCGGGTTCGGGCCGCATGGGTTGCGAGATGGGGCCCAGCGCGCTGCGCACGGCCGGCCTGGCCGGCGCATTGACCGAACTCGGCCATACACTGACCGACCTCGGAACGATTATCCCTGCCGACATGTGCCCTGTCGTACACGGCAACGCGGCGGTGAAGGCGCTGCCGGAAATTGCCGCCTGGACGGCGGCGATCAGCGAAACGGCCTATGCGGCAAGCGCCGATGCGATGCCGATCTTTCTCGGCGGCGACCACAGCATTTCGGCCGGCACGCTCGCTGGCATTGCCCGCCGGGCGGCGAATGCCGGTCGGCCGCTCTTCGTGCTGTGGCTCGACGCGCACCCCGATTTTCACACGCTCGACACGACGACCAGCGGCAATTTGCATGGTGTGCCGCTGGCCTATGCCAGCGGGCAGCCCGGCTTCGAGGGCTATTTCCCCCGCCTTGCAGCGCAGGTGGATCCGGCTCGCATATGCGCGCTGGGGATCCGCAGCGTGGACCTGGCGGAACGGGAAGCGTTGCGCAGAGCCGGCGTCACGGTCCATGACATGCGTTCGATCGACGAGCACGGCATCGCGCAACTGCTTCGCGCGTTTCTCGAACGGGTGAGCGCCGCCAACGGCATGCTGCACGTCAGCCTCGACGTCGATTTTCTCGACCCGTCGATCGCCCCGGCGGTCGGCACCACCGTTCCCGGCGGCGCCACCTTCCGCGAGGCGCATCTGGCGATGGAAATGCTGCATGACAGCGGCCTCGTCACCAGTCTCGACCTGGTCGAGCTCAACCCTTTTCTCGACGAACGCGGCCGCACTGCCACGCTTTTGGTCGACCTGACCGCAAGCCTGATGGGCCGGCGGATCATGGATCGCCCGACGAGGGGGTTCTGAGCCATGACGGTGAATTTGAACATCGTCCCGTTCGTCAGCGTCGACCGCATGATGAAGCTGGTGCTTGCCATCGGCATCGAGCGCTTCCTGGTCGAGCTTGCTGCCTACATCGAAGAGGATTTCAGGCGCTGGGAGCTGTTCGACAAGACGCCGCGCGTCGCCTCGCACAGCGTTGACGGCGTCATCGAGCTGATGCCGACCAGCGACGGGCAGCTCTACGGCTTCAAATACGTCAACGGGCATCCGAAGAATACGCGTGACGGCCGCCAGACCGTGACCGCTTTCGGCGTGCTTGCCGATGTCGGCAACGGCTATCCGATGCTGCTTTCGGAAATGACCATCCTGACCGCGCTCAGAACCGCCGCAAGCTCGGCGGTCGCGGCGAAATACCTCGCTCCCGAGGCCGCCAGGTGCATGGCGATCATCGGCAATGGCGCGCAATCGGAATTCCAGGCGATTGCGTTCAAGGCGCTGCTTGGCGTCGACAGGCTGCGGCTCTACGATATCGACCCGGCGGCCTCGACGAAATGCATGAAGAACCTTGCCGGCATGGGTTTCGACATCAAGGTCTGCGCGTCGGCGCAGGAAGCCGTTGAAGGTGCAGAGATCATCACCACGGTTACCGCCGACAAGCGGTCGGCAACAATCCTGACCGACAACATGGTTGGATCCGGCGTGCACATCAACGCGGTGGGCGGCGACTGCCCGGGCAAGACCGAGCTGCATCGCGACATTCTGCTGCGCTCGGACATTTTCGTCGAATATCCGCCGCAAACGCGCGTCGAAGGCGAGAGCCAGCAGCTCGATGCGAATCACCCGATCACCGAATTGTGGCAAGTGATGACAGGAAAGGCAGCAGGCCGGACGGACGCAAGACAGATCACATTGTTTGACTCCGTCGGCTTTGCGATCGAGGATTTTTCCGCGTTGCGCTACGTCCGCGATCAGCTGCAGCGGACCGGCCTTTACGAGGAACTAGACCTTCTGGCCGATCCCGATGAGCCGCGCGACCTGTTTGGCATGCTGCTGCGCGCCGAAAAAGCGACCAGCCTGGCGGTTGCCGGCAGCTGAGCTGCGATCCCGTCGGTCAGTCCTTCTTTTCCTGATACAGGCGCTCGGTCGCACGCTCGCTTTCCCTGCGCTCCGCCGGGCCGCGACGGCGCTGCGTGAGCAGGGCGTAGGCGATCAGAATTGCCAGAAGCAGTGGACCGCCTGCAACAACGAGCAACCACAAACTATTCCCAGACATCGACCGTCTCCTTTCCCTCACAACCGGAAAGGACCCGAACCGTTCCTCCGTCTTGTCGGATGTCGCCCGCAGGACGTGGTGCGATTCAGGATTTTGTGCCTCGGGCAGGACGTTCCACGCCTTGTCTGCACTCAGGATGCGCTTATGTAACTCTTATCATTCGGTCACATGCACTCTCTGCGAAGTGAAGGGAACCACAAGGGCTTTCCAACATTTGGTTGTTCAAGAGACAAACGTGCAGCCACACCGGCTCCGGGGCTAGGAATACCATGCGTGAGAATCAATCCGACGTCTTCGATCTGTTTTCCGAGGTCTACAAGAATGCGGCGCAGGAGGAGATAAGCCTCCAGCAATATCTGCTTGCCTGCCGCGAGGACAAGTCGATGTACGCCTCGGCACCCGAACGGATGGTCGAGGCGATCGGTGAGCCGACCTTTGTCGATACCAGCAAGGACGAGCGGCTCGGCCGTATTTTTTCGAACCGGACGATCAAGATCTATCCAACCTTCGCCGACTTTTACGGCATGGAGGATACAATCGAGCGTATCGCCGGTTATTTCCGCTATGCCTCGCAAGGGCTTGAGGAACGCAAGCAGATCCTCTATCTCCTCGGCCCGGTCGGCGGCGGCAAATCCTCGCTTGCGGAGCAGCTGAAAAGGCTGATGGAGCAGCGTCCGATCTATACCCTGAAGGTCGGCGGCCAGGTCAGCCCGGTCTTCGAATCGCCGCTCGGGCTGTTCGATCCCGACCGCATGGGCGACCTTTTGGAGGACAAATACGGGATCGCCCGGCGGCGGCTGAACGGCCTGATCTCGCCCTGGGCGGCCAAGCGCCTCGACGAATTGTCCGGCGACATCTCCAAATTCAGCGTCGTCAAGCTGATGCCGTCCAGGCTGCGCCAGATCGGCATTGCCAAGACCGAGCCGGGCGACGAGAACAACCAGGACGTGTCGGCCCTGGTGGGCAAGGTCGATATCAGGCAGCTGGAAAACTTCAGCCAGTCCGATCCGGACGCCTACTCCTATAGCGGCGGGCTGAACCGGACCACGCAAGGACTGCTCGAATTCGTCGAGATGTTCAAGGCGCCGATCAAGGTGCTGCATCCGCTGCTGACCGCGACCCAGGAAGGCAGCTACAACGGCACCGAGAATTTCGGCGCTTTCCCCTATCAGGGCATCATCGTTGCCCATTCCAATGAATCGGAATGGCTGCAGTTCAAGAACAACAAGAACAACGAGGCGTTCCTCGACCGCATCCTGGTGGTCAAGGTGCCGTATTGCCTGCGCGTTACCGAAGAACGGCAGATCTACGAGAAGCTGTTGCGCGAAAGCGAACTGGCTAACAGTCCCTGCGCTCCGGAAGTGCTCGACATCCTCAGCCGGTTCACCGTCTCGACCCGCCTGGCCGAACACGACAATTCGCCGCTCTACACCAAGATGCGCGTCTATGACGGCGAGAACCTCAAGGAAACCGATCCCAAGGCGAAGTCGGTCCAGGAGTACCGAAACGCGGCCGGTGTCGATGAAGGCATGACCGGCGTCAGCACCCGCTTCGCCTTCAAGATCCTGTCGCAGACCTTCAACTACGACACCGAAGAGGTGGCCGCCGATCCGGTGCATCTGATGTACATCCTGGAAGAGGCGATCAAGCGCGAGCAGTTCCCGAAGGAAACAGAGGCGGACTATCTCGATTTCATAAAGTCGGAGCTGGCCACCCGTTATGCCGAGTTCATCGGCCACGAGATCCAGAAGGCCTATCTGGAATCCTACAGCGAATACGGCCAGAATCTGTTCGACCGCTATATCGCCTATGCCGATGCCTGGATCGAGGATCAGGACTACAAGGATACCGATACCGGCCAGATCCTCAATCGCGAGGTTTTGGACAACGAACTGTCGCAGGTCGAAAAGCCGGCCGGCATCGCCAATCCCAAGGACTTCCGTAACGAAGTGGTGAAGTTCACGCTGCGCGCGCGGGCCAGAAACCATGGCCGCAACCCGTCATGGACAAGCTACGAAAAGCTGCGCGAAGTCATCGAGAAGCGGATGTTCGGGCAGGTCGAGGATCTGCTGCCGGTGATCAGTTTCGGCTCCAAGCAGGACAGCGTGACGGAGAAGCGGCATACCGAATTCGTGCAGCGGATGATCCAGCGCGGTTACACCGAGCGCCAGGTCCGCCGGCTGGTGGACTGGTACATGCGGGTGAACAAGGCGGGTTGAAGCCAGCCGGGGTAACATATGCCGATCTTCATCGATCGCCGACTGAACCCGAAGGACAAAAGCCTCGGCAACCGGCAGCGTTTCCTGCGGCGGGCGCGCGAAGAGTTGAAGCGCACCATCCGCGATCAGATCCGCACCGGCAAGATCGCCGACGTGGATGCCGAGCATGCCGTTTCGATGCCGGCGCGAGGCACCGGCGAGCCGAGCTTCAACGATGCCAGGAACAGCGGCAGCCGCCGGCACGTCCTGCCCGGCAACAAGCATTTTGCTCCAGGCGACCGGCTGCCCAAGCCCGGCCAGGGCGGCGGCATGGGATCAGCCCCGGGGAGAACCGAATCGGAGGACGATTTCCGTTTCGTGCTGTCGCGCGAAGAGGTGCTCGACCTCTTTTTCGAAGACCTCGAACTGCCTGATATGGTCAAGCTCAACCTGAAGGAGATCCTCGCCTTCAAGCCGCGCCGGGCCGGCTTCGCCGCGACCGGCTCGCCGACCAACATCAATGTCGGGCGCACGATGCGCAACAGCCACGGCCGCCGCATAGCGCTCAGGCGCCCCAAGCAGGAGGAACTCGACGCGATCGCGCAGGAGATTGCGTCGCTGGAGGCGAAGCCGCAAAACGCCGAGATACGCCAGCGCATCGTGGCGCTTCAGGAAGAGTTCGATCGGCTGGAGCGCCGCCGCAAGCGGATCGCCTTTGTCGATCCGGTCGATATCCGCTTCAACCGCTTCGACGCGCAGCCGGTGCCGAATGCCAACGCGGTGATGTTCTGCCTCATGGACGTGTCCGGTTCGATGGGCGAACGCGAGAAGGATCTGGCCAAGCGCTTCTTCGTGCTGCTGCACCTGTTCCTGAAACGGCGCTACGACCGGACCGAGGTGGTCTTCATCCGCCACACGCACGAGGCGCAGGAGGTCGACGAGGAAACCTTCTTCTACAACACCCAGAGCGGCGGTACGGTGGTTTCCACGGCGCTCGAGGAGATGCACCGCATCGTCGAGCAACGCTATCCCAGCCGCGAATGGAACATCTATGTCGCCCAGGCCTCGGACGGCGACAATTTCGTCACCGATTCCGAGCGCTGCATCGCACTTCTCGATGAACAGATCATGCGGCTCTGCCAGTATTTCGCCTATGTCGAGATCCTCGACGAGCGCGAGAGCCATATCTTCGGCGCTACCGACAACGGCACGTCGCTATGGCGTGCCTACAGTGCGGTCAAGCTGAGATGGTCGAATTTCCAGATGAGCCGCATCGCCACCGCGGCCGACATCTACCCGGTTTTCCGCCAACTCTTCGCCAGACAGCCGGGTTATCAAAAGAGCGGTGAAAGAGGGGGCTGATGGAGAGCAGATCCGGGCTGCTGTTTTCCGGTTCCGACTGGGATTTCAGGACGCTGTCGCGCGCCTACAAGACCATCGAGGCGATCGCCACCGAAGAGCTCCACCTCGACATCTATCCGGTACAAATGGAGATCATCTCGTCCGAACAGATGCTCGACGCCTATTCCTCGGTCGGCATGCCGCTGATGTACCGGCACTGGTCGTTCGGCAAGCACTACCTCTACCAGGAATTGCTCTATCGCAAAGGCGGGCGAGGGCTCGCCTATGAACTCGTCATCAATTCGAATCCCTGCATCGTCTATCTGATGGAGGAAAACACCATGGCCCTGCAGGCCCTGGTGACGGCGCACGCGGCACTCGGCCACAACCATTTCTTCAAGAACAATTATCTGTTCCGGCAGTGGACGGACGCCGGCGCCATCCTCAGCTATCTGGACTTTGCCAAGGGCTACATTGCCCGCTGCGAGGAGCGGCATGGCGTCGATGCGGTGGAAGAGATCCTCGATGCCGCACATGCGCTGATGGAACAGGGCGTGTTCAGATATCACCGGCCGCCGAAGCTGTCGTCGGAAAAGCAGCGCGAGGGCCTTCGCGAGCGCCTGGAATACGAGGAGCGCTCCTACAATGATCTGTGGCGCACGCTGCCGCCGTCCAAGGACGGCACCAAGGTCCGCGAGACGGACACCGTGGCGGAGCGCAAGAAATCGCTCAAGCTGCCCGAGGAGAACCTGCTTTATTTCCTGGAGAAGAACAGCCTGATCCTGGAACCATGGCAGCGTGAGGTCGTCCGGATTGTCCGCGTCATCGCGCAGTATTTCTATCCCCAACGGCAAACGCAGGTGATGAACGAGGGCTGCGCCACCTTCGTGCATTACACGCTGATGAACCTTTTGTTCGATCGCGGCCTGATCGGCGAAGGTGCCATGCTGGAAATCCTGCGCAACCATTCGAACGTGATCTTCCAGCCAGGGTTCGACGATCCGCGCTTTTCCGGTATCAACCCTTACGCGCTGGGTCTCGACATGATGCAGGACATCCAGCGCATCTCGACCGCGCCGACGGCCGAGGACCGCGACTGGTTCCCCGATATCGCCGGCAATGGCGACTGGCGCCAGACCTTGCTGGACGCCTGGGCCAACCATCGCGACGAGTCCTTCATCCGCCAATATCTGAGCCCTACCCTGATACGGAAATGGCGGTTCTTTGTCCTTGCCGATGCCGCCAACGACCCCCATTACGAAGTCGCCTCGATACACAATGAGCGCGGCTACGAGAGCGTCCGCGCCGCACTCGCCCACAGCTACGACATCGGCGCCAGCCGGCCGGACATCCAGGTGGTGGACGTGGACCTGCTCGGCGACCGGCATCTGCGCCTGCAGCACAAGGTCAAGTACGGCATCGTGCTGGAAGGCGGCAGCCGCGACGCCACGCTGCGCCACATCCGCAAGCTCTGGGGCTACGAGGTCAGCATGGTCGCGGTCGACGCGCAGACCGGCGCCACGCTCCACGAACGGTCTACCAGCCAGATCGGGGAATGACCCGACCGGCTTGCCGGCGACGTCGGGTGTCATAGCCTTTACCGGATCACCAACGACCCTATCTACGCGCGCACCTTGGCATGATCGGGAGCAGGAACATGCGCGCATTGATGATCGCCACCCTTCTTCTGGTCGCCGTCTCGATGGCGCTCTCGCTCGCGCACGCACTGGAATTGCCCGGCAAGTTGCGTCTCAAGGAGGCCACCTACAGATCAGTGCAGGCGATCTACTATCCCGGCTTCACGATCGGCGGGTTCGCCGAGATCGGCGGCATCATTGCACTCGCCGTCCTGCTCTACCTGACGCCCTATCCAAGCGCCCGATTCTGGTGGACCTTGGCGGCGCTTGTCTTCTTGCTGGCGGAGCATGCGACCTATTGGTTGGTTACGCATCCCGTCAATAATTTCTGGGTGCAAGACACTGCCATGCCGAAATCAGCCGCGACGTTTTTTTCAATGTTCTCTCGAAAGCAGACCGGCGACTGGAGAGATTTGCGCAACGTCTGGGAGGCTTCGCATGTCGCCAGGGCAGGCCTCGCGATGCTGAGCCTAGTCTCAATTGCTGTCGCCGCGACATTTTTTGCCGAATAGCGCCGAGGAGATCAAGACGGCGTCCTCGTTCGCCAATTTGCGGCTACGAACGCTGCATCCGTCAGATCAGAGAACGGACCCGGCGCCGTATTGTCTTAACGTCAAGCGATCCGGCCGTTCAGCGGTCGGCGCGATGCTTGTTGTGGGCGCTTTCCTGGTGCTCGCCGCGGATGATGTTGCGATCGTCGGGATCGGCAATATCCTTCGGGTCCGATCTGAGCTCGGCACCGCGCCGGAACGCCTCGCGCTCTTGCCTGGTCTTTTTCAAATCCGCTTCGGCGTCGAAATCCTTGCCGGCGTTTTTCGTGTTCTCGCGCTCTTCGATGATGCGCAACTGCTGCTCATGAGTCTTTCTTCCGGCCATCGGCGACCTCCTTCTTTCTATTTTCCGCTTCCCAAGCTGCTAAAGCCCGAAAGGATAGGTCTCGGGAAGGCCTGTCCCCGCATGTTCCGGCCCAAGCGGCGTCACGGCACTGGTTTCATCGAACCAGACGAAAGCATCGAACTGGCGGGCGAGCGAGGCATCCGCATAGTGGCTGTGCAACTCGGTCTCGGGCCGGTAGATGACGCCGATAAAGCGCTCCAGCCGGCGCTCGAGAAGCCGTTGGCGCAGCGTGTCGTCGCGCTCGAAATCGAGAAGGAAAGGCGAGACGCCGCTGTCGTGGCAAAGCCGCTCATAGCTGTCGTTGTGGGAAGGCCGCACCAGTTTCACTTCCATGTCGCCGTCCCAGTCGGTCGCCGCGGCCACCGTCCCGGAATGCGTACTGAGCCCAATCAAGCCAACCTCGTCGCCAAGACGCTGGCGGCAGAGCTGGCCGATGTTCACTTCGTCCCTGACGATCCCCATCTCGGTGTAGCGAGCATCGCCGATATGGGAATTATGTGCCCACACCACCGCCTTGGCATTCGGGCCGCGGGCCTGCAGCAGGTGCTCCAGCGTTTCGAACATGTGGGTGTCGCGCAGGTTCCAGGATTGCGCGCCGCCATAATACATGGTGCGGTAATAGCGCTCGGCGGCGGCGACTAGGCGGGCGTTCTGGGTGGCGTCGAGGAAATCGATACCGTCCTGCTGCGCATAGTCGAGCTCCCTGGAAAGCAGTTCCCGGCATTGCTCGAGCACGGCCTTCTCGCATTTCTGGTAACCGGAGGTGAGTGCGACACGGCCATAAGTGGCCGGGTCGTTCTGCCACGGCGTCAGGCAGCCATAGCGTTCGCGCGCGATCCTCGCCGCCTGCGGATCGACCCGGTCGAGATATTGCAGGACCGCCGCAATCGATCCGCCCATATTGTAGATGTCGAGGCCATAGAATCCGGCCCGCCGGGAGGATATGCTGATCCGCTCATTACGCACTCGCATCCAGTCGACGAACGCCGCGACGTCGGTGTTGCGCCACATCCAGGTGGGAAAGCGCTGGAACGGCGGCGCCGCGCCCGGCCGCGGCGGCCGATGGCGGACGTAGCGGTCGATCGCCGCGGCATCGGGCCAGTCGGCCTCCACCGCGACGATGGTGAAGCCATGCTTCTCGATCAGCCTGCGAGTGATCGCGGCGCGCGCACGGTAGAACTCCGACGTACCGTGACTGGCTTCGCCGAGCAAGACGACGCGGCGGTCGGCAAACCGGTCGAACAGCGCACCGAAGGCCGGATCGTCGAAATCCGGAAGCGGTTCGGCTGCGGCCGCTATCATCTGCGGCAGGCTGCTCCTGCGCTGATGCCGGTGCGGAAGATCGGCCGCTATTTGGCTGTCGCTGCCTGGCTCGCCCCAGCCTTGCTCGCCGATCAGCGGAACAAACCGCACGCCGCCGAAATCCTCCTCGGTGTAAGTTGCTGCGCCGGTCCGGGTGACCTTGAGCAGCCGCTGCGCGTCGAATTCGTCGCCGACCGGGATGATAAGCCGGCCGGCGACGTCGAGCTGTTCTTGCAGAGCGAGCGGTGCGCCGGGTCCAGCGGCGGCAACCAGGATCGCATCGAAGGGCGCCGCTTCGGGCCAGCCCTTGGTGCCGTCGCCAGTGCGGACTTCGATATTGTCGTAGCCAAGCTTTTTGAACCGTTGCCTTGCCGTTTCAGCCAACGCGGCGTGGCGCTCGATCGTGTAGACGCGTTCGACGATGCGGCTCATTACGGCAGCCGCATAGCCGGAGCCGGTGCCGACCTCGAGAACATGGTCACCAGCTCCGATCTCCGCCATTTCGATCATGAACGCAACGATAAAGGGCTGCGATATCGTCTGACCTTCGGCGATCGGCAGCGGCCCATCCTCATAAGCGAACTCTTCGAAGCCCGGATCGACGAAAGCCTCGCGCGGAACCTCCCGCATCGCCTGCAGGACATTGCGGTCGCGAATGCCACGGCGGCTTAGGTGGACGTCCACCATACGATCACGGGCATCGGAGAGATCGAGCATTTTTTGCTCCTTTTGCAGACCCCTCCGCCCCAATGAGCCAAGCGTCCTCAAGGGCAACTAGGTTCATGTCCCGTACGTCCCTGGAATTGCGGTCCCGTGAATTCCTGGATTACGCACGTCTCTCTAACCGTTGGCGAGCCTCGAGGTTCCCAAGTGACCGATCGGCTTTTGCTGGCGAGGGGCAGCGCCCGCCCAAACTTATTTCGAGGCAAATCCTTTCTCCGAGGCGACGCCACTCCAGATACCGACGGACGAGGGTATTCCGGAGGCATTTCCATGAACGACGAGGCCCGCACCACTGCGCAGACAACCGGCCTTGACCAGATCGATCTGATGGACCGCTACTGGCGCGCCGCGAACTACATCTCGGTTGGCCAGATCTATCTGCTCGACAATCCGCTCTTGCGCGAGCCTTTGCGGCCCGAGCACATCAAGCCGCGGCTGCTCGGCCATTGGGGCACGACGCCCGGCCTCAATTTCATCTATGTGCATCTGAACCGGATCATCCGTGAACGTGGTCTCGATGTTCTGTTCATCTGCGGGCCGGGTCACGGCGGCCCGGCAATGGTCGCGAACACCTGGCTCGAGGGCACCTACAGCGAGATCTATCCCGAGGTCGGCGGGGACGAAGACGGCCTGCGAAAGCTGTTCCGGCAGTTCTCGTTTCCCGGCGGAGTGCCGAGCCACGCGGCTCCGGAGACGCCCGGCTCGATCCACGAAGGCGGAGAACTCGGCTATGCGCTGGTTCATGCCTTCGGCGCCGCCTTCGACAATCCGAACCTTGTCGTTGCCTGCGTCGTCGGCGACGGTGAAGCCGAGACCGGCCCGCTCGCCGCGGCCTGGCATTCCAACAAGTTCCTGAACCCGGCATCCGACGGTGCCGTCCTGCCGATCCTGCATCTCAATGGCTACAAGATCGCCAGCCCGACGATCCTCGGCCGCATGGAAGACGAGGCGTTGCGCAGCCTGTTCCTCGGCTATGGCTACGAGACCTTCTTCGTGGAAGGTCATGAGCCTGCCGCGATGCATCGGGAGATGGCCCGCACGCTCGATACCGTGCTCGACCGGATCCACTCCATCCAGGAGCCTGCACGAGCCGCGGGCTGGATGGGAGAGCGGCCGCTGTGGCCGATGATCGTGCTGCGCAGCCCAAAGGGTTGGACCGGGCCGAAAGAGGTCGACGGCAAGAAGGTCGAGGATTTCTGGCGCTCGCACCAGGTCCCGGTGTCGAACGCACGCGGCGACGCGGCGCACCGCCAGATCCTCGAAGACTGGATGCGCAGCTACGAACCGAAGACGCTGTTCGACGAAGGCGGGCATCTCCTGGCGGAACTCGCGGCGCTGGCGCCTACGGGGTCAAGACGCATGGGCGCAATCCCCTACGCCAATGGTGGCCTGCTGAAACAAGACCTTGTGCTTCCCGACTGGAAAGGCCTCGCGCTCGACGTACTGCGTCCGGGCGGTACTGTTGGGGAGGCGACGCGGACCGTCGGAAGCTATCTTCGCGATGTGATCCGCTTGAACGCCGATGCCAGGAATTTTCGGCTGATGGGACCGGACGAGACATCCTCCAACCGCCTCGACGACGTGTTCGAGGTTACGGACCGCGTCTGGATGGAGCGGATCGAGCCTTACGACGTCCATCTTTCCCGCGACGGCCGCGTCATGGAGGTGCTCAGCGAGCACCTTTGCCAAGGCTGGCTGGAGGGCTATCTGCTGACCGGCCGCCACGGCCTGTTCTCGTGCTACGAGGCGTTCATCCACATTGTCGATTCCATGGTCAACCAGCACGCCAAATGGCTGAAGACCTCCGGCGAACTTGCCTGGCGCAAGCCGATCGCCTCGCTCAACTACCTGCTGACCTCGCATGTCTGGCGGCAGGATCACAACGGCTTCAGCCATCAGGACCCGGGATTTGCCGATTTCGTCGCCAACAAGAAGGCCGACACGGTCAGGCTCTATTTCCCGCCGGATGCCAACACGCTGCTGTGGATCACCGACCATTGCCTGAAAACCTACAACCGCATCAACGTCATCGTCGCCGGCAAGCAGCCGGCGCCGCAATGGCTGTCCGCCGAAGACGCGGAAGCGCACTGCAAGGCCGGTGCGGGCATCTGGGAATGGGCCGGGACGGTTGCCAAGGGCGAAGATCCGGATGTGGTCCTGGCCAGCGCCGGCGACGTGCCGACACTGGAGACGCTTGCCGCAGCCGACATCCTGCGCTCAGGCATTCCGGACCTGAAGATCCGCGTCGTCAATGTCGTCGACCTGATGATTTTGCAGTCGAATTCCGAGCATCCGCATGGCTTTGCCGATGACAGATTCGACGCCCTGTTCACCAAGGCCAAGCCGGTTATCTTCGCTTATCACGGCTACCCCTATCTCATTCACCGTCTGACCTACCGGCGCGCCAACCACGACAACATGCATGTGCATGGCTTTCGCGAGGAAGGCACGACGACGACGCCGTTCGATATGGTCGTGCTCAACCAGCTCGACCGCTATCATCTGGCGCTCGCCGCGATCGCGCGCGTGCCGGGGCTGGCCGAGCGGGCGAAGGAGCTTGCCGCGGCGCTGCATGGGAAATTGGCTGAGCACAAGGCCTATGTCCGCGAACATGGCGAGGACATGCCCGAGATCCAGAAATGGTCCTGGCCACAGGACAGCGCGACGAAGGCCGGCGATTGATGCGACGATCGATCCTTGCGTTGAATGCCGGCTCGTCGAGCATCAAGTTCAGACTTTACGACCTTGCAGCATCCGCCGAGCTGGATCTTGCCTCGCGCGGTTCGCTGGATCTGGGCGACGCGCCAAGGCTGACCGCGAAAGCCGCCGATGGGGCGGTGCAGTGCGATCGGCCACTTGCCGCAGACGCATCACGCGACATGGGCATCGGCCAGATGCTGCAATGGATCGAGAACGAACTTGGCGGAAGGAAACTGATCGCCGCCGGCCATCGCATCGTCCATGGCGGACGCGAGTTCGTCGAACCTGTCCGCCTGATGCCGACAGTTATCGAGGCTCTCGACAGGCTGACCCCGCTTGCGCCACTGCACCAGCCGCGCAGTCTCGCACCAATCCGGGCGCTTGCTGCGCTGCGGCCGGACCTGCCGCAGGTCGGATGTTTCGACACGGCCTTCCATCGGACCATCGAGCCTCTGGTCAGCCGTTTCGCACTGCCGCGCCGCTATGAGGCAGACGGCATCCACCGCTACGGCTTTCACGGGCTTTCCTACGAATATGTCGCCGGCCGGCTCAAGCAGATATCGCCCGATCTGGCGGCGAAAAGAACCATCGTCGCCCATCTCGGCAACGGGGCGAGCTTGTGCGCCATGCGCTACGGGCGAAGCGTCGATACTACTATGGGCTTTTCGGCGCTTGACGGCCTGGTCATGGGCACACGCTGCGGCGCCATCGATCCGGGCGTGCTTTTGTACCTGTTGTTGGAAAGAGGCGTTTCGGGAGAGGCGCTGCAAGACATGCTCTACGAGGAATCCGGCCTGCTCGGCGTGTCCGGCATTTCCGGCGACATGCGCACGCTGGAGGCCAGCGACGACCGCCGGGCTCGCGAAGCGGTGGAGCTTTTCGCCTTCCGCGCCGCCCGGGAGGTTGCCGCCCTCGCCAACACGCTGGGCGGGCTGGAATGCCTGGTGTTCACCGGCGGCATCGGCGAGCACTCTGCCCCGGCCCGCAAAGCGATTTGCGGGAGGCTTGGCTGGCTCGGCGTGGCGATCGACGAGGCCGCCAACAGCTCCCATGCCGCGCTCATCAGCCAGGCAGACAGCAAGGTCGAAGTCCGCGTCGTGGCGACCGACGAAGAAGGTGTCATCGCCCGCCACACCCGCAAGGTGATGGAGGAGCCCGGCTGATGCGGATGGCCTTGAGTGGCGGCGCCTACGACCGCACTGGTCGAGCGGCTACGCCGCTAGCGCGGCCGATCTGTTGAACACAATGGTCACCCGCGTTCCTTTGCCAGGGGTCGAATCCACCTCGAACCGGGCATTGGCATTTTCGGTCAGCGATTGCGCGATCAACGCTCCGAGCTTGCCGGGTTTCGGCCAGGTCTCGCCTTCGGGCAGCCCGATGCCGTCATCGGCGACTACGATGCGAAAACCGTCGCCATCGACGACGCTGCGCAGCGTGATCGTCCCGCCTTCGCGGCCCAAAAGGCGTGCTTCAGCGCGTTCGTCAAAAGCTCATTGAGGTCACTCGCCAACTGCGAAGTCCCGGCGCGGCCACGCATGGCGGAGAGCCGAGATGATGGTTGGGAAGCGCCTGAAGGCTCAGCTCGAATGGCTCTGCTCGACCAGATGGAATTTATACCGGTCGCGAATATGCGCGTTGAAGAACCGGCCCTTTGACGAGGCTTTGCGGAATGCCGCGTGCACCCGCGGCGGCACGTCCTCGTAATCATAGCGGTTTCCGCTCGGGACGAACCATACGGAGAGTACCCTCGTCGCCGGCTGGTAGTCGATGTTTCTGATCGCAGTTGAAGGCATCCTCGACAGGTCCAATGCTCGGCAGTGCTCCATTCCATGCCGTCGTGTGAATAACCCTGCACGGAGAGCGAGGTTCCTTGCTGCCGAGGCAGCCTTGCCGCTACGGGCCGGCTTCACCAAATACGGTTGATGCCGTCGCTCAAGACATCGGCTGCAGCCCGCCAGGGCGATCTCTTTGCCGCCATCGACGACCTGCCGGAAGGATTTCACTACCGGCCCGAACTGATCACGCCGGACGAAGAAGCAACGTTGGCGAGCCAGCTCGCAACCCTGCCATTTCAGGCCTTCGACTTTCACGGCCATCTGGCAAACCGTCGGGTGGTCGGCTTCGGGCTGCGTTACGACTACGACCGGCTCGAAGTCGTCGAGGCACCGCCGATACCCGGCTTTCTGCTGCCGCTCAGGGAAAAGGTTGTAGCCTTTGCCCGCCTGCCGGCCGAAACCTTCGTGCAGGTGCTGATCAACGAGTACCGGCCGGGCGCCGGTATCGGCTGGCACCGCGACAAGCCTCATTTCGAGGCGGTCGCCGGCGTTTCGCTGCTAGCCGCCTGCAGCTTTCGCCTGCGCCGGAAAAATGGCACGCGATGGGATCGCAAGACCGTCACCGTCGAGCCAAGATCGGCCTATCTGATGACGGGTGCTGCGCGCAACGAATGGGAGCACAGCATTCCACCGGTTGCCGAGCGCCGCTATTCGATCACGTTGCGCACGCTGCGACCGCAACGCGCTTAAAGCAGGGCGGTGAGGAAGCCCAAGCGATGCCCTAAGGACCAGGCTGAAACAAGTTCATCCGTCGCCATGCCGACCGGCAAAGTCCGCCAACATGGCGCGCTGGCCTTTCAGGATCTTGAGGTTGGCTTCAGGCAGGGAGAACCAGCCCGCTCTGTCGACTTCGGCAAATTCCTTCATCGAGCCGGACCTTGGCGGCCATTCCATGACGAAGGTGTTGCTGCTGATGGCGTCGCTGTCGAAATCCGCCTCGACGCACCATGCGATGACGAGCTTGCCGCCCGGCTGCCGGTAGCTGCCAAGGTGTTCGAAAACTCCATCGATGGCGATGCCGAGTTCCTCTTCTGCCTCGCGTTTGGCCGCCGCCAGCTCGTCCTCGTTCTCGTCGACCAAGCCCTTCGGGATCGACCATGCGCCGTCGTCCTTCTTCGCCCAGAATGGGCCGCCCGGATGCACCAGCAACACCTGAAGTGAACCTCTGCTTTGGCGATAAATGAGCAACCCTGCGCTGCGTTTGGCCATTCCGCTATTCCCCTGACGAAAATGAAACGAACGTTCTCGTCCGGGCCGGCGTATGGAGCAGCCTGCCACGGCGGAACGATTTCCGCTCGCAGCCGTTCCGTCCGTTCGGCAAATGAGTGATTGACATGGCGACGCCGCGAGCTGCCTGGAAGGGCTTTATGAAAGTCGGATCGGTTTCCTGTGGCGTCAAGATCATCGGCGCCGTCAGCGAGGCCGAGAAAGTACATTTCAGGATCCTGAACCGCAAAGACGGTCTCCCGGTCAAGAGCGCCTATATAGACGAGGAGACCGGCGACACGGTCGAGGCGGCCGAGCAGGTAAAGGGCTACGAGGTCGAAAAGGGCGAGTTCATCCGCATTGAGCCGGACGAAATCAAGAAACTGAAGATGGTATCGCAGCATACGCTCGAGATCGGCGAGTTCGTGCCCGCCGCCGAAATCGACGCACGCTACCTCGAAAAGCCCTATTATCTGGTCCCGGCCGATGCGCCCTCCACGGAGGCGTTCGCGGTGATCCGGGACGCCATGGCCAGGAAGAAAGTGGCAGCTCGCTCCTGCGTCGTGCTGTACCAGCGTGGCCGAGAGGTGCTGATCCAGCCGCTGGGCAAGGGCATGGTGATGACTGAATTACGCAACCACAATGAAGTGGTCGCGGCGGACGCGGTGTTCGAAGGGCTGAAGGCTCGCAAGGTCGATCCCGAGATGCTGGAAATCGCGCAATTGCTAGTCGACAAGAAGCCGGCCAAATTCGACCCGTCGAAGTTCGAAGACACTTATGAACAGGCGCTGGTTGCGATGATCGAAGCCAAGCGCAAGGGCAAGAAACCGCCCAAGCCGGCACCCGAGCCGAGGACGAACGTCGTCAACCTCGCCGATGTTCTGCGCAAAAGCCTGGCGCAGGAAGGCGGCAAGGCTCCCAGCAAGAATCCGAGAACGGCCCCGAAACGCAAATCGGCCTGAATGTCCGAAAGTGGATCGAACGGAACCGAAAACGCTCGCGCGCATTTAGATGACGAAGCAATCCGTCGGCAAGCCAAGCGGAGCGGGGGACTGGTGGACGTCGTTGAACTAAAGACTGGCGGAATCCCGCAAGTTTCCTCCGCCGATCTGATGCAGGCGTTGCCTGTCGCCGTCTACACCACCGACAAACAAGGCTACATTACCTTCTTCAACGAAGCCGCTGCCGATCTCTGGGGATATCGTCCAGTTATCGGCCAGGACCGCTGGTGCGGATCATGGAAGCTTCGCCACATAGACGGGCGGCCGATGGCGCATGACGAATGTCCGATGGCCGTTGCCTTGCTGGAGGAGCGGGAGGTTCGTGGGGGCCGGGCGATCGCCGAGCGGCCGGACGGCCAGTTCATCCCGTTCAGCGCGCACCCGGTCCTGCTTCGCAATGCGCGCGGTGAGGTCGTCGGCGCCATCAACACCCTGCTCGACCTGCGCACCCAGGCGCTGGCTGACGACGCCGGCATAAGGCTCGCTGCCATCGTCGAATCCTCGATGGACGCGATCGTGTCGAAAGACCTGAACGGCATTATCACCAGTTGGAACGACGCGGCACAACGCCTGTTCGGCTATACGCCCGCCGAGGCGATCGGGCGCCCGGTGACGATCCTTATCCCGCCCGACCACCTGGATGAGGAAGCCATGATCATCAGCCGCATTCGCGCCGGCGAACGGATTCCTTCATACGAGACGATCCGGCAGCGCAAGGACGGCACCCTGGTTCCGGTTTCGCTCACCATCTCGCCGATACGCGACGGCATCGGGCGTATCATCGGCGCCTCCAAGATCGCGCGCGACATCAGCCCGCACAAGGAGAGCGAACGGCGTATCCGCACACTCATGCGCGAAGTCAACCATCGCGTCAAAAACCAGTATTCGGTGATCGTCTCGATGATCCGCGAGACCAGCAAGCTGGCGGGGACGCCAGAGGCTTTCCTTTCACAGGTTCGGGAACGCATCATGGCGCTTTCGGAATCGCACGATCTGCTGGTCGATGCCGAATGGCGTGGCGCGACTATCGGCGAATTGATCCATGCCCAGACCAAGGCCTTCGCGACACAGGCCAGGCTGTCGATGAGCGGGCCGATGATCATGCTGCAGCCGAACGCGGTGCAATATCTCGGCATTGCCTTTCACGAGCTGGCCACCAATTCGGTAAAGCACGGAGCGCTGTCGCGCCTTGACGGACGGGTCGAGGTCGAATGGACCGTGACGCCAGCCGCCGATGGCAGCGATGGCTTCCGCCTTGTCTGGCGGGAACTGGACGGACCATTGGTCGATGAAAACACGCGACGCGGTTTCGGAACGGTTGTGCTCAAACGCGTCACCCCGCAGGCGCTCAGCGGCACCGGCCGCCTGGAATTCGCCAGGCACGGCATCACCTGGACGCTGGAAGCGCCGCTGCGCTTCGTTCAGATGTCGATGGCTGGCATCGCGGCTGATTGAAGGCTGCTACACCAGCCGCGGCTTGGCGGCCGTGTGGCAACGCAATCCCTTTGGTAGCAATCAGGAGGAGCAGCGATGAGTTGGCTGGGCACCTGGCGGAACCAGTACGGGTCGGTCGTCGAACTGACCAGCGAAGAGGGCGGACGGATCAGCGGAACCTTCAGGACGGCACTGGAGGACAGCGCCTTCTTCGGCATGACGGTGCCGCTGTTCGGAGCCTGCCATGGAGACGTCATCGGATTCACCTGCGCGGCCGAAGGGCGGATCGGAGCCGCGGCGGTGAGCTATACCGGCATCCTCAGGAACGGGAAGCTGGAGATGCTGTGGCACACCGTTGCGGATGCCGCTTTGTCGGCTGAAAAGGAAGGTGCCCCGGCCCGAGCCAGGAAACTCCCCGCCTGGCGCGCTTTTGGAACCAGCCTCGACAGTTTTGAACGCGTCTCCTGACTGTCGCGGGCATTCAGCTCGCGAGTGAGGCAGCAGGAGTCCCGCAGTGCACAGGAACTCGCACTGACGATGGCGCGTTGGTGCGCCAGGACATGCGCTGTTCGTTACGGGGTCGACCCAATGAGCGTGCTTTATCGCGCAGCGAAAATCGCCGAACAGGCTCATGCCGGGCAGACGGACAAGACAGGGCGGCCTTATATCGAACATTGCCGCCGGGTCGTCGATGCCGTCGAAACGCTCGACCAGAAAGCCATCGCCTATCTTCACGACGTCATCGAAAAAGGCGACGGCTGGAACCGCGACCGGCTTGAGGCGGCCGGGTTTGGACCGTCCATCGTATCCGCCGTCGATGCCATGACGCGGCTGCCGAACGAGGACGATGCGGCTTTCGTTCGCAGGGCCGCGGCCAACCCGTTGGCGTTGCCTGTCAAGCGCGCCGATCTTGCCGACAATCTATGGCAGGCACGGCAGATCGGGGCCTCGACAGCGAAATACGAAGACGGCTTGCGCATTCTCAGAGAAGAGTTTGCGAGCTGACGGAAGGCTGCGCTGTCGCCGATTTGAGTTTACTCGGTGACGTGCGGCGTATGCCGCTTGTCCTCCGCGGGATCGGCCTCGATCCGCGCCCTGCCGGGATCGAACGCGCCGTGGCGGGCGATCGCCAATGCCGGGGTGTCGGGCGTCTCGTAGGCCCACATGAAGTCTTCTGCCGACGAACCGACCGCATGAACACGCCAATAGCTTGCCGTGCCCTTCAGCGGGCTGTGGCTCGTTGTGTTCGTCTTCTCCAGAAGGTCGAAATAGATGTCCTCGAAGGGTATGTAGAAGACAGGATCATGACCGTCTTCGTAGAGCAGCTTTGCCCGCTGGCTCGACGCGATAATGGCATCGGAAAACCGAACGGTCACGGTTCCATCGAACGGGACAATGCTGAGCGGGCCTGGCCGGGGGGCGGAATTTGCGGCTAAGGGCTGCATTCGACTTCTCCGTTGACTGCGCTGCCCTCCTGAAACGTGTTGTTGCCCGTCACGGTTCCAGGCCGCGGGCGCGCCGAGGCCGGCGGTGGAACGGTTTTGCAAGGTCGTCGTTGTTTCAGACCTCCGCACGCGCCATAATCGCAATGGCCGCCACTCACCGACTCAACAGCAAATGGATCACATGCTGGATCGATCGCCTACCCTTCCAAGGTCGCTTGGCGCTGCGCTGCGAAGGGAAGTGCCGCGGTTTACGGTACCCGGCAATGAAATTTCGTGCACAACGGTCGCATCCTACAACGTGCATAAATGCGTCGGCACAGACGGTAGGTTCGATCCGGAGCGGGTCGCAGCCGTGGTCAAGGAACTCGACGCGGATATCATTGCTTTGCAGGAGGCCGACGAAAGAACCGGAAGCAGGCAGGGTTTGCTCGATCTCGCAGCGCTCGAGCGGGACAGCGACCTCGTCCCCACCCACGTCCCCGAAAACCGCCGCAGCCATGGCTGGCACGGAAATCTGATCCTGGCACGCCGCGGCGTGGTCGAAAGCGTGAACCAGATCCGGCTGCCCGGCCTCGAGCCGCGCGGTGCGGTCATCGTGGACCTGGAACTGAAGGGCGTCTCCCTCAGGATCATAGCCGCACATTTTGGCTTGCTGCGGCGGTCGCGCTCGCAGCAGGCCAACGCGCTGGTCGAAGCCACGCACCCGGTTCTGCGGCCAACAATCCTGCTTGGCGACCTCAACGAATGGCGCGTCCGCAACAGGTCTTCGCTGCTGGCCCTGCTGCCGCATTTCGGTCCGATCGATGCGGTTCTGCCGAGCTTTCCGTCGCGCTTTCCGCTTTTTGCGCTCGACCGCATCCTGGCCAGGCCGCCGCACCTGATTTCCAGCATCGAGGTGCACAAGACGCCGCTGGCGCAACGGGCTTCCGATCATCTGCCGATCAAGGCCCGGCTGAACCTGGACGCGATACGGCAGCCGCGACTGCAACCAGAATGAACCTGAAGGGTTGTTAGTCAGATTTCAGACCGTTTGCTTCGCTGATGTTTGCCGGTGCACTTCATGGATACAGCCATTTCGCGGTTTGCCCGGGACAAGATCGCGGCCGGCAATAGCGGGCTGCTGCTGATCACCGACAATTATGACGCGTTTGCCGCGCGAATCCTTGCTGCGCGAAGTGCCACAAGCAGCCTCGACCTGATGTACTATCTCTGGCACGACGACCATAGCGGCCGGCTGCTTATGCAGGAGGTCGTCAAGGCGGCGGAGCGCGGTGTCCGCGTCCGCATACTGCTGGACGATATAAATCCGCGCAACAGCGACGCCGCTTACCTGGCGCTCAACAGCTACAAGAACATCGAGCTGAGGCTGTTCAACCCCAGCGGCATGAGGAACGGCAGCATCTTTCGCTCGCTGGAGATGGTCGCCCGGCTGTTTGCGATGACCCGCCGCATGCACAACAAGGCCTGGATCGCCGATGAGGGCTTGGCCATCGTCGGAGGAAGAAATATCGGCGATGCCTATTTCGACGCTGCGGAGACGAATTTCCGCGATCTCGACCTGTTGCTTCTCGGTCCTGCCGTAGGGCAGACGATGCAGATCTTCGAGGCGTTCTGGAATTGCGAGGCGGCAACGCCGATCCAGCTGCTCAACCCGGCTGCGGCGGGCTCGCGCGCCGATTTCCTCGACAATTTCGATGCGACCGCGGACGGCCAGCTTTTGAACAGCTTCCGTGCCTGGCGCACGATCACGGAGTTCATTGTAGCGCACAGCGACGTCTGCTGGACGAAAGGCGTTCGCGTCATTTCCGATCCGCCGGAAAAGGTGCGCGGCAAAAGGCGCAGGAACTGGCTGACCAAGGAGCTGCTTCCCGCTATCGCGGCGACCAGGCAGCGCCTCGAAATCGTCTCGCCCTATTTCATCCCCAGCCGCACCGGGTTGGCCATCCTGTCGAAGCTGGTGGACCGTGGCGCCGAGGTTGCAATCCTGACCAACTCGCTCGCCGCGACGGACGTCGCCGCCGTGCACGGCGCCTATGCCAAATACCGCCGCAAGCTGCTTAAAAACGGCGTCCAGCTTTTCGAATTGCAGCCCTTCGACCGCCAGGCCAACATCTCCGTTTTCGGCTCAAAGGGAGCCAGCCTCCACACCAAGGCCTTCACGGTCGACGACACGCTGGGGTTTGTCGGCTCCTTCAATTTCGATCCGCGTTCGGTGTCGTTGAATGCCGAAATGGGCGTGCTTTTCCATGATACCAATCTGGTGATGGAATTGCGCCGGCGGTTCGAGCACGAAAAGTCACCGCAGACGAGCTACCAGCTGGTCCTGGACAAAGGCGCCGTGCGGTGGCTCGGCATGGCGAATGGCGAGATGCGGCAATATTCGCGTGAACCCGAGGCCAGTCTCTATCGGCGCATCGTTGCAGCGCTGGTTGGGTGCCTGCCGATCGAATCGCAATTGTAGAGGCAACTCATTGTCGGAACGGAACTCCGGGATCACGAGTTGTAACCCGTGTCCGGAGCATGCCGATGAAGACCACGATATACAGTTTTCTTGCTGAGCTCTTGCCGTTCTGGATGGCGCATAAACGCAAAATGCGCGCCGACCGCGCCGCTGAGTGGCCGACACGACCGGCTGCTGCGGATGACGATGGTCGGCCGTCGGGCGATCCGAATCGAGCAACATCGGCGCGGCGGCGCAACACGTCCTAAGGGCGGGATACCTTCAAATTGGATCCCGCTCCAACTGTCTGGCTAGCCGCATTTCTGCGACGCCAAGTGATCCCATTTGGCTGCAGAAGCTCTAGCCCCTAGGCGATCACGCTATCGTCAAGTGGCGTAATTCGAAATCCGGCGTTGCCAAGCATCCATTTTGCAGCACGTACGTTAATGTGCACTACAGGTTGCCGCTATAGGTGAGCGCCATGAGTGCTAGTGCGATAGAATTCTTGCAGGACTGGATCCACGAAAACGTTCATCTACCGCCGCCTCCGATCAAGCTTGAAAAGGAGGCGGAAACCCTCGCCAGGGAATGCAAGGAAGAGGCGGCAGACGCCGGCGTACCCATCGAAGATATCGAGGAAGAGGTTGGTGACCTCAAGGATCTGCTTGTCGCCAAGCTCGAAGACGCAGCCGAAGACGAGGCCAGGCAACTCAATGGCAAGGGGCGCGACACGAATAGGACGGATGGAGCCAACGGGCCGGCGACCCTGCAGAACAATCTGTGACTCAGGGCGGGCCGAACGAATGCGCCGCTGAGGGAGCCGCAATCTCCTAGGCTTTTCAGCGGGTCCGTACTGCAGCCGGCGCCGTGGGTTAGACTCCGCACGATCCGCCCGGGCTGAAGGAATGACGCCATCGCATAAACCTTTTCGCTGGACACGCGTTGTTGGGTTTCAAGCCAGGGAGATGACCATGCAGATGAAGTCGGAAATCGCCGGCGAGGCCGCCAAGCAGCGGCACATCCAGCGCCGTATCGACGAGAAGGATAAGTCCAAGTCCAATGGCAAGCAAAAAGGCGCCATGCAGGCCGGTGCCCGCAAATATCCCGAGCCGCCCTTCCCCGAGCAGCACCAGCCGAAGCCGGGGCATGAATGGGCGATCGAGCCGGCGCCGCTTTACGATGCGCCATTTTATATCGGATCGAAAAAGCTCGACGGCAAAGTGGCCGTCATTACCGGCGGCGACTCAGGCATCGGCCGTGCGGTGGCCGTGCTCTATGCGCGTGAAGGCGCCGATGTGGCGATCATCTATCTCTCAGAGGATAGGGACGCCGAAGATACCAAAAGGGCCGTCGAAGCGGAAGGCCGGCGCTGCATCCTGATCAAGGCCGATGTCAGCGAACGCGACCACTGCCACAACGCGGTGGCTGAGATCGTGCAGGAGTTTGGGCGGATCGACGTGCTGGTCAACAACGCCGCTTTCCAGGTCCACTCCAGCGATTTCAGCGAGCTGACCGAGGAGCATTTCGACACGACGCTGAAGACCAACCTCTACGGCTATTTTCACATGGCGCAGGAGGCCGTGCCGCACATGAAACCCGGTTCGGCGATCATCAATACCGGTTCAGTGACCGGCATCGAGGGCTCGAAGCAACTGGTCGATTACTCCATGACTAAGGGCGGCATTCATGCCTTCACCCGCGCGCTCTCGGGCAACCTTGTCGACAAGGGCATAAGGGTCAACGCCGTGGCGCCAGGCCCGGTTTGGACGCCGCTCAACCCCTCGGACAAGGAAGCCGGCGATGTTTCGAAATTTGGCGCTGACACGCCGATGAAACGGCCGGCCCAGCCGGAGGAGATCGCGCCGGCCTACGTGTTCCTCGCCTCGCCGCACTGCTCCAGCTATATCACCGGCGAGATATTGCCGATCGTCGGCGGCTACTGACGACATGTATTTCATAGCCCTGGCCACTGACTATGACGGCACGCTGGCGCATGAAGGGATCGTTGCCGAGAAGACTCTTGCGGCGCTCGAGCGCTTCAAGAAGAGCGGCCGCAAGCTCATTCTCGTTACCGGGCGCGAGCTGCCCGACCTGAAGCGTGTCTTTCCCGAAGTCGCGATCTTCGACAAGGTCGTCGCGGAAAATGGCGCGCTGATCTACACGCCGGCGAGCGAGGAGGAGCGGGCGATATCTCCGCCGCCCGCCCCCGAGTTCATCGCCAAACTCAGGAAACGCGGTGTCAAACCGCTTTCGGTCGGCCGCTCTATCGTGGCTACCTGGGAACCGCATCAGGCTACCGCACTCGAGGTCATCAAGAAATTGGGGCTGGAGCTGGAAATCATCTTCAACAAGGGCGCGGTTATGATCCTGCCCAGCGGCATCAACAAGGCGACCGGGCTGACAGCCGCGCTTCAGGACCTCAGATTGTCGCCGCACAACGTCGTCGGTGTCGGCGACGCCGAAAACGACCACGCCTTCCTGCGCGCCTGCGGCCTCAGCATCGCCGTCGACAATGCACTGGCGGCGGTCAAGGATACAGCGGATCTCGTGACACGCGGCGCGCGCGGAAAGGGCGTCGAGGAGCTGATCGACAAACTTGTCGAGCGCGATCGCGAGCTTGTGCCGAACCGCGACGGCATTCTGCTCGGCTCGGAGGATGGCAAGGAGGTGCATCTGTCGCCAACCGATACGGTGCTGATCGCCGGCAGCTCCGGCATCGGCAAATCGACCCTGGCGACCGCACTGACGGAGCGCTTCGTCGAGAGAAAGTTCCAGTTCTGCATCTTCGATCCGGAAGGCGACTATGACGGCCTCGAAGGCGCCGTCCGGCTGGGCGACGGCTCGAATGCGCCGACGAAGACGGAGCTGCTCGAGATCCTGGAGAAGCCGGACAACAACCTGGTCGTCAACGGCCTGGCGCTGCGCGTCAATGAGCGGCCGGACTTCTTTGCCGACCTGCTGCCGGGGCTTGGTAGCGTTCGCTTCCGCACGGCACGACCACACTGGCTGATCATCGACGAAGCGCATCACCTCTTGCCGAAGCGGCGCGACGACACGCCAATGGTGCTGGCCATGGAATTGCCGGGCACGATCCTGATCACGGTTCATCCGGACGCGATCTCAACCGAGGCATTGCGGCTGGTCACCGCCGTCATCGCACTCGGCCCCAAGGCGAAAAAGGTCATCAAGACGTTCTGTCACGAGACCGGCACCGAACCGCCAAAGGACAAGGACCTGAACTCTCCAAAAGACAAGCGCGTGCTGTTCTGGCGGCCGCAGGCGCGTAAGAAACCTGCCATGGTCGAGCCGATCGAACCGCGACAGTCGCTCAAGCGCCACAGCCGCAAATATGCCGAGGGCCAGCTGGACGAGAAGGGCAGCTTCTATTTCCGCGGCCCCGACAATGCGATGAACCTCCGCGCCCACAATCTGATGATTTTCGCCCAGATCGCCGAGGGCATCGACGACAAGACCTGGGAACATCATTTGCGCGCCGGCGACTATTCCGAATGGTTTCGCCACCAGATCAGGGACAAGGAACTGGCGCGCGAAACCGCCGAAGCGGAGAAAGACGGCACACTTTCGGCGCAGGAGAGCCGCAACCACGTCCTGGACGCGGTGCGCCGCCGCTATACCGCGCCCGCGACCGCGCCGAAGGAATAGATGCAAACGGCGCCCAGCCGGTCCCAAGCCGGCTGGGTTCACCTCGTGGTCGATCTCCGTCCCGAGCCGGCAGAAGACCGGGTCCCAGTCGGTTCCAATCGTCGATGGTCCATCGTGGAACCTCATCCGCCAAACGAGATTGTGTTCTATCGGGCGCCAGATCCATTCAATGCCGAATAATTGCCCGGAAGGAGACGATGGATGAGCAACGACCGGGACAAGGATGGTCCTGTCTTTTCGGCGGAGCAGGCGCGGCAGGGCGAGATCATCCTGCGGACGCGGGCGCGCCGGATCATTTTCATCGCCGGCCTGGCGGGTCTCGTCTTGCTGGCATTGCTGGTGTGGTGGATTTGAATTCCTGACGGCTGGAGCGAAATCATGAAATCACAGCTTGTTGCCGAAAGCGCCGGACAGAGAACGTTCGTCATTGTGCTCGATCCGGGCGAAGAGGCGTTTGCCCAGCTGACGTCCTTTGCCGTCGACAACGACATTGGCAGTGCGGCGCTGACCGCGCTCGGCGCTTTCGAAAGAGCGACCGTCGGCTGGTTCGACCCTGGGGAAAGGACCTACCGGAAAATCCCCGTTCGGGAACAGTGTGAAGTGCTGAGCGCGATCGGCGATGTTGCCATCGGCGACGACGGCAGGCCCAGCCTGCACGTCCACGCAGTCCTTGGATTGAGTGACGGCACCACGAGGGGCGGTCATCTGTTGGACGGCATCGTGCGGCCGACGCTCGAGGTCACATTGGTGGAGACGCCTGGCCATCTGCGCCGCAGGCACCGTCCCGAACTCGGCGTCGCCCTGATCGACTTGGAGGCTTGATCCGAGCCGATCACTTCGTTGATTTGACCGCGGCCGTTTCGGGTACGACCTCCCAACCGAAGACGCTGCGGCCGCCGAGCAGATGCGATTGCTCGAACTCCCCGGCGACGATTTCCTTCAGGCTTGGGCCGGTGACATAGCGCTCGACCTGCCGCGACTGGTCGTCCAGCCGCCGCAACGCGCCGATCTCTTCGTCACGGCCGAGCCTGGCCTTCTGGACAGCCGACTTCAGCACGCCGATCGTCTCGTCATAGACCTTCAGCGGCACGGGGAACGGATGCCGGTCCTTGCCGCCATGCGCCAGCGAGAAACGCCCTGGATCGGAAAAACGGCACGGCGCGCCATGCACCACTTCGGCGACCAGCGCCAGCGCCCGCACCGTGCGCGCGCCGACATTGGGCACCAGGAGAAGCCCGGCGAAATCTGTCGGGCCGCGCTCGGCCGCCGCCGCGATGTTGCCGTGCAGGCGGCGCATGACGACATCGCTTTCGCGTACATCGTGGTGCGCCGGCATCACCAGATGCGGCAGCAGCTTTTGTGCCGGCTCCGGCGCTGGCGCCGAACCCCGCTCCAAAGCGGCAAGCTCCCTCACGATGCGATCCGGTCCAAGGTCGTGCAGAAGGTCCAGTTGTCCCTGGCGCGACGCTTCGGCGCGGCGGTCGGTCAGGTTGACGATCTCGCCCTGGTTGGCGCCCTCGATGGCAGCATGCGGCTGGTCGACAAAGCTCTTCAGGCCCTCGGACAGCCAGTGATAGCGGCGCGCCACCTTGCTGTCGCCGTTCATGCCTTGCTGCACCACCACCCATTTGCCGTCATCGGTGACGATAAAGCCGTGCAGATAGAGATCGAAACCGTCCTGGACCGCGGCGCTGTCCACCTTGGCGACAAGCCGGCTGGCAGTCGCGAGGCCTTGCCCGTCGAGGCCGACACGCTCGCCGATCAGGGCAAGCTCGTGCGGGGTCTTGCGCGAATGCGCGCCGCGGCCGCCGCAAACGTGGATGCCGAGTTCGCCGGAAAGCGGCGACAGGCCGCGCTTCAACGCACCGACGACGCTGGTGGTGATGCCGGAAGAGTGCCAGTCCATCCCCATCACGGCGCCAAAGGACTGGAACCAGAACGGATGCGCCAGCCGGCGCAGCAATTCATCGCGGCCGTAATGGTGGATGATCGCCTCGCACATGACCGCGCCAAGCCGCGTCATGCGGTCGCCGAGCCATTTCGGCACGCGTCCGCCGTGAAGTGGAAGATCAGCACTTCCCGATCGCTGTGCCACGCTCTCTTGCTTGCTCCTTGAGTCCTGCCTCCACAGATAGGTATCGAAAGCGCCGCGAAGAAGCGATGGCCTGATTCAGGCCGCGATCGTTGCGAGCCGCTAGAGCAATTCCAGGAAAAGTGTGAACGGTTTTCCGTCCGGGATTGCGCAGAAACAAAGAGATAGAGCGTTTCGGCGTTTCCGTGAAACGATGAACCGCTCTAGCGGGCAGGCTCGCTGAGGAGATCAAACTTTTGGATCTCGCAATGCTCGCCCACCGATGCCAGCAGATCCATTGGCGGTGCGCCAGTGTCGGGCCGCCTCCAACTGATCTCGAACGAGAACACAGGGTCCTTGAGATCTGGGCGCCTCTCTATTGCGACGAGGCGTGCCTGGTAGCCAAGCGGCCCGATGAGCGCATCGAGCTCCTGTCGAGCCGCGGCCTTCCACGTCAGTTCCAACTGGGCATGGTGTTCGCGCGACATTCGAAGGTCCACCCATTTCAGGACCAGCAAGGTGGCCAGCGTCAGCGCCGTGCCGGCCGCGCCCAAGCCGTATTGGCCACCACCGAAAGCCAATCCGATCGCCGTCATCACCCACAACGTGGCCGCCGTGGTGACCCCGCTGACAAGATTGCCGCGGCGAAGAATGGCGCCACCGCCGATAAAGCCAACGCCGGTCAACACGCCCAGCGGAAAGCGCAAGACGTCCATCGATGCAAACGAATCCGGGTGCTTGCCAACGGTCTCGAGCAGAATACTGGCCTGGATCATTGTGATGGCGGCGGCCAATCCGACCAGCACGGTGGTGCGTAGCCCCGCCGCGTGCCCGCGCGCCTCGCGGTTGAGGCCTATCAACAGGCCGGCGAGCGCGGTCAGAAGCAGTCGTGCCGCGATGTCCTGCCAGACCGGAACAACGAGAAGCATCGCGGTCACCCGTCAGGCCAAGCGCTGCTGGCCAGGAATAGCGCCAGGGTCAAAGCGAACAAGGGCAAGAGCGTCTTCATCGCAAATTCTTTTCGTCGATAAGCAACAAACGATGCGCTTGGATTTTGGTTGCGCCGCCGACGATTCACTCCGGCGATCGGCAGCGGCGGAACAAAACCTTCGGCCTGTGGGTTGGTGGGTTCACGCCAACGAAGGATTTGCAGTCATGGTCCGCTTGCTGCTTGCCGGAGCCGTCGCTTATCTGGCCTATCGCATCACCAAGGAGATCGGTGGGTCCGACGAGGTCGATCCGCGGTCGCCTTCACCCGACCAAACCGGCCGCAAGGTGCCGAGGCGGGAAAGCGGGGCGCAGGGGAATGGCCGACGGCGGTAGCGAATGCCTCAGCGGCGGCGCGGACCAGCCATGACCGCATTTCCGTTGCCGCTCGACCTTCGTCCGATGGAAGCCAAAGCCGCCGATGCAATTCCTGGCGGTGACGGGCTTTGGCAGTACGAACCGAAATGGGACGGGTTCCGCTGCCTCGTGTTCAAGGGCGACGATGCCGTCGATCTGCGTGCAAAATCGGGCAAGCCGCTTGGCCGCTATTTTCCCGAACTGGTCGTGGTGCTGCGCTATGTGAACTCGCGGCGGTTTGTTGCCGACGGCGAGATCGTCATCGAGGTCGACGGATCGTCCTCGTTCGAGGCCCTGCAAATGCGCCTTCATCCAGCCGAAAGCAGGATCCGCAAGTTGAGCCTGGAGACGCCTGCCATGCTGGTCCTGTTCGACATGCTGGCCGAACCCGGCGGCAGGATCATCATCGAAGAGCCTCTCACCAGCAGGAGGCAGGCGATTGAGGCCTTTGTCGCGTCGGCGGCACGGCCCGAACTGCACCTGTCTAAATATACGCACGACGCCGCCACCGCCGAGCGCTGGCTGCAGGGCGCCGGCCACGGCTCGACCGACGGTGTCGTTGCAAAACTGATCGCCGGGCCATACCGGCCCGGCGAGCGCGCCATGGTCAAGGTCAAGCGGCTGCGCACGGCGGATTGCGTGGTCGGCGGCTTTCGCTATCTCGCCGGCAGCAACGAAGTCGGATCCCTGCTGCTCGGCCTCTACAACAACGAAGGCAGGCTGGACCATGTCGGGTTCACCTCGACCATCGGCAAGGACGACAGGGCGGCGCTGACCAGACGGCTGGAAAAACTGCGGGCCAAACCGGGTTTCACCGGCAAGGCGCCGGGCGGACCAAGCCGCTGGAGTACGGACCGCAGCGGACAATGGGAACCGATAAAGCCTGAACTGGTGGTCGAGGTTCGTTTCGACCATGTGACAGGCGACCGGTTCCGGCATGGAACCAAGCTGTTGCGCTGGCGGCCGGACAAGCAGCCGCGGCAATGCACGTTCGAGCAGATCGAGTAAGTCCGTCCCGAGGCACCGATTCAAGCTCTTGCTGCCCCGTCCTGCCGACGACGACGGAACCAATGCAGAATTCGCTGGTTCGCCGCACTAGCGGAGCCTCGGCAATCCATTGCCGAGGCTCGGAGGCGATCTGGTAGATCAAGCGGCTTCTTGCATTGCGCGTTCGTTGACACCGCTTTCGCCGAGCTTGGAAAGCGCTTCGTCGGTCGCGACCTCTTCCTTGAGAGTTGCCCTGAGCAGCTCGACAACGTCGCTCTTGCCAAGTTCTTCCGCCCACGCGATCAAAGTGCCGTAGCGAGCGATCTCGTAATGCTCGACGGCCTGCGCCGCACCGACAAGCCCGGCGTCGAGCGCGGGAGCACCGTTATACTCCTCGAGCATTTCCGAGCCCTCTTCGATGATGCCGTCAATCGCCGGGCAGGTCTTGCCGCGGGCCGGCTTGCCGAATTTCTCGAACACCTCCTCCAGGCGGTCGACATGTCCTTCGGTTTCCATGCGGTGCTTCTCGAAGGCGGCGGTCACTTCTTCCGACTCCGCGCCCTTGGCCATTTTGGGCAGCGCTTTCAGTATCTTCTTCTCGGCGTAGTAGAGGTCTTTGAGCCCGTCGAGGAACAGATCCTCAAGGCCCTTGCTTGCCGTCTTCGCGGCCTTTTTCGTAGTCACCATGATCCTCTCCCCAATGGTTGGTGCCGCCTCGCAAAGTAGAGGCGTCCGATAACCCACCGACGGGAAACAAGTTCCCTGACGGTCCGGGAGCTTTGAAAATTTTCCGACCCGCCGTGTAGTGTCGCAAGGGGCCTCAACCTGCGGCAGCAATCGGCCAGGAAAGCGCCGTCAGCGCTCGCCGATATGCTCGACCAGGCGGGTATATTCGGCCTCGGCCAGGCCGTAGCCGCCATCCGCCAGTGCGACGAGACCATCGCGATCGCGAATGATAATTTCGCCGCGGCGGGACCGGATGAGCCCTCGCCCCTCAAGCAGCTGCAACGCGACCGTGACGCCCGGGCGCCTTACGCCAAGCATGATCGACAGGAATTCGTGAGTGATCGTCAGCCGGCCGCCGTCCACCCGATCGTCACACATGAGCAGCCAGCGCGCCAGCCGGTCTTCAAGTTTCGATCGCGCGTTGACCAGCGCGGTATAGCCAGTCTGGACATGCAGATATTGCACGTAGCGCAGCAAGAACAGGCGCAGCGTCGGGCTTTGCGTCAGCGCTGCCTTGAATGGCTCGGCATCTATCCTGGCGGCTTCTCCCGCCAGTTGCACATAGCAATCATGGACCGTACGGTCGTCGCCCATTATCAGAGCCGAGCCGGTCATACCTTCCAAGCCGACAAGGCCAACTTCCGCATCGCTGCCGTTCGGCATTTTCGCAACCACCGAACCGATGCCGTCCTCGAGGAAATAAATGGCCTCGATCGGCGATCCGGACACTTCGAGCGATTGCCGTAACTCCAGCGAACAGCGCTCGATGTGCGGCTCGAGAGATGCGAAATCGCCGGCGCTCATCCGGCGCAACAGCTTGTTTTTGTATAGGTTTTTGTTGGAAATTGCTGGATCAGACATAGCTCGCCCCAAAACAGGGCAAGAGCTTTTTTATCTCCCAGCCGTCCGCGCCCGGTATAACCTGCGGACGATAGCGCTCATATAAGCACTGAAAGGTATGGAGCCTACTAAATAAAAAAATGAATCGATGCACGGCAGTTTCTCCTGCCGCTTGCCTACGAAAACATCCGACTGAAAGTTAGAGTTGGAAACGTACCAAAGACAGTTTGGTACGAAAACGACAATTGAGATCATCGGGCGCGAAAGAGCCCGTCGCGAGGGATGCAACGGGCTCCATTCGGGCGTCGTGGGCTACGCCCAGTGATCCAAATGAGGGGTGGGTTGGATCGCAGCAACAATGCAGGTGGAAGGCAGTCGTTCCCAAACTGTCTGCTTGGTAATTTCCGTACATTGAGTTTGGAAGAGAGCGGCGCTAATTGAATTGGAGTCGTCCACACAGACATGGCGAGTGGACGCTTGAAAGACGCTTCGCGCTTTCGCCCTTTCAAGGGAGGATGGCATGTCGATGCAAGGTGCAGCAACTCCAGCCGAACTGAGCGTGCTGAAAAAAGCGCTCGACGACTGCTGCCGCGAGTTGGGTGTTGCGGACGACAGTCCTGTCCGCGAGCGGTTGGCCGCCCGTATCATGTCGCTGTTCAACGAGGGTGTGCTCAGCGCCGATCTGAAAGAAGCGCTGGCCGCCGATCGCCAACACTAAGCTGCTGCTATGGTGGTGTCCTCGTTGCCGAAAGGTTCGGCACCGGGTCGCCCTTTTTAGCCAAGGATCATGGAAATCTTGTCTCTTCACGACAAAACGCCCGGCGCTTGTTACCAAGCGCCGGGTGTTTGGTCGTGAGCGTGACACTAAAGCGCGTCGCGCTCGACCGGCCCCATGCGACGCGCTTTAGGTTCCTGTTTTATGCATGTCGCTATCACAAAACCGCTGCACACTTTTGCGCGACATACATCAAATGCGCCCAAGCAGGACCAGGATGATGACTATAAGCAACACCAGGCCGAGGCCGCCACCACCGTAATAGCCGGTGCCATAGAACGGTCCGCCGCCCAAGCCGCTGAAGCCGCCAAGCAAGGCAAGGACCAAGATAATGATGAGAATGGTTCCAAGGCCCATGATGTCTGCTCTCCTTGTTTGCGCTGCCGCCATTCGCATCAGCGCGTCGCATTGTACAAAGGTATGAACTCGCAAGGAGCATTCCTGTTCCGGCGGGACGGTAAGGCGTACGCTCATGCGGCGAGCAAAATGCCGGGTTGTGCCGTTAGAAAAGTCCATAGATGCGTGCCCGCGGAGAATGGCATGCCGGCCACCTTGAACACCTGAGAACATGCTGAATTTCATAGGAAATTTGTCGGAACCTTCGCCAGCTCGAACGGTTGTTTTCGTAGTCGCAACGCGACGACCCTCGTAAAAAGGAGAAGCATCATGCTCACGAAAATTCTCGCAGCTTCGGCGCTTACGATCGGTCTGGCCACGTCAGCGATGGCCCAGAACGTCGGCGACCCCTCCGGAGCCGCTGCCGACGGTAGCGGGCGGACGGTCGTAGTCCCGGATAATGGCGGCCCTGACACCGGCACGGATTCGACCATCACCAACAGCATTCGCGATTTCTCAACGACGAATTCGAATGCCGACCGGAATTGCCCGCCGGGCCCGCAGGGGGCTCTGCCCGATGCGACCGGCAAGGCTCGGGACACGATGGCGCCGACGGTGAACGACAACCACTGCGGCAAGTAAGCGCCCGGTCATCACAGCCTGACGAGGCCGCGGAGCATAGGATCCGCGGCCGGCTGGTTTTGCCGTAAAATCAGCCTAACGGCCGCGGTGGTCGAAGCTGACCGCGATATCCCGACCGTCCAGCGCCCGAACGATAAAGCCAACCAGCTCCTCGTCGGTTTGCCGGAACCAGGGAAAGCGTTTGCGCAAATCGGCTATGACGACGGTGGTCGAGAGAATGTCGCCGGAATGATAGTCGGCCATGATGGTATGAACGGCAGCGTCGGTGTCAATACCGATTCCTAGCGGCGACTTGATCTGCCCCACGGAAGCCTCCACCCATCTCTCCCAGCCAACGATAGCAAGACTGCGGCAAAGCGAAAGAGCTTGTACGATTCCGTACGATCTCGCGGCTTGCGTTGCACTTTCCACGACCCGGCCGGCGTCTTTTGTTTTGCGTTTCCAAACCATTGTTTGGCGTCGCGGCGGCTGTGGCCGCCGCGATCAGGCAACCTCGCCGCAGCTTCCGCGTTGAGCCATCGGAGGGATGACATCGGCCTCGGAGAACTTCCATGAAAACACTTCTATCCATCACTGCGGCAGCGCTGATGGCCGGCGCGCCTTTGGCTGCTTTTGCTCAATCGGCGACGCTGACGCCTCTAACGACCGACACCATGAGCAAGGTTGACACCGCGACGTTCGTCAAGACCGTGCCCATCGCCAATACATTCGAAATCGAATCGAGCCGACTTGCGCAGACGCAGGCGACTGCCGACGACGTGAAGGCATTCGCGGCGCAAATGGTCACGGACCACACCAAGGCCGGCGAGGACTTCAAGGCGGCGCTCAGCAGGGGTCAGACGACTTCGGCCACCGCGCCAGCCGGCCCGTCGCTGGACACCAAGCACCAGGCGCTGCTCGACCAACTTAAGGAGGCCAGCGGTGACAGCTTCCAATCGAAATATATCGACATGCAGACCCAGGCGCATAAGGAAGCGGTGGCGCTGTTTTCCGCTTACGCAAATTCCGGCGACGATCCGGCGATGAAGGAGTTTGCCAAGAAGACGCTGCCGGTGCTGCAAATGCACGAACGTCATGTCAAGGACCTCGCTGCCGCGCATCAATGAGAGCGAGGAGTGCCTTTTGCAAACGAAAGGCCGCCCCACACACGACCTGTGTAAAGCGGCTGTAGTCCGGCCACACGGCCGGGAACAAAGCACCGAGAGTGCCGTTATTTATCCGGCTTGTTCGGGGAGGATCCAATGGAAGGCGGCATTCGCGAGGCCTCAAGGATAGTAGCGCCGGCTTTCGGCACCGTCCTGGTCGCCGCTGTCATAGGCTGAAATCGCTTTCCGAACGGGACAGGCTGCCTTCATGCGCTACGGCGAGATATTTGCAAATGTTACGGCACTCATGTTGCTGGCCTTGATGATTGGCGGCGTCTTCGTCCTGTTTGGAGAGCCGCTGTGGCCGCGGCACTACGCGAGAATGGTGCTGGTTACGGATATCGATGCCATGACCACCGCGTCAGTCCGAACAAGCTGCGTGCCCAGTCCATGCCTGCCCGACACCATCGATCACACCGTGCTCACTCCTCGCCCCGAGGACGGACCGTGATCTGCGATTGCAGCAGACGCGGAGCGAGGAGATGCGGAAAGGCCCGCCACGCGACCTGCGCGACGGACCCTTTGGTTCAATCAAACCATCTGGCCACAACTAAGTCAGGATAATCACGATCTTGTAGGTATTCGGGTCGACGATGACGATCCGGCCATCGGCGAGCACGAAATACTCATAGCCTTCGTAAGCCGGAACGATCTTGACGGTGCGCGCCGGCAGACGATGCAGCCGGACTTTCTTCCGCGGAACCTCGATGCCGACAGAGATGTCGAAATCGACGCTGGAAACGGGTTGGACGTTCGTCTCCTTGATGACCTGCGTGATCTCCGTCTTCTGTTCAACGGTCACATTGTTGATGGAAGCGGTCGAACTCTGGTCTTGCGTCTGCGTCGAGGCATTGCCCTGAGTCTGCTCGGTGGTCGTGGTCCCAGTCTTGCCCTGAGCCTGCTCCTCGGTCTTCATTTTCGTGTTGCCTTGGGCCTGCTCGGTAGTGGTGGTTCCGGCCTTGCCCTGGGCCTGCTCTTCGGTCTTCAGCTTCTTGTTGCCCTGCGCCTGTTGATCAGTCGTAGCGCCGGCCTTGCCCTGGGCCTGCTCGTCGGTCTTCAGCTTCGGTTTGCCCTGCGCCTGTTGATCAGTCGCAGCGCCGGCCTTGCCCTGAGCCTGCTCGTCCATCTTGGCGCCATTCTGGCAATTGGCAGCGCCGGCTGCGCAATTGGCGCCGGACTGGTCGTCGGTCGACTGCTGCGTCTGGGCAAGTGCAGCTCCGCAGCTGACGCTGATTGCTAGCATGCTGGTGATCAGAACGCCTTTCATGAGAGATCTCCTTGGAAAATGCGTCCCTTCACCGCGTAAAACTGCGGCTAAAAAATTTTGTTCCAAACCAATGGAGCGAAACGGCAAGCGATCCGAGTGGCGGAACAAGCTCCACCTGATGACGTTACCGGCCTATAGCGACCCCGCTGCGAACGGCATGACGCGGCGCAGCGCAGAGGTGGCTCACGACGAAAGGAGACGATCATGAGAATGCATCTTTCGGCAGCCGCGGCTGGGTTCTTGCTGCTTGCGGGTATTGGCGCCGCTGCCGCTCAGGACGTGGTCATCGAACCGCAGCAGGAGACGATCGTACGCGAGTATGTGAAAAAGCAGCCTCTGGCGTCCGTCCAGCTTCCCGGCGTGGAGCTCAATGTCGGCTCGACCCTGCCCGATACCGTCGAGCTTCATGAGGTTCCCGACGTCAAATACCGCTATGTCGTCGTCGACAATCGGACCGTCCTGGTCGATCCTGGCTCGCGCAGGATTGTAAAGGTCATCGAGTGAGCAAGCGCGTCGCTTTGAAGGGACATGCGGCGCGTCCAGCATTGTCGACATCCCAAACTGCTGCCCGTGTTGGGCATTCGGACGCAGAAAGGCCCGCCGCTTCGAAGCACGGCGGGCCTCATAGCGGAGACGACAGCCGGACAATTTCTGAGCCAGCATTGGCTTGGAACGCATGATCCCAGCACGCCCTGTGCTCGCCAGGCCCGAAACTTTGAGAGAATATTCCTGGCTTGGCATTTCGCGGGAAATACGGTGCTTTGATCCGACGGTCAGCATTCCCGATGATGCCGGCAAGGCTTGGCACTCCGCTTGGCCGCAACGACTTCAGAACCGACGGGATAGATCATGTCTGGGAACACCAACACTTTGCTCTCATTTCTCTCCGCAAGTATAAACCGGCGCGCCGGTCTGGCTGTACTTTTCGCGTCGGCGGTTGCGATTGTCGGCCTTGCTGCGCCGTCGTTCGCCGAAGACAAGACGGCGGTCAAGGTCGGCATCATGAGCGGCGAGGATGAGGATGTATGGCGCGTCGTCACCGCCCAGGCGGCGGAGAGGGGGCTGACGATCGAGACCGTGGTGTTCAACGACTACACCCAGCCGAATGAAGCACTCGAGCGTGGCGAAATCGACGCCAACGCCTTCCAGCACAAGCCCTATCTCGACAACCAGATCAAGACGCAGGGCTATCACATCGTCCCGGTCGGCTATACCGGGGTCTGGCCGATCGGCCTCTATTCCAAGAAGTACACGAAGATTGCCGACCTGCCCGAAGGCGCCGTCATTGGCGTGCCGAACGACCCGTCCAATGAGGGCCGCGCACTGCGCGTTCTGCAGAGCGAAGGTCTGATCAAGCTCAGGGAAGGCACCGGCATTCTGGCTACGACGACCGACATTGCCGAAAACCCGAAGAAATTGGTCGTCAAGGAGCTTGACGCCGGCATTGTCGGGCGCTCGGTGGAAGATCTCGACGGGGCCGTGGTCAACACGGATTGGGCGCTTAAAAGCGGCCTCACACCGGAGAACCGCATCGCCCAGGAGGCGGTGGCCGACAATCCCTACCGCAACTTCATCGCGGTCAAGGCCGGCAATGAAAACCAGCCCTGGGTAAAGACGTTGGTCGCCTCCTATCAGAACGAAAAGGTGAAGGCCGAATTCGACCGGGTCTACAAGGGAACCGGCATCAGCGCCTATTGATTTGCCGAACCGGTCCGGGTGCTGAAGCCCGGTCCATGAGGAAAGCGGTCCGTGTTGCAACGCGGACCGCGATCGCGTTTGTGGATCGCGAGACAGGAATTTTCATGAACCAGCATTTCGCCTCGGCCACCGAGATCATGCATCCCATCGGCAGCCGTTCCACCGGACCGGACGATGTCGTGCGCCTCGTCGAGCTGAAGCGCCGCTTCGGCGCTACGGCGGCGCTGGACGGCGTATCGCTCAGCGTGCGCCAGGGCGAGATCCTCGGCATCATCGGCCGCAGCGGCGCCGGCAAGTCGACGCTGATACGCTGTCTGAACGGCCTGGAGCGGCCGGATACAGGACAGGTCTTCATCGAAGGCCGCGACATCAGCCGGCTCGGCGAGCGCGAATTGCAGCCGCTGCGCCGGCGCATCGGCATGATCTTCCAGCATTTCAATCTGCTGTCCGCCAAGACGGTCGAAGACAATGTAGCGCTGCCGCTCAAGATCGAAGGCCGGCCCAGAGCCGAACGCCTGGCGCGCGCTGCCGAGTTGCTCGAGCTCGTCGGCCTGTCGGAGAAGGCGAAAGCCTATCCGGCGTCGCTTTCGGGCGGGCAGAAGCAGCGCGTCGGCATTGCCCGGGCGCTTGGGGCGCGCCCGGCGCTGCTGCTGTCGGACGAAGCGACCTCGGCGTTGGACCCGGAGACGACGCGCTCCATCCTTGCCTTGCTCAGAGACATCAACCGGCAGCTCGGCCTGACCATCCTGCTCATCACCCATGAGATGGAGGTGATCCGTTCGATCGCCGACCGGGTCGCGGTGATCGATGCCGGACGAATCGTCGAGCAAGGGCCGGTGTGGTCGGTCTTTGCCGATCCGAAGTCGGCGATCACACAAAGCCTGCTCGGCGGCATCAGGCCGCAATTGCCGGCGGAGATCGCAAGCCGGCTAACGCAGAACGCCGGCGTGGAGGCGATCCTCAGGATCGACGTGGCGGGTGAGGCCGCGCGAAGCCCGCTTTTGTCCGATCTTGCCTCGGCAGTTCCCGGCTCGTTCCGCCTGGTGCATGGCGGCATCGATCACGTCCAGCAGCAGCCTGTCGGGACACTGTTCGTGGCGGTCGCGGGCAGCAATGAAGGTCACCTGGCAGAGGTGATCGCGTTCTTGAAAGCTCGCCAAGCGCGGGTGGAGGTGCTTGGCCATGTCGCCGGTTCTGTTTGAGCTTCTCGTCCGTTCGATCTGGGAAACGATCCTGATGACAGCCGCCTCCGGCCTCATCTCGCTGGTTTTCGGGCTGCCGCTCGGCCTGGCGCTGGTCGCCACCGACCGCGGCGGCATCGCCGAAAACCTGTGGGTGAACCGCGCGCTCGGCGCGGTCATCAACGGTTTCCGCTCGGTGCCTTTCATCATCCTGCTGGTTGCGCTGATCCCGGTGACGCGGCTGATCGTCGGCACCTCGATCGGCACCTGGGCAGCGATTGTGCCGCTGTCGATCGCGGCGACGCCCTACTACGCCCGGATCGCCGAAGTGTCGCTGCGCGAGGTCGACCACGGGCTGATCGAAGCGGCGCGCGCCATGGGCGGCAACCGCTGGACGATCATTCGCGAGGTGCTGGTGCCGGAAGCGTTGCCCGGCATCGTCGCCGGCTTCACGGTGACGCTGGTGACGCTTATCGGCGCCTCGGCCATGGCCGGCGCCATCGGCGCCGGCGGGCTGGGCGACCTCGCCATCCGCTACGGCTACCAGCGCTTCGAAACGTCCGTCATGATCGCCGTGGTCATCGTCCTGATCGTCCTGGTCTGCGGCATCCAGTGGGCCGGCGACCGGCTGGTCGCGAGGCTGGATCACAGGGCATAGGGCCGCTTGAACTGAGGGTGCGCTGCGGTTTGGGCGATGCGCCAGCACCCGGTGAGACCCTCACTGCCGGTCCGGCTTCTCCACCGCGCTCAGCGCCGCCAAGCCTTGTAGAGGCGGCTCTCCGGCTTGCAAATATAGCTGGATCAGTTGCTCATCCTCTGCGCCTTTATAGGCTAACGGAATACCTCTGATTTGAGCGGGCATGTCCCAATCGAGCGGCCGATCCTCCGGCGCGAACCACTTGCATCGCCGAACCTCCACCCAATGCCGGCGAATTGACAAACAATTGCCGAGGCCGTCGTCTTCGTAGCCGAACTCCACTCCAGAGCACGAACATATGATGTAGCTGGGTTCTTTGCTGTTCTCGCCCCATGGCAGATCGGGAGATTGATCGAGGCCGCAGACACGGCATTTGAAGTTGTCTTGTGGATTCATTTGATCCCGAACAGATCTCTGGCTTGCTCTGCCGTATAGTACCCTAGCCTGACATCCCGAGCGACCAGTTCCGAATCGCGCTGCAACGGGTCACCGTAGCCGCCGCCGCCCGGCGTGCCGACGCGCACGCGATCGCCTGCCTTCAGCGCGATGTCCTGTTCCTTGGACAGATGCGGCGGCACATGTTCCTTGCCGTCGCGGAACACGGTCACCGTGTTGACCGCACCGTCTTTGCCGCCGAGCGCGCCTTGCGGGCCAAACCGGCCATGGTCCATGACGAAGGAGGCGCGGGCGTCACCGCGCAGGATCTCGACCTCATAGGCGAGGCCAAAACCGCCGCGATGCTTGCCGGCGCCGCCCGAGCCTTCGCGCAGGGCGTAGTGGCGGTAGAGCACCGGGAAGGCCTGCTCCATGATCTCGACCGGCGGCGACTTTGAAATGCCGATGGTCGAGCAGCCATTGGTCAGGCCGTCGTGACCGGCATTGCCGCCATAGCCGCCGCCGGAAATCTGGTACATGACGTAGTCGCGGCCGCGCGCCGGGTCGTTGCCGCCGAGCGCGAAATTGCCGCTGGAGCCGGCCGGAGCCGCCGTCACTTTGTCCGGCAGCGCCTGCACCATCGCCGCGAACACCGCCTCGGCAATGCGCTGCGAGACTTCGGCTGCGCAGCCCGACACCGGCCGCGGATATTTGGCATCGAGGAAGGTGCCTTCCGGCCGCTTGACGATCAGCGGCTCGAAGGCGCCAGCGCTGATCGGCACGTCGGGGAAAATGTGCCGCATGGCGAGATAGACCGAGGACAAGGTAGTCGCCAGCACGCTGTTCATCGGCCCAGCGCAGGGCTTTGACGACCCCGAGAAGTCGAAGCTGAGCGTGTCGCCCTGTTTTTCGACCGCCAGCGCGATAGTCAGCGGCTCGTTGACTACGCCGTCGGAATCAACGAAAGCCTGCGACCGGTAAATGCCGTCCGGAATGGCTGATATGTTGACGCGCATCTGTTCAGCGGCGCGGCGCCGCAATTCGGCGATCGCATCGACCACCGTTTCATCTCCGTAACGATCCAAAATTCCGTTGAGCCGGTCCTGTCCGATCAGCAGTGCCGCCGCCTGCGCGCGGATGTCGCCGATGCGCTGGTCGGCAACCCTGATGTTCGAGCAGATAATGGCGTAGATTTCGCGATCGAGCACGCCCTTCTTGAACAGCTTCACCGGCGGCAGTCGCAAGCCTTCCTGCTCGACCGCCGTTGCCGAGGCGGAGAAGCCGCCCGGCACCGAACCGCCGATGTCGGGCCAGTGGCCGGTGTTCGACAGCCAGCAGAATATTTTGCCGCCGCGATAGACCGGCATGGCGAAGCGCACATCCATCAGATGGGTGCCGCCGAGATAGGGATCGTTGACGATGTAGATATCGCCTGGCTCGGGCGGCAGGCAGCGACCGTCGGCGATCATCTCGATCACCGTTTTGGTCGAATACTGCATGACGCCGACGAACACCGGCAGGCCTTGGCTGCCTTGCGCGATCAGCGAACCATCGAGCGCCGAATAGATACCGTCGGAGCGGTCATTGGCCTCGGCGATAACAGGCGAGAACGCGGCGCGCGAAAACGTCAGGTCCATTTCGTCACAGACCTGCTGTAGGGCCGCCTGGATGACCGAAAGGGTGATGGCGTCGAGCTTTTCCATCTCAGGCCTTACCGATATCGATGATGATGTTGCCGTCGGCATCCGATCGCGCCAGGTCGCCGGGCTCCAGCACCGTGGTGGCGTCCATCTGTTCGAGGATTGCCGGCCCTTCGATTGTTGCGTCGAGCGGCAGTTTCTCTCTGCTGTAGACCGGCGTGTCGTACCAGCGCCCGCCATACCAGACAGGCCTGACTTCGCGCCGCGCCTCTTCGAGCGTTTTGGCGCGGCCAGCCGGGTCGATCAGCCGGGACAGATCGATCGCCGGCCGCACGCCGGTCACCGAGGTGTTGAGGTTGACCAGATTGGCGCGGATTTCCGGCAGCTCGACCTTGAAGCGGGCGAAATAGGCCTTCTCGAACAGTTGCTGCAGTACCTCGCGCGTCACCGCAGACGACGGCAGCGGCACGTTGATGATATGCGTCTGGCCGACGAACTGCATGTCGGCGGAATGCGTGACGCGGATCATTTCCGGCTTCACCGCTTCCTTGCCGACCAGCTCCTCGCCTTCGTTTCGGTGCCGTTCCAATACTCCGTGAAGCTGGGTTTCATCGAGACTCGCCACCGGCTGGTTGACTGTATTAACGAAATCATGGCGCAGATCGGCGACGACACAGCCGAGCGCATTGGTAATGCCTGGCCGCGCCGGCACCAGCACCTTGGGCAAGCCGAGCTCGCGCGCCAATGCCGTCGCATGCAGCGGCCCGGCGCCGCCGAAGGCGAACAGCGCGAAATCGCGCGGGTCGTGGCCGCGCGACACCGACACCATGCGGATGGCGCCGGCCATCTTCACGTTGCCGAGCCGCAGCACGGCACCCGCCGCCTCGACGCCGGACAGGCCCGTGGCGCGGCCGATCCTGTCCTCGAATATGCCGGTGACGCGTTCGACGGTGACCGGGTTTTCCACCGCAAGCAGCTTTTTCGGCGCCAGCCGACCGAGCACCAGATTGGCGTCGGTAATGGTCGGCTCCAAGCCGCCGCGTCCGTAGCAGATCGGCCCGGGATTGGCGCCGGCGCTTTCCGGGCCGATCTGGATCAGGCCGGCCGCATCGACGCGGGCGATCGAGCCGCCGCCGGCGCCGACCGTATGCACCGCCACCATCGGCACATGGATCGGCATGGCATATTCGATCTCGATCTCGTTCGACACCGCCGGCTCGGCGTTGCGGATCAGCGCCACATCGGTCGAGGTGCCGCCCATGTCGTAGGTGACCAGGTTTTCGAAGCCGGCGCGCTTGCCGGTATAGGCGGCGGCAATGACGCCGGAGGCGGGTCCCGACATGACGGTCTTGGCCGACTCACGTGTGACAAAGCGGGCCGAGATCATGCCGCCATTGCCGTTCATGATCAGGAAGTCGCGGGCGTAGCCTTTTGACGCCAGTTCCTTGCGCAGCCGTTCGACATAGCGTTCGAGGATCGGCTGCACCGAGGCGTTGACCGAAGCGGTCACGCCGCGCTCGAATTCGCGCGCTTCCGAAAGCAGCGCATGGCCTGTCGTGATGTAGCCGTTCGGCCAAAGCTCGGCGGCGATCTCGGCCGCGCGCCGCTCATGCGCCGGGTTGGCGTAGGAATGCAGGAAATGGATGACGAGGGATTCGCAGCCGGCTTCGATCAGTTCTGAAATCGCTGCCCGCATCTCGGCCTCGTCGAGCGGTATGCGCACCGCGCCCGAGGCCTCGACCCGCTCCGACACTTCGAGCCGCAGATTGCGCGGAATGATCGGCACGAAAGTGCCTGTCATGCCGTAGGGTTGCGGCCGTGTCCGCCGGCCTAGCTCGATCACGTCGCGAAAGCCGCGCGTGGTGATCATGCCGGTTTTGGCCAGCCGGCGCTCCAGCACCGCGTTGGTTGTGGTGGTCGTGCCGTGCACGATAAGGTCGATGCCGTCGATCGGAAAGCCGGTGGCACCAAGCGCTGCAACGACGCCGAAGGCCTGGTTGTCGACCGTGGTCGGGGTCTTGGCGATATGCACCCGGCCACCGTCGCGGCCGTCGATCAGAAGCAGGTCGGTAAAGGTGCCGCCGACATCGATACCGGCCACGACGCTGCCCGTCGAATCCAGAGCTTGCGCCGAAAAATTCTGTCCCATTGTCGAAACCCGAAATGCCCGAACTGCTTACATGCCTCAGTTTGGAAAGCTGTTTTACGGCGGCGTCTTGACGCAAATATCGTTTGTATACTAATAAATTCCGGACACAAGAGCTTACCGCTTCGGAGTGTGCAAACGGCACGCTGGAACCTGACCGGTTCGGGCGCGCAGGTGAAGATTTGGCGCGGGCGCTGAGCTGGCCCAGAAGGTTAGGTTTGATGAACACCACATCCGCGTTCAACACTACCGGCGCCCGGCCGTTGCAGTTCCCGATACCGGCCAATGTCTATGCCGAAACCGTGGTCTCGGTGAAGCACTATACCGACCGGCTGTTTTCGTTCCGCATCACCCGGCCGCAATCACTGCGCTTCCGCTCCGGTGAGTTCGTCATGATCGGCCTGCCCAATGCCGAGAAGCCGGTGTTCCGTGCCTATTCGATCGCCAGCCCCGCCTGGGACGACGAACTCGAATTCTTCTCGATCAAGGTGCCGGACGGCCCGCTGACCTCGGAGCTGCAGAAAATCCAGATCGGCGACACCGTCATCATGCGGCAGAAGTCGACCGGCACGCTGGTGGTCGACGCGCTGATCCCGGCCAAGCGCCTGTTCATGATCTCGACCGGCACCGGCATTGCGCCCTTCGCCAGCCTGCTGCGCGATCCCGATACCTATGAGAAGTTCGAGCAGGTTATCCTGACCCATACATGCCGCGACAATGCCGAGCTCACCTATGGCCAGGAGCTGGTGGCCGCACTGGAGAACGATCCGCTGATCGGCGAGCTGACCGGCGGCCGGGTCACGCTCTACAATTCAACGACGCGCGAGACCTCCGAGCGCATGGGCCGCATCACCGCACTGATCGGCTCGGGCAAATTCTACACCGATCTCGGCATCGACAAGCTCAATCCCGAGACCGACCGCATCATGATCTGCGGCTCGATGCATATGCTGAAGGACGTCAAGGAGCTGGCTGAAAGCCACGGCTTCCAGGAAGGCTCGCTGCATCATCCGGCAAGCTTCGTCGTCGAGCGCGCCTTCGTCGGCTGAGACGCGGCAGTTCAGCGTCCACTGGTTTGCGATCCTGATTTTGATCATACGGTCAAAAATCGGCTGCCTTGACTGCCTTTTTCCGCTATGACCGCTTGAAGGACTCGTGAAGCGCTGCTTCACGGTCTATCTTCGGCATAAGTCGCTGAAAACAAGGGGCAGGAGATGAGCAGCACAATCCGCGAAACCGATCTCGGCACGTCCAAGATCACGCCGCTGCCGGCGCGGCCCGCCGCCAATGCGCCTATGCCGCAGGCCCATGGCATTGCCCGCAATCCCGGCATGAGGCTCGATCTTGGCTTCATGGAATCGGTGCGCAGCGTCAACCGCTCGGCGCTGGAACGCCGCGTCGCCAGCCTGACCAAAAGACGCTCGATCAAGGCAGATAACCAGGCCGCCTGGCTGCTGCGCGCTGTCGCCTGCATGGACCTGACGACGCTGAACTCGAACGACACGGAAGAGCGCGTGCGCCGGCTCTGTGCCAAGGCGGTCAACCCGTTCCGCCGAGACATTGCCGAGGGGCTCGGCATTACCGGTGAAAAGATCCGCCCGGCGGCGGTCTGCGTCTATCACCCCTTCGTCGCCACTGCCGTCGAGGCGCTGCGCGGCAGCGGCGTCCATGTCGCCGCCGTTTCCACGGCTTTCCCACATGGCCTTGCACCGCTTTCGACACGTCTGCAGGAGATCGAAGCATCGGTCCGCGACGGCGCCGACGAGATCGACGTCGTCATTCCGCGCGGCCTGGTATTCGGGGCGAAATGGCAAGAGCTCTATAACGAGATCGTCTCGATGCGTGCCGCTTGCGGCGAGGCGCATCTGAAGGTGATCCTCGGCACCGGCGACCTCGCCACGCTGCGCAACGTCATGCTCGCCTCGATGGTGGCGATGATGGCGGGTGCAGATTTCATCAAGACCTCGACCGGCAAGGAAAGCGTCAACGCGACGCTGCCGGTCGGCCTTGCCATGGTGCGCGCCATCCGCGCCTATTTCGAGGAAACCGGCTATCTCATCGGCTTCAAGCCGGCCGGCGGCATTTCCACCGCCAAGGCATCGCTCGACTGGCTGGTGCTGATGAAGGAAGAGCTTGGCCGACCGTGGCTGGAGCCGGAGCTGTTCCGCTTCGGAGCATCGAGCCTTTTGACCGATATCGAGCGCCAGCTTGAGCATCATCTGACCGGCCACTACTCGGCCAATCATCGCCACGCGATGGCGTGATTCGGAGCGCTTCATGAACATTCTCGAACGCTATCACGCCATGGATTACGGCCCGGCGCCGGAAGCCCGCAACGAGGCCGATGCCTGGCTGGCGACCCGTGATTTCTCGAAAGCCCTGTTCATCAGCGGCGACTGGAAGGCAGCTGCAAATGGCAAGACCTTCGACACCAGCGATCCGTCCTCGGGAAAGCTGCTGGCCAAGGTGTCGGACGCTGGTGCCGCCGATATCGACGCGGCGGTTTCGGCCGCCACAAAAGCGCTGCCGAAATGGAGCGCCAGCACCGGCTACAGCCGAGCCAAAGTGCTCTATGCCATCGGCCGCGCCATGCAGCGTCACCAGCGGCTGTTCGCAGTGCTGGAATCGATCGACAACGGCAAGCCGATCCGCGAAAGCCGCGACATCGATGTGCCGCTCGCCATCCGCCATTTCATCCATCATGCCGGCTGGGCGCAGGCGCTGGACAAGGATTTTCCAGGCCACAGGGGCGTCGGCGTCGTCGGCCAGATCATCCCGTGGAACTTCCCCCTCTTGATGCTGGCCTGGAAGATCGCGCCGGCGCTCGCCGCGGGCTGCACCGTGGTGCTCAAACCCGCGGAATTCACGCCGCTCACCGCGATCCTCTTTGCCGAGATCTGTGAACGCGCCGGCGTGCCGAAAGGCGTCGTCAACGTCGTCCAGGGCGGGCCGGCAGCAGGCGCGGCCATCGTCAACCATCCCGGCATCCAGAAGATCGCCTTCACCGGTTCGTCCGAGGTCGGCAAGATCATCCGCAAAGCCACTGCCGGCTCGGGCAAGAAACTTTCGCTGGAGCTTGGCGGCAAGTCGGCCTTCGTCGTTTTCGAGGATGCCGATCTCGACAGCGCCGTCGAAGGGCTGGTCGACGGCATCTGGTTCAACCAGGGCCAGGTGTGCTGTGCCGGCTCGCGCCTTCTGGTGCAGGAAGGCATCGCCGACGCCTTCATCGCCAAGGTCAAGACGCGGATGAGCCGGCTGCGCGTCGGCAGCCCGCTCGACAAGAACACCGATATCGGCCCGCTGGTCGATTTGACCCAGCTCGATCGCGTCAAGGGCCTGATCGCCGAAGGCGCCAAGCAGGGCGCGATCTGCTGGCAGCCGGACTCGGCACTGCCCGCCTCGGGCTATTACCATCTGCCAACGCTGGCGACAGGTGTTTCGCCGGCTAACATTCTGGCACAGGAAGAGGTGTTCGGGCCGGTGCTCGCCACCATGACCTTCCGCAACACCGAGGAAGCGATCGACCTCGCCAACAACACACGCTATGGCCTGGCCGCTTCGGTGTGGAGCGAGAACATCAATCTTGCCCTGCACGTCGCACCGCAATTGAAGGCCGGCGTCGTCTGGGTCAACGGCACCAATATGTTCGACGCCTCCTGCGGTTTCGGCGGCTATCGCGAGAGCGGCTTCGGCCGCGAAGGCGGGCGCGAGGGCATGTTCGAATATCTCTCGGCAAAACTGCCGCTTGGCCCGGTCATCAAACCGGCAACGTCTTCGGCTCAACCTATCGAGCGCCCGGAGGGCGATGCCATCGACCGCACGGCAAAGCTGTTCATCGGCGGCAAGCAGGTCCGGCCGGACGGCAATTATTCCATTGCCGTCGCCAGCGCCAAGGGCAAGCTTGCGGGCGAGGTCGGTCTCGGCAACCGCAAGGACATCCGCGACGCCGTCGGGGCCGCGCGTGCCTGCAAGGCCTGGCCGGAGGCGACCGCCTACAACCGCAGCCAGGTGCTCTACTACCTGGCCGAAAACCTTTCCGGCCGCGCCGACGAGTTTGCCGCCCGTTTGACCCATCTCACCGGCGCGACCGCCAAGGCGGCGCGCGAAGAGGTCGAACTGTCGATCGAGCGCCTGTTCCTCTATGCCGGCTTGGCCGACAAGTTCGAGGGCCGCGTCCACCAGCCGCCGGCCCGCGCCGTCACACTGGCGCTGCACGAACCGGTCGGCGTCGTCGGTATCGTCGCGTCGGACAACGCACCTTTGCTTGGCCTGATCTCGCTGGTGGCGCCTGTGCTCGCCATGGGCAACACCGTGGTCGCGGTACCATCCGAAAGATACCCGCTGCTTGCCACCGACCTCTACCAGGTCATCGAATATTCCGACGTTCCAGCGGGCGCCATCAATATCGTCACAGGCCGCAGCGCCGAACTCGCCGGCGTCCTGGCCAAGCATGACGATGTCGACGGGCTCTGGGTGTTCGCCGATTCCGAGACCTGCGCCAAGGCCGAGGCCGAGTCCATCGGCAATCTCAAGCGCGTCTGGACCGGCAATGGCCACAGCCTCGACTGGGCGTCGGGCGAAGCAGCCGGCAATGCCGTGCTGCGTCGGGCGATCGAGGTCAAGAACGTCTGGGTGCCCTACGGCGACTGAGTGTCCCGGAGGGACGTCCGGGCTTGACGGGTCAAAAGATGTTCTTTACCGAGAAAAAACATTTGGCTGGCAGGCGGATATCGAAACAGGCGGGATGGTAGTGCCCGCCTGGCACATTGCGCCCCGGCCTTGTGCCGGTAAAAAGCCGAACGATCACAGACGGGCGAGGAGAAAAGCATGGCGGATCTGACAGGCAAAATCGTTGTCGTCACGGCGGCGGCGCAAGGCATCGGCCGGGCGAGCGCGCTGGCTTTCGCCAAGGCAGGCGCCGTCGTCCATGCCACCGACATTAACGAGGTTGTGCTCGCCGACCTCGGCAAGACCCCCAGCATCAAGACCCGCAAGCTCGACGTGCTGAACGACGAGGCGGTGAACGCCGCTTTTGCCGAGATCGGCGCCGTCGACGTGCTGTTCAATTGCGCCGGCTTCGTCCATTCCGGCTCGATCCTCGAGATGAAGGACGGCGATCTCGACTTTGCCTATGACCTCAATGTCCGCTCGATGATCCGCACCATCCGCGCCGTGCTGCCCGGCATGCTGGAGCGCGGCGACGGCTCGATCATCAACATGGCATCGCTGGCCAGTTCGACCAAGGGTGTGCCGAACCGCTTCGTCTATGGCCTGACCAAGGCAGCCGTCATCGGCCTGACCAAGTCGGTCGCCGCCGACTACGTCGGCAAGGGCATACGCTGCAATGCGATCTGTCCGGGCACGGTCGAAAGCCCGTCGCTGCAGGACCGCATGCATGCGCAGGGCGACTACGACACAGCCCGCGCCGCCTTCATCGCCCGCCAGCCGATGGGCCGCCTCGGCACGCCCGAGGAAATCGCCGACTTCGCCGTCTATCTCGCCGGTGCCACCTATACGTCGGGGCAGGCTTACAATATCGACGGTGGCTGGTCGATCTAAGAGGCCATTTGAAAACCCTACTCCGCCGGGCGCCTGACGCGGCTTTCTGCGCTTCCGGTGCTCACGTACTTTAAGTACGCTCCGCTCCGGTTCTCGAAACCCACGCCATTCGCCGCAGCGGAGCGAGTTTGCAAACGGCCTCTGGTCGCAACTGGGAGAAAACTGTATGAAACTGCTGCGCTATGGCGAGGCGGGGAGCGAACGCCCCGGCCTGCTCGATGCCGATGGAACGATCCGCGACCTCTCCGCCCATGTCACCGACATTGCCGGCAAGGCGCTTGACCCGGCATCGCTTGAGACATTGTCGAAGCTCGACGTGAAATCGCTGCCGGTGGTTTCCGGCAAGCCGCGGATCGGCGCCTGCGTCGCCGGCACCGGCAAATTCATCTGCATCGGCCTCAACTATTCCGATCACGCTGCCGAAACCGGCGCCACCGTGCCGCCGGAGCCGATCATCTTCATGAAGGCAAGCTCGGCCATTGTCGGGCCGAACGACGACGTGCTGATCCCGCGCGGCTCGGTCAAGACCGACTGGGAAGTTGAGCTCGGCGTGGTCATCGGCAGAAAAGCGAAATATGTCACCGAGGCCGAGGCGCTGGACTATGTCGCCGGCTACTGCGTCGCGCATGACGTCTCCGAGCGCGCCTTCCAGGCCGAGCGGCAGGGCCAGTGGACCAAGGGCAAGAGCTGCGACACGTTCGGGCCGATCGGTCCGTGGCTGGTGACCAAGGACGAGGTCAAGGACCCGCAGAACATCCCGATGTGGCTGACGGTCAACGGCAAGACCATGCAGAACGGCTCGACCAAGACCATGGTCTTCGGCGTCGCTTATCTCGTCTCCTATCTCAGCCAGTTCATGTCGCTGCATCCCGGCGACATCATCTCGACCGGCACGCCGCCCGGCGTCGGCCTCGGCATGAAGCCGCCGGTGTTCCTGAAGCCAGGCGACGTCGTCGAGCTCGGTATTGAAGGGCTTGGTATACAGAAGCAGACGTTCAAGGCGGATTTGTAGGCGTTTCACTTTGGCAAGTTTGCGCCGCCCCTCATCTGCCTGCCGGCATCTTCTCCCCGTATAGTGACGGGGAGAAGGACGAAGCTCCAGCGCTGACGCCCCCCTCTCCCCGTCTCTATACGGGGAGAGGGTAAGGGTGAGGGGCAGCGCCAACCTTTGCCGCGAAGCTACTTCAGCACCTTCCCATCGGCTCCAAACCGGTATGTCTTCGCCGGATCCGGCGTCGCATAGAGCGTGGCACCAGGCTCAGCGTTATAGACGCCAAAAATGCGCACGGTGATCAGGCCGGCCATCTCGCAGTCGAGATAGAGGTTGGTGTCGGCGCCGAGATGCTCGGCATGGACGACCGTGCCTTTCCAGGCGCCGGATTTGGGATCGACCGTCAAATGTTCGGGACGGACGCCGATGGTCTTTGCCGTTTCGCCAAGCCTGGCACCGTCGACGAAATTCATCTTCGGTGAGCCGATGAACCCAGCGACGAATTCATTTGCCGGCGAATTGTAAAGCTCCATCGGTCCGCCGATCTGCTCGATCTTGCCTGCGTTGAGCACAACGATCTTGTCGGCCAGTGTCATCGCCTCGACCTGGTCGTGGGTGACATAGATCATCGTTGCCTTCAGCCGGCGATGCAATTGCGCAATCTCCAGCCTGGTGTTGACGCGCAGCGCGGCATCGAGGTTCGACAACGGCTCGTCGAACAGAAAAAGCTTTGGTTCGCGCACCACGGCACGGCCGATGGCGACGCGCTGGCGCTGGCCGCCGGACAATTCGGCCGGCCGCCTCTCGAGATAGGGCTCCAGCGACAGCATCGACGAAGCGATGCCGATGCGGCGGTCGATCTCGGCCGCCGGCGTGCCTGCCTGCTTGAGGCCGAGGCCCATATTGTTCTTCACCGTCAGATGCGGGTAGAGCGCGTAGGTCTGGAACACCATGGCGATGCCGCGCTTGGCCGGCGGCGTTGCGGAGACGTCCGCACCGTCGATCACCACGCGGCCTGAGGTCGAGTCCTCCAGCCCGGCAATAACCCTGAGCAGCGTCGACTTCCCACAGCCGGATGGACCGACGAAGACGACGAACTCGCCATCCGTCACTTCGAGGTTGATGCCCTTCAGCACCTCGACCGGCCCGAAGGCCTTTTTCACGTTCTCGATGTTCAGCGAGCCCACGGCTTAGTCCCTGTTCTAGAGTTTCACGGCGAGGCCGCTGCGCACGCTCTCGTCTGCGGCCAGGCAGACGGCGAGCGACTTCACCGCGTCGTCCATGTGGCGGGTCAAGTCCAGATCCTCGCGGACCGCCTTCAGCACAAACGCCTGTTCCAGGTCGCAGAGGTCCTGATGGCCGGGCTCGCCTTGCATCGACAGCATCTCATCCGGTTTGGCGAATTTGCCGTCCGCTCCGGTTGCCGCACTGTGCAGGCGGATGGTCGAGGTCTTGGTGTGGGTGTCGATGTCGTCGGACCTGACGCCCTCTTTCATAACGATCGACACGCAACCATTGGGCGAGATCACGTCTTTCACGAAGAAAGCCGTCTCCGAAATCATCGGCCCCCAGCCGGCCTCATACCAGCCGACCGAGCCATCGTCGAACAGCACCTGCAGATGCCCGTAATTGTACATTGAGGGCGCAATCTCGTCGCTCAGCCGCAGCCCCATGCCGCGCACCTCGACCGGCCTGGCATCGGTGATCTGCAGCATCACGTCGAGATAATGCACCCCGCAATCGACTATCGGCGACGTCGTCTGCATCAGCTGCTTGTGCGTCTCCCAGGTGTGGCCGGAGGATTGCTGGTTGAGATTCATGCGGAACACGTAAGGGCCGCCGAGCTTCCGCGCCTCGGCGATCAGCCTGATCCAGGACGGGTGATGGCGCAGGATATAGCCGATCACCAGTTTCTTGCCGTTGGCCTTGGCTGCGGCGACGACGCGCTCTGCATCCGCGACCGTCGTTGCCAGCGGCTTTTCGACGAAGACGTGGCAGCCGGCCTCGAATGCCTTGACCGCATAATCGGCATGGCTGTCGGAATAGGTGGCGATGCAGGCGACGTCAGGCCGTTCGTCACGCAGCGCCTCGTCGAAGGAGCGCCGGATGGCGTAGGTCGAAAGCCCTTCCGGCAGCTGCACATCGGAGCGGTTGACCAGTGCGGCGATCTGGAATCCCGGATTGGTGTGATAGGCCAGCGCATGGCTGCGCCCCATATTGCCGAGCCCGGCGACGACAACGCGAAGAGGTTTTTGCGAACTCACTTGACGGCTCCGGACGTAATGCCGCGGATCAATTGCCGCGAGAAGATGACGTAGAGGATCAGCACCGGCATGATCGCCAGCGACAGCGCCGCGAGAATGGCGTTCCAGTTGGTGACGAACTGGCCGAGGAACAGTTGCGCGCCGAGCGTCACCGTCTTGGTCTCCTCCGACGGCGCCAGGATCAGCGGGAACCACAGATCGTTCCAGATCGGGATCATGGTGAAGACGGCGACCGTCGCCATCGATGGCCGCACCAGCGGCAGCACCAGCCGGAAAAAGATCGTGTATTCGGACAGGCCATCGATCCTGCCCGCATTCTTCAGATCGTCGGAGACCTGCTTCATGAATTCCGACAGGATGAAGACGGCAAGCGGCAGGCCCTGCGCCGTGTAGACCAGGATCAGCGCCGTCAGCGTGTTGACCAGTCCGCTGGCCACCATCAACTGCAGGATGGCGACGGTGCCGAGGCGGATCGGGATCATGATGCCGAGCGCCAGGTAAAGCCCCATCAGCGAATTGCCGCGAAAGCGGTATTCGGACAGCGCGAAAGCCGCCATGGCGCCGAACAGAAGCACGAAGAACAGCGAGGCGACGGTGACGACAAGGCTGTTCTGGAAATAGTGGATGAAGTCGCCCTGACCGATCACCGTGGTGTAGCCGATCAGGTCGAAGGTCCCTGGCGTCGGCGGCGTCAGCGGCGCGCCAAAGATCCCGGCACGCGATTTGAACGAATTCATGATCACGAGGATCACCGGAAACAGCGCGATCGCGGTGTAGGTCAGAAGGATCGCGTGGGCGCCGATGGTGCGGGGCAGCGAACGGGTTGCGGTGCTCATGATCGCGCTCCCTAAAACTGGTAGCGACGCAAGCGTGTCTGCACGAGGAACAGATAGACGCAGACGCCGCCGAGGATGATCAGGAACATCATCGTGGCGATCGCAGCTCCCATATTGGGGTCGCCAACCTGCAGCTGGAAGCCAAAGAAGGCGCGGTAGAGGAAGGTGCCGAGAATATCCGTTGAATAGTTCGGCCCGGCCAACGCGCCTTGCGCGGTGTAGATCAGGTCGAAAGCGTTGAAATTGCCGACGAAGGTCAGGATCGAGATGATGCCGATCGACGGCAGGATCAGCGGCAGCTTGATCTTCCAGAACTGCGCCATCCCGGTGATCCCATCGCATTCGGCGGCCTCGATCACCTCTTCGGGGATGGACAGCAGTGCCGCGTAGATCAGCATCATCGGGATGCCGACGAACTGCCACACCGAGATCAGGCTGAGCGCGGTCAGCGCATATTGCGCCTTGCCGAGCCAGGGCGTGAACAGGCTTTTCAGGCCGACAAGGTCCATCATATGCGGTGCCACGCCCCATAGCGGCGACAGGATCAGCTTCCAGGCAAAGCCGACGATGACGAAAGACAGAATCGTCGGCACGAAGATCGCCGTGCGGTAGAAGGCGGAAAACCGCAGCCTGGGGCTGGACAGAAGTGCCGCCAAAAGGACGCCGATCGGGTTCTGCACCAGCATGTGGATGATGAAGAACCAGACATTGTTCCGCAGCGCGTTCCAGAAATTGACCGACCAGTTGGGATCGCCGAACAGCATGCGGAAATTTTCCAGTCCGACGAACACCTGCGACTGATTGATGTTGCGGAACAAGGAAAGCTGCAGCGTGCCGGCCAGCGGCAGGATCATGATCGCCGTATAGACCAGCAACGCCGGCGCCAGGAAAACGCCGATATGCCAGCGGAACGGTCTTTTCGGTACTGCGGCCATGCGTTCGGTCCCCGCCGATCAGGTCTTGCTATTGCCGTCAAAGGGCACGGCGCCTCCCTCCCCCTCGAGGGGAGGGTGCTTCGCGAAGCGAGGCGGGTGGGGTCGGCAGAGGCAGCGCGCCATCGTCGTTCGACCGCGCTTTCCAACAACGATCAAGCCGCGGCCTGCCTCGACCGACCCCCTCTGTCGCCTTCAGCGACATCTCCCCCTCGAGGGGGGAGACAACGCTTCGCCGCGCCTTACTTCGCCGGCTTGTACCAGCTGTCGAGGCCGTCCTGCAGCTTCTTGGCGGCAGCCTCCGGCGTGTCGGTGCCGTTGATGACGTTGGCCGATTCAACCCACGTTTCGTTTTCGAGGTTCGGCGTGCCGCGCGACAGGATCTGGTAGGTCGAGCGGATCGTCGACTTGCACTTGCCGCGCCAGGAGACGAATTCCTGGGCCAGCGGGTCTTCCATCTTCACGGGGGTGTTGTTCAGGCTGAAGAAGCCCGGCAGCGCGTTGGCGTAGATGGTGGCGAAGTCCGGCGAGGCCACCCAGGACAGGAAGGTCTTGGCCGCATCCGCGTTCTTCGAGGCCGCATTGAGGCCCATGCCGATGTCGGTGTGGTCGGAGATGTAGCAGGTGTCGCCGGCCTTCTGTACCGGCGGCGGGAACGCGCCCATCTTGAACTGTGCCTGCGTGTTGAACAGGCCGATTTCCCACGAACCGGCCGGGTAGATGGCGGCGCGGCCGAGCGTGAACAGGTTCTGGCTGTCCGGATAGGTCTGCGCCTCGAAGCCGTCGCCGAGATAGTCCTTCCACTTGGCCAGTTCCTTGTAGGGCTCGACCCACTGCGGATCGGTCAGCTTCTGCTCGCCCTTGATCAGTGCCAGGCGGCCTTCCTCGCCCTTCCAGTAGTTCGGGCCGATGTTCTGGTAGCCCATGGTCGCCGCTTCCCAGAGATCCTTGGTGCCCATCGCCATCGGGATGTAGGTGCCGTCGGCCTTGATCTTGTCGAGCGCGGCGTAGAACTCCTCATTGGTCGTCGGCACCTTGATGCCGAGCTTGTCAAAGGCGTCCTTGTTGTAGATGAAGCCATGGATGACCGAGGCCATCGGCACGCAGAAGCTCGACTTGCCGTCGTCGGTCTGCCAGGCCGCCTTGGCAACATCGGAGAAGTTCTCCATGCCGGGCAGGGTCGAGATATCGGCGAGGTTGCCCTTCTTGAAGAGTTCCAGCGACTTGTCGAACGGGCGGCAGGTGATCAGGTCGCCGGCCGAGCCGGCGGCGAGCTTGGCGCCGAGGGCGGCGTCATACTCGGTTGGCGCCGACGGCGCGAACACCACCTTGATGCCCGGGTTCTTGGCTTCGAAGGCCGGGATCAGCTTGTCCTTCCAGATGGCAAGGTCGTCGCCGCGCCAGCTTTCGATGTTGAGCGTTACGTCGTCGGCATAAGCCACCCCGGCGGAGCCGAGAATGCTGGTGCCGAGAAGAAGTGCCGTCAGTAGCTTCGTTGTCATGCTCAGTCTCCCTGTTGACCTTTTTCAGGTTCGGTTTTGATGAGAACAGAGGCATTGCGCCCCTTGCTCCCCTCGATCGCGGAAAGGGCTGGCCGCAGCTTGTGGCCGGTCCCTTCCAATATCTTCTCGGCCGCATCGGCGCTGGCGGCGCCGGCGGCGAGCAGAATGGCGGTCTTGACGACGCCGCCGCTCCTTTCGAGCAGGCGCGCCGCCTCGTTCTTGTCGCGCCCGCTGATGGCGGCGACGATGCGAGCGGCGCGGTCGCGCAGCTTGATGTTGTCGGCCATGAGGTTGACCATGTAGCCGTCATGGACATGGCCGAGATGGATCGCGGCCAGCGTCGACAGCATGTTGAGCGCGATCTTCTGGGCGGTGCCGGCGCCCATGCGCGTCGAGCCGGCAATCAGCTCCGGCGGCGTTTCGAGCAGGATTGCGATGTCGGCCAGCCGCAGCAGCGGCGCATCCCGGTTGTTGGCGATGGCAATGGTCGCCGCGCCGCGGCGCCTGGCGTCCTCGATCGCCCTGACAGCATAAGGTGTCGAGCCACTGGCCGAGACGGCGATCAGGCAGTCGCCCTTGCCGATGCGGGCGGCAGCAACCGCTGCCGAAGCTTCCTCAGTGTCGTCCTCCGGCCCGCCGGCCAGTGTCTTGAAGGCCTCGTCGCCGCCGGCGATCAGGATGGCGATGCGATCGCGCTGGATGCCGAACGTGCCCGGCAACTCCAGCGCATCGGCCAGTGCCATCAGGCCCGAACTGCCGGCAGCCGCATAGGCGAGCTTGCCGCCGCTTTTCAGTCTGCTTGCGATGATTTCGGCTGCCGCGGCAATGGCAGGAATGGCGCCGTGCACGGCCTTGGCGGCCTCGATCTGTGCGTTGGCCAAACAGGAAAGGACGGCTTCCGGGGCCTGGATATCCAGTCCCTCGGCATTGTGGTGAAGCGCTTCGGTGCGCGTTTCGGCCATCCGCTTTCCTCCAATCGAGAAAACCATACCAAAAAAATACCACTTGTCCACACGCATTAATGAAATCGTTGCGCCGGCGCAGGCCTACGGACCAAATTGGCTTATTTTCTAGGTAGGTAGGGCTTAGCTTTTTTGAAACGGAAATTAACCCTTGGCTATTGGTATTTTATTGGTATTATCCGCCCGGAGGAGAAATCGCGTGAAATTCGTGCTCGGCATCGATGGCGGCGGCACCAGCTGCAGGGCGGCCCTTGCAACGGCCGACGGCATCGTCCTCGGCCGCGCCAAAAGCGGCGCCGCCAACATCCGAACCGATCTCACCGGCGCCAGGACAAACATCGTCGACGCAGCGCAGCAGGCCTTTGTCGCCGCGGGCAGAGATCCCGCACTGATCCCGCAAACTCCGGCCGTTCTCGGCCTTGCCGGCGCCAATGTCGGCACCTACAGGCAGCAGCTTGAAGCGATCCTGCCGTTCCGCATCAGCCGTGTCGAAACCGACGCGGAGATCGCGCTGGAAGGCGCGGTCGGCTCCGGCGACGGCGCCATGGCCATCCTCGGCACCGGCACCGCCTATATGGCACGCAAACAAGGCAAGTCGCGCGCCATCGGCGGCTGGGGTTTCCAGGTCGGCGACCAGGGCAGCGGCGCCCGCATCGGCCGCGACCTGCTCGAGCAAACGCTGCTCGCCTATGACGGCATCCGCCAGGGATCACCGCTGACAGAGGCCATGCTCGCCATCTTCCGCAACAATCCCGAGGATGTGGTCGAATTCACCACCAATGCCAAGCCCGGAGACTTCGGCGGCTTCGCGCCCAAGGTGTTCGAACATGCCGAAAAAGGCGACGTCGTCGCTATCTGGATCCTCGACAAGGCGGTCGCCGATGTCGAGGCAGCACTTGGCGTGCTCGACCTCGGTGACGACGATCCGCTCTGCCTGCTGGGCGGCCTGGCGCCGCTTTATGCGCCGCGCCTGTCGGCCCGCTACCGGGCGCTGCTGAACCCGCCGCTCGACGACGCGCTGGGCGGCGCGGTTCAGATGGCGGTTCGGATTTTCGCAAACACGGCGGAGGCAGCGCGATGAGCGAGGCGGCCGACCAGATATTCGCGGCGCTGAGACAATCGTCGCAGAGTGGCGCGCCACTCTATCTGCAGCTGAGGAAGAGCATCGAGGACGCCGTCAAACGCGGACTGATCGGACCGGGCGATGCGCTGCCTTCCGAGCGCGACATCGCCAGCAAGGCCGACATTTCGCGCGTCACCGTCCGCAAGGCGGTGCAGGACCTGGTCAAGGGCGGCATCCTCGTCCAGCGCCATGGTTCCGGCACCTTCGTTGCGCCGCGCATGGAGCGTGTCGAGCAGTCGCTGTCGATGCTGACCTCGTTTACCGAGGACATGGCGCGGCGCGGCATGGCGGTGCGTTCGGCCTGGCTCGACCGCGGCCTCTATCCGCCGTCGCCCGACGAGATGATGGTGCTCGGCCTGGCGTCGAACGAATTGGTGGCGCGCGTCGCGCGCCTTCGCATCGCCAACGACACGCCGCTGGCGATCGAGCGCGCCTCGCTATCGACAAGCGTGCTGCCCAATCCGGCGGCGATCGGTTCGTCGCTCTACGCGGCGCTGGAAAAGACCGGCAACAGGCCGGTTCGGGCGGTGCAGCGCATTTCCGCCACCAATCTCGGCGAAGGCGACGCACATCTGCTGGAAGTGCCGCCGGGCATTGCCGGCCTGCATATCGAGCGTATCTCCTATCTGGCGAGCGGCAAGGTGATCGAGTTCACCCGCTCCATCTACAGAGGCGACGCCTATGATTTTGTCGCCGAACTCCGGCTGAGCGGGCCGGGCGAAGAGGGCCGGCCATGACCGCAACAACGACCCATATGCGGCGCGAGATCGAGGAGATCCCGGAGGCCACCGCCCGCCTGCTCGACGGCTCGGCCGCGGTGCTGACGGAAGCCGGACGCGGCATTCGCGAGCGCGATCCGAATTTCATCGTCACAGTGGCGCGCGGCTCGTCCGATCATGCCGCGACCTTCATGAAATATGCCGTGGAGCTGACCGCCGGGCTGGCGGTCGCATCGGTCGGCCCGTCGATCGCCTCGATCTATGGCGCCAAGCTGAAGCTGGGCGGCTCGGCCTGCCTGGCTATCTCGCAATCCGGCAAGAGCCCGGACATAGTTGCCATGGCGCAAGCGGCGCGGGCCGGCGGTTCGCTTACCGTCGCCATCACCAACACCGCCGATTCGCCGCTGGCGCGCGCCTGCGACTACGCGATCGACATCCTGGCCGGACCGGAGCGCAGCGTCGCGGCGACGAAGACTTTCGTCAATTCGGCCGTCGCCGGGCTCGCCTTGATGGCGCATTGCACCGGCGACGACAAACTCCTGGCAGCACTCGCCAGCTTGCCGGAGCATTTTCGCAAGGCGATCGCCTGCGACTGGATGGCGCTGGCAGGGGCACTCGAGACGCAAAAATCGCTGTTCATCCTTGGCCGTGGCCCGTCGGCGGCGATCGCCAACGAGGCGGCGCTGAAATTCAAGGAAACCTGCGCCATGCATGCGGAAGCCTATAGTGCCGCCGAGGTCATGCACGGCCCGCTGGCGCTGGTCGGTCCCGGCTTCCCGGTGCTGGCTCTGGCTGCTCGCGATGCGTCCGAGCCGTCGGTGGCCGATGCCGCCGACAGCCTGGCCGGCAAGGGCGCTGCCGTCTTCGTGACGTCGGACAAGGCAAAGAGCGCTCAGCGCCTGCCGCATGTCGCCACCGGTCATCCGCTGACCGATCCACTGACGCTGATCGTGTCGTTCTATGGTTTCGTCGAGGCCTTTGCCCGCCATCGCGGCCTCGACCCTGACACGCCGCCCAATCTGCGCAAGGTGACGGAAACCCTATGACCGATCGCTTTGCCCTGACTGGCGCCCGGATATTCGATGGCGACGACTGGCACGACAATGCGGCGCTTGTCGTGCGCGACGGCCTCGTTGAGGCCATCGTTGCCGCCGGGGCCGTTCCACCCGGTGTTGCGCGTATCGAGACCGGCGGCGGCATGCTGGCGCCTGGCTTCGTCGATCTGCAGGTCAATGGCGGCGGCGGCGTCATGCTCAACGACCATCCCGACGTCGCCTCGATCGAGACCATCTGCCGGGCGCACGCGCCCTTCGGCACGGCGGCGCTGTTGCCGACGCTGATCACCGACACGTCCGAGATCACCGCCGCGGCGGTTGCGGCCGGAGCCGAGGCGGCACGGAGGAAGGTGCCGGGGTTCCTGGGCCTGCATCTCGAAGGGCCGCATCTGTCGATCGCCCGCAAGGGCGCGCATGACCCGGCGTTGATCCGGCCGATGCTAGACCCCGACCAGGCGATGCTGATCGCCGCACGGAAAAACCTGCCGGTACTGCTGACGACGGTGGCGCCCGAATCCGTCGAGCCCGGCCAGGTGTCGGCACTTAGCAAGGCCGGTATTGTCGTCAGCATCGGCCATTCCGATACCGGCTATGCCACGGCTCGCGCCTTTGCCGAGGCCGGCGCAACGGTGGTCACCCATCTGTTCAACGCAATGAGCCAGATCGGCAATCGCGAGCCGGGGCTGGCGGGCGCGGCAATCGATACAGCCACATTCCATGCCGGCATCATCGCCGACGGCATCCATGTCGATCCGGCCACCATGGCCATCGCCTTGCGCGCCAAGCAGGGGCCGGGCAAGATCCTGCTCGTCACCGACGCCATGGCGACGATCGGCACAGACATGACCTCGTTTACGCTGAACGGCCGCACCATCCACCGCAAGGATGGCAGGCTGACGCTTGCCGACGGCACGCTGGCGGGCGCGGATCTCGACATGATTTCCGCGGTGCGCTTCGTGCACCGCGTCGTCGGCCTCAGCCTCGACGAAGCCTTGCGCATGGCCTCGCTCTATCCGGCGCAAGCGATCGGCCAGTCGCACCGGCTCGGGCGCTTCGCCAAGGGAACTGCTGCCAACATCGTTTCGCTGTCGGACGATCTGGACATTAAAAGCGTCTGGATCGACGGTGCCAGGGTTTTTGCAGCCAACGCCATCCCTCCGGCTTAGCCGGCTTTGGACGTATAGAGGTCCTTGTAGGTTTCGCGCAGCAGGTTCTTCTGCACCTTGCCCATTGTGTTGCGCGGCAGTTCGTCCACGAAGATCACCCGTTTCGGATGCTTGTACCTGGCGAGGCGCCCGGCGATGGCCTCGACGATCCCTGCGGCGCTGATGGCCGAGCCCGGCGTCCTCACCACGATAGCGGTGACGCCTTCGCCGAAATCCGGATGGGCAACGCCGATGACAGCGCTTTCGGCGACGCCAGCCAGCGCGTCGATCTCGCTCTCGACTTCCTTTGGATAGATATTGTAGCCGCCGGAAATGATCAGGTCCTTGCCGCGGCCGACGATGTGGACATAGCCGTCGGGATCGATCAGCCCGAGATCGCCGGTGATGAAGAAACCGTCGTCACGGAATTCGGCCCTGGTCTTTTCCGGCATATGCCAGTAGCCGCAAAAGACGTTCGGGCCCTTGACCTCGATCATGCCGACCTCGCCCCGGGCAAGTGTTTCGCCGCCATCGGGATCGGCGATGCGCAGGGAAACGCCGGGCAGGGGAAACCCGACCGTGCCGGCACGCCGCTCGCCATCATAAGGGTTCGACGTGTTCATGTTGGTCTCGGTCATGCCGTAGCGCTCGAGGATGGCGTGGCCGGTGCGCTCTCGCCAGGCTCTGTGCGTCTCGGCCAAAAGCGGCGCCGAGCCGGAAATGAACAGGCGGATGTTTTTCGCCGCTTGCCGGTTCAAACCGTCCTGCTGCAGCAGGCGGACGTAGAATGTCGGCACGCCCATCAGGGCGGTGGCGCGCGGCAGCAGCGAGACGATGCGGGCCGGGTCGAATTTGGTTACGAACAGCATCGAGGCGCCGGCCATCAGGACGACATTGGTGGCGACGAAAAGGCCATGTGTGTGGAAAACCGGCAGCGCGTGAACCAGCACGTCTGCGGCAGTGAAGCGCCAGAGGTCGACCAGCACCCGCGCATTCGAGGCAAGGTTCTCGTGGCTGAGCATGGCGCCTTTCGAACGGCCGGTGGTGCCGGACGTGTAGAGGATTGCGGCAAGGTCGTCCGGTCCGCGCGCCACATCGTGGAAGTCCACGGCCGCCTCAGAGGCGCGGTCGGTCAACGAACCCTCACCCTTGCTGCCGAGTGTCGCGACCGCAGCGCCCGAGGCCTGCGCCAAAGCGCCGATCTCGGTCACTCGCGCCGGGTCGCAGACGACCAGTCGCGGCTCGGCATCCCTGAAGAAATAGTCGAGCTCGGTCAGCGTATAGGCGGTGTTGAGCGGCAGGAAGATCGCCCCGGCACGCAGGCAGGCGAGATAAAGGAAAATGGCCTCGGGGCTCTTCTCGACCTGAACGGCGACGCGGTCGCCGGCTTCGACGCCTAGCTGCGACAGCGCATGTGCCAGTTGAGCGGAGCGCGCCAGCATTTCGCCATAGCTGATCGAGCGCCCGTCCTCTGCCTCCATCAAAAGGCGTCCGGGCGCGGGCATCCGGGCACGGAAAGCATCGAACAGATGGTTGCTCATAAGTCCCCCGAGCAGCTGTCTCCGGCCGGACGGCGGCGGTCAGCCGGCCGCCTTGTCCGCCGCCGCCCTGATTGCCTCGATGTTTGCCCGGTAGGCCTCGACGCTGCCGCCCTTGAAGATGGCCGCGCCGGCGACCAGCACGCTGGCGCCGGCCGCGGTGACCAAGGGCGCAGTTTCAGGCGAAATGCCGCCGTCGATCTCGATCCGGATCGGCCTGTCACCGATCAGCGCCTTCACCCGCTTCACCTTGTCGACGATCGCTGGAATGAAGGCTTGGCCGCCGAAGCCTGGATTGACCGTCATGATCAGGACCAGATCAAGCCGGTCGAGCACGTATTCGATCATCGTCTCCGGTGTCGCCGGGTTGAGCGACACGCCGGCCTTCTTGCCAAGGTTTTTGATCGTCTGCAGCGAACGGTCGAGATGCGGCCCGGCTTCGGCGTGCACCGTGATGCCGTCGCAGCCGGCCTCGGCGAAGGCGGCCAGATAGGGATCGGCCGGGGCGATCATCAGATGGCAGTCGAAGAAAGCCTTGGTGCGGTTGCGGATCGCCTTGATCACCGGCGGCCCGAAGGTGATGTTGGGGACGAAATGCCCGTCCATGACGTCAAGGTGAATCCAGTCGGCGCCCGCGGCCGCCACGGCCTCGACCTCGTCGCCGAGCTTCGAGAAATCGGACGCCAGCACCGATGGCGCGATCAGGGTTTTTTTGCTCATGATGCGGCCTTCTCGAACGCCCCGGTTTATGCCCTATGTCTGCATCGACTGCCTAGACCATGAGTCCGGAAAGTGGAAGCTGGTTTGTCCTTCCGCCGACGCAGCGGCTTCAGGTTTGCGCTGCCTTCTCATCTGCCGCCGAAGAAAACCCCGCCGGATCGCTCCGGCGGGTTTTGGGTGACGCGAACCATCACCGTTTGAAGTTCCGCGCGCGATCCTATTGCTCGAGCTGCGGCTTGCGCCTTGGCACGACCTGCTGAAGAACCTTTGGATTCAGCAGCAGGGTCGGTTTGCGGATCGGCTGGCACTGGCCATTGATCGGCCGCGCGCCCGGTGCGCATTCCAGCCGTGGTTTGCGGCAGGCGCCGTCGCGCAGCTCTGTCCCACGCGGGCAGACGCAGACGCCGCGCTTGTTGTGGATCTGGCCTGGTATCGGGCACTCCACCACAACAGGCTTCTTGCGCCTGCAGGCATTGCCTTGCACTTCCGTGCCCCTCGGGCAGACGCAATCGCCGTCGGCGTCGTGGATCTGGCCACGGATGGTGCACTGCTCGGGCTTTGGCCGGATTGGCCGGCAGGCATTGGCTCTGACTTCCGTACCCCGCGGGCAGACGCAATCGCCAGCGGCGTCGTGGATCTGGCCACGGATGGTGCACTGCTCGGGCCTTGGCTGGATTGGCCGGCAGGCATTGCCTCTGACTTCGGTGCCCCGCGGGCAGACACAATCACCAACAGCGTCGTGGATCTGGCCACGAATGGTGCACTGCTCGGGTTCCGGCTGGATCGGCCTGCAGGCATTGCCTCTGACTTCGGTGCCCCGCGGGCAGACGCAATCGCCGGCAGCGTCGTGGATCTGGCCACGGATCGTGCACTGCTCGGGCTTCGGCTCTTTCCCCACGCAAGCGCCGTTCTCCAGCTCGGTTCCGCGCGGACAGACGCAACGTCCGTCTTCGGTGCGGATCTGGCCTTTGAGCAGAACGCAAGGTCTTGGCTTCGGCACGATGACCGTGCCGCCGCCGGACGAGCATTGGCCGTTACGGAAGGTCGTGCCTGGCGGGCAGACGCAGTTGCCGGCGTCGTTCATGACGAAGCCTTGCGAGCATTCCTTCTTCACCTCATTCCTGATGGTGAAGGGATGGCAGGCATAGGCTTTGCCGCGATCACCCTGCACGTTGGCCGCACCGCGGGACAACACGTCGCCACCGCCTTGCACCGGCGTGTTCGGAGACAGCACGCCGACGCAGTTCTGGCCGTTGACGGTGCCCTGCAGATTGGCCAGACGGCCATCGTCGGGAATGATCACGGTCACATTGTGCACGTGGCTTTCCCCGGCGCCGATCGTCAAATTGGCGACGCAGGACAGAGGCAAGGTTGCCGGCTCCGGCGAGCAGCCGAAGGGCGGATCGATCGAGGTGATCGCAACGCCTTCCAGCCGGCCGAGGCCTTCGACGCCGATGGCATCGCCGATGCGAACCGGACCGGAGAAGGCGCTCGTCCCATCGTTCGTGATGGTGATCTCGAACGAGCAGGGCTGGCCGGGCTTGCACTCGGCGTCGCCGGTCTTCTCGACGCGGATGGTCGAGGCGCCGCCCTTGGCGCAGGCCTGGCCGATCGGATAGACGATGTCGTCTCCCGGAGCCGGGCCGTAGGAGCCGCGTGCGCAGTTCTCGAATTCGCCATTCGTGGCAACCGTCACGTCGAAATGGCGACTGGTTCCGGGCGTCATAACGGCGCCGGGAATCTGGCAGGACAGTGTGTTGGCCGGAACCGGTCCGCAAGCCCATTCCGCGCCGTCTGGGGTGACGGTCTGGATCTGGACCGGCGCTCCGCCGGTTATCAGCGTCGCGGCATCGTTGACCCGCACCGGACCGGTCGGGGCAGCGGCGCCGAGGCTGATGACGGTGATGCGGCAGGAAACGATCGCAGCACCGGCCAGCGAGCCATTGCACACCTTGGTGATGCGCAGGGCCGGCTCGCCGCCATTGGGATGACGGATGCGTTCCTTGGCGCAGGCTCTGTTGTTGGTGATGTCGTTCTCACCGGGAATAGCCTTCACCTCGGCGCAGTTCTCGACGGTATCGGGCCGGTAGTTGGCCGGCATCACCGCCCTGACGAAGATCGGCGTCGAGGCGCCAGGCAACAGCACGATGCCGGCATTGTCGCAACGGAACTTGCCGGGACCGTTCGGCCCGCAGATCCATGGCGGCGTCGGGCCGAAGGTCGAGGATGCCGGCGCGCCGCCCGGATAGGTGTCGACGACCGTCAGCGGCCCGTTATAGGGGACGCTGCCATTGTTGATGATGTCGATCACGAAGGTGCAGACGCCATCGGCCGAACAGAATTCGGTTCGGGCGCGCTTCTTCAGGATCAGATCGAACTTCTTCTCCACCGGCGGCCGGCAGTCACGGTCACGATCGCCACGCCGGCAGATTGGGATCGAAGCACAGCCGCGATCGTTTTGCTGGCTGCCGAAAAGCAGCTTGCCGCTGGCGCCATAATTGTAGGTGGCGCAGTTGCGCAAGACGCTGCCTCGCCAGCCTGCGGCCGGCTTGAAGCCGAGCTTGAGGTCGACAGAGGCACCCGGACTGAGCGTGGTCACCGGATGGGTGCATGTCATCGGGGTGATTCCAGGCGCGCAGATCCAAGGCGGGTTCGGCCCTGAATCGAGGGTGGAGCTGGCCGGCAGGGTGACTTCGTCGAGCACGATCTTGCCGTGGTAGGGTGCATCGCCGACATTGGTGACCCTGATGGTGAAGTCGCAGCCGCCGCCCATCGTGCAACGTTGCACGTCGGCGCGCTTTTCGACTTTCAGATCCGGTTCCTTGTCCTTCGGCGGGCAGCGCTGATCACGCGGGATGACGATGTCGATGGTCTGCGTGCAGCACAGGCCCCAGCCCTCCTTCGGGCCGGCATAGGTTTCGATACCGGTGACGATGAGGTGGATGACTTCGCCAGGTGAAGCGCCGACGATCTTCCAATTGAGCACACCGCCGCCCGCCGGCACCAATTGCGTGTCGGGAATGATGGTGATGCCGGGTGTCGTCGTCGAAAGCTGCACCCATTTGCCAGCCATCTCTGGACCGACCGGCATGTGGTAGATGAAGGCGCCGCCGCCAGGCACGCAATCGACCGTGCCGCGCTCCACCTTGAAGCATTCCTTGCCGGGAGGTGGCGGTGGCGGATTACACTTGATGACGTCGATCCTGATTGAGGTCTTTTCGCCGGTCAGGAAATTACCGTCGTCCGGCTTGCCCGGATCCTGCGACGGGATTTCGACGCCAGCACCGCGTTCGCGGCTCACCTTGACTACGCCCTGGTTGTGAACGATCGTCGGTGACGGAAACGCCGAATGGTCGATCTTGGCGATGATCTGGAACGTAATGACGCGCTCGTTCCCAGCGCCGATGCCGTCGAGATCGCTGGCGGAAAGCCGGAAATCGGACACCGTCGCGGTATCGTCCGGGCCAGCCGAACTGCTGATCGTAGCGCCGGGCAGCGGTCCGCCGGACGCATCGGTGCCGTCGCCGGTCACATGCACGCCCACAATGCGCAGGCCGTGCGGGAGCTGGTCCCTGAAATCGAGCCGGACCTTTTTCAGCATGGCCGCGAGGCCGGGGCTGGCAAAACCCTGCGGATTGCCGCGCAAGCCAAAGCTCAGCGAATATACGACATAGTCGCAGCCTCTCTGGGTGCCTTTCTTGGTGAAGAAGGGCACGATCCGGCCCGGCTCCGGATTGACGATGCGAGGATTGTCGAAATCGAGCTTGGTATCTGGAATGACAGTGCCCGTATCGGCAGGCTTGGTCTTGGCCGGAGCAAGGTCTTCAGCGAAGCCTTGCAGCGGACTCAGCATGGCGACCGCGATACCGGCCGCCATCAGCCAGCGCGCGCCGCGCCTGGCGAGTGACAGGGGTTTCATGATGGTCTCCATGACAAATGATTGTTTGCCGGTTGATTGGCTGCTCGCCGCAGGCGGGAAAAGTGCAAGATTGCTCATCTTCCCCTCCTCACGGTTCGCAGCTGACGGCTGGGGTTCTGAGCGGCAAGGTCATCTTGCAGCAAGGGTAGTAGCCACCCTTGTCGCGGTCGGACTGCCGGTAGAAGCAGAGCCCGACATCGACCCTATCGCCAGGATAATGGCCGGTGATGCCGATCGTGAATGGCGCGCCGGGCGCATGCGACAGGGGTGAAGTCACCCCGACGCCAGGCGTCCTGGACAGAGCCTTGATCGAATCGCCGCCAAAGCCGGCATGGTCGCGGAGATAGAGATCGGCCTCGAGGCCGGAGGGCGTGCAGAAATACCTGACATCGTCGACATCGAGGCAAGGAGGCAGATTGCCGGGAGGCGGGAAGTCCGGCGGATAGAACGGTGGCAGATAGCCGCCCGGCACTTGTTCGTAATAGCCGGCGCGGCCTTCGCAGGGGCGCCAGACCTCGACGTCGCCGACATGGCCCTCGACTTCCGGGTCTTCGAAATAGGTGTCGAAGTCGACGAACCACGAGCCGAAAGGCGGCACGTTGGCCGGCTTGACCAGCGCCGTCGGCGTGATCTGCACGCCGTGCACGGCAAGCGGCCCGCCGGCTGCGAGTTGTTCAGCAAGCTCCGGGTTGTCGCGCAACTTGTCACCGGTATCGACCAGCGTGTCGGTGCAGACGCCGGTATCGAGATTGCCTTCGGCATCGTAGCCATATTGCAGGTCGAGGCCGCCGGCCGACTGCCGGTTGTCTTGCGGGAAGCCGACCGCATATGCCTGCGGCACTTCCACCCAGGCCGATTCCGTCGCCGGATCGTCCGGATTTTCGCGCCAGTAGCGGATGACCTCACCCTTGCCGGAATCGGCGAACTGGCTGTAGTCGTAGCGGTTCTCCACCGGGCCGCGCTGGGCCAGGTACATGAAGCCCTTGTTATCGAAGGCGATGTCGGTGACGGCGTAATCCTTGTCGGCCTTGACCGTCAGTTCCCAGCGCGGGTCGCCGGCGAAACTGCCGTCGCCGGCAATGCCCACCGACCAGATCTCCGCCTCATCACCGACCGAATAATAGAGCCGGCCGCCACGATAGGCGACCGACCAGACGCGGCGCTCGTCCTGCGTGTAGCCCCAGCTGTCGGGTTCCTCGCTGTCGAAGGCAGCACCCTGGATGTCCATCACCGACCCGTCGTCTGCAAGGGCGGCAAGCCCGTGCGCCGGGCGGCCGGCTATGCCGTGGTCGAACGTGTCGAGCAGCGCGCCATTGGCGTCGATGCGGTGGATGAGGCCGGTGTCGAGATCGCTGGCGAAGAACTGGCGGTGGATATTGTCGAAAGTGACGTCGCCGATGCCGGGACCACTATTGGCGTCGATATCGGCGAATTTCGAGACGGCGCCGGTGATGCCGTCGATCTTCCAGATCGTTCCGGGGCCGCCGCCGTTTTCGGTGCCGAACTGGCCATCCATGAAGACCGCGTCAGCCGTGCCGCGGCGCTGCCGCTCCGGCCGGCCGTCGGCGTCGCCGTCTGGTGTGACGATACGGATGCCGTGCAGCGACGTGGCGCCGGCATAGAGGTTTGGAATGGCCGAGGGAACACCGTCGCGCACGCCGTCGTCATAGGCGATGCCGAACACCTGGCCGATTTGCCCGGCCGTGACCTCGAACGGTGGCGGGGTGAAGACCAATTGGCCAGACGCCGGCCCGCCCAGCCTTGAGACGTCGAAGATGCGTAAGGTCGCGCGCGCCGTGTCGATGAAGGTTTCGTCGACGGGATCGACGCCCGGCGGCAGGCCTTCCTCGAAATTGGGGATGATGGTGCCGGAGAATCCGGTCACTGCCATCGAGCCGGGATAGATGATCTGGGTTTCCTGAGCCTGGGCCGAGCCACCGAGCCAGAGCCCAGCGGCGAGCGCCAAGATCGACAATCCGCTGGCAGCCTGGATGGCGCGGCGCAAACGGCCGGCACGAGAGCGCACCAACGCGCCGTGGTCGCAAGACATGGATCTCCCCCCACAGGTCATGGGAGAAACATCCGGTCCCGGCGCGCAAATCAGGGCAAGGCGCGGCGTTCCGGCACGTTCATCCCTGATCGAATTGTCTGCTTTCCTCGACGTCACGATACGCCTGCGTCCGCGCAGGGTCAACGGAACCAGCGAAAAGCCCAGCGCATCGACCCGGTCCCGAAGGCGATGGTCGCGCTGAGCTCCTGCTGTTCCCGGAGACCATGGAGCCTCTGGATCTGTGGTCATGGGGCTTTCCTTTCCGGGGCCGCACCACGCGGCACCTGAGCGTCAGTCGCGGGGTGAGGCGGAAAGGTTCAAGGGCCGGGCCGGGCCGGCTGGGTCATCGCCGGAAAATACGGGCCTGCCGGTCCCGAATCGGATCAACCGCGATGAATGGTGAACGCCTTGCGCAGAATGCTTGCGCGCCACGCAGCGTGTTCTTATATACGCGCCAAGCCGTCCAGCGCCGAATGCCGGTTGCCGGAGCGGAATTTCTTGTGAACAGGGGCTTTCGTCGGAACGCCTGTACGGGTCCTGAGAGCCTGCTTAGCGGAGAGATTAGAACAATGGCAAAAGTAATCGGTATCGATCTGGGAACAACCAACTCCTGTGTCGCCATCATGGATGGCAAGGAATCCAAGGTCATTGAGAATGCGGAAGGCGCGCGCACGACCCCTTCCATCGTCGCCATCAACAGCGACGGCGAGCGCCTCGTCGGCCAGCCGGCCAAGCGCCAGGCGGTTACCAATCCTGAAAACACCATTTTCGCGGTCAAGCGCCTGATCGGCCGCCGCTACGACGATCCGGTGACGGAGAAGGACAAGAAGCTTGTCCCCTACAAGATCGTCAAGGGCGACAATGGCGACGCCTGGGTCGAGGCCGGCGGCAAGAAGCAGTCGCCCAGCCAGATCTCGGCGATGATCCTGCAGAAGATGAAGGAAACGGCGGAGGCCTATCTCGGCGAGAAGGTCGAGAAGGCGGTCATCACCGTTCCCGCCTATTTCAACGACGCCCAGCGCCAGGCGACCAAGGATGCCGGCAAGATCGCCGGCCTCGAAGTGCTGCGCATCATCAACGAGCCGACGGCGGCCGCACTTGCCTATGGACTGGACAAGAAGGAAGGCAAGACGATTGCCGTCTATGACCTTGGCGGCGGCACGTTCGACATTTCAGTACTCGAAATCGGCGACGGCGTGTTCGAAGTGAAGTCGACCAATGGCGACACCTTCCTCGGCGGCGAGGATTTCGACATGCGTCTGGTCGAATATCTGGCGGCCGAGTTCAAGAAGGAACAGGGGATCGACCTGCGGAACGACAAGCTCGCCCTGCAGCGCCTCAAGGAAGCGGCTGAAAAGGCCAAGATCGAGCTGTCGTCCACCACGCAGACCGAAATCAACCTGCCCTTCATCACCGCCGATGCCACCGGCCCCAAGCACCTGACGCTGAAGCTGACGCGGGCGAAGTTCGAGAGCCTGGTCGAGGATCTCGTCCAGCGCACGATCGATCCCTGCAAGGCGGCGCTCAAGGATGCCGGCCTGAAGGCCGGCGAAATCGACGAGGTCGTCCTTGTCGGCGGTATGACCCGTATGCCCAAGATCCAGGAGATCGTGAAACAGTTCTTCGGCAAGGAGCCGCACAAGGGCGTCAACCCGGATGAGGTCGTCGCATTGGGCGCCGCCATCCAGGCCGGCGTGCTGCAGGGCGACGTCAAGGACGTGCTGCTGCTCGACGTGACGCCGCTGTCGCTCGGCATCGAGACGCTGGGCGGCGTGTTCACGCGGCTGATCGAACGCAACACGACGATTCCGACGAAGAAGAGCCAGGTGTTCTCCACGGCCGAGGATTCGCAGTCGGCGGTGACCATCCGCGTCTTCCAGGGCGAGCGTGAAATGGCCGCCGACAACAAGGCGCTCGGCCAGTTCGATCTGGTCGGCATCCCGCCTGCGCCGCGCGGCGTGCCGCAGATCGAGGTCACCTTCGACATCGACGCCAACGGCATTGTCAACGTCTCGGCCAAGGACAAGGGCACCGGCAAGGAGCACCAGATCCGCATCCAGGCGTCCGGCGGCCTTTCGGACACCGACATCGAGAAGATGGTCAAGGACGCCGAGGCCAATGCGGAAGCCGACAAGAAGCGGCGCGCGCTGGTCGAGGCCCGCAACCAGGCCGAGGCGCTGGTGCATTCCTCGGAGAAGTCGCTGAAGGAATATGGCGAGAAGGTTTCCGAGGCCGACCGCACGGCGATTGCCGATGCGATCGCGGCGCTGAAGACCGCTGCCGAAGGCGACGACGTGACCGAGATCGAGGCCAAGACGCAGACGCTCGCCGAAGTCTCGATGAAGCTCGGCCAGGCCATGTACGAGGCTTCGCAGAAGGAAGCCGCCGAGGCCGACGCCAAGGCTGATGCTGCCAAGGACAGCGACGTCGTCGATGCCGATTTCGAGGAAATCGACGAAGACGACGAGAAGAAGAAGTCGGCCTGAACCGCCTGACGGTACAGGTAAGGGAAAAAGCCCGGCGCACAGCCGGGCTTTTTTGCAACCCTTTGCCGGAAAAACGCTGAGCTGCCCGAAAAAATGCGGACAAAGCCTCGTAGACACTGGCATCGCGGCTCCATCACACCTAAATCGGAACAGCGTGCCGGCAAACGACGCAACGATGCTTCAAGACGTTGAATATCCGGACTGCGGGAAAACATGAAAGCTGATTTTTACGAAACGCTGGGCGTGCAAAAGGGCGCCGACGAGAAGGAGCTCAAGAGCGCTTTTCGCAAGCTCGCCATGCAGTTCCATCCCGACCGCAACCCAGGCGACCATGCCTGCGAGCACAAGTTCAAGGAAATCAACGAAGCCTACGAGACACTGAAGGACCCGCAGAAGCGCGCCGCCTATGATCGCTTCGGCCACGCCGCCTTCGAGCACGGCGGCATGAATGGCGGGGCGCAAGGCTTTGGCGCCGGCGGCTTCGCCGACATTTTCGAAGACATTTTCGGCGACATGATGGGCGGGCGCCAGCGCCGCTCATCCGGCGGCCGCGAGCGCGGCGCTGATCTGCGCTATAATATGGAAATCACGCTGGAAGAGGCATTTTCCGGCAAGACCGCGCAGATTCGGGTGCCGGCCTCGATCTCCTGCTCGGAATGCTCGGGCAGCGGCGCCAAGCCCGGCACCCAGCCCGTCACCTGCTCGATGTGCAACGGCCACGGCAAGGTGCGCGCCACGCAAGGCTTCTTCTCGATCGAGCGCACCTGCCCGCAATGCCAGGGGCGCGGCCAGACCATCAAGGATCCGTGCCCGAAATGCGCCGGCCAGGGCCGTGTCACCGAGGAGCGCTCGCTGTCGGTAAACATCCCTGCCGGCATCGAGGATGGCACCCGCATCCGGCTGGCCAATGAGGGCGAGGCCGGCCTGCGCGGCGGCCCGTCGGGCGATCTCTACATCTTCCTCGCGGTCAAGCCGCACGAATTCTTCCAGCGCGACGGCGCCGATCTTTATTGCAAGGTGCCGATCTCGATGACGACGGCAGCGCTTGGCGGCTCGTTCGAGGTGACGACACTGGACGGTACCCAGACGAAGGTGAAGGTGCCGGAAGGCACCCAGAACGGTCGCCAGTTCCGCCTCAAGGGCAAGGGCATGCCGGTGCTGCGCCAGCCCAATATCGGCGACCTCTACATCCAGACCGTGGTTGAGACGCCGCAGAACCTTTCGCGCCGCCAGCGCGAATTGCTGGAGGAATTCGAGCAGCTTTCCTCAAAGGACAATTCGCCCCAATCGAGCGGATTTTTCGCGCGCATGAAGGATTTTTTCGAAACGTTCGGCGAGCACTGAAGCTGATCCCTGGAAAACGCTTCCCGAGCGTCATCAACACCTTATCCGGGGATTCACCTTGTCTTGCACCTCGTAACTGCTAAGTAGCGTGCGAGGGAGCGTTGAGGAGGACTTTTCGATGACGCGTAGTCCAGGACTGCGAAAGACGCTGGCGGAAAAGTTCGACGACGAGTTGAAGTTCTTCAAGGGCTGGATCGACAAGCCGAAGGCGGTCGGTTCGATCGTCCCGACCAGTTCCATCACCGCAGGCAAGATGGCCTCGATCGTCGATCCGACATCCGGCCTGCCGGTGCTCGAGGTCGGGCCCGGTACAGGCGTCATCACGCGCGCCATCCTCGCCCAGGGCATAAAGCCTGAGAATCTCTACGCGGTCGAATATTCCTCTGATTTCGTGCGCCATCTGCGCCAGCTTTATCCAGGCGTCAACGTCATCGAGGGCGACGCCTTCAATCTCGACGCGACGCTTGGCGACAAGCGCGACCTGATCTTCGATTCTGTGATATCGGGCGTGCCGCTGCTCAATTTCCCTGTCGCCCAGCGCATCGCCTATGTCGAGAGCCTGCTCGACCGTATCCCGGCGGGCCGGCCGATCGTGCAGCTGACTTACGGGCCGCTGTCGCCGATCCCGCCGGGCCGCGGCGACTATACGGTCGAGCATTTCCATTTCGTTATCCGCAACATTCCGCCGACGCAGCTTTGGATCTATCGGCGCGGGGCCGCATGAATTGAAGCGTTGGGTTTGAATAGCACTTGTCTTAATACCCATCGGGTGACAAGGCAGACCCATGGCTGTGATCCCGAAAATTCTTGTCTTCGCCGGTTCGGTGCACAGCGGCGCCTATAGCGGCAGGACCGCCGACGTGGCACAGAAGGAACTTGCCATGCAGGGCGCCGAGGTGACCCGCATCTCGCTCGCCGACTATCCGTTGTCGATCCTCGACCAGGATTTGGAAAAGAACGAAGGCATTCCCGAAAACGCCGTCAAGCTCGGCCGGATGATCGCCGCCCATGACGGGCTGCTGATCGCGACGCCCGAATATAACGGCTCCATTCCGCCGCTGCTCAAGAACACCATCGACTGGGTGAGCCAGCTGCGCAAGGATGGCGGCCGGACGTTCAGGCCGCTTGCAGGCAGGGTCGCCGGCCTCTGCTCGTCTTCCAACGGACCCTTCGGCGGGATACGCTGCATCAACCATCTGCGCGCCGTGCTGGTGCGCTGCCGGATGGAAGTGGTGACACCGGAATGCTCGGTGCCGGAGGGCGGCAACGCCTTCGACGACGAGGGCAACTTCAGGGACGAGAGACTACACCAATCGATGGAGCACCTATGCCGCACGCTGATCGAGACCTCGCGCATGCTGTCGACGCGGATCGAGGCATGATCCCGGACGCCACGCATGCCGACACAATGCAGGAAAGGCTGATCGTCGGCCTCGACCTGCCGACGCTGAAGGAGGCCGAGAAGGCGGTGCGCGAGCTCGACGGACTCGTCTCCTTCTACAAGATCGGCTACCAGCTCGCCTTTGCCGGTGGGCTCGACTTCGCCCGCGAGCTGGCCAGCGGCGGCACCAGGATCTTCCTCGACATGAAGCTGCTCGACATCGACAACGCGGTAGCCAAGGGGGTCGACAACATCGTCAAAATGGGCGTGAGCATGCTGACCATCCATGCCTATCCGAAGACGATGAAGGCGGCGGTCGAGGCTGCGAAGGGCAGCGACCTTTGCCTGCTGGGGGTCACTGTGCTGACCTCGATGGACGAGCAGGACGTGATCGACGCCGGCTATGAGTATGATCCGCATACGCTGGTGCTGAGGCGCTCCGAGCAGGCGCTGCATGCCGGCATGGGCGGCATCGTCTGCTCGGCCGAGGAAGCGGAGGCAGTGCGCCGCATCGTCGGCCCCGACCTGGCCGTCGTGACGCCGGGAATCCGGCCGAAGGGCAGCGACCATGGCGACCAGAAACGCGTGGTGACGCCGGCGCAGGCGATCCGCAACGGCTCCAGCCACCTCGTGGTCGGCCGGCCGATCGTCGGCGCGGCCGACAGGCGGGCGGCAGCGGAAGCGATCCTCGATGAAATGCGCTCGGCCTGACGCCAGGAATTAACCCGGAGAAAAGCCATGCCCAAGGGATACTGGATCGCCCGCGTCGATGTACGCGATGCGGAAGGCTACAAGGACTATGTCGCAGCTGCCAAGCTGGCCTTCGACCGCTTCGGCGCCAAGTTCCTGGCGCGCGGCGGCGCGCATGAGAAGGCAGAGGGACCAGGCCGCGACCGCAATGTGATCATCGAATTTCCGTCGCTTGCGGCGGCGCATGACTGCTACCACTCGCCCGAATACCAGCGCGCCGTCGCGATCCGCCAGAAGGTGGCTGACGGCGAAATCGTGCTGGTCGAGGGGATTTAGGCGAGAAATCGGTTCATCGCGGTTTCAGCCATCGCATCGGCGAGGCTCAGGCCCCATTGTCGGCGACAGTAATCGCGGAAATCGAAGCAGGGCAGGCCGGGGCAGACCTCGAACTCGATGAGGTGCACGCTGTCGTCGGCTTCGACCCGGAAGTCGATGGAAAAGACGTCCCGCAGGCCAAGCCCGACCATCAGGTTTCCGGCTATTCGGCGAATAGTTGCATCCGCTCGAGGCTGGCTGTCGGCGACCGGCAGCAGCGCCGGCTCTGTGTATGTTCCCGACGCTTTCGCCACTGCGCCGGTATCGCCGTAAAGCGCCAGGCTGTCCTGCATGGTCTGGAAATCGCCGCCTGAATCGACAAAGGCGATGCCCAGCGCCTCGACGCCGGTATCGGGCCTCAACCCGAGAAAACTGGCCCGCGCGTTGCGCCCGGCGACATAGGGCTGGACCACGACATCGTCGCGATAGGCGGCGAAGACGCGCCGGCTAAGCTCCAGCGCATGGCCGAGATCATGGCAGCGCGAATCCGGCCAGATGCCGATCTTGGCGCCGAGCCGGTTCGGCTTGACGAACCAGCCGGCAGGCGAGGCCGGTGGCGCGACCAGCCAGGCGCCGTCACGGGCAAGGCCCGCCTGCGGCACCGGCAGGCCAAGCGCGCCAAGCACGGCGCCGGACCGGAACTTGTCCTGACAGAGCGCGAACAACGCATCGTCGGCGCCGATCGCCTTCAGGCCATTCAGCCGTGCCAGAGCTGGTGCCGCGCCGCCACGGAAATAGGCGATGCCGTCGGTCAGCGTCCAGACAAGCGTGGTCTTCGGAACTTCGCTAGCGAGAACGCTTGCGGCATCGTCGAGCGCCAGTGGGGCGAACGACAGGCCGCGCGTCTGGCAAGCGGCTGCAAGTGCGTCGAAATCAGCAGTGATGTCGGTCGATTGCGCCAGATAGGAGGCGATTTCGGCGGCACGCTTCGGCACGTGGTTATCGGCGACCAGCCGATCGAAGCAGGCCTTTTCCGGCTCGTAGACAAGGATCAGCTTCGGCTTGCGGCTTGACATGATCGAAACGATTTCCCGGCAGCACGATTGCCTAGAGCAATTCCAGGAAAAGTGTGGAACGGTTTTCCGTTCGGAACTGCGTCAAAACAAAGAGATAGAGCGGTTCAGCGTTTCCGCGAAACGATGAACCGTTCTAGCATCGCATGGCGACTGCATTCGGCTTTCGCGGAACCGACGTCAGCCGGACGCCCGCACGACAGTGCAGACATGGGTCTAGCCAATCAGCACGCGCGGCTCGAAGCGACCATTGACTGGAATGTCGAGCATAAATGTCATGCCGGCTTGCGGGTCGAGCAGGCGCTGCTTCTCGCTCTTGCCCGACCAGGCGGACGTGACCGCCAGCCGGTCGGCGTTCCTGCCGATGAAAGCCGGACAGGATGGCTGCGTCGCCGGCATCGCCACCGAACGGACAAGCTTGCCGTCGGGTCCATAGGCTTCGACGACGCTGCCGCCCCAGCAAGCGTTCCACAATATGCCGTCGCCGTCGAGCACCGAACCATCGATATAGCCCTTGGCGGAACGGTGGTCGACGAAGACCTTCGGTTCGCCAACCGGCAGTCCGGTCGCCGGATCGCAGCCGACGCGCATCAACAGGCCGGTGCTGGTGTCGGTGTAATAGGCAATGGTCCCATCCTCGGAAAAGCAGATCGAGTTGGGCACAGTAATGTCGGCATAAAGCCGGCGCAGCTCGCCCTTGAAGAACCAGTAGATCGAACCGGCGCCCTTCTCCTCGCCCTTGCCCATTGTGCCGACCCAGAGCGCGCCGCAAGGGTGAACGCGTGAATCGTTCGAGCGGGTGACCGCATTGTCGGCCTCGATCGGCGTGTGCAACGTCAGCTTGCCGGTCGCGACGTCGCGGACATGCAGGCCGGTCTCGGTGGCGATCAACTGGCGCCGGTCGTCGACGATGGCGACGGCGCTGGCCATCTGACCGAGCTCGTAGATCTTGACCGCACCGCCGGACAGACGTTTTTCCAGGAGCTGGCCATTGACGATGTCGAACCAGTAGAGCGTGTCGGTGGCAGGGTCATAGCTTGGCCCCTCCCCGAGTTGGCAGACATGGTCGGAAAAAACCGAAACGATGGTCTCGCTCATCATGCCACTCCTAACGCCGCGTCCCAGGCCACGACTGCGGCCTTCGCCCGTGCTGCCACTTCGTCGACGCTCATGCCCGGCTTGAACAGGCTGGAGCCAAGACCGAAGACGCTGACGCCGGCTGCCTTGTAGCCGGCAAAATCCTTGTCCGAAACGCCGCCGACGGCGCCGACCAGCACACTGGCCGGCAGCACCGCGCGCATCGCCGAAATGCCCGCCGCGCCAAGCACGCTCGCCGGGAAGAATTTCAGTGCCGAGGCGCCGAGCCGGATTGCCTGGAATGCCTCGGTCGGCGTGAACACGCCGGGCATCGTCACCATGCCGTACTGCATGGCACGGCCCATGACCTCGGCATCGATATTGGGGCTGACCAGCAGCCGCCCGCCGGCCTTGTGCAGACCGTCGACATCGGCGGCGGTGAGCACCGTGCCGGCGCCGACCAGCGCCGTCGGAGGAAGCGCTTCGACAATGCTGGCGATGGAGGCAAAGGGCTCGGGCGAGTTGAGCGGCACCTCGATTGCTTCGATGCCGGCGCCGAAGATCGCCTGGCCGATCGCCACCGCCTCGCTTGGCTTGAGGCCACGCAGGATCGCGACCAGACCCCGCTCGAGCTTTGGAAAAGGTGCGGTCTCTGTCATGCGGCAACTCCATTTTTGGCGATCATGCCATTTTCGCGCGCGGCTTCGGCAAGGCCGGCACGCACCGCCTCGTCGGCGTCGACCGCCCTGAAAGCGAGCCCGGCAAGGCCGAGCGCCTCGGCATAGAGCGTGCCGAGTGCGCCCGACGCGATCAGCACGACGGGCACAGCGCTTGCTCCATAACGGCGATTTGCCGAAGCGATCTCGCCGCCGATCAGCAGGCCGGACAGGCAGGCGGCGGCATCCTCGGGCTTCAGATCCTGCAACAGGCTGGCGGCGCGGATCGAGAACAGTCTTGAAACAATGTCACCGCCCTCGGCCAACGCCTTCAGGCACCAGTCCCGGAAAAACGGACTTTCGGCGGCAACCGGCTTCGGCGGCTCGCCCAGCGAATGGCGCAGGATCGAGTGCGCGGCCAGCACCGAAAACAGCTCGCCGGTCGGCCAGGTGCCGAAGCCGGCAACGGAGCCGTCCTCGACCAGCACCCATTTCGAATGGGTGCCGGGCATGCAGACGAGGTGGCGTCCCTTTGCCGGCAAACCGGCGCCGGCAAGCTGGGTTTCCTCGCCGCGCATGACGTCAGGTGCATCGGCGAGGCGTTGGGCGAGGCCAGGCACGATGCGGATATCACGGCGCTGGCCGGGGATGCGGGCAGCGCCGGCGAGGATAGCGCCGATCGGCGCCGGCACGCTGACATAGGGCGCCTCCAGCCAGCCCTGGCGCGAACCGGCCATGCCGCAAATGATGACCGGCAGCGCCTCTGGAGCGCCCATGGCGGCCAGATGCCCTTCGAGAACGGACGAAAATCCTTTGGCCTGGGCGGTGATCAGTCCGTCATCGCCGCGCCGCTCGGCGAGAACCTTGCCGGTGCCATCGAGCAGCCAGACCCTCATACGGGTGGTACCCCAGTCGACGGCCGCGACAGACGCTGCCTTGCTCGGTGAGATCACAGGAACCCCCCGTCGACGATCAGCATCTGCGCGGTCAGCATGCGTGAAGCATCCGACGCCAGGAACAGCACGGTGCCGACAATGTCTTCAGGTTGCATCACCTCTTTGATGCACTGCTTGGCGACGTGGGCGGCGAGCGCCTGTTCGGTGACCCAGAGCTTTCTCTGCCGCTCGGTGATCACCCAGCCGGGCGCGATCGCGTTGACACGGATGCCGTCGACGCCGAGCTTGCCGGCGAGACCCTTGGTGAGGCCGACGATGCCGGCCTTGGCGGCGGTGTAGGCCGGCATATCGGGATGGTTGATGAGAAACGAGGTCGAGGTGAAGTTGATGATCGAGCCGCCGCCGGCCCGCTTCATGCCCGGCGCCACCGCCTGTGCGCTAAAGAAATGCGGACGCAGGTTGATGGCATGGTTGTTGTCCCAGAACTCGACCGTGACGTCTTCGACGGCATGACGGTCATCCTGCGCGGCATTGTTGACCAGCACGGTGACGTCACCATGGGCCTCGGCGGCCTTGGCGACTGATAGCCGCAAGGCCTCGATGTCGCGTATGTCGGTCTTGAGATAGAGCGGCCGAAAGCCGAGCTCCTTGTCTAACCGATCGGCCAGCGCCAGGCTCGGACGGTCGGCGATATCGATGAAGGCGACCTTTGCCCCCTGGCGGACAAAACCTTCGGTCAAGGCAGCGCCAATGCCGGAGCCGCCGCCGGTGATCAGCACCGAAGCGCCTTCGAGGTCGGCAAAGCGTGCCGATGGCATCATGAATTCTCTCCCGGTCCAATGATCTCGGTCGGCCGGCGCGCATCCTATCCAGCCGTGTCGGGCGGGCAAGGGCGAAAGAGTGGATTGTCAGGACTTATGTCCGACAAAAGGCCGCACGGCCCGCCGATCGATCAACTGCCCAGCCGGACGCGGTACAATTCGACGGCGGCTCCGCTGGTCCCGGCAACCGGCTCAAGCCATTCCGGCACGCTTCCGCTCATCAACCCGGCAAGAAAGCCTGCCGGCGCCTTGGTTGCGAGGAGCTTGCTTTCGGCGCTGCCGGGGCAGAGCGCGACGAGGCCGACGTGATGATCGGTCAGGATCGTCCTGGCATCGGCATCGGACCCAAGGAAGGCATCGAGCGCCAGCAGGTTGCCGGCTACGTTGCGATGATAAGGCCCGGCGAAGACGCGATGTCCGGAATAGGCCAGGATCGGCGATCCGAGATTGGAAATTGCCAGCACCGTGGTGCCGGGCAGGCGGCCGAGTGCCGCAAAGGAGGCCATGCGCTGGCAAGCGACATCGGTGCCGTCGCCGTTATCGGCCGTCGTGTTGCTGTCGTCGAAGGCTACCGAGGTCGCCGCGGCAGCCCCAGTCCAGACCGCATTCACCGAAACCAGCCAGACGGCAGCCATACGCAGCGCCACACCACGCGACGGGCTGGCCTCAGCCCGTTGACGCCATTTGGCAATCCAGGCGGCAAGCGGGATGACGGCGAAGGCGATCGAGAATGTCGAACCGCGCACCTGCCAGGCGCTGACGATGAAGGCCACGACAAGCAGCGCGCCGACAAGGCTGTCCTGCCGTCGCCAGCCGTGGCCAAGGCGAAGCGCCATCAGCACGAGCGCAATGAGCGGCGTGGCATAGCGCGCCACCACCTCGGCCGGATCCTCGGCGAGCAGTTTGAACAGCGACTGCGCCTCGTCGATGTGATCAAGCCATAGCTCCTTGAGGCGCGGATCGAGGTTGGCGTAGGGCGCTGCCAGGCATTGTGGGAACAACAAGACGACGACAGCGCCCAATAGCAGGGCAAGCAGGCCAAGTGAGGCGATGCGCCGTTGGCGCGTGCGGCCTGCCGGCTCGATCGACGCTATGGCTGCAAGGCCGGTTCCGGCAATCGCTGCGACGACGAACTGCACGGTCGAAAAGGCGTCGCATTGCGCCTGACCCCAGGCGGATGGCGCAATGGTGGCGATAAAGACGAGGGCGGAGACGCCGGCAAAGCCGAGGCCGAAATCCCTGGCGATCGACCTCTCGCCATTGGCGTCGAGAGCAAACAGCATGGCGACAGAGGCGCCGATGGTGGCAACGTAAGGCGCGGTTTCCATACCGATGGCCAGCATCAGCCCGGCGCATAGGCCGGAGAGCAATGCCGCCGGCTTGCGCAATGGCGCTTCAAGCAACAGGCTCAGGCTGGCCATGCTCAGCATCAGCTGGATATTGTGGTGATCGAGCGCGCCAGGCGAAAAAATGCCGAGGAAATGCAGTGCGGCGGCGCCGACGACGACGGCCGGCAGCACGGCGCCGTCACCGGCAAAGCTACGCGCGGCGCGGGCGGTGAAAAATACGGTCAGGCAAAAGAGCAGCGCCGGCCACAGCACTTGCGCGACATGCTCGGCAAAGGCCGCGCTGCCGGTCAGGGCCGATACGGCCATGATGATGGCGGCGATCGGCGCATCGACCAGCCGCGACCAGTGCATGACGAAGCCGCCTTCCAGGCCCATCCTGTACTGGTGCAGATCGAACCAGCCCTGGCCGGCCAGCATGTCGCGAACTTCGACAAGGCGCAGCAGATTGTCGTTGTCGCCTCCGGCATTGGTCAATTCCGGGAAGCCGGCAAAGGCATTGACGGCAAGCGCCAGCAATGTGGCAAGCAGCGCCAGCGCGATATCGGACCTCCAACTGGAGGCGCCATCGTCGGCTGTGCTCATATCAGGACCTTTGGAAGGAATACGGTGCGGTTTAAACCTAGCCTTAACAGCTTCAATAAATAGTAAAGCCGCCCGAGCGAGGCCGGCGTTTGAGCGGTCAGGGGCCTCACAGGGCATCCGGAGACGAAAATGCCACAAGAAGTGCGCCATGAGCCGAGCATCGCCGTGCTGCTGCCTTGCTACAATGAGGAGCTGACGATCGGCGAAGTGGTGCGGCGCTTTCGCGAAACGCTGCCTGCCGCCGCGATCTATGTCTACGACAACAATTCGCGCGATCTGACGGCGCTCCGAGCCCGCGCCGCCGGCGCCATCGTGGTGCGCGAGCCGCGCCAGGGCAAAGGCAATGTCGTGCGCCGCATGTTCGCCGACATCGAGGCCGACATCTACCTGATGGCCGACGGCGACGGCACCTATGCGCCGGAGGACGCGCCGCAACTGATCAACACTCTGTTGACCGAGCGCTCCGACATGGTGGTGGGCACGAGGCGCGGGGTCGCCGACGATGCCGGCAGGACAGGCCACGCCTTCGGCAACCGCATCTTCAACAGCCTCTACAAGCGGCTGTTCGGCTCGGACTTTACCGATATCTTCTCCGGCTACCGGGCCTTCACCAGGCGCTTCGTCAAGAGTTTTCCCGCCGTTTCCGGCGGCTTCGAGATCGAGACCGAAATGTCGGTGCACGCCTCGCAGCTCAAATTGCCGGTCAGCGAGATCGGACTCGACTATGGCCGCCGGCCGGAAGGCTCCTCGTCGAAGCTGTCGACCTTTCGCGACGGCGCGAAGATCCTGTGGATGTTCGCCATGCTGATGAAGGAGACGCAGCCGCTGCGTTTCTTCGGCGCTTTTTCGGTGTTCTTCCTGGCATCAAGCCTGTTTCTGATGGCGCCGGTGCTGATCGAGTTCGCCGAAACCGGGCTTGTGCCGCGCATGCCGACCTGGGTGCTGTCGGTCGGGCTGCTGCTGCTGTCGATGTTAGCGGCAGTGACCGGGGTAATCCTCGATTCGGTGTCGCGCGGCCGGGCCGAGCAGAAGCGCATCTTCTATCTGTCGATGCCTTCCGGCCGCGTCGAACGTGAACGTGCAAGCGCGCTCGCGACTTTGAAGGCCGGACCGCGCAAGACCCCGCGGGCGGCTTAGAGCCTAAATGGGACGCCTTGCCCGCTTCATTGTCGCCGGCGGCATCGGCTTCGTCGCCGACGCGGCGGCGCTTTGGCTGGTGCTGACGACAGCGCCGGTCGGACCTTTCATGGCCCGCATCATTTCGATAGGTTTTGCCCTGTCCGTCACCTGGCTGATCAACCGCCATCTGACCTTCTCGCCTTCCAGCCGCGGCGTCGCGCAAGAGGGCGCACGCTACGGCGGCGTCGGTATTGCCACCAGCGTCGTCAATTATCTCGTCTATTGCGCCATGCTGTTCGCGCTGCCGATGGTGTCGCCGCTCATTGCCCTTGCGGTCGCCTCGCTGATTGCCATGGCGCTGTCCTTCCTCGGCTATTCCAAGCTGGTCTTCGATCGCTGAAGGCACACCGCATTGGGGTCTGCGCCAAGCGAAGCGCAGCCTCATCATGACCTTGGCCGATTGGCAGAAGCCGCCGATTTCCTTATATCGCTGTCGTCGATGCATCGGCCCGAAAAATCGGAATCGATTTTCGGGCAGTACGATGCATGGATTCAAAAGTGTTTGGAGCGCACTTTGTGCGTCCAAGTGGATCGCTCCAACTGCGCCGGAGAGCACCTATGCCCCTGAAAGTCGCCGTCCAGATGGACCATATCTCCACCGTGTCGATTGCCGGCGACACGTCGTTTGCGCTGTCGCTGGAAGCGCAGCGGCGCGGGCACCAGCTGTTCCACTACACGCCCGACCGGCTGTCGCTGCGCGACGGCAAGGTGTTTGCCCGTATCGAGGCGATGCAGGTCCGCGACGAGAAGGGCAACCATTATTCGCTGGGCGAAGAAGTCCGCACCGACCTTTCGGAAATGGACGTCATCCTTTTGCGGCAGGATCCGCCGTTCGACATGAACTACATCACCACCACGCATATCCTCGAGTGCATCCATCCGAAGACGCTGGTGGTCAACGATCCGGCCTGGGTGCGCAACAGCCCGGAAAAGATCTTCGTCACCGAATTTCCCGACCTGATGCCGGACACGCTGATCACCAAGGACCCGCTCGAGGTCGCAGCCTTCCGCAAGGAGTTCGGCGATATCATCGTCAAGCCTCTCTACGGCAATGGCGGCGCCGGCATCTTCCATCTGCATGAGGCCGACCGCAACCTCGCCTCGCTGCTCGAAATGTTCGGCCAGATGTTCCGCGAACCCTACATCGTGCAGCGCTACCTCAAGGAGGTGCGCGCCGGCGACAAGCGCATCATCCTGATCGACGGCGAGCCGGTCGGCGCCATCAACCGCGTGCCGGCCGAGCATGATTCGCGCTCCAACATGCATGTCGGCGGCCGCGCCGAAAAGACCGAGCTGACGGAACGCGAACGCGAGATCTGCGCCCGCATCGGCCCCTCGCTGAAGAAGCGCGGCTTCATCCTCGTCGGCATCGACGTCATCGGCGACTACATGACCGAGATCAACGTGACCTCACCGACCGGCATACGCGAAGTGCAGCGTTTTGGGGGCGCCGACATCGCCAGCCTGTTCTGGGATGCGGTGGAGGAGAAGCGTAACTAGTCTCGCTTCGGAGCGGCCGCGTTGCAAACCATTGCAGCCGCTGCGTTCAGCTGTTCCCCAAATGTTCTTGCCTTCGCCGGGCGATTATATATTTGACAAACCCGGCACCCTATAGGAATATAATCCTGACAGGCCGGCAATCCGAAGGAGCAAGAGCATGACTGGAAAAGAAAAAGCACCGGAGCCGTTCGGTCCCGGTGCCTTGATGTTTCCGCCGATAGGTTCAGGCGGCGTATTTGGTAGCGACGAACACGGCCTGAATCTGGGCCAAGTCGCCAACGGGTACCTGATTGACCCAAGCGTTTTCAGCCTCGATCACGGTCAACTTGTCGGTGTCGTCCATGACGCCACGAATGAAGATGTTGGCCTGCTCTAACGTCAGAGACGACTGGACGTAATAGAGCGAGTACTGAAGCTTGTACCACTGCCCGAGCTGTTTGATGCGGTCCTGAACCGCCTCGTAGTTCTGGCCGGGGACGATGAGATCGTAGGCGATAAAGAGGTTATGCACGGCTAGGTTCCTTTTAAAAAGGGCCGTGCAGGGCTTGACTTGCGCCGCGAACGCGACAATTGTCCCGCTCGTGGTCCACAAATTCCCGCCCCACACGGCGGCTTCTACCAGAACCCGATCTTCGCCCCGGCTAGGGGGTGACGGTCGGGTTTCCATTCCTGCCGAATCATTCAACAAGAACGACTCGAAGCATATTGGTCTGGGCTGGTACGGCAAACCCTAAATATAGTGTTATCGGAAAAGTTACTTTACTCGGACTTTTTGTCCTTCTTTTCACCCTTTGCCGGCGGCGACTTAGCGATTTTCTTGACCAAAAGGTCAAAATGCTCCTCTGACTGGTCGGTTTCCAGCTTGCGGGCAGCTTCTTTGAATTTCTGATATTGTTCGGATTTCGAATCGGTCATTTCAGAGTTCTCTCTTGCTTGGTCTTCCCACAGAAATCGTCGTCGGCGACTACACTAGCTTCACCGATGAATCCGATCTTACGGCCCAGTACATGGTGATCGGAGGCATCACATGTGGGACTGCTTTTGTGTCTGAACTTGAATCCATCTTAGCCAGGTTCAGGCAAAAGATGCCGCACAACGTTCGGCTCGAATGGAAGAATATCACAAAACACAACATCGGCGTATACGCCGATCTAATCGACACCTTTTGCGCAATGAACGCAGAACACGTTGTCGACTTCCACGCTCTGGTCGTGGACATGTTCGCCTTCGACCACCACACCCACAATGAAGGTGACCGTGAAGTGAGCTTCGACAAGATGCTCTTTCAGAGCCTTCACGCTATCCACAAACGCTATCCCTCTCCCGAGAGGATCAGGTGCTTCCACGGAAACCGCGATTGCCGATATCCAATTGAAAATTTGCGGACGATGCTGAACAACAAGGTGATGTTTCAAAGGATGGGTTACATCTGGCAACCCTATGTCCAGGTGCAGCATCTGTTCGTCAAAGACAGTCTGCACTTGCAATTAGCCGACTTATTAATCGGTTGTGTCGGAGCGAAATGGAACAAGAGGAAAGGATATGTTGCAGGCTCGCCGAAAGATCTGATCGCCTGCTATTTTGAGCGCGAATGCCCGGCAACTGTCCTTAGCGCTAAGACGCCGTCCTACATGACGCACTTTGACATTTGGAAGATGAAAAGCCTGCGGGCCTAGGCTAGGCCATCCAGACGAAGCTGGCACACCATTCGGTGAGACTTCGACCCGCAGGCACCGTTGAATATAGGGCATATTGGCAACGGAATCAACGTTTATTCCGCTTCCGAAACGGTTCCACCTTCCAAAGAGGAAGCTTTAGCTGCACCGGTTTGCGGTAGTGTTCCTTCTTTGCGTCAAGCAGGTTGCCGGTACGTGAGGCGCTTGCCCTTGGCACCTTTCAACGCAATGAGCGACCGAACGTTGTCCTCGATGCCCATGGCCGAACGGTTCGAATAGCGGAAGTCGAACTCTGCCAGATAGCGGTGCAGATGGTGTTCGGCGCAATGCTGGTAAACGCCTTTCATGCCGCGCTTGAAGATCGAATAGAAGCCTTCCACCGTGTTGGTGTGGACCATGCCGCGAACGTATTCCTCGCGACCGTGATTGATTTTGCCGTGGGCCGCGAACTCGGGACCGATGTTGTCGTAAACGCGCGCCTCATCCGACATGAAGACGCTTTCCTTGTGGATGTTGGCGTTGACGATCGGCAGGACGCGGGCAACCGAAGCGCTGTCGATATGGAACGAGCGGGCAATGCCGCCGCGCTCCACAAGGGTAAGCACGGTGTTCTTGTGGGCCGCGCCGGTCCTCTGTTTGGGGACGTTCGCGAGACGGCCAATGTAGGTTTCATCGACTTCAACGAACTTGCCGTTGCCGCCCATGGGCGTGAAGTCATCCGAGCGCATGGCCTCGCGAATGCGGTGCGACAGGAACCACGCGGTCTTGTAGGTGCATTCCAGAACGCGGTGGAGATGGTGCGAGGAAATGCCCTTCTTTGACGAGCACATGAGGTGGATGGCCTGCAACCACTTGTGCAGCGGCAAATGGCTTTCCTCGAAGATCGTACCCATGCGAACTGTGAACTGCGAACGGCAGGCGCTGCACTTGTAAAGGCCGTGACGCTCAACGCCGTTCGGGTTCTTCTTCGAAGCCTTGGAGCGCACGCCAGCCAGCTTGTAGTGCTTGTCCATTGATCCGCAGTGATGGCAGACCGGACCCTGCGGCCACAGCATACCCTCGACATGCTCAAATGCGGCGGCTTCGTTGTGGAAATAGGGGCGGGACAGAACGGACATGGCGATAACTCCTTGGATTCGTTATCGCTCATCCCGTTGGGTTTGTCAAATATATAATCGCCCTTCGCCGGAAATCTGTGGTTGTCTCCGGTGACGCCGTTCGCGGCATGATCGCAAAGGCTTGGGGCAAAGCCTGCATCCGGGGTGAAGACATGGTGGCGCGGGTTCGCACGGTTGCTTTCCAGGGCATCGAGGCCGTGCCGGTCGACGTGCAGGTGATGATCGCGCCGGGCAAGGTCAACATGCACATCGTCGGCCTGGCCGACAAGGCTGTGGCCGAAAGCCGCGAGCGGGTACAGGCAGCACTGCATGCATCCGGCCTGTCGATGCCGTCGAAGAAGGTCACAGTCAATCTGGCGCCCGCCGACCTGCCCAAGGAAGGCAGCCATTACGATCTGCCGATCGCGCTCGGGCTGATGGCTGCGCTCGGCGCCATTCCGGGCGACATGCTGGCCGGCTATGTCGTGCTTGGTGAATTATCGCTCGACGGCACCATTGCCGCGGTGGCCGGCGCGTTGCCGGCGGCGATCGGCGCCAATGCCGAAGGCAAGGGCCTGATCTGCCCGTTCGCCTGCGGGCCGGAAGCGGCCTGGGCCGGCAAGGATTTCGACATATTGGCGCCGCGCAGCCTGATTGCCATCGCCAACCATTTTCGCGGCACGCAGGTCCTGTCGCGGCCGGAAGCCGGCATCCATGCTTCGGCGCGCGACCTGCCCGACCTTGCCGACATCAAGGGTCAGGAGACCGCCAAGCGGGCGCTGGAGGTGGCGGCGGCCGGCGGCCACAATCTTTTGATGGTCGGTCCGCCGGGATCGGGAAAGTCGATGCTGGCGCAGCGGCTGCCGTCGATCCTGCCGCCGCTTGCGCCCAGGGAGTTGCTCGAAGTCTCGATGATCGCGTCGGTGGCCGGCGAACTCGGCGAAGGCAAGCTGACCGACCGGCGGCCGTTCCGTGCGCCACACCATTCGGCCTCGATGGCGGCGATGGTCGGCGGCGGCCTGCGCGTGCGGCCGGGCGAGGCCTCGCTTGCCCATCACGGCGTGCTGTTCCTCGACGAGTTTCCCGAATTCTCACCGCAGGCGCTCGATGCGCTGCGCCAGCCGCTCGAGACCGGCGACTGCATGATCGCGCGCGCCAACCACCGCGTCACCTATCCGGCGCGCATCCAGCTGGTTGCGGCGATGAACCCGTGCCGCTGCGGCATGGCCGGCGAGCCGGGCTATCGCTGCCTGCGCGGCGACCGCTGCCGCACCGACTACCAGGCGCGCATTTCCGGCCCGCTGCTCGATCGCATCGATCTCAGGATCGAGGTGCCGGCGGTCTCGGCCAGCGATTTGATCCGGCCGGACCGGGCGGAGAAGAGTGCAGCCGTGGCACTTCGCGTAGCACGGGCGCGGACGATCCAGCGTGAGCGTTTCGAACGGCTCGGCGCGACCTCCGCCACCACCAACGCGCATTGCTCACCGTCGGTCATCGAGGAGATCGCCATGCCCGATGCCGCCGGCCTGTCGCTGCTCAGGGACGCCAGCGAAAAGCTTGGCTTTTCCGCGCGGGCCTATCACCGCGTCTTGAAGGTGGCGCGGACACTGGCCGATCTCGAGGCCAGCGAGACGGTCGGCCGCATCCATCTGGCCGAAGCGATTTCCTACCGCATGAGCTCGGAACGGATGGCACAAGCGGCCTGAGGGACGCCCCCCTCCCCCTTGAGGGGAGGGTGGCCGCGAAGCGGCCGGGTGGGGTCGCCGGTGGGACCCTCGGCCTTGCTGTATTTCGAAACCGATCCGCGTGCGGAGCGTTGCGGTGCTCTTCCCGAGGCGCATCGTCAGAATGGGCGTCGGCGCACTGCACCCAGGACCCCACCCGGCCCTTCGGGCCACCCTCCCCTCGAGGGGGAGGGGGACGCCGGCGACTAGCGCGCCTGCTCGTTCGCCTTCAGCTCCAACCTCCGCGCGTGCAGCACTGGCTCGGTGTAGCCGTTGGGCTGGATGCGGCCCTTGAAGACCAGGTCGCAGGCGGCGAGGAAGGCGATGGAGTTGTCGAAATCCGGCGCCATCGGCCGGTAGAGCGGATCGCCTTGGTTTTGGCGGTCGACGATCGCCGCCATGCGTTTCATCGTTTCCGTGACCTGCTCGGGGGTGCAGACGCCGTGATGCAGCCAATTGGCGATGTGCTGCGAGGAGATGCGCAGCGTGGCGCGGTCCTCCATCAGGCCAACGTCGTTTATATCTGGCACTTTCGAGCAGCCGACGCCCTGGTCGATCCAGCGCACGACATAGCCCAGAATGCCTTGTGCGTTGTTGTCGAGCTCCCTCTGGATGTCTTCAGGCGACCAGTTCGGCCGCTTTGCTACCGGCACCGACAGGATGTCGTCGAGCCTGGCCTTGGGCCGACTTTTCAGCGCCTTCTGGACGGCGTGGACGTCGACCTTGTGGTAGTGCGTGGCGTGCAGCGTCGCCGCCGTCGGCGACGGCACCCAGGCGGTGTTGGCGCCGGCCTTGGGGTGCGCGATCTTCTCGGCCAGCATCGCCGCCATCAGGTCGGGCATCGCCCACATGCCCTTGCCGATCTGGGCGTGGCCGGCCAGCCCGCATTCGAGCCCGGTATCGACGTTCCAGGCTTCGTAGGCGGCAATCCAGGCGGCCTGCTTCATGTCGCCCTTGCGGATCATCGGGCCGGCTTCCATCGAGGTGTGTATCTCGTCGCCGGTGCGATCGAGGAAGCCGGTGTTGATGAAGACGACGCGGTCTTTCGCGGCGCGGATCGCCTCCTTGAGGTTGACGGTGGTGCGCCGCTCCTCGTCCATGATGCCCATCTTGATGGTGTTTTTGGCCATGCCGAGCAGCGCCTCGACGCGGTCGAAAATCTCGACGGCGAAGGCGACTTCGTCGGGCCCGTGCATCTTGGGCTTTACGATATACATCGAGCCGGTGCGTGAGTTGGCGCGGCGCGCGTTCGGGCCGATGTCATGCAGCGCGATCAGCGCCGTCAGCGCCGCATCCATAATGCCTTCCGGCACCTCGTTGCCCTCGCGGTCCGATATCGCCGGATTGGTCATGAGGTGGCCGACGTTCCTGACCAGCATCAGCGAGCGGCCGGGCAAGGTCAGCGTGCCGCCATCGGGCGCGGTATAGGTGCGGTCGGGGTTGAGCCTCCGGACAAAGCTCTTGCCGGCCTTGGTGATCTCCTCCGCCAAGTCGCCCTTCATCAGGCCGAGCCAGTTGCGGTAGACCAGCACCTTATCCTCGGCATCGACGGCCGCCACCGAATCCTCGCAGTCCTGGATGGTGGTCAGCGCCGATTCCAGCACGACATCGGCAATGCCGGCCGGATCGGTGCGGCCGATCTGGTTGTTGCGGTCGATGACCATTTCGATGTGCAGGCCGTTCTTGACCAGCAGCACGGCTTCGGGGTTGGCGGCATCGCCGCGATAGCCGGCAAACTGTTTGAGGTCGGCAAGCGTGGTGGCGCCGGCACCCTCGCCCAGCCGCAACATGCCATTGGCGACCGAAAGCCCGTTGACGCCGGCCCATTTGCCTGTCGTGAGCGGCACCGCCTCGTCGAAGAAGCTTTTCACCCAGGCGACGACCTTGGCGCCGCGCGCCGGATTGAATTTGTTGCCTCGCTCGGCGCCGTCCGTCTCCGGAATGGCGTCGGTGCCGTAGAGCGCATCGTAGAGCGAGCCCCAGCGCGCATTGGCGGCATTCAGCGCATAACGCGCATTCATCACCGGCACCACCAGCTGCGGCCCAGCAACCAGCGCGATTTCCGGGTCGACATTTTCGGTGGTCACGCTGAACGCCGGCCCCTCGGGCAGGAGATAGCCGATCTCGCGGAGAAAGCTCTTGTAGGCCTCCATGTCGACGGGCGCGCCATTGTCGCGGTACCAGCGGTCGAGCTTGTCCTGCATGGCATCGCGCTTTTCGAGCAGCGCCCGGTTTTTTGGCGAGAGATCATGGACGATCGTCGAAAAACCGTTCCAGAATGCGTCCACCTCGATGCCGGTGCCCGGCAGCGCCTCGTTGACGACGAAATCATGAAGCTCGCGGGCAATCCGCAATCCGGCGATCTCGACGCGATCGGTCATCAGGGCTTCTCCAGACGAAAGGCTAGGCCCGGCCTTTGGCATGTCACGGTGGCAGGGTCAATTCGGCATAGAGTGAAGGTAGGGCGTTTTCGCTGCCGATCTCCCCCCCTCGAGGGGGAGATGGCCGGCAGGCCAGAGGGGGTCGCCTCGCGTGGAGTGCGACCTCTTCTTTGCACCAAATCGCGTCGCGCTTCATGCGCGGCGACCCCTCTGTCGCCTTCGGCGACATCTCCCCCTCGAGGGGGGAGATTACGCGCTCACACCGCAATCCTTGGCCTTCCCGACGCCACCGCCACGACATGCGCCTCGATGAACATGCGCTGGCCCTCGACGGTGGAGACGCGGAATTCGCTGGCGATTTCGATCTCGGCGCTGTCGGTGCCGGCGTCCTTCGCCCGCCCGGCGGCAATCGCCCGCACGTCTTTCTCCGCCGCGGCGATCGCCGCGGCCTCGTCGTTGAAATCGCGTACACTTTCGCCGGAGGCAACGCGGAACAGCCCTTCCTTGGGCTGGCTGACCCGCGCCTCGGCCGATACCCGGACCTGGCCGACGACGGCGCCGAGCGCGTTGGCGACATCGGTATCCTCCGGCACCACGCAGTTATTGCCGACCAGCTCGGCCAGCCCGGCATAATGCAGTGGCGCCGAGGCGCCGAGGCCGATGACCGGACGGTCGAGCGCGACGCTGAGGCGGGCGATGCCGGGATGGGCGTCGACGGCGCGCTGGACCAGGGCATGGGCGACGGTCGCCGCGCCATCCAGCCCATCCTCGGCGAAGGCGGTTTCGAGGATGACTTCCGCCGACAGGCGGGTCAGCATGGTCAGCACCCGGTCCGAGATTGCCTCCGGCGAGGCCGCGATGAACTGGCCGCGGCCGTCGCGCCTGCGCGCGAACAGCTCGGCACCCAGACGCGCGGCGGCCGGATCCCAATTGGCCTGCCTGCCCAGCACATGGGCGGCATCCGACGGCGTGAAGCCGGCGACATGCACCAGCCCGCGCGACACCAGCCGGTTCAAGGTGGCGTTCTGGGCATTCGAGGTCAGCAACCTGTCGAGAGCCTGCGGCACGGCACCGATCAGCTCGTAAAGCTTGGCTTCAGCACCGGTCAGTCCGGCCGCCAGACGCTCCGGCACGCCGGTGCGCACCGCCAGCCGGCCATCCATGCGGCCGGGATTGGGCGCGCGCAGCTGGCGTTCGAGCTCTGATGTGACGGCGTCGCCATGCATCAAGCCGGCCAGCGCCAGCGGCACCAGGCGGCGCGGCCCGAGCAGGATCCTCGGGCTGAGCGCGCCGTCCTCCAGCGCCACTTCGGAATCGCCGCCGAGGCCAAAAGTGCGCATGGCGACGGCCTCAACCATGGTGCGGAAGCCGCCGACGGTGGCGCCTTCCGGATCGAGCCGCGGCCGGCCCTTGTCGAGCACGGCGACGTCGGTGGTGGTGCCGCCGATGTCGGAGACCACGGCATCGTCGAGGCCGGTCATGTGGCGGGCGCCGACCAGGCTGGCGGCCGGGCCGGACAGGATGGTCTCGATCGGCCGCTGGCGGGCAAAGGCGGCCGAGACCAAAGCGCCGTCGCCGCGCACCACCATCAGCGGGGCGGCAATGTTGCGCGCGGCCAAAAAGCCTTCGGTTGCCGCGACCAGCCGGTCGATCATCGAGATCAGCCTGGCGTTGAGCAAGGTCGTCAGCGCCCGGCGCGGGCCGCCGAGCTTGGCCGACAGTTCGTGGCTGGCGGTGACCGGCAGGTCTGTTATATCGCGGATCAGGTTCCGCGCGCTTAGCTCGTGCGCCGGATTGCGGGTGGCGAAATAGGCACAGATGGCAAAGCCGGACACCGACTTTTCCAGTTCCGGCAAAGCTGCCTCCAGCCCGGAAAGATCGAGCTTTGCCGCATTGCCATGGACATCGTGGCCGCCGGGGCAGAACACCACCGGGTCGGAGCCGAGCGCCGCCTTTAGTCCGTCGCGGGCCAGATCGCCCTCGGCAAAGCCGATCATCACAAGTGCTACGCGCCCGCCCTGGCCCTCGACCAGCGCATTGGTGGCAAGCGTTGTCGACATCGACACCAGTTTTATCGCAGTCGGGTCGGTGTCGGCTTTTTGCAGCACGGCATCGACTGCGCCCGATATGCCGACCGCCAGGTCGTGGCGCGTTGTCAGCGCCTTGGCCTTGGCCAGCACTTTTCCGCCGGGGCCGCCCGCTTCCGACCACAGCACGGCGTCAGTGTAGGTGCCGCCGGTGTCTATGCCGAGGAACAGGGGTGAGGGTTTGGTCTTGGCGGTCATATTTGGGTCCGGAGAATTCTCTTGCCCCGCCCCTTAGCGGATATGAACGGGCCGATAAAGCCGCGATGGCTGGGCCAAGGCAGCGTAATCTCCCCCCTCGAGGGGGAGATGTCGCCGAAGGCGACAGAGGGGGTCGGTACGTCCTGACGCGACGCCCTCTCTGCCAAGGAAAGAAGAAGCCGGCGCTCCACGCGAGACGACCCCCTCTGGCCTGCCGGCCATCTCCCCCTCGAGGGGGGAGATTCGCAGCTTGGCCGCCTACCCCACAAGAAAGGCTTGTTGGCCGAATAGGGCTACGCCCGGCTGCCCGGCGAGCCTTCTAGCGGCCTGCCGACAGAAGCGGTGGGCCGTTCGCGGCAGAAATACAAGATCGTCAGCATCACCGCGACAAGCAGGATGGCGTAGTAGATCGACAGTCGGGCATAGACCTCCGCCTTTTCCACCGGGAACGAGCGGCCCTGGCTGGCGGCGCGCGCCACCATCGAGGCAATCAGCGCGTCGCGGGAGAAGATCAGGTTTATCGCGGTCAATGGCAGGACCGAGGCGAACAGCAGGGCATTGCAGAGCTTCGCCTTGGGCTCGAACCGCAACAGCATCACGCCACACCAACTGTATAGGGCGCTGTAAAGCGCAACGGCCGCGGTCTTCAGCGGCGTGTCCTCCACCATGAAAAGGAACGGCGTGCCGTCGTCTGGTCCGGTGAGGCGCAGCAGGTACCAAATCCCGGACAGGACACCAAGCGTGCCAAGCAACAGATTGGCCCATTGTCGCTGGCCGGCCGGCTGCTCCATCTGCGCATAGGACAGCAGCCATTCCCCCACCGATATGTTTGCCACCCGTACAAGGCTGAACAGGATCAGCGAAAGGACCTGCCGAGCCGCCCATGACGCCGGCTGGCCAAGAACGGTCTCGGCAATGCCGGGAAACAGCCGGTCGGCCAGGACGACGGCCGCATTTACCCAGATGTAATCGATACAAAGGCTGAGAAACAGCAAGACATATTTGCGCAATTTGAAATCCCCCAAGCCCGACGAACCGCCACTCCGGCACATGCACGCACCGGTAGCAAAGATCTAACATCAACCGGGCGCAATTGTCGAAGGCCGAGATTGGCGGCGAGCGCTGGGCCGCCTACCCGGCAAATCCCACGCGCTTGTGGCTGCCATCGCAAAACGGCTTGTTGGCGGAGTGGCCGCAGCGGCAGAGGAAGGCGCGCTGCGTACGGTCTACAGTGTGGCCGGTGCCGGTGACGATTTCGAGATTGCCTTCGAGCTTGAGCGGGCCGTTGGTCGTCGGCGTCACGGCCAGCGGGCCATCCCGTACTTCCAGCGCCGGCGTATCCTTCAGCGCCGGTTCGCCGGTGGCGGTGAAGCCCGCCTTGGCGTGGCTGCCGTCGCAGAACGGCTTGTTTTCCGAAGCGCCGCAGCGGCACAGCGTGGCGCGGAAAAACGTTTCGCCGCCCAGCACTATCTCGGCATGGACGGCCAGCGGGCCGTTCTCCCTTATGCGCACGGTGTTGACCACCGGCGGCTGTTCCTGCGGCCCACCATCCTTGCGGACATAGGTGATGGCGCCGGACGGGCAGGCTTCGGCGAGCGCCACGACCTTCTCGACGCTGGCCGCCTCGGGATGGATCCACTGGCCGGGCGCATTGGGCACGAAGACACGCGGATCGCCAAGCACGCAATTGCGCGAATGGATGCAGCGGCGCCCGGAAAATCCGATATCGATCTTCTCGCCTTCGACCATGCCGGCCATAACTGTACTCCTTGCTGAAGCCGTCACGCTATGGCGGCGGCCCGGACGGCGTCAAGGCAGCATTCCCTTCGCCCTCTTGGGGGCCAAGCGCGGCGGGGGAAGGGAGTTCGCTTTTTTGCCCGCCGCACCACATTTTGTTCTTGCTTTGTGCCGGCAGCTATGCTACTAATCTCGGTATGGTGCTAATTGGCTCCAACGACCCGCCCGCCGAGGCGGGTTTTTTGTTGCCTTTTCGATCTAACATTCCTGCGAGCTGTCGACATCGATGCCGCTCGCCTGCCCTGCCGGGTACAATGGGTCCACACGAGAGACAGGCAGTTCACGGCACCAGATCGATTTCCTCGGTCTCGCCGCCGCTGCAGGTGTAGCAGCAATCGTCGCATTTTTCCGTGTTGGCGGGGCCGACGCCCCAATAGGTGTTCTCGTCGCCGTCGACCCAGGCGCCGTAGCAGATCGATTCGCCGTCATTGCAAGACAGCGGGATCGACTTGGTCTCGCCGTCGTTGAGATAATAATCCTGATTGTTGCCCGGCCAGACATGGTCGCGGTCCTGGCTGTAGAGTTCGACGCGCATAGCGTTGGGATGGCTGTTCTTGATCTCGAAAGTGACATCGCCGGCATGTGCGGCTGGCGCAAACAACGCGGCAATGAAAAGCGCCGCGGCAGCGCGGCGCGCGAAAGCGTAGGACAACATTTGCAATTCCCCCCGGAATGAAACGGCCTGTCCGGCCGCGCGGGGGAACATGGCATGGCGGCTAAACGGGTGGAAGAGGCGATTGCGGTATTTGCATCGTGAAAGGCGCAGCGTTGCTAAGCAAGACCCCTCTCCGATTTGCTTCGCAAACCACCTCTCCCCACTTTGTGGGGCGAGGAAATGCCAATCGCCGCAGCCTCACAAGACCTGGGTTCCTCGCCCCCACAAAGTGGGGGAGAGGTGGCCGGAAAGCGGCCGGAGCGGGGGCGGTCCGACCGGGCTCAACGGCCAGGCTTCAGCAGCGTCCAGATCCAGCCGATGAAAGTGAGCACCAGGAAGGGATATCCGGCAGCGGGCAGCGGCGCCGAGGTCGGCAGCAAAGGCGCGCCCCAGAGGATTAGGCCCACTGAGGCGACAAACAGCAAAGCGGCCACGACAGCCGTGAGCCGTATCCAAAGGGCAAAGGTTTTCGGCGCGCTGACCATGACCAGCGCCGCCGCCCAAAGCGAGATACCGCCGACATAGGAGGGCACGCTGGCCTCAAGCCCCGCCGCATTGCCGGAGAGCAGCAGGCTTTCGCCGGCGAGAAAGGTCAGAAATCCGGCCGCCACCCAGTCATTGCCCTGCCGCTGATATTTCATCGTCAACAGTGCGGCCGCCACCACGAGCGCCACGCCGTCGATTGTCCAGAGTGTTTCGCGGAGCGGCGCGCTCGCCACGAAGGTGCCGGCGAGGCCCAGAGCGCCGCCGATGGTGAGGCCTATCGCTGCGATGATGTCGAAGGTGGAGCGCACTGATATCTTCCCCGAAGCTGCGTGGAGGATACTCTAGGGCGGGGCGTGCTCAAAGGGCGGGCGATCCTCGGCAGGCCGCAACCACAGCTTTTCAAGCAAGAAGATACCACCGGTGACGGAGCAACCAAGCCATTCCTAATTCGAGTTATAATTGTGATACTCCCCTTCACTGCTATAGTGTCCCTTCTCGAATCACAAGAGTTAGTCATGGATAAATTTAAGTTCGGAGACCTGAAGAAATCGGCAAGCGGTGAGAAGCCAACCAAACCCAAAGATATTTTCGGTAGAAGGCCCTCTGGATTATCCGGGATCAAGGAACTCTGGCAAGGGCAGGCCTATGCCTTGGATGAGTGGTTCAAAGTTAAAGACAAATCGTCCCTAATTTCGATGTATACCGGTGCCGGCAAAACTCTCGTTGGAGTTTTGATTGCCCAAAGTTACGCGAATCAAGGATACGCCAACGTTGTTTATGCCTGCCCGACGATCGACCTAATTCACCAAACCGTGAAAGAAGCCAAGAGCATCGGGTCGAACCCCACTACCTATTTTGACAGGACATTTTCTGACGATAATTTCGAACAAGGGAAATCGTTTTGCGTCACCACGTACCAGGCTCTTCTGCCCGCGCGCACAAAATTCAAAGGTACAAAAGCACCGAGCGCTATTATATTTGATGACGCGCACGTTGGCGAACGACTTGTTCGAGACGCTTTCACTATAACGGCACATCGTAGCAAACACCCTGAGTTGTTCGCCGCTCTCGCCGCTGAAATTCGGCAGATATTTGATGAGGACGGGACTCTCTATAATTATCAGCACGCTATGGCAGAGGATAGCACGGGGGGCGGTGTTCAACTCGTGCCACCGGTGGGCGTCTTGCGTCACGCCGACCCTCTTCAACAAATATTGAAAGATAATATCAAAGATTCTGACACCTCGAATGTCCTGAGTGCCGACTATTTACGTGGTCGCCTATCTCTGTGCGCGATAACAATCTCCAAAACCACTATAGAGGTAACGCCGCCATTCTTGCCTGCATTATTCATGCCAATTCTTGAGGATAACTCCGTACCTAAGATTTTCTTGTCAGCCACTATACATTCAAAGGCGGACATAATTAGAGCGTTTGGCAGATCCTCGATAATAATAGAGCCAACGGTTGATGCCGGTCGAGGAGAGCGGGTTCTACTTTTCGGAAGTGCGATACCGGAATTCGCTAGGAATCCGACAAATATTGAGACTTTGAGCCAGAGGCACAAGGTACTCGTCGCGGTACCTAACGCAAAGAAGGCCTTGATCTGGCAAACCGTTGTCACGCAAGCGTCGAGCGATGCCGACTTCACTGCTCGACTTAACGCATTTAGACGGTCACATGCCGGCGCATTTATCCTAGTCGGTCGTTATGATGGTATCGATTTGCCGGATGACCAATGCCGCATAATGCTGGTCGATGGCTTGCCCGTTGGTACCACGCAGTTGGAGCGGTTTTCGTTTGACGTCCTAAAGCTCGATCGAGCTTTTATGTCTACTATCGCTAATCGAATTACGCAGCTATTTGGTCGCATCAACCGTGGAAAGACAGATTTTGGAGTCTACATTGTTCCGGACCGGGAAGTGGAGAATTGGCTGCGGAACGTTCGCAACATGACGAATTTTCCTCGTATTCTTCAAGAACAAATTAAACTTTCCGAATTTTTCAATGACAGCATAAAAGGAGTTTCTAACGAGCGCATTCTATCGATTGTAGACCAGATAATTGATAGGGATCCCGAATGGATTGACTATTATGAGTCGCACATTAACAATCAAACTCTCGACGACAATAAGATTGACGAACGCGAGGCTGAAAATAAGATCGATGACTTGTACGCAAAGAAAGAAACACGATTCATATTGAAGATGTGGCAAGGAGACGTTTCGGGCGCTCTGGCGGAATTTGAAGGAGACCGGGACGGCCTTTCTCAAATCAATCCTCGTCTCCATGGATGGTATTCGGTTTGGATTGGCATCGCACACCAAAAAAATGGCGACGAAGAAGCTAGCTATGACTGGTTTGACGAAGCCAGGCGAAAGCTGGGCGCGCGTGTCAGCCTACCCCGAAGGCCTCGCCTTTCAGAGCTAAACCCGGAGAAGGAAAAGACGTTTTTCGAGGAGGGGCTCCGTCGGCTACTGATTCTAGAGCGGCCAAAGATGACCAAGGAAATCGGGCGTATCACTGAGCTTGTCGCGCCTGCCTTTGTTCAGAGCGACCACAAGTTGGCAGAAGAAGGCATCCGGCAATTGGGCAGTACCCTTGGTTTCGATGCGAGGCGCCCCTGCACGGATCACGGCACAGGACCGGACGGAATTTGGATTGACCACTACACTAAAACGATCATCGGCTTCGAGCTAAAAAACGAAAAACTCGCCAACTCCGAAGTGTCGAAGACCGACGTCGGGCAGTGTCACGATCACATCGAGTGGATAAACACTCAGTTTAGCGGTTACGAGCTCGTCGGGTTGGTTATCTACACGGCTGCAACACGGATATCTGAGAAAGCGAATCCTTCGCCTAATATGCACCTCGTCAACTTCGATAAGGTGAAGCGACTCTGGAACGATTTTCCGGTGTTGCTTGGTGATATGAGCCGTCAAACGCTAGTGGAGAGTTTTGCAATGGCAAGCAAATTTGGGGAAAGTCCCGAGTGGACGACCAGAGGCATACTAACGCGTTTGATCTCCTAGACTTGTCGACCTGTTTTAGCTGCAGGATCGATGCATAGGACTGTAGCTGCCGATTGATCGGCTCCAGCCGGGAGTTTCTTCGGGGGTAAGCGCGCGGCCCGCTCAATCCCCCATCTTCAGCGCCTGGATAAACGCCTCCTGCGGGATATCCACCTTGCCGAACTGGCGCATCCGCTTCTTGCCCTCTTTCTGCTTGTCGAGCAGCTTGCGCTTGCGCGAGACGTCGCCGCCGTAGCATTTGGCGGTGACGTCCTTGCGCAGCGCCGAGATCGTTTCGCGGGCGATGACTTTGCCGCCGATCGCCGCCTGGATCGGGATCTTGAACAGATGGTGCGGGATCAGCTCCTTCAGCTTCTCGCACATCTGGCGGCCGCGCTTTTCCGCCGCCGTGCGGTGGACCAGCATCGACAGCGCGTCGACCGGCTCCTCATTGACCAGGATCGACATCTTGACCAGGTCGCCTTCGCGATAGTCGGTGAGGTGATAGTCGAAGGAGGCATAGCCCTTGGAGATCGACTTCAGCCGGTCGTAGAAGTCGAAGACGACCTCGTTGAGCGGCAAATCGTAGGTCAGCATGGCACGCTTGCCGACATAGGAGAGGTCGGCCTGGATGCCGCGCCGGTCCTGGCAGAGTTTCAGGATGCTGCCGAGATACTCGTCCGGCGTGAGGATGGTGGCGCGAATCCACGGCTCCTCGATGGCCGCAATCTTGACCACGTCGGGCATGTCGGCCGGGTTGTGCAGTTCCTTGACCGTGCCGTCGGTCAGCGCCAGGCGGTAGACGACGCTCGGCGCTGTGGCGATGAGGTCGAGGTTGAACTCGCGCTCCAGCCGCTCCTGGATGATTTCGAGATGCAGCAGGCCGAGGAAGCCGCAGCGATAGCCGAAGCCGAGCGCGGCACTGGTTTCCATTTCGAACGAGAAAGAGGCGTCGTTGAGGCGCAGCTTGCCGACCGCGGCGCGCAGATCTTCGAAATCGGCGGCGTCGACCGGGAACAGGCCGCAGAACACCACCGGCTGCGCCGGCTTGAAGCCGGGCAGCGCCTGTGCCGTCGGGCGCTTGTCCTCAGTGATGGTGTCGCCGACGCGGGTGTCGGCCACTTCCTTGATCGAACCGGTGAAGAAGCCGAACTCGCCGGGGCCGAGCTCGTCGACATTGATGCGGGCAGGCGTGAAGACGCCGGTGCGCTCGACCAGATGCCTGGCGCCGGTGCCCATCATGCGGATGGTCTGGCCCTTCTTCAGCACGCCGTCGATGATGCGGACCAGCACGATGACGCCGAGATAGGCGTCGTACCAAGAGTCGACCAGCATCGCCTTCAGCGGTGCGGCTATGTCGCCCTCGCGCGGCGGCGGCAGATCGTTGACGATCGCCTCCAGCACGTCGGGAATGCCTAGCCCGGTCTTGGCCGAGATCAGCACGGCGTTGGAGGCGTCGATGCCGATCACCTCCTCGACCTGCTCGCGGATGCGCTCGGGCTCGGCGGCGGGCAGGTCGACCTTGTTCAGCACCACGACGATCTCGTGGTTGTTGTCGATCGCCTGGTAGACATTGGCCAGCGTCTGCGCTTCGACCCCTTGCGAGGCATCGACGACCAGCAGCGAACCCTCGCAGGCGGCCAGCGAGCGCGACACTTCATAGGCGAAGTCGACATGGCCGGGCGTGTCGATCAGGTTGAGGATATAGTCCTGCCCATTGTTGGCGTGGTACTTCAGCCGCACCGTCTGCGCCTTGATGGTGATGCCGCGCTCGCGCTCGATGTCCATCGAGTCCAGCACCTGCTCCTTCATGTCGCGCAGCTCCAGCCCGCCGGTCGACTGGATCAGCCGGTCGGCAAGCGTGGATTTGCCATGGTCGATATGGGCAACGATGGAGAAGTTGCGGATGTTCTTGATCGGCGTGGTCATGCGGCGCGCTTTAGCAGGGGCACGGTACATCGGCAAGCGGCGGGGCGCGGGTGCGGCGGCGGCGCGGCGAAGTCGTTAAACTTTGATCCATGAGATTAGAGCATAGTTCGCGCCCGGCGTGATAGCCCCATTGGCCTATCGCCGTTTGGGGGGATCGGAATGCCGCTGTCAGCACGCAAATTTCTCAGATCGGTGAGCGGCTCGTTCGCGCCAATGCTCGCCATTTTGCTTATTCCGATGGTTGCCGCATTGGGCTTTTCCATCGACTATACCTCGGCGGTTTCAACCAAGGCCTCGATGCAGAACGCGCTCGATGCAGCATCGCTGTCGATCACGACGCTGGAGACGACCACGTCACTGGCAGACCGCCAGGTGAAGCTGCAGGAGGCATACCTGGCCAATGGCGGGGAAGGCACGGCAAAGCTCGACAGCTTCGTCGTCGCCACGGACGGCGCCGCCAGCATCAAGGCTTCGGCCGGCTTTGCCATGCCGACGAGTTTCATGCAGATCGCCAAGATCAACACGGTGCAGGTCGGCGTCGCGTCGGCAGTGACAAAGCGGCCGGCATTGGTGGAGGCGACCTTCAAGGTCGACAAGATCTCGGGCTATTGGAACAAGACGATGACGCTCTATGGCACCAAATTCGCTGAGACGACTGCCAACAAGCTGATGAAGATCGACTACACATACAACGGTTATGGCGATCCTAAGGGCTACGGCACGGCCAGCGTGTATACGGTCAACGGAACGACGACCACGCTCGTCCAGCAGCAAGTATGCACGACCACCACAGTGCTCAGCTTCTACGGCTTACCCAGCACCACGATCACCCAGACCGACTCATACGGCAGGAAATACGCAACCACCTGCGTCAGCACGATGTATCCCGCGACGAGTGCCGGTGCGGTGATCGACGTCAGCCAGATGGACCAGCTGTACCTGCGGATGGATGTGCCGTCCGGCAATCCATCCGTGCTCAAATCGAACGATCCGGCGACATCGAACCGGCTTTACGCCGACGGCGTCGAAATTGCGAACGGAGAAACCGTCGATATCTTCACGCTCGTGCCATGCGGCCAGAGCAGCAAACAGGCTTGGGAAGATGGCGGCAATCCCGTACCGGCAGCCATTTCGAATGCCGACTTCTTCTACACGGTGACCGGCAAGTGCGCCTTCAACAAGCGGCCTTCGGAAACTGTGCTTACACAATAGCCGGGCCGCGGCTGGGTGCCACCTGCCTGCCCCAGAACTCGTCACAACGCCGCCTGGTCACCACCCGGTGGCGTTTTTGGTTGCGAATGACCATCTTCCCTTCTCCCCTTGTGGGAGAAGGTGGCCGAGCGAAGCTCGGTCGGAAGAGGGGTGTTCCAGGGAACGCCAACGCCTCATTTCTTCCAGCACCCCTCAACCGTCTGGGCGCTACGCGCCGATCCACCTTCTCCCACAAGGGGAGAAGGGACAGCTGCGAACGATCACGAAGCGGTGATGCTGTAACGAACCGTGCGTCGGCGGCGAAGTGTGGACATGGAACCGCACAGGAGAACAGCGATGACCGGATCGAAACGCGGCACTGCCCTTATCGGGCTTGCCCTGGCTCTGTTTTCGCCAATTGGGTTTTCGGCAACCAGCGCGGCCGCCGGCCAGACGCTGACCGTCGTCGAGCTGTTCACCAGCCAGGGCTGCTCGTCCTGCCCGCCAGCCAACGCCAATCTGATCAAGGTCAAGGACCGGCCCGGCGTGCTGGCGCTGTCCTTCAACGTCACCTACTGGGACTATCTCGGTTGGAAGGACACATTCGGCAAAGAAGAATTCACGCAGCGCCAGGTCCGCTATGAACCGTCGCTCGGCCGTTCCGGCCCGTTCACGCCGCAAGTGGTGGTCAACGGCAAGGCCGATGCGGTCGGCGCCAGGCCGGGCGAGATAGAGCAGCTGATTTCGAGCGGCGGCCTCGCCGACGGACCATCGCTGTCGCTCGCCGGCGGGAAGGTCAGCATCGGCGCCGGTCCGGTGCCCGGCGGCAAGGCCGACGTCTGGCTGGTGCGTTACCGACAAGGCGTCGTCGAGGTGCCGGTGGCGCGCGGAGAAAACACCGGCCGCACGCTGCCGCACGCCAATGTCGTGCATTCGCTGACCAGGCTGGGCAGTTGGACCGGCGACGCCACCGCGCTGCCGCTGCCGGCGACGACGGGCGGCCTCAGCACGGCGGTGCTGGTGCAGGTGCCGGGCGGCGGGCCGATTCTGGCCGCCGCTACGAACTAGAAACCCTCGCGAAATTTCCCCAACGCGCAGCGGCGCCGCCGCGTGCCGTCAACCCCTGCCAAACCCAAGGAGATCATCATGACCAATCGCCCGACCCTGGCGGCACTCGCCTTCGCACTTTGCTCGACGGCGCTGTTCGCAGGAGGCGCGGCGCGGGCCGAAGATGCGATGAAGCCGGCGATGGCGACAAACGCCATGAAGCCGGCGACGGGCGCAATGGCGCCTGACGCGATGCCCACGACTGCGATGAAGGCGACAGATCCGATGAAGGCCGACTGCATGAACAAGGCAGCCGCCGAAACGAACGCCATGAAGAAAGCCGAAGCGACCAAGTCCTGCGATGCCATGGCTCCGGCCAAATAGGCGATGCGCACAGCAATGTGAGAGCCCGGCGGACCTATCCGTCGTATAATCCACACCAGCATCATGGGAGATCAGACATGACCGCAACCGTGAAACGATCGGCGATTTTCACAAAAGCCGCACTTGCCGCGCTCATCCTCGCGGCCGCCGCTGCCGTGTTCTGGCAGACGCCGGCAGTCTCGGCCGAAGACGCGGTGGTGATCCCGCCGCCGGCAATGGACGAGAAGGCCACCGCCGGCACCGAGAAGGCGGTCTTCGCCGGCGGCTGCTTCTGGGGTGTGCAAGGCGTGTTCCAGCACGTCCAGGGCGTCACCAGCGCCGTTTCCGGCTATGCCGGCGGCGACAAGGACACGGCCGTCTACGAAATGGTCGGCACCAGCCGGACGGGCCATGCCGAATCCGTCGAGATCACTTACGAGCCATCCAAGGTGACCTACGGCCAGCTGCTGCAGGTGTATTTCTCGGTGGCGCACAATCCGACGCAACTGAACTATCAGGGGCCAGACAGCGGCACCCAGTACCGTTCGACGATCTTTGCCGAAAACGACACGCAGAAAAAGATCGCCGAAAGCTACATCGCGCAGCTCGATAAGGCCAAGGTGTTTCCTAAGCCGATCGTTACGACGCTGGAGACCGGCAAGAGCTTCTATCCGGCCGAGGACTACCACCAGGACTTTCTGACGCTCAACCCGACCTATCCCTATATCGTCTACAACGATCTGCCCAAGGTCGAGAATTTGAAGCGGCTGTTCCCCAACCTCTACAGCGAAAAGCCGGTTCTGGTGCTGGCCGCCAACAAGAGCTGAGTTGTGGGGAGGTAATCTCCCCCCTCGAGGGGGAGATGTCGCCGAAGGCGACAGAGGGGGTCGCCGCGCGCTGAGCGCCAACTTCGTCTTCCTCGAAATGCCGCGTCGCGCCAACCGAACCGACCCCCTCTGGCCTGCCGGCCATCTCCCCCTCAAGGGGGGAGATTAATACCCCCCTTTTTCCAGGGCAGGCTCCAGCGCACTTTCTCCAGCGTCGCCTTTGCCTCGGCCGAGTCCGGGTCGGGCTCTGTCTCGCGATAATGCGCCGAGCCCTCAGGCGGGTAGGCAAGCGTGTTGTTGAGGGCGAATTTGTCGATCTGGCTGAAGTCCGGGAATGGCAGATTTTGCGCCTCGCGCCAATCGCTGACCCTTTTCTCCGCGGCGATGCGCTTTTCGTCGTCGACCGGAAGGTCGGTGGCTCTGTATTCCAGTGACGAAGGGAAGGCGAACTGCGCGCCGGCATCATCCATGATGTTGATCATGGATAATAGGATGTCCTCGCGGATGGCTTGAAATTCGGCCACGTCGGCGGTTTTGACATAAGTGAACACGTCGATGTCGAGCGAATAGGCGCCGAAGCCGGCAAAGCGCACGCGGCACGGCTCGTCGATGACGCGCGGATGGGCGATCAGCAGCTTGCGCAGCTCGGCCAGGACGTAGCGCAGCTGATCGGGCGTCGTCTCGTAGCGCAGCTGCAGCGTCGTCGCGAACCGGGTGCGGTCGCGATGCGCGTAGTTCTCGATCTGCATGCCGGCGAAATCCGAGTTCGGCACCGAGATGATCGTGCGGTCGAGCGACCTGATGCGCGTCGAGCGCATGCCGATATGCTCGATCGTGCCGGACTGGTCGCCGAACTTGCAGAAGTCGCCGACGCTGACTGGCCGATCGGCATAGAGCGTCAGGCCGGAGAGGAAGTTCTGCAGCGTCGGCTGCGCGGCCAGCGCCACCGCCAGACCGCCGATGCCGAGACCGGCAATGACGCCTTCGTAGGGGATGGCGAGCACTTCGGCCAACAGCAGGAAGGCGACGACCAGCACGGCGACGCGCGCGACACCGGTGGACAGCGAAATCAGCGTGTCGTGGTAGCCGGGCACCTGCCACAGTCCGCGATAGTGGTCGGCGACCTTGCCGATCAGACGCCAGACCACCGGCACGGCGCCGATCACGATCAGGCTCCAGGCGATTGCCTTGACCGGGGCGGCGACCACTTGCGGCAGACCGAGCGGGCGCAGCGTCAACAGCAGGAAGAAGCCAAGCACGATCGAGCGCACCGCCCATTCGACAATGCGGAAGAAGGCCGAGCTGTCCGTCCTTGGCACAAACAAGGAAATCAGCGCATTGGCGATGAAGCCGAAGACGATGCCGGCCAGTGCGGCAAGGCCGAGCATCCACCATTGCCAGTGCTCCATCGGGCCGGCGCGGGTGAGCAGGCTGGGGCCGATCTCGCGGGCGAGGCCACGGGCGATGAAGAACGGGTCGGTGCTGGCGAAGGCGGCGAATTCCGGCGCCACCGGCACGTCTTCGACGTCGGCGTAGAGCGCGCGGATGTGGGCGAGCGTCTCGGGCGTAAACTGCCAGATCTTGCCCTTCTCAGTCTCGACCGGGCCGATGACGATGTTGCCGGTGGGATGCTCGAAATAGACGAAAGGGGTGTTGCTCTTCGGATCGTCGGGGATCTCCTGCCAATAGACATAGCCGATGCGGTCGATGACCTTTTTGAGATAGCGCTCGAGCAGAAATGCCTCGTCGCCGCGCACCGCCTGACTGTAGTTGCGCAGATCGAGCGCCGCCTGTGCCGGATCGCCGGCTTCGGTGAGGCCGCTCAACAGTACCTTGAACGTATCGCGCGGCGAGGCCAGCTTGCTCGGATCGTCGACCATGTCGACAGCTTCGCCACGCGCTTCCTGGAATTCGGCGAGCTTGGCCTGGAGCTGGGCAAGTGGCGGCCCGACGATGAACCAGTCGCCATTCTTGCGGCGAAAAGTGACGTCGAAGGAGACCCTGGTGCCGTATTGCGGCAGCGTCGCCGTCACCTCGTCACCGGCAATCGTGTCATGCGGCAGGCTCCACAGACGGAACGTCGCGTTGTCGACGACGGTGAACAGAAGCTTGGTGTAATCGGGCATGTTGAGGCCGCCGCGGTCGGTCTCGGTGACGTCGACGAGACCCGCTGCCAGACCGGCAAGACCCATGCCGCCGCCGGTGGCGCGCGGCACGTTGTCGGCGCCGCTCTCGTTCATCGTTTGCAGGAACGAGCGCATGGTGCTCATCGGGCTCGACTGGTCGACACGGACGTCCTCGACGGCGCTGACGCGCACCCCTGTCCACCATTCGGCGGTGGCGGCATCGAAACGACCCATGAAGCTGCCGCCGTCGGGCGACTGGACGAAGGTGAAGGCGCCCTGGCGGTCGCCTTCGAACCAGTGGCCGACAAGCTTGTCGCCGTCGGCCTTGGCCTCGATGCGGCCGTTATAAAGCGGGTACACGCCCTTTACGTCAGCGCCGGTCTGCTCGAACTTGATCTGGGCGCCGCCGCCGCGCCACTTCGTGTCCCACACACCGGTCCAGTTGGCCGCGTCCTGGGCATGCGCCTGCGGTATGGCCGGCAGCAGGCCGGCAAGCGCGAATGCGCCGATCAGCGCGACCGTCCGGATCAGCATAAGCAACAGCCGATCCTGCCTTGCCGCAAAAAAGGGGGTCATTCTGTTGCCCTTCTTCTGCCGGCGATTCTGCTGGGCCGGCCAGAGAAGGTTATTCCGCTTGAAGATGAATATTCTGTTTCAGGCGGCGACGGCGATGCCGGTCAGTCATAGGTCAGATCCGTCGCCTTGCCGGCGAACACCCGGTAGGCAAAGAACGAATAGAAGATGATGATCGGCAGCACGACGACCGTCCCGACCAGGATGACGGCCAGGCTTTCGGGTGCCGAAGCAGCCTGCCAGATGGTCAGCCGGTCGGGCACCACGAAAGGGTAGAACGACCAGGCGAGGCCGGCAAAGCCGAGTGTGAAGATCGCGGCCAATGTCAGGAACGGGAGCAGCGCGTGGCGGTCGCCGGGCTTCGGCAGATGGAAGGTCTGGCGCCATAGCCACAGGAACAGCACTGCCGACAGGATCGGCAACGGCGACAAATAGAGCATGGCCGGCCAGACGAACCATTTGTCGAAGATGCGCGCGCTGGCAAAGGGCGTGGCCAGCGATACCGCGACCATGCCGAGCGCGGTCAGCACCAGTGCCGTGCGCAGCCACAGCACCGCCTTCCTCTGCAGGTCGCCTTCCGTCTTGTAGATGACCCACGCCGCTCCCATCGCCGCGTAGGCGGCGGCAAGGCAGAGCGCCACCAGCGCGCCGAAGGCGATGCCGCCAGCGCCGACGTCGAGGCCGAGCACATAGACGCCGAGCATATAGCCTTGCGCCAGCGATGCGATGACCGAACCGAGAAAGAAGATGCGGTTCCAGCGGTGCTTCCTGCCGGCAGGCACCTTGGCGCGGAAATCGAAGGCGACGCCGCGCAGGATCAAGCCGACCAGCAGCACGAAGACCGGAATGTAGAGCGCCGTCAGGATGGTGCCGTGCGCCAATGGGAAGGCGACCAGCAGCAGGCCGACCGCCAGCACCAGCCAGGTCTCGTTGGCGTCCCAGAACGGGCCGATGGCGGCGATCATCGTATCCTGCTCGGTATCTTCGGCTGCGGCGAACAGGATGCCGATGCCGAGATCGAAGCCGTCGAGGATGACGTAGATCAGGATGGCGAGGCCCATCAGGCCGGCGAAGATCAGAGGCAACAGGGTCGGCCAGTCGAAGCTCATGATGTTTCTCCCGGTTGCGCAACCGGCTGCGACAGCGGCCTGTTCATGACGCCCGGCAGCGGCGAGGTGTCACCATCCTTCGCCGCCTTCAATGCCAGATGCACCAGCACGCCGAGATAGGCGATCAGCAGCAGCGCGTAGAGGATGAGATAGACCGCGAGCGACAGCGCGACATGGCTGCCGGCGACCGGGCCGACAGCATCGGCGGTACGCAGCACGCCGGTGACCAACCAGGGCTGGCGGCCGATCTCGGTGGTGTACCAGCCGGCCAGCGTCGCCAGCCAGCCGGACAGCGCCATCGGCACCATGACAAGCGCCAGCGGCTTAGGCAGGCTGTGGCGGCGCTTGAGGAAGAAGGCCGCCGACCAGGAGACAGCGAGCATCAGGAGGCCGGTGCCGACCATGATGCGAAAGCCCCAGAACACCGGAAATACCGGGGGATGGTTGCCGGTATAGTCGTTCAGCCCCGGTACGATGCCGCCGGCGCTGTGCCTGAGGATAAGGCTGGCGCCATCGGGAATGGTGAGCTCGAACCTGTTCTCCTTGGCCGCTTCATCGGGAAGCGCAAACAGCACCAGCGGCACGTTGGGACCGGTGTTCCAGTTGGCCTCCATCGCAGCGATCTTCTGCGGCTGATGTTCAAGCGTGTTGAGGCCGTGCTGGTCGCCGGCAAAGATCTGGATCGGGATCAGGATCGCGGCGGTGAAGACGCCGGTGCGCAAGGCCTTCCACATCGATTCCGAGCGATCGCCGTAGAGATAGCGCAGCGCCGACAGGCCGGCGATCAGGAACGAGACGGTCAGCCCCGAAGCAAGCAGCATATGGACGAGCCGGTAGGGCATGGACGGATTGAAGACAACGGCCCACCAGTCGGTGGCGTGGGCGACACCATCGCGCATCTCGAAGCCGGCCGGCGTCTGCATCCACGAATTGAGCGCGATGATCCAGAAGGCGGACAATGTGGTGCCGCCGGCCACCAGCACCGTCGCCAGTGTATGGACGCGGTTTGAGACGCGACGGAAGCCGAACAGCATGATGCCGAGGAACGCTGCCTCGAGGAAGAAGGCGGTGAGTATCTCGTAGGCCAGCAGCGGGCCGGCAATGTTGCCGACCGTCTCCATATAGCCCGGCCAGTTGGTGCCGAACTGAAAACTCATGGTGACGCCGGAAACCACACCCATGGCGAAGGACAGCGCGAATACCTTAACCCAGGTGAAATAAGCGCGCATCCAGGCGGAATCGTTTGTCGCGTTGTAGCGGAGCTTGAAGAACAGCAGCACCCAGCCGAGCGCGATGGTGATCGCCGGGAACAGGATGTGGAACGAGATGTTCGCGCCGAACTGTATGCGCGACAGGATGAGCGGGTCCATGGCGGCTCCGGCTGCTGCTTGTTTGTACAAGGATAGGCTTGATGCGCCGGACGGTCAAAGCGGCGTCCCGCCGCGAGGCGGAACGCCGCAGTGCCGGTTAATCTGCTTTTGCGTGGAATTTTGCTGGACGACCAGGCGGGTGTTGCTTATTCCGGCGAACCTCGATGTCCAGAACTGTCAGGAGCGCCATTGACATACGGATTTGCGAACCGACATTCAGCGGATTAAATCAACAACTCTGTTTCAAGCAGCCGTTTTCAGCCATGCAGCCGATCATCTCGATTTCCGGGGTCACCAAGACCTACGCCACCGGCTTCCAGGCGCTGAAGGAGATAAATCTCGATATTGTGCGCGGCGAGATATTTGCGCTGCTCGGGCCGAACGGCGCCGGCAAGACGACGCTGATCTCGATCGTCTGCGGCATCGTCAACCGCTCGTCGGGCAGCGTCACAGTCGACGGCCATGACATCAACCGCGACTACCGCGCCGCGCGCAGTCTGATCGGGCTGGTGCCGCAGGAACTGACCATCGACGCCTTCGAGAGCGTGTGGGCGACGGTCAATTACAGCCGCGGGCTGTTCGGCAAGCCGGCGGACAAGGCGTTCGTCGAAAAAGTGCTGCGCGACCTGTCGCTCTGGGACAAGAAGGACGCCAAGGCGATCACGCTGTCCGGCGGCATGAAGCGCCGGCTGATGATCGCCAAGGCGCTGTCGCATGAGCCGCGCATCCTGTTCCTCGACGAACCGACCGCCGGCGTCGACGTCGAGCTGCGCCAGGACATGTGGGCGATGGTGCGCCGGCTGCGCGAAGACGGCGTCACCATCATCCTGACCACGCACTACATCGAAGAAGCCGAGGCGATGGCCGACCGCGTCGGCGTCATCAACCGCGGCGAGATCGTGCTGGTCGAGGACAAGGCCGAGCTGATGCGCAAGCTCGGCCGCAAGCGGCTTGTGCTGGAACTGCGCAGCCCGCTGGCCACCGTTCCCGACGCATTTTCGCGCTACGCGCTGGAACTTTCGCCGGATGGCGGGCAGCTGACCTATACCTATGACAACCAGAGCGAACGGCCGGGCGTCGCCTCGCTGATCCGCGAGCTCGAGGCGGCCGGCATCCAGTTCCGCGACATCGACACGGAAAACAGCTCGCTCGAGGAGATCTTCGTCAATCTGGTGAGGAAACAGGCATGAACCCGCGCGCGGTCATGAATCTTCATGCGGTATGGGCGATCTATCGGATGGAGATGGCGCGCGCTCTTCGCACCGTGCTGCAGAGCATCGTTTCGCCGGTCATTTCGACATCGCTCTATTTTGTCGTCTTCGGCTCGGCGATCGGCTCACGCATCACCGAGATCGACGGCATCAGCTACGGCGCCTTCATCGTGCCGGGGCTGATCATGCTGTCGCTGCTGACGCAGTCGATCTCCAATGCGTCTTTCGCCATATACTTTCCGAAATTCGTCGGCTCGATCTACGAATTGCTGTCGGCGCCGGTGTCCTATCTGGAGATCGTCATCGCCTATGTCGGGGGTGCGGCGACAAAGTCGATCGTGCTTGGCCTGATTATCCTGGCGACGGCCTCGCTGTTCGTGCCGCTGACGATCGAGCACCCGTTCTGGATGCTCGCCTTCCTGGTGCTGACGGCGGTGACCTTCAGCCTGTTCGGCTTTATCATCGGCATCTGGGCGAAGAGCTTCGAGCAGCTGCAGCTGGTGCCGCTGCTGATCATCACGCCGCTGACCTTTCTCGGCGGCAGCTTCTATTCGATCAATATGCTGCCCGGCATCTGGCGCACGGTGACGCTGTTCAACCCTGTGGTGTACCTGGTTAGCGGCTTCCGCTGGAGCTTCTACGGCAAATCCGACGTTTCGGTCGGCGTCAGCCTTGGCATGACGGTGGTCTTCCTGCTCGTCTGCATAGCAATCGTCGCCTGGATCTTCAGGACCGGCTACCGGCTGCGCAACTGATCGACTGGCCGTGCCAGGCAAAGCAGCCTTATCGGTCAACGTTTCCTTTCCGAAGGCGATATAGGCCTGCGCCCGTGCCTGGAGCCGGCGCTTGAACGCTCGATCTTGCTTTTTATGCATTGTTATATATCATGTTATCGATTTTCGCACGAGACGAAGTGACCTATGGAAGACGTCATACGATCGCTTGGTTTCCTGTGCCTGGGCAGCAGGATGAAGCGTATAGGCGAACAACTGCAAGCGGAGGCGCAGCGCCTGCTCGACCGGCTGGATGTCCCGGTTCAGGCGAGCCAGTACCCGCTGTTGGCCGCGCTCGACAGGCTGGGTCCGCTGTCTGTCGGGGAACTGGCGCAATCCCTTGGCATCGCGCAGCCAGGCGTAACGCGAAGCGTCTCGCTTCTGGCCGAATTGGGACTGCTCGAGGTCAGTCCGTCGACCGATGACCAGCGGCGCAGGATTGTCTCGCTTACTCGGGACGGCCGGCGGCTGGTCGATATCGCAAAGCGCGAGGTCTGGCCGCGCATCGAGAACGCCGTCGCGGATTTGTGCGCGGATCTTTCGGGGCCTCTTCTTGATCAGCTGGCTGCCATCGAGGACGGCCTCGCCGCGGCTCCCCTCGACCATCGAGTAAAAAAACCGAAGGATGCGGTACAATGAGGCACCTGCTTGACCGCCCTATCTGGAGCGCGCTTCAGACGCGACATCGGGCCTTCGCGGAGGGTGACAACCTCGCCATGCGATACCGGCCGTCAATCGTCCCTTTCGCCGCCACCGGGGCGGACGACGCGGATAACTTGCAGGCGCTCGGAAAGCTTGTTCCCCCAGGCGAGAGTGTCATTCTGCTTCAGTCGGACGCCATTGATCTGCCCGCGGGGCTTTCCGCGACTTCGACCGCAGCCGGGGTTCAGATGATTGCCGAGCAGCCGTTGCAAACCGTGTCTGACAAACGCGTGCAACGTCTGACGCGAGACGATGCCGCTGAGATGCTCGCCCTGGCATTGCTCACCAAGCCTGGCCCATTCACGCTCGAAGCCTTGAGCCTGGGCGATTTTTGGGGTGTGAAAATCGAGGGCAGGCTTGCGGCGATGGCCGGCGAGCGCATGAAGCAACCCGGCTATACCGAACTCAGCGGGGTATGCTCACATCCGGAATTTCGGGGCGGCGGCCTGGGCAAGCTGCTGTCCCTGTTCGTGGCAAACCGGATAGTGGCGCGCGGCGAAGTTCCCTATCTCCACGCCTATGCCAGCAACGCCACGGCCATAGGACTATACAAGTCCATTGGCTTCAGGTTGCGAAGCACAATGAATGTGGCCGTGGTTCAGCGCACCGAATAATTCGTCGGCGCATGATGGGCAGCATGGATGCGTGTATCAGGAAAGGAAGGATTTCGTATCGCCGAAATCCTTCCTTGAGACTGCAAGACCTGGCTGCGCGTCAGACCGCGATCTTGCCGCCACCTTGCCTGGTGATGGCAACGACCGCCGGGCGCACCGGGATGTCCGGCTTGAAGTCGGGCCAGCGGGTCGACAAATCCTCATAATAGGATGGACGGCCGAAAGCCTCCCAGTCCTCGCCGCCGTCGCCCGGATGCTGGACGGCAACGAAGGCGGTCTGGTCGTCCGGCGCAAACAACGGGCCGCACATTTCGGCGCCTATCGGCACACGGAAGAACAGCTTTGATGTGGCCCTTGCCGGCCCTTCCGTGTCGACCGCCCACAGACCGTCGGTGCGGCCAGTGGCCTTCGGGCCCTGGCCGTCGGTAGCAACCCAGAGGCGGCCGGCCGAATCGACCGCGCAATTGTCCGGCATGCCGAACCAGCCATTGGCCGTGGTTGCGGTCGAGAAGGTGGCGCCGACAGCGGCAACCGAGGGATCACCGCATTTCAAGAGCACCTCCCACTTGCCCTTGGTGGCAGTGAAATCGCCACCGTCCTCGACGATCTCGATGATGTGGCCAAAGGCATTTTCGGCACGCGGGTTGGCGGCGTCGACCTGATCGGCCTTGCGCTTCGAATTGTTGGTCAGCATGACATAGACCTTGCCGTTGGCGGCATTGGGCTGGATGTCTTCCGGACGGTCCATCTTGGTGGCGCCGAGCAGGTCGGCGGCGCGGCGCGTTTCGATCAGCACGTCGGCCTGGCTGGCAAAGCCGTTCTCCGCCGTCAGCGGCCCTTGGCCGAAGACGATCGGCAACCATTCGACCGAACCGTCCTCGGCAAACTTGCCGACATGCAAGGTGCCATCGTCGAGCAAATCCTTGTTTCCAGCGCGGTCGTCCGGATTGAATTTGCCTGTGGTGACGAACTTATAGACGTAGTCGAAGCGCTCATCGTCGCCGAGATAGAAGACGACACGGCCATCCTTGGCGACGATCGACTCGGCGCCCTCATGCTTGAAGCGGCCCATCGCGGTGCGCTTCCTCGGCACCGAAGTCGGATCCTGAACGTCGACCTCGACGATCCAGCCGAAGCGGTTCGGCTCGTTTGGCTCCTTGCCGATGTCGAAACGGTCGTAATGCGCTGCCCATTCATAGGCACCTTCGGGAATGCCGAGGCGCTTGTAATTGGCGGCTTCCTTATGGCTCTGCGGCAGCTCGCCCGAGAAATAGCCGTGGATGTTCTCCTCGGCCATGACATAGGTGCCCCATGGCGTGACGCCGCCGGCGCAGTTGTTGACAGTGCCGATGACTTTGGTGCCGCTCGGGTCGGCGCTGGTCTTGACGCGGTCGTGGCCGGCGACGGGGCCGGAGAGCTCGATCTCGGTGTTGGAGGTGATGCGGCGGTTGAGCTTGCCGTCGCGAACGACCTGCCATTTGCCTGATATCTTGCGGATCTCGACAATGGTGCCGCCATGCGCGGTCATCTCGACGTCGACTTGTTCCTTGCTGAGAGGCGCCTGCTTGGCTTTGCCGTCGACGATGGTGACGAGGCCCGAAAACATCAGGTGCGGATTGGTGTATTCGTGGTTGACCACCAGCAGACCGTGCTCGGCCGAGCCGTCGATCGGGATATAGCCGACATAGTCGTTGTTGTAGCCGAATTGTCTGGCCTGGGCCTCCGCCGACTGTTTTGTCGGATCGAATTCCGGCGAATCGGCGAACAGCGGATCGCCCCAGCGCAGCAGCACATCGGCGTCATAGCCGGGTGCGACGTGATGCTTGTCGTCGATGCCGGCCTCGAGCTCGTCGAAAGCGAAGGCGGAGCCTTCGGCGGCGCGGGCGTTGTCGGCGGTGATCAGCGCCAGCGGGCTGACGGTAGCGGCTATGGCCGAGACGGCAAGCGAGCCCTTGAGGAAGCCGCGGCGCGAGAACCGCGCGGCGATGATTTCACCCATGGTGCGGTTGTCGGTGGGATTGGCTCCTGGCCCGTCGTTTTCCTCGAGCAGGCTGGTGCGGAAATGGGCGTCAGGGGAGCGATGTTCGGTCATAGGGGCATGCCTCTGGCTGGATGGATTGCTGGAGCGTGTTGCCTGGCCAGTCCGGTATCGCCGGCAGGTCACAGTTTGATGACATGCCGGCTAATTACCACTGCGATTTTGTATCCAGCATCGGCCCCGCTTGACCGCGACCGGCGCTTCGGAAACAAGAGCTGCGGTGGGCGTAGGACCGCATCGGGAGGAACAAAAAGTGAGTTTCTGGGGACTTGGGCAGCTCTGCGTTTCGACGGTGATCTTCCTGCTGGCGGCGATGGCTGCCAAACAGTGGGGGCTGGCGCCGAGCCTCGGCAAGATCGTGCTGACGTTGGCGCTCTATTCGCTCGGCAATCTGATCATGCTGAGGCTGATCCGTGAATTCGGCATGTCGGTGTCGTTCAGCCTGTCAGCGGTGATCCAGCTGGTGTCGGTGAATGTGGTGGCGCTGGTCTTCTTCGGCGAGCGCGTCAATGCCTTGCAGGCGACCGGCATTGTGCTTGCCATCGCAGCTGTGGCGCTGATCACGCTCGGGCCCTATCTGCAAAGGCTGTAACTGCGATCGGGCCGATGAAGAAGACCGCAAGCAGACTGCGCAACTGGCTGGAGTTCCCGGTTCTGCTGGCCGGGCTGATCATTGCCGGCGGGCTGTGGGGGTTCGAGGAGCTGATGGAGATGGCGCGGGCCACCACGCCGCATGCCTTCGATACCGAAATCCTGCTCGCCTTCCGCAAGGCCGGCCAGCCCGACAATCCGATCGGACCGGCGTGGCTGGAAGGAGCGATGCGCGACATCACCAGCCTCGGCAGCGCCAGCGTGTTGGTCCTGATTACCGCGGCAATGATCGTCTATCTGCTCCTCATACGCAGGCCAGGCGCGGCGCTTCTCATGTTCGTCGCGGTAGCGGGTGGCCAGGTCCTGTCAAGCGTGCTCAAGTTCGATATAGACCGGCCGCGCCCCGATCTGGTCTCGCATCTCGCCGACGTGGCATCGCTTTCGTTTCCGAGCGGCCACGCCATGCTGTCGGCGGTGACATATTTGACGCTGGGCAGCATGGCGGCGCGGTTTTTGCCCGGGCGGACAACGAAGATCTATGTGCTCGGGCTGGCGGTGCTGACGACGGTGGTGGTCGGCATCAGCCGCATCTATCTCGGCGTCCACTGGCCGTCCGACGTATTGGCCGGCTGGTGCGCCGGCTTTGCCTGGGCGATGCTGTGCTGGCTTGCGGCCCGGTTCCTGCAGCGACGGCTCGGGCGGGCCGGCGGCACCTGACTCATGTCAGTCGATTTGCGGTCAAATCAGCCTGTTGATCAGGCCATGGCCGCAGCCTGCCAGCAGGAAAACCATCGACAGCAAGGCTGTCGAGGTCGCCAACGCTTTGAATATCTTCACCTGCTCATCCTTTTTGAGTCGTCGCCTGTGAAATCGGGATCGCAATGGATGTCCCGCCAAACGATGCCGTAGCATGCTAGCGCATCGGCTGGCAAAGAGTGCTGCATGTTTCACATATGCAAGATGATGCTTGAACCATCATAATGAAGGTATTATACGTGATACCGCAGATTCAGACGGGGGTTTTGGCCGATGATCACTGCCGCGCAGATGCGTGCCGCGAGGGCGCTGGCCGGCATCGATCAGAAGACGCTCGCCGAGCGCGCCGGGGTTTCGCTTCCAACCATTCAGCGCATGGAAGCGAGCGACGGCGTGGTCCGGGGCGTGGTCGATACGCTGATGAAGGTCATCCAGGCCCTTGAAGAGGCCGGGGTCGAGCTGATCGGCGAGAACCAGACGAGCGAGCGTGGCGGCAGGGGCGTTCGCCTCAAGCCTGTCACGCCGCAGAACCCGCAGGGCTGATGGTACTGCCGCATCGCCGAAAATCAAATTCGATTTTCGGATAGTCCGATGCGCCGTTCAAAAGTGTTGGAGCGTATCTGTGCGCCCATTTGGACGCACGCCGCTCCAAGTCGCGACGGCGACCGCCGACAGTCCTGCCGACGATCCCGCCGCCTCCTTGGTTTCATGGGGAAGGCACTCGATGGATCAGACCCGGCGGGCAGCGCATCAACCGGCACGCCCGACATTTTCCGAACTGTTCACGCCGAAGCTGGTGACGGTGCTGCGCGAGGGTTATACGCTCGCGCACTTCAAGGCCGATGCCATTGCCGGGCTGACTGTCGCCATCGTAGCGCTGCCGCTGTCGATGGCAATTGCCATTGCTTCAGGCGTGACGCCGGAACGCGGGCTCTACACCTCGATCATCGGCGGCTTCCTGGTCTCGGCGCTTGGCGGCAGCCGTTTCCAGATCGGCGGCCCGGCCGGCGCCTTCATTGTGCTGGTGGCTGCGACAGTGGCGCGGGTTGGCGTCGACGGCTTGCTGCTGGCGACGATGATGGCCGGCCTGTTCCTGCTTGCCATCGGCTATCTCAGGCTTGGCACCTACATCAAGTTCATCCCCTATCCAGTGACCGTCGGCTTCACCGCCGGCATCGCCGTCATCATCTTCTCCGGCCAGATCGTCGAACTGTTCGGGCTGAAGCTCGCCGGCAAGGAACCGGGGCCGCTGGTGCCGAAGCTGATGGCCATCGGCGAGGCGGCCGGAACGATCAACCTCGCCGCAACCGCGGTGGCGGCACTGACCATCATCACCATTGCGATGTTGAAGCGGTTTCGGCCGAAGTGGCCGGCCATGCTGATTGCCATCGGACTGGCATCCCTCGTCGTTGCATTGCTCGCCATGCCGGCCGAGACGATCGGCACGCGTTTCGGCGGCATCCCGCGCAGCCTGCAATGGCCGGCCTTCCCGCCGCTTAGCCTCGACAGGATAATCGACGTGCTGCCGGACGCCATCGCCTTTGCGCTGCTCGGGGCGATCGAATCGCTGCTGTCGGCCGTCGTCGCCGACGGCATGACCGGAAGGCGGCATCGCTCCAATTGCGAGTTGGTGGCGCAAGGCTTCGCCAATGTCGCCTCCGCTCTGTTCGGCGGCATCTGCACTACCGGAACCATTGCCCGCACCGCGACCAATGTGCGGGCCGGCGCGCATGGACCGGTTTCAGGCATGATGCACTCGGCCATCCTGCTTGCCCTGATGCTGGTGGCAGCACCGCTGGCCAGCTATATCCCGCTTGCAGCACTTGCCGGCGTGCTGGCGGTGGTGTGCTGGAACATGTTCGAGAAACAGGCCTTCGCCACGTTGCTGCGCGCCTCGCGCGGCGATGCGCTGGTGCTGATGGCGACGTTCCTGATCGTCATCTTCCGCGACCTGACCGAAGGCATCGTCGTCGGTTTTGCGCTGGGCTCGATCCTGTTCATCGACCGCATGGCCAAAAGCATCGCGGTGGAGGCGGACCATCAATCCTTGGTGCAGGAAGACGTCGCCGACCGCGCCAGCGCCTATGATTCCAGCGAGGCGAGCGATGCCGACACCGTTGTCTACCGGATATCGGGCGCCTTTTTCTTCGGCGCCGCCTCGACCGTCGGCACCGTGCTGGACCGCATCGCCGACCAGCGCAAGAACTTCATCCTCGACTGTTCGGCGGTGCCGTTCTTCGATTCGACGGCGGCCAATGTCATCGAGGGCGCGGCCCACAAGGCGAGCCGCGCCGGCGTTCGCTTCATTATATCAGGCGCTTCACCGCAGACACGCCGCATGCTGATCAACCACGGCGTCAAGCGGCCGCTGGTGACTTATGCCGCCTCGATCACGGATGCGCGGGCGCAGCTGAAGAAAGCCGCGCCCGCCGTCTGAGCTGGCAGTTGCCGGCTTAGTCGAGGCCCAACGCTGCGACTTCGCCGTCATTCATCAGCGGCACGAAGATTGTCGACCTGCCGTCGGTGCCGATGTCGGCGCTGCCCGGCTTGAACGTCGCAACCACTTGCGGCGTGCCGCCGGCTTTGTAGCGGTAGAGCGTGCCGGTCATATACGCGGTGGCGTAGATGCTGCCGCCGATGGCAACGACGCCATCGAGGTTGGCAAACTTTTCCGCGCCGGGCAGTGGCGAAACGGCCTTGGTAGCAAGATCGACCGAGAGCAGGCCGCCCGGCTCCGCGGTGCTGAAGTCGGGCTTGATGCCCTTGCCCCAGGAAGCGACGATCAGCCGACCGCCATCGGCGAAGATGCCATTCGGCGAAGCGAGCGAAGCATCCTTGACGAACAGTTCCGGCCGGTCGCCGTCGATGCGATAGATCGTATCCGCAAGCATATCGGTGACGTAGATCTTGCCGGATGCATCAGCGGTCATGTCGTTGAGGAAGACGGCGTTCGGCACGTCGATCGTCGACGCTAGCTTGCCGCTACCGAGATCGACGACGCGCACATGGGTGAGGTCGGCGACGTAGAGTTTGCCGCCGGCAATCGACATGCCCTTGGGCGCGTCCATGCCGTCGGTCCAGTGTTGCGTGAGTAGCTTGCCGTCCATCGACAGGATCGACAGATAGCCGTTGCCGTCGGCTTCGCCGGGATTTCCGACGATATTCGAGACGATAACGCGCTGGCCGGCGGCGTCGAACAGCGCCGATTCAGGTTGCTCGAGGCCGCCGGCGCGCCAGAGTTCAGCGGCCTGAACTGCCGGCGCAGTCGCGATGCCGACGATGGCGAGAAGTATCGGTGTGAAGAGGCTTTTCATGGCTAGTCTCCTGTAATGGACTGGCGGAGAGCTAGGCATTTCGATACTTTTCGGGAAGATCTATCTGGACTAGTACCGAAGGCTGATACCAAATCGTGCAAAAGAGGTGCATCCCATGAACGGCCTGATCTTCGAAGCGCTGAAGCGGACGCTTAAGGCAAAGGGCATCACCTACCGCGTCCTTGCCGAGCGCATGGGTGTTTCCGAGCCGACGGTGAAACGCATCTTTCATGAGCGCAACTGCAAGCTCGACCGGCTGATGGAGATCTGCACTGCCGCCGGCGTGGAGTTGGAGAACGTGCTCGGCTCTATGAACAGAGGACCAGGACCCGCCAACCAGATCGCGCCGGAGATCGAGCGCAAGCTCGCCGGGCGGCCGGCACTGCTGTTCGTCTTCGTCATGCTTTCCGAGAAATTTACGCCCGAAGGCATCATGCGCTCACAAGGACTGAGCGAGGCTTCGATGTTCCTCTATCTGCGCGACCTCGAGGAACTCGGCCTGATCGCGCTCGGTCGCGGCCTGTCGGCAAGGCTGCTGGTCGAGGCGCCGATCCAGTGGAATTTCGACGGGCCATTGCGGCCGCTGTTCGAGATGACCAACAAGAATTTCGTCGGCTGGGCCATCACCCATTTTGAGCGCGAGGCGACATTCGTCAGCTTCTCCAGGCGAATGCGGCCGGAAACGGCGGAAATGGTCAGGCGCGAGGCGGAGGAATTGGCGGAGCGCGCCAAATTGCTTGCTCATCACGACCAGCACACGACGCCCGAAGACGGACTGGTCGGCTACAAATGGACGTTTGCGTTCGGCGCAACGCCGTTCCCGGTGATCATGCCAATCGGGCCACATCCGCGCGACGCAGGCGCGCAGACGGACGATCGAGTTGCGGCCGCCGCAAACGGACGGCGTCTGCCGGCCTAGGTCAAAACACAATCACTGAACGACCGAGTTCGGACTCTTGGCGGCAGCCAGTCTGACTGAGCTTCTTACCCCTGAGTATCGGCCGGAAACCGGTTCTCAGAGCGTCCCTTGCCCAAACACAAGATCGAGCGGCTATTCGGCGGTCTTGTTCGCCGCCACCTTGTCATCCCAGACCATCTGCCGGTAGTCGAAGCCGTATTCCAGCGTCGGCTTGACGATGCGGAAATAGGGCGACAGGTCGAAGTCGCGCGGCGTGTAGAGCGAGTGGTGGCGGATGTGCAGGATTTCCTTGCGCGAATAGCTCGATTGGGCCGAAGCACGGCCGGGCGCCCGGGTAATCTCGGGTAGGATCGGGTAGCGGATCTGGCCGTAAGCCTCCGCGATCAGCGACGAGCAGATGGCGCGCGTCGGGTCGCCGGAACCGAAAGCCAGCATGCGGCGGCGCCAACGTACCGGTACCGGCGGCGTCGGCAAGAAGTAGCGCAGCATGTCGAATATGTTCTTGAGATCGTATCTGAGACCGAGCCTGCCGATCATGAAGGCGACGACCGCTTCGCGATCTTCGGGAGCCAGGCCGCTCGCCCGGCAGATGCGAGTGTTGTAGCTGCGGTAGCGCGACAACGGCACGGCGATGCAGCCATCGCCGAGCGTGACCTCGATCAGGCGCCGCCGTTCCGATCCGTCCTCCGGCTCAGGTAATGCATCGCCGACATAGAAGGCGGCATGCGACCAGGTCGACTGGGTGAGGTATTTGATCGCCGCCGAGATCTTCTGGTTGCCTTCGATGAGCAGGATGTCGCCGGGCTCGAGCGTGCGGCGCAGCGTTTCGGCGTCCGACGGCGTGTAAGGCTCGTAGCCGGACGATTCCTCCTGCAGCCGGCCGGCAAGCCAGCGGCCAAGTCGGTCCAGAAGCGTGTCGCCGGGCTCGGTCATGCCAGACGGCGATTACCACAGGGCGGCAAATTAGACCATGATCAGCCCACGCCAGGCGCGCCGGCGTCTTCGTGCTGCGGTACCGCTGTGAGATCGTCGCGCACCTTGCGGGCAAGCTTCCTCGTCGAGCGCTTCGGACTGTCGCCGAAAAGCCCGGCCGCCTCGGCGAGGCAGGTCTTTTTCAGGCTCTTTTCCGAGCGCTTCAGCAGCTTGGCAAGCAACCGCGTCTCCTCAGGGGGGCCAAGCGGCTGGTCCTCGGCATCGAGAAGCGCGCGCATGACGAACACATCGTGCAGTTCGCCGAGCCGCTCGCCCAATTCGTCGACGGCCTTGCGCCGGGCTTTGATCGGCGTCGGCCACAGCCGGCCGAGCAGCGACAGGTGCATGCCATGCGTCTTGGCCGCCTTGCGCAGATCGTGAAAGTCATCGGCTTCGCCGCGCGAAGCCGCCTTGTCCAGCGCTTTCCTGGCGCGGCGCAAAGTGGTGCGCGCGCCTTCGGCGAGCACGTCGGCAGCCTGCTCCGGCTGGTCGGGCAGAGCGAGCTTGTCGATCCTTGCGACACCTTCCTCGCATGCGGCGATCGCCGCGCCTATCGCGGCATCGAGGCCTGCTCCGCCATGCAGTTCATGCTGGCGCGCGACGAGCCTGTCACGCACGGCATCGAGGCCACCGCCGGCAATTTGCTCGGGAAAGCTTGCCGCCAGCCGGTCAATTGTTTCGACCAGCGCGGTCGCCTCGCGCGGACCAGCAAGCAGGGCCGCCACCTGGCGGTAGCACTGATTCTCGGTCACGCAGAATGTTTCGTCTCCGGAACGGACAAGGCGCAGCAACGCGCGGACGTTCTTCAGCCGTTTGCGGCATTTGTGCAGCCCCTGTTCGGGCCTGTCACGCGCCGCGTTCAGATGGTCGATCGCCTTGCCGATCTCATCGGCGAGGATGCGCCTGACCTCGCCGGTCAGCGACGTGCGCGGATCGATACGAAAGCTCATGCGACGATCTCCGGAATCCCCCCAAGGGCGAGCGACGCGTTGTAATATCTCGGCTCGCCGGTGACTTCACGGCCGAGCCAATCTGGCAGCATTTCGTCCGGTACATCCTCCGGCGTCTCGAGCTCGGCGATCACCAACCCCGCAAGCGTCCCGCCGAAGACATCGACTTCGTAGAGATAGCCGCGGTGTCTAACATGGTGGCGTGTCTTCTCGATGACACGTCCGATGGCAAAGGCTTGCATCTCCTGCGCCTCCGCCAAAGGCACCGGATATTCGAATTCATCGCGCTCGCGTGCCTGGCTGCCGAACTTGAGCGTCAGCTTGGCGGCGGCATCATTGCTGATGCGCACACGCACCGTACGGCTGGGTTCGGCGACAAGATAGAATTGACGGATATGAATGTCCGCCTCGACGATTGCCCGCCATTCCTCACCTGAGACCAGGAATTTACGCTCGATTTCCTTGCCCATGGTCAGGCACTAAAGCGCGCACGGCCAGAGTTGGCAAGCCGCTTGACCGCACTTGACTTTAATCATTCGATTGATTAAATTGCCGGCCATGATCAAATCGCCCAACGCCAGCGGCCTTCCTCATGAGGCGCCCAAGACCGCCGCAGATATGACGCGGACGGCACTCGTGCGCGCGGCGCTGAAGCTGTTCGGACGCCAGGGTTTCGACGGCACGTCGACGCGCCAGATCGCGGCTGAGGCCAAGGCCAATATCGGCTCGATCGCCTATCATTTCGGCGGCAAGGAAGGGCTCCGCAACGCGGCGGCCGACTACATCGTCGACACCATCCAGACCGTTGCCGGCCAGGCGATCGGCAATCTGCAGGCGCCGCCCGCGGCATTGGCGGATACCGAGGCCGCGCGGGCACATTTAGCCGTCGCGCTGGAGCGGATGGTCGCCTTCATCGCGGCAAGGCCGGAAGCCGGCGAGATTGTGCAGTTCGTCCTGCGTGAGCTGTCGCATCCAACCGCCGCGCTCGACCGTATCTATGATGGCGTGTTCGAACCGGCGCATCACCGGCTCTGCCTGATCTGGGAACAGGCGACGGGCGAGCCGGCCGAGAGCGAGCGCACAAAACTCACCGTATTCACGCTGATCGGCCAGGTCGTCTACTTCCGCATCGGTCGCGAGGCGGTTATGCGCCGGATGGGCTGGCGCGAGATCGGCGATGACGAGGCCGGCAAGATCGCGGCGACAGTAACCGACAATCTCAGCGCGATTTTAGCTCGGCGCGATTTGGTTGTACGGAAGGATCGTGGATCATGAGCCTGCTCTGTTCTTTGCCGCTTGCCGCCCAGCTTTTCAGCGCCTGCGCGCCGGCAGCACCGCTCGCCGTCGGCTACGTCGAGGGCGATTATGTGCTGCTGGCGCCGATCGAGGTGGCGCAGGTCGAGACGATTGCGGTCAAGCGCGGCGACCGCGTCGCGCCCGGCACGCCGGTGGTGACGCTGGAAAACGCCGACGCCAAGATCGCCATCGCACAAGCCGAGGCGGCCCTTGCGCAGGCCCAGGCGCAACTTGCCGACCTGCAGGTCGGCAAACGGCCGGAAGAGATCGCGGTGCTCAAGGCGCAGGTCGACATGGCCAAGGCGCAAGCCGCCGATGCCAAACGCCGATACATCCGCGCCAGCGATCTGTTCAAACGCGGCACCGGCACACAGGCCGACTATGATACGGCTTCCGCGACGCTGGAGACGGCCAACGCACAGGTCGGTCAGGCGGAGGCCAATCTCGCCGTCGGCGGCCTGCCGGCACGGCCGGAGACGATCAAGGCCGCCGACAATCAGGTCAGGCAGGCGCAATCGGCCCTGGAGCAAGCGCAATGGCGGCTGTCGAAGCGTGTGCTGACGGCGCCCTCGCCCGGCCGGGTCAACGATGTCATCCGCTATCCAGGCGACACGGCCGGTCCGACCGCGCCGGTCATCTCCATGCTGCCGGACGGCGCGGTGAAGCTTAGCGTCTATGTGCCGGAAAGCGCGTTCTCGTCGGTCGAGGTCGGCACGCTACTCAACGTCCATTGCGACGGTTGCGGATCGGGCGTGAAGGCTCGCGTCAGCTATGTGTCGCCGGATCCGGAATTCACGCCGCCGGTGATCTACTCGCTCGAGACCCGGCAAAAGCTGGTCTATCTGGTCGAAGCGCGGCCGGAGGGCGACGCCAGCGCATTGCAGCCCGGGCAGATCGTCGACGTCGATCTGGCGGACATCGGAAAATGAACGTCATCGACGTGCACGGCCTGGTCAAACGCTTCGGCGACAAGACCGTTGTCGACCATGTGACGATGACGGTGGCCGAGGGCGAGATCGTCGGCTTCCTCGGGCCGAACGGCTCAGGCAAGACGACGACCATCCGCATCATGTGCGGCTTGCTGACGCCGGATGAGGGTGAAGGCACGGTCCTGGGCTTCGACATCCGCACCGACAGCCTGCGGATCAAGCGCGAAGTCGGCTACATGACGCAGAGATTCTCGTTCTACGAAGACCTGACGATCGGCGAGAATCTCGAATTCGTGGCGCGGCTCTACCGGCTGAAGCCGCTCGACGAGCATGTGGCTAAGACGCTTGAGGAGCTCGGCCTGACATCGCGCAGGAACCAGCTGGCCGGCACCTTGTCCGGCGGCTGGAAGCAGCGGCTGGCGCTGGCCGCCTGCATCATGCACAAGCCGAAACTGCTGCTGCTCGACGAACCGACGGCTGGCGTCGATCCGAAGGCCAGGCGCGAATTCTGGGACGAGATCCACCGGCTGGCGAGCGGCGGGCTGACCGTGCTGGTCTCCACCCATTACATGGACGAGGCCGAGCGCTGCCATCGCATCAGCTACATCTCCTATGGCAAGATGCTGGCTACCGGCACGGTCGAGGACGTGGTGAGGAACGCTGGCCTGACCACCTTCGTCCTGCAAGGGCCGCGCCTCGACCAGGTCGCGACCGCACTCAGTGGCCGCCCCGGCGTCGATCAAGTGGCGCCGTTCGGCGCGACGCTGCATGTCGTCGGCTCCGACAGGAAGGCGCTTCAGGCAGCGCTCGCCGATGTCGAGAAAGAGCACAAGGGCGTCACGGTATCGCCTGGCGAGACCAGCCTGGAGGATGTGTTCATCCAGTTCATGTCCGGTTCGAAGGACAACATGGGATGAAAAATGGGATAAACAGCGTCTTTTCCTTTGCCAGGCTCGGCGCGCTGCTGATCAAGGAGTTCATCCAGATGCGGCGCGACCGCATCACCTTCGCCATGATGCTGGGGGTGCCGCTGATGCAGCTGGTGCTGTTCGGCTATGCCATCAACAACGACCCGAAGAGCCTGCCGGCAGCGCTGGTGGTGATGAGCAGCGATCCTTACACGCGGGCCATGGTTTCGGCGCTGCAGACCACCGGCTATTACCGCTTCGACCATGTCGCGCAAAGTGCCGCCGAAGCCGAATTCCTGATGGCGCGCGGCGACGTCGCCTTCGTCGTCACCATTCCCGCCGATTTTGCCCGACGGGTCGAGCGCGGCGATAGTCCGCAGATCCTGATCGAGGCGGATGCGACCGACCCGGCCGTCGCCAGCGGCGCCATCTCGACGCTCGGCACAGTTGCCAACCAGGCGCTGCTCAGGGCACGCGGCATGCAGGAGACGGCGGCCGAAGCTGCCCGGGGCCAGCTCCAGGTGGTGGTGCACCGGCGCTATAATCCGGAAGCCGTCTCGCAATACAACATCGTGCCCGGCCTGCTGGGCGTCATCCTGCAAATGACGATGGTGATGATGACCTCGATCGCGCTGACGCGCGAGACCGAGCGCGGCACAATGGAGAACCTTCTGGCGATGCCGTCCAGCCCGCTCGAGATCATGCTGGGCAAGGTGCTGCCCTATCTGGCGGTCGGCGCCGTGCAGGTGCTGGTGGTGCTGGCGGCCTCGAAGCTTCTGTTTGCCATCCCCTTCACCGGGTCGATGTCGCTGCTATTGACGGCGGTCCTGATCTTCGTCTTGGCGCTGGTGCTGCTCGGCTACACGATCTCGACGATCGCCCGCACGCAAATGCAGGCCCTGCAGCTCACCTTCTTCTTCTTCCTGCCGTCGATCATGCTGTCCGGCTTCATGTTCCCCTATCGCGGCATGCCGGACTGGGCGCAGGTCTTCGGCGAGGTGCTGCCGCTGACGCATTTCCTGCGCATCATCCGCGCAGTGATGCTGAAGGGCGCCGAGCTGCCGGCGGTGGCAACGGAAATCGGCTGGCTGGTGGTGTTCGTGGCGCTGTTCGCCGGCATTGCGCTGGTGCGATTCCGCCGGACGCTGGATTAGGGTCAAATGATCGAGATTCACACGGCCTTGGCCTAGCCCGGGACCGGTGTCAATTCAGGTGCATTGAGCCCTTCGAATGGATCGCGCCAGGCGTCGATTTCTTCAAGCTGCCGATACCAGCGGCCGACAGAAGGATAATCATCGAGAGGCAATCGGGCGACGTCGTTGAAGGGCAGAAACGTCGCCATTCGAAAGTCGGCGTAGGAGACCGAATTTCCGACCAGCCATTCTCGCTGGGAAAGCTCGGCATCAAGTATTACAGCGGCGGTACTGAAGTCCCTCAGGCCCTCCTCAACCCGCGCCTGATCGATCGGGCCGAGCCCATAGCGCTGTTTGGTCCCGCGCTCGAAATGCACGACATCGCAGGCTCTTGCGAAGTTCTCTTTCCCCCAACTCAGCCATCTGATCATCTCGGGCTCGTCGTCGCCAGCGCGCCAGAAATGCGAATGCGTGTCGCGTGAAAGCCGGCAGGCTATGGCGTCGGCCTCCCAGAGGCTTTTTCCCAGGCCTACAAGGATGGGCAATGAAAGATTTGGATTGAGCGGCCGAAAGCGCTTGGCCTGCCCCGGAGCGAAGGGAGAGGCGAATTCGAACTCTACCTTGGCTTTGAGATACCGTGCCACCGCGACCGCGAGGCGAGGATTGGGATTGCGGCTGAAGAACAGTTTCATCGATCTCAGTCTTTGGAGGGTACCGGTTCGACCGGGCGCAACGGACGCTCAAGCACCTCGAACCGGCACATAACCTGGAATTGGTTGCTATCTTAGCTCGCAGCAATGATCTCGGCATAGGTGCTAAGATCGACATTGCCGCCGGAGAGCACCACGGCAATGGATTTCCCGGCAAGGTCGATCTCGCCTGACGACAGCGCGGCCAAGCCGACGCAACCGCCAGGTTCGACCACCAGCTTCAGGCAAGCCATCGCATCGCGCATCGCCTGTGCCACCGCCTTGTCGGAAACGGCGATGGCGCCGGCGAGATTCTTGCGGTTGATCTCGAAAGTGATCGCGCCAGGCTCGGCGACGAGAAGGGCATCGCAGATCGAGGTGTGGCCGGGCGCGTTCGACACCCTGGCGCCTTTGATCAGCGAGCGGCGTGTGTCGTCGAAATGCTCGGGTTCCACGGCCCAGACGGCGGTGCCCGGCGAGGCGTCCTTGACCGCGATCGAAATGCCGCTGCTCAACCCGCCGCCGCCACAGGGAACCACTACCGCATCGAGGCTGACGCCAAGCGCGCTTGCTTGGCGCATCAATTCGAGGCCGATCGTGCCTTGGCCGGCGATGATGGCCGGATCGTCGTAGGGCGGCACCAGGACCATGCCCTTTTCCACGTAAAAACGGACGACGGCAGTGCGATCGTCGCGGACCCGGTCGAAGGTGATCACTTCTGCGCCCATCTTCCTGACATTGCCGACCTTCATCGCCGGCGCATCGGTGGGCATGGCGATGACGGCCTTGACGCCGAACATTGCCGCGGCGGCGGCGACGCCTTGCGCGTGATTACCCGACGAGAAGGCGACGACGCCGCGGGCGCGTTCTTCCGCCGAGAGCGAGGAGAGCTTGTTGTAAGCACCGCGGAACTTGAACGAGCCGGTGCGCTGCAACGTCTCCGGCTTGAACAGGATCCTGGCGCCGAAGCGCTTGTTCAACTCCGGCGATTCGATCAGCGGCGTTTCGACGATCAGCCCGGACAATCGCACTGCTGCGCTGTGAATATCGGCGATGCCGGGAGGGGTGGTCATGGCTGGGTCCTGCAAGAGATGAGACCGCCTATGGTGCACGGAAAGGAGGGCCGCGCACCAATGAAAAAATGTGACCGTTACAATTCGTCCTGGAGGCAGGGGGTAGGGCGTGCCTGTCATCTGCCGCGTCCTCGACCCTCCGCCATGCATTCGTCGCTTCAATCGACAAATCGTTGCCGATTGACCGGCTTGGCCGGCCGCTCCTCACCCCAACAGCGTCTTTTGCCGTTTGGGGCCGCCCATCTTGCGCCAGGTGTTGAAGCGGTGGGTGGCGGCGGCGAAGGAGATCTTCATCTGCTGGGCGACCGAATAGCGCGACTTGCCCTCGTCGAACAGCCGGTAGCAGCACTCGACGCCCTCCTCGGTCAACTTGCCGTCCGGAGCCTTGTTGTGCGGATTGGCGGGATCGAATTTTTCGACCTGCTGCTCGACCAGTCCTTTCAGGCGCTGCAGATCCGCCTCAATATTAGCGATCAGGTCGAGAACCGGTTTGGGATCAAACGGCTGCTGTTTTTCCGGCATCTGCGGGTTCCTTTCTCTTGGTTGAGATTCGGTTATATAAGTGAACGTTTGCCGATAGCAAACGGCAACCTGTTCGGGATTTTGAAGCCCGTACCTTTTGAGCATGAGTGGAGCGCACACGATTGACCGGCGACGTGCGAGGTCATAGTTTAGAACTATTCTAAACTAGGGTGAATTTCTCATGCTTTCCCGCGTTTTCGGCATCGGCCGCCGTCCCTTTGAATCCCTCTCGGAACAGGAGATCCTGGCGCTCGCCATCTCGTCCGAGGAGGATGACGGGCGCATCTATCGCGCCTATGCCGACGGGCTGGCGGAGAGCTTTCCGCAATCGGCCAAGGTGTTCGAGGAGATGGCGGAGGAGGAGGACGGCCATCGCGATTCGCTGATCGAGCTTTACCGCAAGCGTTTCGGCGAGCGCATACCGCTGATCCGGCGCGAACATGTGAAGGGCTATTACGAGCGCAAGCCGGACTGGCTGGTGAGGCCGCTCGGCGTCGATCATGTGCGCAGCCAAGCCGAGGCCATGGAGCGGCAGGCCTACCTGTTCTATATCGAGGCGGCCAAACGCACAGGCGATGCGTCGACGCGAAAGCTGCTCGACGACCTGGCGATCGCAGAACAGGGCCACGAGACACTGGCGCAGCGGCTGGAGCAAAAGCATGTGCCGGGCGCGGTCAAGGACGAAGAGGCGGCAGCCGAGCAGCGCCAGTTCATCCTGACCTATGTGCAACCGGGGCTGGCCGGGCTGATGGATGGGTCGGTGTCGACGCTGGCGCCGATCTTTGCCGCCGCCTTTGCCACGCATGATACGTTCCAGACCTTTCTGGTCGGGCTTGCCGCCTCGATTGGCGCTGGCATCTCGATGGGTTTCACCGAGGTGGCTTCCGACGACGGCAAATTATCTGGCCGCGGCTCGCCGGCAAAACGCGGGCTGACCGTCGGCGTCATGACGACGCTGGGCGGGCTCGGCCATGCGCTGCCCTATCTCATCCCGCTTTTCTGGACGGCGACCATTGTCGCCGCCGTGGTGGTTTTCTTCGAGCTGTGGGCGATCGCCTTCGTGCAGAACCGCTATATGCAGACGCCGTTCTGGCGCGCCGCCTTCCAGGTGGTGCTGGGTGGCGCACTGGTGTTTGCGGCAGGGGTGCTGATCGGGAATGCATAGCAGTCCCTATCCGATCACTACCCGGCATCTGCTGGCGCCTCGGCGCGTTCGGTCAGGCCGTAATCGCGCACGACATGGGCGATGCGCAAACGATAGTCCGCAAAGATACCGCCGCGCCCGGCCTTCTGCGCCTGCCGATGTTCCTGCGTGTTGCGCCAGGCCTTCACCGCGTCCTCGTCGCGCCAGAAGGACAGCGACAGGATGCGGTTCGGATCGGCAAGGCTCTGGAAGCGCTCGATCGACAGGAAACCGTCGATGCCGTCGAGCAGCGGCCGCAGGTCGGCGGCGATGCTGAGATAGGCATCGCGCATGCCCGCCGCCGGCTCAACCTCGAAGATGACGGCGATCATGGCTTCACCAAAGGAGCATGCGGCCCAGAGGCTAGCTTGAGGAAGATGCGGTCCTCCTTCAGGATGAATTTTTCCCGCCGGGCGAACTCGTAATTCGCCTTGCCGGCGGGATCGGCGGCGAGCCGGGCGCGGTAGGCTTCGTAGGCCGCAAGACTGTCGATGTTGTAGGCGGCATAAGCTGTGGTGGCCGAGCCTTCGTGCGGCGCGAAATAGCCGATCAGATCGGCGCCGCAGCGCGGGATCGCCTGCCCCCAATTGCGGGCATATTCCTCGAACGCAGCCTTGCCGAACGGATCGATCTCGTAGCGGATGAAGCAGGTGATGGTCATTTTTCGCCTCCTTGGCGGTAGATGTTTTCTTGCGGTCACAGTTCGAGCCAGGTCGAAACGTTCCGAAGATCGATATGCTAGGCAAATCCCTCGCTGATCATGCCTGCCAGAACGATTTCGCGCATTCGCGGTGGACGTCTTCGAGTGTCAGACCAAGGTCACGCAGCAGATGATCGTCGATCTCGGCGAGGTCGAGACGCTGCGAATAGCGGTCGTACCACCGCTTCAGGAGCCGCAGCCGCAAGCGGCGCAAGACAAAGAACGGGAACGGCCGGCGAGCAGGCACGGCGCTGAGAATGGTCCTTGCAGGCATCGTCGTCTCCTTGATTTGCATCGAGATTAATGCTTATCTGACGAGGATGCTTCGATGAGGAACGAACTATGCGCGAAGGACCTGACATAGCCCGCATTGCCAGCCTGGTGGGCGATCCGGCGCGGGCAAACATGCTGTCCGCACTGATGGGCGGCACGGCACTGACGGCGAGCGAATTGGCACTCGAAGCCGGCGTGTCGCTGCCGACAGCGAGCTCGCATCTGTCGAAGCTGATGGAAGGCGGGCTGCTGACGCTGGCGAGCCAGGGACGGCACCGCTATTACGGCCTCGCCGGCCCGCAGGTGGCTGGAATGATCGAGGCGATCACCGGCGTCGCTGCTGCTGTCGGGCCACAGAGGGTGCGACCCGGCCCTCGCGACGCAGCCATGCGCGTGGCGCGGGTCTGCTACGACCACCTCGCCGGCGAGCAGGCGGTGGCGATGCTGGACCGTCTTGTCGCTCGACAAGTGCTCCTGCGCGACGACGAGGAGATTCAGCTTGGGCCGTCGGCCGACTCGCATTTCGCCGCGATCGGCATCGACGTCCATACCAAAGCGCGGCGACCGGTGTGCCGGGCCTGCCTCGACTGGAGCGTGCGGCGTTCGCACCTTGCCGGCACGCTGGGCGCCGCCATTCTAGACAAGATCCTCGCCGAGAAATGGGCGCGGCGCGAGAAGGACAGCCGTGCTGTGATCTTTTCACCGGTAGGCAAGCAGGCCTTCGAGAAGACGTTTCTCGCCTGACGGCGCCCTTCGATGCGCTAGAACGCGTTCGTCGTTTCAAGGAAACGCCGAACCGCTCTAGCTTTTTTGTTTTGGCGCAATTCCGGACGGAAAACCGTTTCACACTTTTCCTGGAATTGCTCTAAAGCGCGTCGCGTTCGACCGGCCTCATGCGATGCGCTTTAGGTTCTTGTTTTGATGCATGTCGTTATCGCAAAACCGCTGCACACTTTTGCGCGACATGCATTAGCCGCGCTTGAGCGGCTTGGCCTGCCTGAAAAAATCAGCCCAGGGATCGGCTTGCCCGAGCCGCTTCAGCGTCGTCTTGTCGCCGATCGGAAAGGCGTTCGGCGGCAATCCAGCCTCGATTTCCGCCCACGTCACCGGCATCGAAACCGTGGCGCCTTTCTTGGCGCGCGACGAATAAGGCGCAACCGTGGTGGCGCCGCGGCCATTGCGTAGATAATCGACGAAAATCTTGCCCGTGCGCGCCTTCTTCGACAGCGTCGCCGTGTAGCGGTCGGGTGCGCCCTGTTCGAGCGCTCGGGCGAACTCATGGGCGAAGCCTTTGACCTCGTCCCAGTCCGCCGACGGCTTCAGCGGCACGAGGACATGATAGCCCTTGCCGCCCGAGGTCTTGACGAAATTAGGCAGGGACAGTTCGTCGAGCCGGCTGCGGATATCGAGCGCCGCGGCACGCACCGCCTTCACGTCGACACCCTCGTCGGGATCGAGATCGAAGATGATCTGGTCGGGTTTTTCCAGCTCGTCCGTGGTCGAGCCCCAGATGTGGATCTCGACGACGCCGAGCTGCACCAGGGCCACGACACCGTCGAAATCGCGGATGAACAATATCTCCTCGCCGTCGGTGGGATCCTTCATCACGGCGATCTTGTCGTGCATGCCGGCCGAGGCATGTTTTTGGAAGAACCGTTGGCCGCCGACCCCGTCCGGCGCCCGCACGAGGCTGAGCGGCCGGTTGATGACGAATTGCTTCATGCGCGGCCAGACCAGCGCGTAGTGATCGACCAGATGCTGCTTCGAGACGTTCTCCTCGGGCCACAGAAGCTTGTCGGGGCGGGACAGTGTAACCGAGGTTTTCGCCGCGCCTGCGGGTTTGGCGGGCTTTGGCTTCGGCTCTGCCGCGGCTGAGCGTGCTTTCGGTTTCTCCTGCACGACTTCCTCCGCCGGCTTGTCCTCGCGCAATCCCTGGAACGAGGCGTGGCGTATTATACGGTCCGACGTCCAACTGCGAAACTCCACTTCGCCGACAAGTTCGGGCTTGACCCAGACCAGCCCCTTGCCCCTTGGCACCGCCCTGTCGAAGGGCGAGGTTGTCGTCTTCAGCGCATCAAGCCTCTTCTTCAGTTCGTTGGTGCTTTTGGCCGTGAAGCCGGTGCCGACGCGGCCGGCATAGCGCAGCTTGCCGCCCTCGTGATAGCCGACCAGCAGCGAGCGCAGGCCGCGCCCGGTCTTGTCCGACGGCATGTAGCCGCCGATGACGAATTCCTGGCGTGCCGTGCATTTCGACTTCACCCACGAGGGAACACGGCCGCTGCGGTAGGGCGCATCGGCGCGCTTGGAGACGACGCCTTCGAGGCCCAGGCGGCAAGCGTGCTCCAGCATGATCTTGCCGGGCTCGGCAAAGTGGTCGCTGAAGCGCACGGCCTGATCCTCGGCCTGTCCGGCGAGCAAGGTGCGCAGCCTTTCCTTGCGCTCGACCAGCGGCTCGGAACGGATATCCTCACCGTTGAGACGCAACAGGTCGAAGACATAGTAGATGAAACGGTCCGTACGGCCCGCCGACAGATCTTGCTGCAGCAGCGAGAATGACGAGACACCGTTATCCGCCAGCACGACGATTTCGCCGTCGATGATCGCATCGGTGCATTTCAGGCCGCCAAGTGCCGCGACAATTGCGCCACCGAATTTGTCGGTCCAGTCGAGGCCGGTGCGTGTCAAAAGCCGCACCTCGGTGCCGGCAAGCTGCGCCTGCATGCGATAGCCGTCGAACTTCACCTCATGCAGCCAGTCCTTGCCGGGCGGAGCGTCCCGCTCCAGCGTTGCGAGCGCCGGTTCGATGAATTCGAGCCGCCTTGCCGCGACTGCCTTCTTGCCGGTAGCCGGCCTGTCGGACTGCCAGACCCTTGGCTTCTTGCCGTCGGCGGTCTTGCCTTCGCCGACCTCCTCGATGGTCAGGCCGGATTTCACCGATTGCGGCGCCTCCTGCAAAATGTCCTCGCCCGGACGCGCGGCGGCATCGTCGGATTTGATCAGCAACCAGTTGTCACGCTTTTCGCCCGGACGCGGCTTCAGCCGCACCAGATGCCAGGCGCCATGCAATTTGTGGCCGTGCAATTCGAAGTTGATGTGGCCTTTCTTCATTGCCTTTGCCGGGTCGCCATCGGGGACCCAAGTTCCCTCGTCCCAGACGATGACCGAGCCGCCGCCATATTGGCCCTTGGGGATAGTGCCTTCAAACGGCGCATAGTCGATCGGGTGGTCCTCGACGTGGACGGCGAGCCGCTTTTCGTGCGGGTCGAGGCTCGGGCCTCGCGTCACCGCCCAGCTCCACAGCACACCGCCATGCTCAAGGCGCAGGTCGTAGTGGAGCCGGGTGGCGGCATGCTTGTGGATGACGAAAATGCCACCCGGCTCGCTTTCTTGCCGCGCGAGAGCTTGCCGGCCGGTTCGGCGGTCTTCTTGAAATTGCGCTTGGCGTGATACTGCTCGAGGCTGGCCATGGTCTGATCCTAAGCAGATTTGCGCCGAGCGGCTTTGGGCTTGGCGCCTTTTGCCGGGCGTCCGGTCTTTGTCGGCGCACCGGCTTCCGACGAAAGGCTCTTCTTCAGTGCATCGAAGAGATTGACGACGTTGGAGGGCCGTGGTTCTGCCTTTGTCTTCGGTGCCTTCTTGCCGGCCTTCTTGGCGCGGACCAGCTCGATCAGCGCGTTTTCGTATTTGTCCTCGAATTCGGAAGGATCGAACTTCGCCTGTTTCTCATTGACGATGTGTTCGGCCAGCCTGATCATCTCGGCGTCGGTCTTCACCGGCTTGATGTCGCCGAACACCATCTCGGGCCTGCGAACCGTATCGCCATAGCGTAGGGTCGTCAGCAGCAGACCCTTGCCCAACGGCTCGATGACCACCGGACGTTCGCGGCGATAGAGCACGATGCGGGCTAGCCCCGCCGTCTTCTTGGCGGCCATGGCCTCGCGGATGACTGCGAAGGCCTCTTCCGAGACCTCGTCCGCAGGCGTCAAATAATAGGGGGTATCGAGATAGATCTGCTGAATCGAGGATTTTTCGATGAAACCATCGAGGCTCATCGTATGCGAGGATTCGATCTGCACGGCTTCGATCTCCTCCTCCTCGATTTGGACGAAGTCGCCGTCGCCGATCTCGTAGCCTTTGATCTCGTCGCCTTCATCGAGCGGCTTGCCGCTTGCCGAATCGACATAGACGCGCTTGACGGTATTGCCGGTCTTGCGGTTGAGCACGCGGAACGAGACTTTCTCGGCCTGGGTGACGACATTGGTCAGTTCGACGGCGCAAGTGACCAGCGAAAGCTTGAGATACCCTCTCCAGGCGGGGCGCGGCGCCATGACAAACTCCCTGCGCGACAATGTTCAACCGAGAACGGGCAAAGCCCGTTCCGGTTCCGGCGGCGCAAAAGGCAAGTCCGGGGTTTCGGCCCAGCCTTGCCTTGAACTCAATTCTCTATCGCTGCCCTACTCGGCGGCTTGCAGGTTGATCTTGCTTTCCGCCATCTCGGTAAGCTTGCGGTCGGTTGCCTGCTCCTCCTTGAGATTGTTGGCCAACACATTGGCGCAGTCACTGCGGCCCAGTTGCTTGGCCCAGGCAATCAAGGTGCCGTAACGGGTCATCTCATAATGCTCGACCGCCTGGGCGGACGCGATCAGCGCAGCGTCGAGGACCTCCTTGTCGGCGATGTCGCCGCTGACGTCGTCGGCCTCTTCGAGAATGCCGTCGATGGCCGGGCAGTCGACCTGCTTGGCCTTCACGCCGTGCAGTTCGAACACCTGCTCGACACGCTGGATATGACCCTTGGTCTGGGCGAGATGTTTCTCAAAGCCGGCTTTCAGCTGCGGATCACTCGCCTTGTCGATCATCTTCGGCAGCGATTTCTCGATCTGTTTTTCCGCGTAGTAAATGTCGCGCAGCGTGTGCACGAAGAGGTCGTCGAGTGTTTTGATATCCTTCGAAAAGAAGCCCATGGCCTTTGCCTTTCCATTGCTCTTGCGGTTTTCAGATTTTTGGCTGCGGCTCAACCGAGCACCACAGCTTGCGGAACCGGTTCGTCCCGGCACTGGGAAATCAACGTGCGGCTGACGGGCCGGTTCCTGGTTTTTCGACCACGTGCACGGAAATTTCGCGGTCCAGCAAGAACCTGAAACAAAACCGCGCTTCTGCGACATTCAGGCGAAACATATGTGATGCAAAAGTCACACTGGACGAAATGCCGACGGACTGCATGGAAACACCGCGAATCAGCCGCATTCCAGCCATGAACAAAGGCATTTTCGACCAGAGATTAACATCGCGTTCACCGACTATTCACGCCTGGACGCTATGATCCCCGCAATTCGGAAGGGACATCCGAAACGGGACAGGGACCGAGTAAAATGAGCTTCTGGAATCAAATCGCCGGCTATGCCGCCGCCATCCGCGAATTCGTCGCGCCGACCTATCGACCCGAGCGCTATTACATGCGCGGCCCAGGCCCCGCCTGCGCGCGCCGTGGCAACACGCTTGGGATCAGCGTGCACTGATGATGAGCATGGAGAGCCGTCACGACAGCCGTATCTGCCGGCCCGACGCCGACAATCGGTCAACGACCTATCGCGCCGAGCGCCCTGCGCTGACCGACAGACGGCGTGCGACACCGCCAAGCTTCTAACATTCCGGGCTTTGATCCAGCCGCCGGCAGGCTTAGTGTCGCCTGACACCAGCTGCCGGGCGCCACGTGATCGTCAAGCCGAACCATTCTCCTGAGCCGCCAGAATTCGAATCGAGTCGCCCGTTGATCGTGTTCGACGGTATTTGCGTATTGTGCTCGGGCTTTGTGCGCATGGTGGTGAAGCTCGACCGCAAGGGCCGCTTCCATTTCGTAACGGCGCAGTCGCCCTTCGGCGAGATGCTGTTCAAGAAATACGGGCTGCGGACGGATCGCTACGAGACCAATCTCGTCATCGTCGATGGCGCCGCTTTCACCCGCCTGGACAGTTTCGTTGCCGTCATGGCCGAACTCGGCTGGCCGTGGCGGGCGGCGCAGATCCTGCTGCTGTTGCCGCGCCCGCTTCGCGACTGGCTCTACGACCGCATCGCAAAGAACCGCTACGCCCTGTTCGGCAAGAAGGACAATTGTGAAATCCCTTCCGCCGAGGTGAGGACAAGATTGATCGGCTAGGCTCATTGCCGTGGCCGGAGCGGCGCTGGGCATTTTGGGGGAACTGCGGATGAAGGTTCTTGTCGTCGGCGGCTATGGCACCTTTGGCGGTCGCACCGTCGAGCTTTTGGAGGGCGAGCCGCGTCTGATCCTGTTCGTCGCCGGGCGCTCGCTCGCCAAGGCTGACGCGTATTGCAAGAGGCGCGCCCCGACAGCAGCCCGGCTGGTGCCGGCACTGTTCGACCGTGACGGCGATCTCGCCGCGCAACTCGCTGCATTTGAGCCTGATATTGTGGTCGACGCGAGCGGTCCGTTCCAGGCCTATGGCGAGGGACGCTATCGCCTGATCGAGGCATGCATCGCCCGGCGCGTCAACTATCTCGATCTTGCCGACGGCTCGGATTTCGTCGCCGGTGTCTCTGCGTTCGACGAGGCGGCGCGAAACGCCGGCGTCTTCGTGCTGTCCGGCGTCTCGAGCTTTCCGGTGCTGACGGCGGCGGTGGTGCGTCGCCTGTCTTCGGACCTGACGCGGGTTGACGGCATTCGCGACGGCATCGCGCCGTCGCCCTTCGCCGGTGTCGGCGGAAACGTCATTCGCGCCATCGCCGGTTACGCCGGTCAGCCGGTGCGCCTTGTTCGTAATGGCCGTCCCGAACAAGGCCGTCTGTTTATCGAGCAGCTGCGCTACACGATCGCGCCGCCGGGCCGGCTGCCGCTTCGAAACACGCTGTTTTCGCTGGTCGACGTTCCAGACCTGCGCGCCTTGGCCGCGCTTTGGCCGGAGGCGAGGACCATCTGGATGGGAGCCGGGCCGGTACCCGAGGTGCTGCACCGCGCCCTGATCTGCCTCGCCTGGCTGGTGCGCGCCGGATTGATCAGTTCGCTTTCGCCACTGGCGCCGCTGATGCATCAGGCAACGAACCGGCTGCGCTGGGGCGAGCATCGCGGCGGCATGTTCGTCGAGGTGGAGGGATCGGACCGCACGGGCGCCATCGTCAAGCGCTCGTGGCATCTCTTGGCCGAGGGCAATGATGGGCCGCTGATCCCGTCTATGGCGGTCGAAGCGCTGGTCCGCAAAGTGCTGGCCGGACATCAGCCGGCGCCGGGCGCACGGGCGGCGGTGCGCGATTTGGAGCTCCGGGATTATGAGGCCCTGTTCGCCGGGCGGACGATCTACACCGGCTTCGGGAACGGGGCCGCGGACGAGGACAAGCCGCTTTATGCCGAGCTGCTCGGTGCCGCCTGGCAAGGCCTTCCCGAGGCAATTCGGTCAATGCATGACCGTACGATCACCGCCGCAGGCCGCGCGCGCGTCGAACGCGGGCGCAATGTTCTTGGCCGGCTAATGGCCTGGATGGTCGGCTTCCCCGGGGCAAGCGAGGACATCCCGGTTCATGTCCGCTTCGACACCGACAAGGACGGCGAGACCTGGACGCGGACATTCGGCAAGCACAGTTTTTCGAGCCTACAGTTCGCAGGCCGGGGTCGATCGCAACGCCTGCTGTGCGAACGCTTCGGCCCGCTGACCTTCGCGATGGCACTGGTTGCCGAGGACGGCCGGCTGGCACTGGTCTTGCGCCGCTGGAGCTTTTTTGGCCTGCCGCTGCCGATGTGGCTCGGTCCACGCTCGACTTCCCACGAAACGGTGGAGGATGGCCGCTTCCGCTTCCATGTCGATATCTCGCATCCGCTTGCCGGCATGATCGCTCGCTACCGCGGTTGGCTGGAGCCCTCCGGTGCGCACGGCTCCAGCGAGATCGTGTCGCCTGCCACCTTGGCCAATTCGCGGCAGTCCTGCGCCGTGCACAGTGTCCAGCCCTGACCCGTAGCGCCCGAGGCGGCGAGCACGAGGCGCCGCTTTGGCCCGACCTTGGGCGCATAGACCCACCAGCCGTCGCGCAGCGCCGAGCCCTGCGGCGGCTCCATCCCGGCGCCCGATCCCTTGATGCGGGCCTCGACCAGCTCCAGGCCGAACGGCAGCACCTTCCAGTCTTCCTGCCACTGGGTCTTCTCCACCGAATGCACCCAGGAGAGCGTGAAGGCAGCGACCGCGAGCGTCACCGTCTTGCCGGCCGCGACGATGCAGAGGCTCATGCTGAATTGGCCAGCGAAGCCTGCCGCGCGCGCCAGCAGTGCCAGCCGATCCAGGCAACGGACAGCGCCCAGCCCGCCTCGTCGGTGAGCGGCAGCGCCGCAACCAGCAGCACGCCGGCGGCGAACGCGACGAGGCGTTCCCACCAGGCCATGCGCCGGGCGAGAAATCCGACGGCCGCGGCGCCCCACAGGACGATACCCATGCAGGCTTTGATGACGATATAAGCGACCTCGACGGGATAGCCGAACTGGGCGGCGATCGGGCCGGGATCCTGCAGCATCAGCGCCGGGGTATAGACCGCCATGAACGGCACCACGAAGCCGGCAATGGCAAGCTTGGTTGCCTGGATGCCGATCTTGAGGCCGCTTTCCTTGGCCATGGGTGCGGCGGCGAAGGCGGCCAGCGCCACAGGCGGGGTGAGATCGGCCATGATGCCGAAATAGAAGACGAACATATGGCTGACCACCAACGGCACGCCGAGCGACAGCAGCGCTGGCCCGGCCAGCGACGAAGTGATGATGTAGTTGGGAATGGTCGGTATGCCCATGCCGAGCACCAGGCAGGTGAGCATGGTCAAAAGCAGCGACAGGAACAGATTGTTCTCGCCGATCGAGATGATCCAGCCGATGAAGGTCGAGGCGATGCCGGTAAGCGTCAACGTGCCAATGACGATGCCGACGATGGCGCAGGCAATGCCGACCGGCAGCGCGTTCTTTGCTCCCTCGGCAAGGGAATCCACGCATATGCGCAGCGTCTCGCGCCCGCCCTTGAAGGTGAGGCAGGCTGCGACCAGCACGGCGATGACCACGCTGAGGATGTTGACGCCAAACTTCATGAAGGAGGCGGCGGCAAGCCCGAGCGCCAGCCAGAAGACGACGCGGAAGGCGAGCGGCCCGATCGATGCTGCCAGCGGCGTGCCGAGGATGAGCACAATGGTCAACGCCAGGCCCATGGTGCCGGCGAAGACCGGTGTGTAGCCGGCAAACAGCAGGTAGATCAGTGCGGCGAGAGGCAGTACCAGCGGCCAATGTTGTCTCACTGCATCCCACGGATTCGGCAGGTCGGCCTTGGCCATGCCGTGCAGCCCGGCCTTGCCGGCTTCCAGGTGCACCTGCCAGAAACACGCGCCGAAATAGAGCAGCGCCGGAATGATCGCCGCCTTGACCACCGCGGCATAGGGGATGTTCAGGGTCTCGGCCATGATGAAGGCAACCGCTCCCATCACCGGCGGCATGATCTGGCCGCCCATCGACGAGGTCGCCTCGACAGCTCCGGCGAAGGCCGAGCGGAAGCCGAAGCGCTTCATCAGCGGGATGGTGAACTGGCCGCTGGCCACCACATTGGCGACGCCGGAACCCGAAATGGTGCCCATCAGCGCCGAGGACAGCACGCAGACCTGCGCCGGGCCGCCGCGCCATGAGCCGACCAGGCCAAGCGCAAAATCGTTGAACAGCGCGATCATGCCGGCGCGCTCAAGAAAGGCGGCGAAGACGACGAAGATGAAGATGTAGGCGGCCGAGACATAGATCGGCGTGCCGTAGATGCCTTCGGTGCCATAGGCGAAGGTGTCGACGAGCTGGGCGAAATCATAGCCGCGATGGATGAAAGGCGGCGGCAGATGATTGCCGGCAAATGCGTAGGCGAGAAAGATGAAGGCAATGACGGCGAGCGGCAGCCCCATCAATCGCCGCGCCGCCTCGAAGACCAGCACGACCAGCACCGCGCCGACGATCAGGTCAGGCGTGGTGAGAAAGCCGGAGCGGCGGATGAGGTCGGCATAGAACACCCAATTGTACAGACCGGTGGCGAAGCCAAGCAGGCCGAGCGTCCAGAACACTGCTTTCGCCGGGACGCCTTTGGCGCGCAGATTGGCGATTAGGGCAAAGCCGAGCAGCAGCAGGAAGCCGACATGCATGGCGCGTACGACCTGGCTCGGCAGGCTGCCATAGGCGGCGATGTAGATCTGGAAGATAGAGAACGCGATGGCGATAAAAAACGCCGCCTTGCCGGCGATGCCTTCGCCGAAGCCAGGCGGCAATCCTTCGACAGGGATTTCGGCGGTGGGGGAAAGAATCGTCGGGGTTTCGGTCATTAGCGGGGTTCCTGGCGGGGCGCTCCCCTCCCCCTTGGGGGGAGGGTGGACAGCCGCCGAAGGCGGATGGACGTGTGGGATAACCTCAACTGCCTCGACCTTTGCCTGAACGAGGGAGCGCGTCGCCGAGGACCCCTCCCGGCCCTGCGGGCCACCCTCCCCTCAAGGGGGAGGGGACGCTTTACTTGATGAGCCCCTTTTCCTTGTAATACCTCTCGGCGCCTGGATGCAGCGGCACCGGCATGCCGTCGAGCGCCTTGGCCGGGTCGATCGCCTTGGCGGCGGCGTGGGCAGCGGTGAGCTGGTCGAGATGCTCGAACAGCAGTTTGGTCATCTGGTAGGCGGTCTCGTCGGAGACATCGGCGCTGGTGATCAGGAAATTGCCGACGGCGGCGGTCGCGACATCCTCGGTCTGGCCCTCATAGGTGCCCTTGGGGATGACCACGGAAAGATAGGGCGAGCCGATCTTGGCGACGTCCTCCGCCGGCACGGCAACGATGTTTACCGGCACTGAGGTGGCGAGGTCACGGATCGACGCGACCCCAAGGCCAGCCGATTGCAGCGTGGCGTCGAGCTGGCGGTTCTTGATCAGTTCCACCGATTCGGCGAAGGGCAGATATTCGATCCGCCCGAGGTCTTCGTATTTCAGCCCGGCAGCGGCAAATATCGTGCGGGCGTTGAGCTCGGTGCCCGAGGCCGGCGCGCCGACAGATAAGCTCTTGCCCTTGAGATCGGCGAGCGTCTTGATGCCGGATTCCTTGCTGACGACGATCTGGATGTAGTTGGGATAGATGGCGGCGATGCCGCGCAGCTTATCGAGCTTGCCTGGGAAGCCGGCTTCGGTATTGCCTTCGGCGGCCAGCTTGACAGAATCGCCCAGCGCGAAAGCGATCTCGCCCTTGCCCTGCTGCAAGAGATTGAGGTTTTCGACCGAGGCCTTCGTCGCCTGCACCTGGGTGCGCGCGCCTTCGATGCCCTTGCCGTAGATTTCCGACAGCGCGACGCCGAGCGGATAGTAGACGCCGGACGTGCCGCCGGTCAGCACGTTGATGAATTCCTGTGCCTTGACTGATACCGCGCCAAGGCCAAGCGACAGCGCCAGCACGCCCGCCGCAATAAATTTCGTCCTGAAATTGGGCATGCGATTTCCTCCCTGAAAATTCGGCCCGTGCCCTCCTCTGCGGCACGAAGCGAGGCGAGTTTAGACAGCGGGCGGGAAATGCCAACCCGCAATAGCAGCGATTAGACGAACGGCTAAGCAGTGCCCCAGCACATCGGCGCTTGCGCGAGGTCGCATCGCGGCCGAAAGATTTTTCCAGCGCCTGTCGAAATCGGGCAGGGCCGCGCGACATACGTCCGGCTCGCAACGATGCGGCCTTAGAAACGGGAGAAGACCATGCGATATATGCTTTTGATCTACGGAAACGAAGCGGGGATGGCAGCCGCGCCGGCAGACGCGGTGACACAGATGTCGAGCGCCTATGTCGCCTATACCGAAGCGTTGAAGAAATCTGGCGCCTGGCTCGCCGGCGACCGGCTGAAGCCGACGCAATCCGCTACCTCGGTGCGGATGGCCAATGGCAAGACCAACGTGCTCGACGGCCCCTATGCCGACACCAAGGAGCAGCTTGCCGGCTTCTATATGATCGAAGCGGAGGACGTCGACGCGGCCATTGCCTGGGCGGCGCGCTGCCCGGGCGCCAGCACCGGCACCGTAGAGGTGCGGCCGATCTGGGAACTCACCATGTGATGCCGGAACTGCCCGATACCGCGCGGGCGGCGGCGGAAGCGGCCGCCCGGCAAAGCTACGGCAAGCTGGTCGCCTATCTCGCCGCACGCACGCGCGACGTGGCCGCTGCCGAGGACGCATTGGCTGATGCCTTTGCAGCGGCGCTCGAGCGTTGGCCAAAGGCGGGGGTGCCCGACAAGCCGGAAGCCTGGCTGCTGGCGGTGGCGCGCAGGCGCCGCGTCGATGCGGTCAGACGGCGGCTGACAAGCGAGGCGGGCCGCGACCACCTCAGGCTGATCGCCGAGGAGATGGAGGCACGCATGGCCGAGGAAGACCTGCCGGACGAGCGGCTCAGGCTGATGTTTGCCTGCGCCCATCCGGCGATCGAGGCCGGCGTCCGCGCGCCACTGATCCTGCAGACGGTCCTGGGCTTCGACGCAGCGACGATCGCCTCGGCTTTTCTTATATCGCCAGCCACGATGAGCCAGCGCCTGGTGCGCGCCAAGACGCGAATTCGCGAGACAGGCATTCCGTTCCGCGTGCCGGAGCGGGCCGAGCTCGGTGAGCGGCTGGGCACCGTTCTGGAAGCAATCTACGCGGCGTTTGCCGAAGGCTGGTCCGACCCGGCCGGCACCGAAACGCGGCGCCGCAATCTCGCGACCGAAGCCATCTGGCTAGGCCGTCTGATGGCCACGCTGATGCCGGACGAGCCGGAGGCGCTCGGCCTGCTGGCGCTGATGCTGTTCGCCGAGGCGCGGCGTGCAGCCCGGCGCAATGCGGCGGGTGATTACGTACCGCTGGCCGAGCAGGATCTTGCACTATGGGACGACGCAATGATCGATGAAGCGGAGACGCTGCTCAGGCGCGCCGCAGCCGAAGGCGTTGTCGGCCGCTACCAGCTCGAGGCCGCGGTGCAGTCCGCCCATACGACACGGCGGCTGACCGGTTCTACCGACTGGGTCGCGATCAAGGAGCTCTATGACGCGCTGTCGGTAATCGCCGGCTCGCCGGTGGTGTCGATCAATCGCGCGGTGGCCATTGCCGAGGCCGAAGGTGCTTCGGCAGGATTGAGCGCGCTTGATCAATTCAGCGGCGACAAACGGCTGTACGACTATCAACCTTACTGGGCCGCCCGCGCGGGCCTGCTGGCCAGACTCGGCAACATTCGGGAGGCGAGCGAGGCCTATGACCGGGCTATCGGCCTCGAACGCGATCCGGCCGTGCGCCGGTTCCTGCAGGAACGACGGGCAGGGCTCGGCCGCGCGGAAAGACACTGAGACAAGGCGGAGTGCTTAGGCCGGCCACATGTCGTGGGCAGCATTCAGCCTCTTCATCACCCGATGTTCCCGCAAATTGGCCCACAGGCGTTCGATGTTCGGCCAAGCGGTTGGAACCTTCGCGACCTCCGGATGCCAGGCCACCAACATGACGAGATAGACGTCGGCCAGCGAGAGCCGGTCGCCGGCCAGCCAGTCACGGCCTTCGAGGGCGGCATCGAGAATGGCGAAGCTGCGATCCATTTCCGAGACCGCCGCCTGTTTGACAGCGTCCACGCCGCGGGGATCGGTCGTGTAGCGATGCGCGTAGAAGAACCGCAGGTCAGCCGAATAGATGACGGAGGACATGAAAAACATCCAGCGCAGGAAGTCGGCACGGTCCGGCGAACTTGCTGCGGGCGCCAGTCCTGCTTCCGGGTGGCGCTCGGCCAGCAGGATGCAGATCGCCGCCGATTCGGTCATCGAGCGTCCGTCCGGCATGATCAGGACCGGCACCTGGTTCAAGGGGCTGATGTCTAAAAAGGCCTGATCGAGTCGGCCCTTCGGAACGTCGATCTGGTCGAAAGGCACACCCACCAAAGCGAGCGCCGCCTCGACGACAAAGCCGCCGGTATTGGCACGCGTATAGAGCTTGTACATGAAGTCCTCCGCCAGCCGGTGCAAGGCCGGCGACGATCTGAACCGAAGCGCCGCTTTACTCAAGCGAGCGGGAGCCGCCACAGGTGTTTTTTCAGCGGGCCAGTGCTGTTATCTGGGTCCTCGGCGCACGGGTTGGAGCCTGTTGCCCTAGGTGAACTAGTCTAGCGCAAACCTTCGAGATTGGCTGAAGCCCACCTACCTTCGTCATGTATGGGGCGGAGCAGGAGCGAAGCGACGTCGCCGAGACCCTGGTCCATGCCGTAACTTCTGAGCGTCGCGACGGTGCAGAGCCTTTAGATGTCGGAGGACAGCGTGCATGCTGCCGATGTTGCAACGGCTTTCACATCTGCACCGCGGTATTCGTTGGCCACGCTCACGGAATGGATCCCAGGGTCTGCGCTCCGCTTCGCGTTCGCTCCGCCCTGGGATGACGAGGTGTCCAGACTCTACGCGCCCAATCCCTCGAACAGGATCGTCGAGAGATAGCGCTCGGCGAAGGAGGGGATGACGACGACGAGGTTCTTGCCCTTGTTCTCGGGCCGCGAGCCGACGACGATTGCCGCTTGCAGGGCGGCACCCGACGAGATGCCGACCGGCACACCTTCGAGCCGAGCGACGAGCCGTGCATTGGCAACCGAATCCTCGTTCGAGACCTTGACGATCTCGTCATAGATCGTCGTGTCGAGGATTTTTGGCGCGAAGCCGGCGCCAATGCCCTGGATCTTGTGCGGGCCTGGCTGGCCGCCCGACAGCACCGGCGAGGCTTCCGGTTCGACGGCGACGACATGCACCGAGGGCTTGCGCTTCTTCAGCACCTGGCCGACGCCGGTGATGGTGCCGCCGGTTCCGATGCCGGCAACGAAGATATCGACTTCGCCATGGGTGTCGTTCCAGATTTCCTCGGCCGTAGTGCGGCGATGGATTTCCGGATTGGCCGGATTCTCGAATTGCTGCGGAATGACGGCGTCGGGCAGCGTTGCCGCCAGCTCGTCCGCCTTGGCGATGGCGCCCTTCATGCCTTTCGGCCCTTCGGTCAGCACCAGTTCGGCACCGAGCAGCGCCAGCATCTTGCGGCGTTCGACGGACATGGTTTCCGGCATGGTCAGGATCAGCTTGTAGCCCTTGGCGGCGGCGGCAAAGGCGAGCGCGATGCCGGTATTGCCCGAGGTCGGCTCGATCAGCGTGGTCTTGCCGGGCGTAATCCTGCCCGAAGCCTCCAATGCCTCGATCATCGACACGCCGATGCGGTCCTTGACCGAGGCGATCGGGTTGAAGAATTCGAGTTTGGCCAGCAGATTGGCGACGACACCCTTCTCCCTGGCGAATTTATCAAGCCGCACCAGCGGCGTGTCGCCGATCGTCTCGGTGATCGAATTGTAGATGCGGCCGCGGCCGGGCACGTGTGTGGGGGTGGCGGGCTTGTTCATTGATTTTCCTCCCAGAGGTCAAGCGGCATAGGATAGAGCCATCCACCGCGCAAGATAGGCTGTCGATCGAAAAATATCCGAGTGAAGTTCGTGCTGAATACCCCCGCCCTTGCAAGGCGTGACAATCCCTGGGCGGATTGGCGAAAGAGGTCTATTGGCGGGCGGCAATTGCCGCCGCCGCACCGACCATGAATCCGGCGGCGGTGCGGTTGAGTGCCCTCAGCGCCCGCGGCGACTTCAGGAACCAGCGCGCCTTGGCCGCCAGCGCCAGATAGGGCACCAGCACCACGAGCAGGACGACGATGGTGAGCGCGACAAGGATCCCGTAGTCGACCAGCGTGATCGCCTTCAGATCGACGATGGTCGGGGTGATGGCGAGATAGAAGATCATCGTCTTCGGATTGCCGAGCGTGACGGCAAGGCCGGCTACAAAGCTGGATGCCAAGCCGCCCTTGCCTTTCTTTGCCTCCACCGTTTCGGGCGTGATGCCGCTCGTCCAGAAACGCCAGCCAAGAAAAGCGAGGTAAGCGACGCCCAGCCATTTGATGGCCAGGAAGACCATGCCGAAAGTTTGTGCGACGAAAGCGAGGCCGAGCACCACGGCAGTCAAATAGGTCAGGTCGCCGAGCATCAGCCCGAACGACATGGCCAGCGACGAGCGGAAGCCGGAGCCCAGTGCACGCGCAACGAGCGCGGTGACGCCTGGGCCGGGGATGGCTGCGGCGATGCCGAGGGCGGCGCTGTAGGCGAGGAACCCGGTGAGCGTCATGATTCGCGCTTGTCGCACAATGTTGAAGTTGGGTGAATTCCCTCGGGCCGGATTCGATTGCGCCAGCGCAGCAGGCGACACCGCCGTTCAGGAGCGGCCGTCTTCGTAGGTAACGCGCCAGATGGTGCCGTTACCGTCCTCTGTGACGATCAGCGAGCCGTCCTTGGCCATCGCGACACCGACCGGGCGGCCCCAGACGGCGTCGTTCGAGATGACGAAGCCGGTCATGAAGTCCTCATACTCGCCGGTCGGCTTGCCATCCCTGAATTTGAGCCTCACCACCTTGTAGCCGGTCCTGGCGCCACGGTTCCACGAACCATGCATGGTGACGAAGGCGTCACCCTGATAATCCGCCGGGAAGTTCTTGCCGTCGTAGAAGGCTATGTTCATCGGCGCCGAATGCGCCTGCATCAATACATCGGGGACAGTGGCCTTGCCGGCCAGGTCTGCCCGCTCGCCCTGATGGCGCGGATCCTCGTTATTGCCGATGTAGTACCAAGGCCAACCATAGAATCCGCCGTCCTTGACCGCAGTTGCAAATTCGAACGGCACGTTGTCGCCGAGTTCGTCCCGCTCGTTGACGACGCACCACAATGCGCCGGTGGCGGGCTGCACCGTCATGCCCGTGCAGTTGCGCAGGCCGGTGGCGACAGTTCGGGGATTTTTCCCATCCGGGTCAAAGGCGAGCACATCTGCACGGCCTTCCTCGGAGCCCCACGTTGCGCCGAGCGGCTTTGATTTCGCCCACGCGTCGACGCCGCCATCGGGTTGCTTGTCCATGTCCTCGGCGACATTCGAGTCCGAGCCAACCGATAAAAAAAGCGTCTTGCCGTCAGGCGAGAAGGCGATGTCACGGGTCGAGTGACCGCCCGACGGGATTTTGGCGACAATGGTTTCTGGTTTAGCGGACGCCTTTAGGTCACCGTCGCGATAGGGGAAGCGGACGATGCTGTCGCTGCTTGCGACATAGACCCATTGCGGCTTGTCCCCTGGCGGATAGAAGGCGATGCCATATGGATAGTTGAGGCCCTTGGCGAAAATCGCTTTCTCGATGGGTTTGGCGCGGCCCTCGGCCAGACGGTAGACACGTATTTGGTCGGCATGGCCGTTGGCGATGAACAGGTCGCCGTTCGGAGCGACGCGAACGACGCGCGGATTATAGAGTCCGGAGGCGATTATTTCGGCCGAAAAGCCCGGCGGCAATTCTGGCTTGGCGCTTTCGGGCCGCTCCGTCACGCCGGCGCCGTTCGAAGCGGATTGGGCGGGATCGGCTGGCGGCATGTCTTGCGGCCCGATCAGGCGGCGGACGCCAGGCCTGTCGGCGTGCCAATCGCCAAAAGCGGCTTCGCCTTTGAGCACCTTCTGATCCGACTGCCGGGCGGATGCCGGTGTCGCGACAAGGAGAGCCGCGGCAATGGCCGCAAAGCCGCCAGATCGGGTCATCAACGTCCTCCGGGATTCGCCTCGAAGAGGACAAACGGGATCAGGCATTGGTCGTTCCAAGCGGTCGTCCGGAACACGAGGATTTGAAGCCGAACCCCTTCAGTTGCCAGAGGCGTAGAAATCGTCATCAAGGCGCTTTTCCAGCGCGACCAGATCGGCCGGCAGCGGCAGGCCCATGGCCCGCATCTCTTGCAGCTTCTCACGCAACTGCTCTTGCACCTCGTGCTGATCCTCAGGCTGATTGACCATTTCCTCGAGCAGCAGGCTAATCTGGGCCTTGAACGATTCCAGCGCCATTCTTTTTCTCCTTGCGGCAGGCCGCGGCGGCTCCTAGCGCAGCATGCGCGAAATCAGCTGCGCGGTATAGTCGACCATCGGTACTATGCGGGCATAGTTCAGCCGCGTCGGCCCGATGACGCCGAGCGCACCGACGACGCGCGCGTCCTTGTCGCGATAGGGTGCCACCACCAGCGAGGAGCCAGACAGCGAAAACAGCTTGTTTTCCGAACCGATGAAGATGCGCACCCCCGGACCTTCCTCGGCGAGGTCGAGGAGCTGGATCAGCCCATCCTGCGTCTCCAGATCCTCGAACAGATGCCGCAGCAATTCTATGTCGGCCTGGGCAGTGACGTTTTCCAGGAGATTGGCGCGGCCGCGCACGATAAGCCGCCCAGGCACGCCGCTTTCGGCGCCTGCCCAGACCGCCAGGCCCTTCTCGACCAGATCCTGCGACAGCGTGTCGAGGGCTGCCCTGGTCTCTTCCTTGATGCGTGCGATCTCGACCCGCGCCTCGGCCAGGGTGCGGCCGCGGATATGGGCGTTGAGGAAGTTGGAGGCTTCGTGCAATTGCGAGACGGTGATGCCGGCGGGCAGATCGATGACGCGATTTTCGACGTCGCCGTTCTGCGAGACGAGCACGGCCAGCGCCTTGGTCGGCTCGAGCTGGATGAATTCGATGTGCTTCAGCGCCACCTCGTTCTTGGCGGCGAGCACGAGGCCGGCGCCGCGCGACATGCCGGACAGCATCTGGCTGGCCTCGGTCAGCATATGCTCCAGCGTCGCGCCCGAGCCGGAGGCGCGCACCTGCGCCTCGATGGTGCGGCGCTCCTCGTCGGAGAGGTCACCGAGTTCCATGAAAGCATCGACGAAGAAACGCAGGCCTGCCTGGGTCGGCAGCCGGCCAGCCGAAATGTGCGGCGCATAGATCAGGCCGAGATGCTCAAGGTCGCTCATCACGTTGCGGATGGTGGCCGGCGACAGCGACGACGGCAGGATGCGCGACAGGCTGCGCGAACCGACCGGCTCGCCATCCTTCAAATAGGAATCGACGATGCGCCGAAAGATGTCGCGCGAACGCATGTCGAGCGATTGAAGCGCGGGCGATTGCAGCGCGTGCGACGGAAGCACGTGCGATTGCGAACCGGGATCGACTGCCTTGGTCATTCGAGCCAAAAACCTCCGGCCCGAAGATATAGACTTCCGCGGCGGCGGCGCAACCGGTCCATTTTCCTTTGCGCCTAGCGCCCCGTGCGGCTACAAGCCCGGCCAAGATTCCGAAGAAAGAAAGAAGCCTGAATGCGCCCTTCCAAACGCCAATTCGACGAAATGCGCCCCATCTCCTTCGAGCGCGGCGTCTCCAAGCATGCGGAAGGCTCGTGCCTGGTGAAGTTTGGCGACACGCATGTGCTGTGTACGGCCAGCCTGGAGGAAAAGGTGCCGGGCTGGATGCGCAATTCCGGCAAGGGCTGGGTGACGGCGGAATATGGCATGCTGCCGCGCTCGACCGGCGAGCGCATGCGCCGCGAGGCTTCGGCCGGCAAACAAGGCGGCCGCACGCTGGAAATCCAGCGGCTGATCGGCCGCTCCCTGCGCGCCGTGGTCGATCTGCAGGCGCTCGGCGAGCAGCAGATCACCGTCGACTGCGACGTGATCCAGGCCGACGGCGGCACGCGCACCGCTTCGATCACCGGCGGCTGGGTGGCGCTTTACGATTGCCTGCGCTGGATGGAAGTCCGCCAGATGGCGAGCCTTGGCAAGGTGCTGAAGGATCACGTTGCGGCGATCTCCTGCGGCATCCATGATGGCCAGCCGGTCATCGATCTCGACTACATCGAGGATTCCTCGGCCGGCACCGACGCCAATTTCGTCATGACCGGCAAGGGCGGTATCGTCGAGATCCAGGGCACGGCCGAGGGCGAGCCGTTCTCGGAAGAGCAGTTCGCGGCGCTGATGGTATTGGCCAAGAAGGGCATTCAGCGCCTGGTCAGCCTGCAGCAGATGGCCGTGGACTGATCTTCAGTTTATGACGATGAGGTTGACGATCCTGTGACCCCTTCCGCAATCCTGGAATCAGCACTCTACGTGACGGATCTTGCTGCCGCGGAACGGTTCTATTCGGGCGTGCTCGGGCTCGATCCGCTCGGCAAAGTCGACGGCAGGCATCTCTTCTTCCGCTGCGGCGACGGCGTGCTGCTCATCTTCAATGCCGAGGCGACCAAGGTGCCGCCGGCGTCCGATGCCAAGCTCAAAGTGCCGCCGCATGGCGCCGTCGGCGAGGGGCATCTTTGCTTCGCCGCAAGCGCGGATGAAATCCCGCGCTGGAAAGCCCATCTTGAGGCGAAGAAAATCGCCATCGAAAGCGAGTTCGAATGGCCGCAGGGCGGCCGCTCGATCTATATTCGCGACCCCTCGGGCAATTCGATCGAATTCGCCGAGCCAAGAATCTGGGGCATCTGATGCATTCGCCAACTGTTCACTCGCTTGACGGGCATAAGATCGTCGTCGCCAGCCATAACGCCGGCAAATTGCGGGAATTCGCCGATCTGATGGCGCCGTTCGGCATAGAAGCGAAGTCCGCCAAGGAATACGGCTTGCCGGAACCGGACGAGACCGGCAGCACTTTCGAGGAGAACGCCCTCATAAAAGCCTTGGCCGCCGCCAAGGCCACTGGATTGCCGGCGCTGTCGGACGATTCCGGCCTATGTGTCGATGCGCTTGACGGCGCACCCGGCGTCTACACCGCCAACTGGGCCGAGACGCCGGACGGCTCCCGCGACTTCGGCATGGCCATGCAGCGCACGGAAGTGGCTTTGCAGGAAGTTGGCGCGATCACGCCTGCCCAGCGCAAGGGCCGCTTTGTCGCGGTGATCTGCCTGGCCTTTCCCGACGGCCAGGCGGAATATTTTCGCGGCGAGGTCGAGGGCATGCTGGTATGGCCGCCGCGCGGCGAGCTCGGCTTCGGCTACGATCCGGTGTTCTTGCCCAACGGATTCGAAAAGACCTTCGGCGAGATGAGCGCGGAGGAAAAGCATGGCTGGAAGCCCGGCCAGCCAACCGCATTGTCACACCGTGCCCGCGCCTTTCAGAAATTCGCCCAAGCCCGATTGGCCGCCGCATGACCATGCTGCTCGACCGCAGCCCTGGTTTCGGCGTCTACGTCCACTGGCCGTTCTGCGCGGCCAAATGCCCCTATTGCGACTTCAACAGCCATGTCCGCCACCAGCCGGTCGACCAGGAGCGTTTTGCCCGCGCCTTCGAGACCGAGCTGGCGACCATGCGCGGCCGCACGGGACCGCGCGAGGTGACAAGCATCTTTCTTGGCGGCGGCACGCCGTCGCTGATGAAGCCGCAGACCGTGGCGGCGGTGCTGGATGCAGTGGCGAAGAACTGGACGGTGCCTGGTGGCATCGAGGTGACGCTGGAGGCCAATCCTTCCTCCGTCGAGGCCGAGCGCTTTCGCGGCTATCGCGCGGCGGGCGTCAACCGGGTGTCGCTTGGCGTGCAGGCGCTGAACGACAAGGATCTGCGCTTTCTCGGCCGTTTGCACAATGTCGATGAGGCCCTGCATGCGATCGGCCTGGCGCGCGAGATTTTCCCACGGTTGTCCTTCGACCTGATCTACGCGCGGCCGGACCAGACGCCTGAAGCGTGGCAGACGGAACTCGAGCAGGCGATCGGCCACGCCGCAGACCATCTGTCTCTCTATCAGCTGACCATCGAGGAAGGCACGCCGTTCCATGCACTGCATGCGGCAAGGAAATTCATCATTCCAGACAATGAGGTTGCCGCCGATCTCTACGCGTTGACGCAAGAGATCACCGCCGCACGCGGACTGCCGGCCTACGAAATTTCTAACCACGCCAGGCCCGGCGCCGAAAGCCGGCACAATCTCACCTATTGGCGCTATGGCGAATATGTCGGCGTCGGTCCCGGTGCGCATGGCCGCTTCGTCGAGAGCGGGCGGCGCGTGGTGACGATCGCCGAGAAAATGCCGGAGACCTGGGCCAATCTGGTCGAGGCCAAGGGCCATGGCGTTACCGGCGGCGAGATCCTCACGCGGTCGGAAGAGGCCGACGAGTTCCTGCTGATGGGGCTGAGGCTGGCGGAAGGCATCGACCTTTCCCGCTACGAGGCATTTTCAGGGCGCGGCCTGTCGACGGCACGGCTGTCGGTGCTGCAGGACGAAGGCCTGGTGGCGCCGATCGGCAATGCCCGCCTGCGCGCCACGCCGGCCGGCATGATCGTGCTCGATGCGGTCGTGGCGGATCTGGCCAGATAGCACGTTGAAGAACGTTCTCTTCGTCTGCAGCCAGAATCGCTTGCGCAGCCCGACGGCGGAGCAGCTGTTTTCCAAGCGGCGGGACATCGAGGTCGCATCAGCGGGCACCAATCACGATGCCGACACTCCGTTGACGCATGAACTCGTTGCCTGGGCCGACATCATCTTCGTGATGGAAAAACCGCACCGCGCCAAACTGCAGCAGAAATTCAAGACAAGCCTGAAAAAGGCTCGAGTAATCTGCCTCGATATTCCCGACGACTATGAATTCATGGACCCGGCTCTGGTGGGCCTGCTGGAGGCGCGCGTCTCGAAGTATCTGGGTTGAATGATACATCGCGGAGCATGCGCAACCGCGCTTTCGAGAGCTGTCTCGACCAATCGCGAAGGTCTGCGGTGGTCAAGCCTCGTGCTTGTGGCGGTGTTTGGCGCGATCTTTTTCGCTGGTCTCTCCGGAGCGCGCCGGCTTGATCTCGCTTTTGTCGCGCGAGGCACGGTGCTGGTCGGCTGTGGGATGTGATGCTGCGCCATCGCGGGCGCTTTTTGTTTCGAGGCGGGTGATGAAAATGTCGAAGCGATTGGGCATCGTCCGGTCAGTGCTCCATCGTGCGGTCGGTTTCGTTTGCGGGCTTACTCTCTGCCGATCGCTGGCGTGCAAGCGGCTTCTTGGCTCTGCCATCTGCGGCTTCGGCAGGCAGGCCTTTGTCGCATGGCGCAGCGAAGCGTTTGCGGCCGGCATAATAGGGTTCGAAAACGTCCTGTATCGTCAGGCTGTCCATCCTGCTCCTCCCGAGATCAGGTGTAAAATTCGCCGGCAACGGTTTCGTTCCCTACTATGGCGAAGGCATGGCGGCTGGTTCACGTCGGCATCCCTTCTGGAACCCGGGCCGTTGCAACCCAGGCTTTTGCAACCAAGCGTGAGCCGTGCCAAACAGGGTCGAACGGAGTTGTGCAGGTGACCGGCGAATCGGCCAAACGCAGTTATGTGGTCGGGCAGACCGAGATTGCCGCCCGGCCGCTCGAGCCGGCGCTCTATCTGGTGGCGACGCCTATCGGCAATCTCGCCGACATCACGCTGCGCGCGCTGGAAACGCTCGCCGCCGCCGATATCGTCGCCTGCGAGGACACACGTGTCAGCCGCGTGCTGCTCGACCGCTACGGCATCCGCCGCCGCACCACCGCCTACCACGAACACAATGCCGGCGAGGCCGGGCCGAAGCTGATCGCGGCACTCGAGGCCGGGCAGAGCGTCGCGCTGATCTCGGATGCCGGCACGCCGCTCATCTCCGACCCCGGATACCGGCTGGTCGGTGAGGCGCTGGAACGCGGCATTCGTGTCGTGCCGATCCCCGGACCGTCGGCGCCACTTGCCGCTCTGACGGCATCCGGCCTGCCCTCGGACGCCTTTCTGTTTGCCGGCTTCCTGCCGGTGAAGACCGGGCAGCGGCTGACGCGGCTGGAAGCTTTGAAGGCGGTGCCGGCAACGTTGATCTTCTTCGAATCGCCGCGCCGGCTGGCCGAGACGCTCAATGCCATGGTCGAGGCACTGGGCGGTGACCGCAAGGCGGCGATCGGCCGCGAGCTGACCAAGACTTTCGAGGAGATGCGGACCGGCACCCTCCAGTCGCTCGCCAGCCATTACGCCGCAGCCGATACGCCGAAAGGCGAAATCGTCATCTGCGTCGGCCCGGCGGATGTGGTCGCTGATGAGCCTGAAGACATCGACCGGCTTCTGCTTTCGCTCGCCGCCGAGATGCCGGCCTCCAAGGCAGCGGCGGAAGCCGCCAAGATGACGGGTGGCCAGAAACAGGCGCTCTACCGGCGGCTGCTTGACCTCAGGGCCGGCGGAGACGGCGATGGCTGAACGGCCGAGCGCCAGCCGGCAAAAGGCCTACCGGCGCGGCCATCACGGCGAATGGCTGGCGGCGGCGGCGCTGATGCTGAAGGGTTACCGGATTTTGGCTCGCCGACACCGTACCAGGTTCGGCGAGATCGACCTGATCGCGCGGCGCGGCGATCTGGTGCTGATCGTCGAGGTCAAGGCGCGCCGCACCCTGATGGAGGCAATGGAAGCAGTCGGCCGCGAATCGGAGCGCCGCATCGAAGGCGCCGCCGATTTCTGGCTGTCGCGCCAATCCGACTACGGAAAATTATCGGTGCGCTTCGACATGGTGGCGGTACTGCCGTGGCGCTGGCCGGTGCATGTCGAGAACGTTTTCTACGGGCGGAGCTAGGCTATTCCCGAAGTGGGGTCGGTTTTGCTGCGATCTCCGGTTCAGATTATGTTGCCTGTCGTCTCGTCGATGGGAACAAGGAAGTCGCGCCATTTGCTGACCTTCGATGCGCCGCGCAAAAGCGGACGTCCGGTAGGAGGCATTCGGGGTTTTTCGTCGGCAGCCTCGATCATGTGCCGGCGCTCACCTGCGTTCGCTCAATCGTTCGGTTTGTCTATCTGACTGGAACAAAAGCGTTCCTGCGTTGTTCTCCAATCGTCCTGATGTTCGACGGGCTGGTTCAAATGCCAGCCAGGGCAGTCCTCGTCGCAGCTACGCGAGGACTAGGGATGGCGAGGCAAATGGATCCTGACGATCTCAACCCGGAACGGATCGTCACCGTGTTCGGCGGAACCGGCTTTCTCGGGCGCAGGATCGTGAAGCGGCTCCTGGAAAGGGGTTTCACGGTCCGTGCCGCATCTCGCCATCCGGCTCGCGTGGCCCTGGTCTTTTCCTCGAGTACAAGGATGCCCGAAGCAGTCGAGGCGGATATATTGGATGCGTCCTCGATCGGGTCGGCCATTACCGGATCACAGGTGATCGTGAATGCTGTCAGTCTTTACGTCGAGCAGGGCGTCCAGACCTTTGAACGCGTCCATGTGAAAGCCGCGGCCGATCTCGCTGCCGCGTCGCGCAACGGCGAGATCGATCAGTTCGTCCAGATTTCAGGGATCGGCTCCGATCCTCAATCGGATTCGAATTATATAAGGGCACGTGGACGCGGAGAAGTTGCCGTGGAAAGCGCATTTCCCGGCGCTTTCATTGTGCGTCCCGCCGTCATGACAGGACCTGACGACGCTTTCCTCACGACCATTGTGAGGATGATACGCCTCCTGCCGGTTTATCCGCTGTTCGGCGATGGTGGCACACGGCTTCAGCCGGTCTATGTGGCAGACGTCGCGGAAGCAGTGAGCCGGCTGATCGACGGGCGGAGCCACATGGGTTCATCCATATTCGAATTCGGTGGCCCGCGTATCTATACCTATAAGGAACTGCTTCGGGAGATCGCCCGACAGCTCGATACGCACGTCAAGCTGATGCCGGTGCCGTTTGCGGTATGGAACGCCTTGGCTGGCGTCGCGGAACTCCTCCCGGCTGCCCCCATAACGCGCAACCAGATCGATCTTATGCGTCAGGATAATGTGGCAGCAAATGACGCGCCGGGCCTGAAGGAACTCGACATCGAGCCGCGGGATATCGACGAGGTGATCCGCGTGATCGAACAGCGCCGTGGCGTAGGCTCGCGCTCGTCTCCGCCTTAGGACGGCCCCCTGATCCCGGCGGGAACCTATCGCCGCGCGACAGGTTGGTCGAGCTTGAAGCCAATGAAAGAAGGAAAAGAACTATGGCCAGATGCGATCAATGCGGGAATGACTACGACAAGGCTTTCAAAGTGACGATGGCCGACGAGACCTACACGTTCGACAGCTTCGAATGCGCGGTCCAGAAACTTGCTCCGACGTGTCCGCATTGCGGATGCCGGATCATCGGACATGGCGTCGAACAGGATGACATCATCTACTGCTGCGCACATTGCGCCGCGGAGGAAGGTGCGAGCGCGCTGACCGATCGCGCGCCTTGATGCACCTCCTTTGGCGTCTCCAGGGCGACCATTCCGAATGACTGCGCCGGCTCACCCCAGATGGCCAGTGCTGTCAGCCCGAAGACGACCAGCCGAGGTCAAGGCGCACCGCACGCTGATGGAGGCAATGGATGCAGTCGGCCGCGAATCGGAGCGCCGCATCGAAGGCGCCGCCGATTTCTGGCTGTCGCGCCAATCCGATTGCGGAAAATTATCGGTGCGCTTCGACAAAGGCAGCGTGCGTCGTCTTGATCGCGCCAGAGCTGTCATGTTCTTGCACGTTCAACAACCCGCGCTCGACGGATCGGTTAGACGTCGTTCCGTGGCAAGTCGGCTCCACCTTGGACAAGTCGCTCCACAACGGCGGCCGCCTCCTCTGGAATGGCTGGTATGGTGCCCGACTTCCGCGTCGATCCGAAATCGAGGCCGGCGAAAAAGAGGCCTTTAACAGCGCTGACGCCATCCTCGTGGACGGGCTGGCCGGCTGCATCGAGCGCGCCGGGAAGCCGAACCCATGAGAAATCGCCGGTGAAGCCCGTGCACCAGACCACCGATCTGATGCCGCTCGCCGTCCAGTCGAGGGAGCGGATCGGCGGATCGGGCAGGCGCGGTTCGATCGTCTCATCCTGATCGTCCTCGGCCAGTGGCGCATCGAGGCCGGCGCGCTCTATGTACTCGTCAACCAGGCGCTTGGCATCCGCCGAAACCTCGTCGGCAAATCGCATATGGTCGTCGAGCTCGTCGCCGAAGACGAGGTTGCCATTCTCCACACCCCTGAAGCGGCCTAGCAGCACCACGCCCTGCGCGCTCAGCGATTGCAGGCTGATCGTGTGGGTCGCGCCGACCAGCGCGCGGGCCTGCAGCTTGCCGGAGGGAAGGACGAGTTCCTTGCGCGGGACGTCGAGAAACCCGGATAGCGTCAGCCATTTAAGTATGTTGCCCCCGCGGTATCGCCGCACCCAACGGCCGTTGCGGCTGGTCGCCAAAAAGACCACACGTCCGGCCAGCGCCAGATCCTCGGCGATCTGGCCGCCCGACTGGCCGCTGCCGACCACCAGCACCGCGCCACTCTCGAACTCGGCCGGGTTGCGATAAGCCGAGGAATCGACTTGGCGAATTGCGGTTGGCAAGTCAGTCGATCCTGGTGGCCGAACCTGCCGATTTTGGTCGCCAGTGGCGATCACCACATTGCGCGCCAGAAACGCCCCGTCCGTCGTGGTGATACGAAAGATCCCATCGTCTCTCGTCAGCTCATGTACTGGATTTTGGGTGCTTACCGGCAGACGGTGCCGCTCGGCATAGCCTTCGAGATACGCGACAAACTCGTGGTGGGTTATCGCGCCCCACGGCTCGGGCCCCTCGTAGGAATCACCGGGTAAGATGGAGCGAATGGTCGGCGAATTCAGTCGAAACGAGTTCCATCGCTGCGTTCGCCACGTTTCGCCGATCCGGCCTCGATCGAGCACACGGTGGTTGCGGCCCCGCCGTTTCAAGAAATAGCTGACGCCGAGCCCCGCCGGCCCGGCGCCAATAACGAGGGCGTCAAGAACTTCGCTCATGCATTCCCCCTGCCAACCATACGTCCACAAGATCGTATGGCTCGGCGTGGGGCAAGAATAGAGTTCCGGCTGGGATTGCGCTATCCGCGCCGGCTCACCCCCAGATGGCCAGCCCCGTCAGGCCGACGATGCCGACGACCAGCCGCCACCAGCCGAACAGCGCATAGCCGTGGCGCGAGACGTAGTCGAGCAGGAAGCGCACGACGATTAGCGCGGTGACGAAGGCGGCGACGAAGCCGACGGCGATTATGGGCAGGTCGGCGCTGCTCAGTACATTGCGGTTCTTGAACAGGTCGAAGGCGAAAGCGCCGACCATCGTCGGGATGGCAAGGAAGAAGGAGAATTCCGCCGCCGCCCGTTTGTCGACGCCGAGCAGCAGCGCGCCGACGATCGTCGAGCCCGAGCGCGACGTGCCGGGGATCAGCGACAAGCACTGAAACAGCCCGATCTGCAGATAAAGCCTGGTCGGAAACCGCTCGACATCGTGGTAATACGGCTTCGGCTTCATGCGATCGACCAGCAACAGGATGACACCGCCGATGATCAGCATGATGCAGATCAGCCGCGGCGATTCGAACAGCACCGTCTTGATGAAATCATGCGCCAGCGCGCCTATGATTGCCGCCGGCAGGAATGCGATGAGGATGCCAAGGACGAAATGCCGCGTCAGCCGGTCGTAGGGCAGCTCGAGCAGCATCTTCCAGAGACGGCGGAAGTAGACGCTGAGGATCGCCAATATGGCGCCGAGCTGGATCAGGATTTCGAAGGCCTTTCCGGTCGAATGAAAGCCGAGGAAATGGCCGGCGAGCAGGATATGACCGGTCGAAGACACCGGAATAAACTCGGTCAGGCCCTCGAGCATGCCGAGCAGCAGCGCTTCGACGACGGTCTGGCTTTCCATGGCTACCTCGGCGTTGGAGTGAGGTCTTGAGAAACGGCTTGCTTGTCACGGCGCGGAACTCCCCCTATAGGTCCCAGCACCCTGACAGCCCCTGAATCGGGCGGCCAAGACTTACCGGCGCAGCCGGCGATTTGCCAGTGCGCTTTATTATCGCGGGACCATGCTGACGCTTTTCCACCATCCGATGTTCGCCAGCTGCCGCTTCGTCCGCCTCGCCTTTGGCGAGTATGGCGAGGAACTGGCGCTGATCGAAGAGAAGCCGTGGACGCGGCGCAAGGAGTTCCTGGCACTGAACCCGGCCGGCACGCTGCCGATCCTGCTCGCCGAAGGCGACGTGCCGATCGTCGGCGCGATGGTCATTGCCGAATATCTCGACGAGACGCGCGGCGTACTCAAGCGCGACAAGCGGCTGTTCGCCGAGGATCCGATGGAGCGCGCCGAAATCCGCCGGCTGACCGACTGGTACCTCAACAAGGCGGAAAGCGAGGTTACCCGGCATCTGGTGCGCGAGCGCGTTCTGAAGCCGGTCATGCCGGAAACGGCAGGCGGCGGCTCGCCCGATTCGGCGGCGATCCGCGCCGCCCGCGCCAATATCCGCCAGCACATGAAATACACCAACTGGCTGGCCGGAACCCGTCATTGGCTGGCCGGCAACAAGGTCACCTATGCCGATCTCGCGGCGGCAGCAGCACTGTCGGTGCTCGACTATCTCGGCGAGATCGACTGGCGCGAACACAGCGCCGCGCGCGAATGGTATACAAGGGTGAAATCACGGCCTTCGTTCCGGCCGCTTCTGTCCGACCGGGTGCGTGGCCTGTCGCCGGTGTCACACTATGCGGACCTCGATTTCTGATACGGCAAAGCTGCGCGCGCTGATCGACCGCGAGGCGCGGAACGCCGGCTTTGACGCCGTTGCCGTCACAACGCCCGATGCGATTCCGCAGGCGCCGAAACGGCTGGCCGAATTCGTTGCCGACGGCTTTCACGGCTCGATGGGCTGGATTGCCGAAACACTCGAGCGGCGAGGCAAACCGACGACGCTTTGGCCGGAGGTCCGCTCGATCATCGTGCTGGCGATGAATTACGGCCCCGACCACGATCCACGCGAGGTGCTGGCGAAGCGCGACCGCGGCGCGATCTCGGCCTATGCGCAGAACCGCGACTACCATGACGTGATGAAAGGCCGACTGAAGGAGATCGCCGGCAAGATCGTGGCGCGCGCCGGCGGTGACGTGAAAGTGTTTGTCGACACCGCGCCGGTGATGGAAAAGCCGCTGGCCGAGGCGGCCGGCCTCGGCTGGCAAGGCAAGCACACCAACCTGGTCAGCCGCGCGCATGGCTCCTGGCTGTTCCTCGGCACCATCTTCACGACGGCCGAACTGGTGCCGGACGCGGCGGAGGACGATCATTGCGGCTCCTGCCGGGCCTGCCTCGACGCCTGCCCGACCGATGCCTTTCCGGCGCCCTATCGGCTCGATGCGCGGCGCTGCATTTCCTACCTCACCATCGAGAACAAAGGGCCGATCCCACATGAGTTCCGGGAAAAGATCGGCAATCGCATCTATGGCTGCGACGACTGCCTGGCCGCCTGTCCGTGGAACAAGTTCGCCCAAGCTGCTTCGGAGGCAAAGCTTGCCGCCCGCGCGGACTTGCGCGAACCGTCGCTCGCCGAGTTGCTGCGCCTCGACGACGCTGCCTTCCGCGCGCTTTTTTCGGGCTCGCCGATCAAGCGCATCGGTCGCGATCGTTTCATCCGCAACGTGCTGATCGCCGCCGGCAATTCTCAGGATTTGTCGCTTGCCGGCGCCGTCCGCGCGCTGCTCGACGACGCCTCGCCCCTGGTTCGCGGAGCCGCGGTATGGGCGCTATCGCGGCTGGTGCCGGGTCGGGAGTTTGCCGAACGTGCCGCAACCGCTTTGCAAGCAGAAGATGACGAGGCTGTGAGAGGCGAATGGCTTCTGGCCCTGCCAAAGCCGATCGAGGCGCATACATGACCAAAAAGCAGGTTTTCATCTTCGGCGCCGGTTATTCGGGCAAGGCCTTCGCCCGCGCCAACAGGGATGCCGACACAACGATCTTCGGTACAACACGGTCGCCGGAAAAATTCGCGGCGCTGCGGCAAGCCGGTATCGTGCCGCTGCGTTTCGATGGCACGCTGACCTCCGAAATCGGCGATGCGCTTGGGAAGACAACCCATCTCGTCGTTTCGGTCGCGCCGGACGAGGCCGGCGACCCGGTGCTGGGCGCGGCTCGCGAGGTGATCGCAGCCAACATGCCGGAGCTCGAATGGATCGCCTATCTCTCCACCGTCGGCGTCTATGGCGACCATGGCGGCAATTGGGTGGACGAGGCCGCCGAATGCCGGCCAGTATCGAAGCGATCAGTGATGAGGGTTGCCGCCGAGCAGGATTGGCTGAAACTGGGCCACGACGTCGGCCGGCCGGTGGCGATCCTGCGGCTTTCCGGCATTTATGGGCCAGGCCGCAACGCCCTGGTCAATCTGGAAAACGGCACCGCCCGGCGGTTGGTCAAGCCGGGCCAGGTGTTCAACCGCATCCATTGCGACGATATTGCCGGCACGCTCTGGCATCTCGCCGAAGGCAATCGCGGCGGCATCTTCAACGTCACCGACGACCTGCCGGCGCCGCCGCAGAACGTCGTCGCCTATGCCGCCAGGTTGATGGGCATCGAGCCGCCACCCGAAATTCCGTTCGAGACCGCCCAACTTTCGCCCATGGCGCGGTCCTTCTATGGCGAAAATAAGCGTGTCGCCAATGCAGCGATCAAGGCGGCCGGCTATGGCTTTCGCTTCCCCGACTACCGCTCGGCTCTCGACGCCATGTGGGCGAGCGGCGACTGGCGCGACGGCGAGGCGCGCAGCCCGATGAAACGGTCGTGATCGATATGTTGCGCGGGGCGTAGTATGATGCGGTTCAAATCGCGGAGGGGTCCAGCTTGGGGAAGACGTTAAAGCGAGCGTTGCCCGGCAAAACGCTGCTGCTTTCGGCAGCACTGGCCGTCGCCGGCTTGACGGCGCTTGCAGCGCAGACGACGAGCGCCGAGGAACGAGCAAAAGACCTGTTCGGCGCCAAAAAGCTGCCGGCACTCGCAGCAGCGCAATCGATCGGCTTTTATTCCAAAGGCTGTTTTTCCGGCGGCGTCGCCCTGCCCCTGGACGGCCGGCATTGGGAGGTGATGCGGCCGTCGCGCAATCGCCGCTGGGGCCATCCGGCAATGATCGCGCTGATCGAGAAACTGTCGCGCGATGCCGCGGCCGACGGCTGGCCGGGCCTGCTGATCGGCGACATCTCGCAACCGCGCGGCGGTCCGATGCTGACCGGCCATGCCTCGCACCAGATCGGCCTCGACGCCGACATCTGGCTGACGCCGATGCCCGACCGCAAGCTTTCTACCGAAGAGCGCGAAAACATCAGCGCTACCTTGATGGTCGATGAAAAGACCCATCTGGTGAAGGACGGGCTGTGGACGCCGATGCATACGCGGCTGTTGAAGCGCGCTGCGAGCTATCCTGAAGTAGAGCGCATCCTGGTCAATCCAGGGATCAAGAAGAAGCTCTGCGACACGGTCAAAGGCGACCGCAGCTGGTTGCGCAAGGTCAGGCCGTTCTGGGGCCACGACTACCACTTCCACATTCGCATCGGCTGCCAGGCTGGATCACCCGACTGCAAGGCGCAGGAAGCGACGGTGCCGGGCGATGGCTGCGACCAGGCGCTGGCGTGGTGGTTCACCGAGGAGCCGTGGCGCCCCAACAAGAACCCGGACAAGCCGAAGGCACGCGACGTGATGACGATGGCGAACCTGCCCAGGCAATGCCAGTTCGTGCTCGACGCGCCGGCTCCGGCCTCGGCGGAAGCAGTCACCTACCATGGCGACGGCGTGCCGATCGCGGCCGTACCTGCTCCCGCGACAGAGCCTTCGCCGCCGCCGACGGTCGCAGCCGGCGCGGCAGCGCTTCCGGCCTCGGCGAACGCCTTTGTGGCGACTCCCGAGATCCGCATTCCACTGCCGCGTCCACGACCGGGGCACTGATGGGGGCGGCGTGCTCGCTGTCTGCATCCGTGCATCTCCACTTCGAAAACCGATTTCCCTTTTTGCGGTCATGCGCTAGTCAACGAGAGAACGGCGATACGCGTCGGGAACGGACGAGAGCATGCCAGGCGTAAGCGACGACGACACTCTGTTGCGATTTCCGATCCTGATCGGCGACATAGGCGGCACCAATGCGCGCTTCTCGATCGTGCTTGACGCGAATTCCGAAGCCGGCGAGCCGACGATCGTCCAGACCGCCAACTTCAATACGATAGACGAGGCGATCCAGTCGGCCGTGCTCGACCGCTCGTCGGTCCGGCCGAATTCGGCTGTGCTGGCGGTAGCCGGTCCTGTCGAAAGCGACGAGATCCCGCTTACCAATTGCCCATGGATCGTCAAGCCGAGACAGATGTTCGCCAGTCTCGGTCTCAGCGACGTCGTCGTGCTCAACGACTTCGAGGCACAGGCGCTGGCTGTCGTCGCGCTCGGCGAAGAGCATATGGAAAAGATCGGCGGTGACGCGCCGGAACCGAATTCCGGGCGGGTGGTGCTCGGCCCGGGAACGGGGCTCGGCGTCGCCGGGCTGGTCTATGCGCTGCATCACTGGATCCCGGTGCCCGGCGAGGGGGGCCATATGGATATTGGGCCGCGCTCGCCGCGCGATTTCCAGGTGTTTCCGCATATCGAGAAGCTCGAGGGCCGCATCTCCGGCGAACAGATCCTGTCCGGGCGCGGCCTGGTCAATGCCTACCGGGCGGTGGCCAAGGCGGACGGCAAGCCGTCGCCCTTTACCACGCCTGCCGAGGTAACCGCCGCGGCGCTGGCAAAGAACGATCCGGTGGCCGAAGAGGCGCTGTCGATCTTCGTCACTTGCCTGGGGCGCACCGCCGGCGACCTAGCTCTGGTGTTCATGAGCCGCGGCGGCGTGTTTCTCACCGGCGGCATCGCGCAAAAAATCCTGCCGGCACTGCGCACCGGCAATTTTCGCGCCGCCTTCGAGGACAAGGCGCCGCACAGCGCCCTGATGCGCAGCATGCCGGTCTATGTCATCACCCATCCGCTGGCGGCGCTTTTAGGACTGGCCGCCTATGCCAGAAATCCGTCGCTGTTCGGCGTGCAGACGGCGGGGCGGCGCTGGCGGGTCTAGGACACAAGCTGCGCCGCGACGAAGTTTCGCCGTCCCCAGCCATAGGCAAGCCGCCATTGGGGCGGTAAGAGGTTGCCGAATTGCAGCCCGGCCGAACCGAAACCACAAAGCGCTCCAACTTGACACTTCCAGCACCAACCAAAGGGAAAGTCCGTCCCAGCGAGATCGTGGCGGTGATCCGCCGCATCATCGCCGAGAACAGCCGCGATTATCGCTGGTACTATGCTCTTGCCGTGCTGTGCCTGGTGACGATCGCGGTGACGACCGCCTTCACAGCCTGGATCATGAAGGATGTCATCGATCAGATCTTCTACCAACAGCGCGGCGATCTTATCGCGCTGATCAGCGTGTCGATCCTGGCCGCCTTCATGCTTCGCGGGCTGGCCAGCTACGGCCAGGCAGTGACGCTGGCCAAAATCGGCAACAATCTGGTGGCGCGCTATCAACGCCGCATCTTCGACCATCTGATGAAGCTCGGCGTCAGCTTCTTCAACGACACCCGTTCGGGCCGGCTCGCCGCGCAGATCAACGAGAACGTCAACGGCATCCGCGATCTCCTGTCGATGACGCTGACATCGCTGGCGCGCGATGCCGTGTCGCTTGTCGCGCTGGTCGGCGTCATGATCTGGCAGGACCCGATGCTCTCGGCGATGTCGCTGCTGATCGGCCCGCCCTTGATCTACAGTGTCACCTATCTGATGCGCCGGGTGCGTCGCATCACCCGTGAATCGGTGCAGATCAACTCGCGGCTGATCGGCGCCATGCAGGAAGCAACCCAGGGCATCGCCATCGTCAAGGCCTTCACCCTGGAAGACGAGCTGTCGCGCCGCATCGGCGGCCTCGTCGCGGGCGCCGAGCAGCGGGCAAACAAGATCGCCCGCGTCTCGGAACGGCTGACGCCGATCTCCGAGATGCTGGCCGGCTTCGCCGTCGCCGGCGTCATCGCCTATTCCGGCTACCGGGCGACCGTCGGCGGCCAGCCGCCGGGCGCGGTGTTTGCCTTCATCACCGCCCTGCTGCTTGCCTATGACCCCGCCAGGCGGCTGGCGCGCATGCAGGTCGGCATGGAAAAGTCGCTGGTCAATGCGCGCATGATTTACGAGCTTCTCGACCTCGAGCCGCAGCAGGGTGACGTGCCGGCAGCCGCCGAGGCGAAATTCACCTCTGGCGAAGTGCGCTTCAACAATGTGTCCTTCCGCTACGTCGAGGAGGCGCCGGTCCTGCAGGATCTGAGCTTTGTCGCCGCCGCCGGCAAGGTGACCGCCATCGTCGGCGCCTCGGGCGCCGGCAAGACGACGCTGGTTGCGCTGCTGCAGCGCTTCTACGACGTCGAGTCGGGGAGCATCGAAATCGACGGCCAGGACATTTCAAAGGTCACCAAGCATTCGCTGCGCGGCTCGATTGCCTATGTATCGCAGCAGCCTTATCTGTTCGAAGGCACCATCCGCGACAACATCCGCTACGGGCGACTGAGCGCCACCGACGCCGAGATTGAACGCGCCGCGCAACAGGCCGCGGCAGACGATTTCATCCGCCAGCAGCCGCAAGGCTATGACACGCCCGTCGGCGAGAACGGCGTGACGCTGTCGGGCGGCCAGCGCCAGCGCGTATCGATTGCCCGCGCCATCGTGCGGCAGGCGCCGATCCTGCTGCTCGATGAAGCCACCTCGGCGCTCGACAACGAGGCCGAGGCCCGCGTCCAGCAGGCGCTGACCCATGTCATGGAAGGGCGCACCACCATCGTCATCGCGCACCGGTTGTCGACGGTGGTCAATGCCGACCATATCATCGTGCTGGAGCAGGGCCGGCTGGTCGAACAGGGCACGCATGCCTCGCTGATGGCCGACCCGCACAGCGTCTATGCGCGGTTCCACCGGGTGCAGGGCAGGAAAGGGCTGGGGCTTGTCGATGACGGCAAGCCAATCCAGACTGCGGCGCAACATGGTCACGCGAAAAAGGCGGCCGGGAGACATTCATGAGTGACACTTCGACCGTTAGTGAAATGGGCCTGGTGGTGGTGGGCGCGGCCGGCCGCATGGGCCAGGCGCTGATCCGCGCCATCCACACGATACCGGGCGCCCGCGTTGCCGGCGCGATCGAGCGGGCCGGTTCGCCCCATATCGGCAAGGATGCCGGCGAGCTGGCCGGCGTCGGCAGGCTCGAGGTGGCGATCGGCGACGATCCGCTGCCGGCCTTCGCCAAGGCCGACGGCGTGCTCGATTTCACCACGCCGGCAGCAACTGTCGAATTCGCCGGCTATGCCGCGCAGGCGCGCATCGTCCATGTCATCGGCACCACCGGCTGCTCGGCCGAAGACAATGCCAGGATCGCGGCGGCGGCGCGCCACGCGACGGTGGTCAAGTCAGGCAATATGAGCCTCGGCGTCAATCTGCTGGCGGTGCTGGTTGAGCAGGCGGCGCGCGCGCTCGATGCTGACGATTTCGACATCGAGATCCTGGAAATGCACCACCGGCACAAGGTCGATGCGCCGTCGGGCACGGCGCTGCTGCTCGGCGAGGCCGCCGCCGCTGGGCGCGGCGTAGCACTTGCCGGCAACGATGTTCGCGTGCGCGACGGCCATACCGGCGTGCGCAAGGCAGGCTCGATCGGTTTCGCCAGCTTGCGTGGCGGCTCGGTGGTCGGCGATCACAGTGTGGTGCTGGCCGGTACCGGCGAGCGCATCACGCTCGCCCATCATGCCGAGGACCGGGCGATCTTTGCCCGCGGCGCGGTCAAGGCAGCCCTGTGGGCGCGCGGCCGCAAGCCGGGCCTATATTCGATGCGGGACGTGCTCGGCCTGACAAGCTGATCCACAGATTTGGCTGATCCACAAAATTTGGCCGATCCACAAAATTTGAAGGAGCAAATATGTCGAGAACTCTCGTGCTCGTGCGCCATGGCCAGAGCGAATGGAACCTGAAGAACCTTTTTACCGGCTGGCGCGACGTCGACCTGACCGAACTGGGTCATGCCGAGGCCAAGGCGGCCGGCGCCAAGCTCAGGGCGCGTGGCATGAAATTCGACATCGCGTTCACGTCGTCGCTGATCCGGGCGCAGAAGACCTGCCAGCATATTCTCGATGCCCTCGGCCAGAGCGAGCTCGAAACCGTACGCGACCAGGCGCTGAACGAGCGCGACTATGGCGATCTGTCCGGCCTCAACAAGGATGATGCGCGCAAGAAATGGGGCGAGGAGCAGGTGCATGTCTGGCGCCGCTCCTATGACGTGCCGCCGCCCGGCGGGGAAAGCCTGAAGGACACCGGCGCGCGCGTCTGGCCCTATTACCTGCACGATCTGCAGCCGCATGTTCTGCGCGGCGGCACCGTGCTGGTGGCGGCACACGGCAATTCGCTGCGCGCGCTGATCATGGCGCTGGACGGCAAATCGGGCGAGGAGATCGTCAAGCTCGAACTCGGCACCGGCGTGCCGGTCATCTACACGCTCAACGCCGATTCCACGGTGGCGTCGAAGGAAGTGCTGGAGCATTGAGCCGGAGAAGGAACGCGGCTTTCAAAAAAGCGCGTTGACACTCATCCCTCGCCCGCTTAATGAGCGCGCACCAGCCCAGATGGCGGAATTGGTAGACGCGCACGGTTCAGGTCCGTGTTCCGCAAGGAGTGGAGGTTCGAGTCCTCTTCTGGGCACCAAATTCCCGTTTCGAACTTTTTGATAGGGTTCAGAAACCCCAAGAAAAAGCCCGGTTTTGCCGGGCTTTTTTTCTGGAGCTGATGCCTAGGCGTCCGCCGTCGTCCATGGCATCCACAAGATATCTAACAATTATCCGTCCGGGTTAGGCAGCGACCTGTCGTTGCGACAGCGCAGCAGCGGAAGGATTTGGCCCGAGATCACTCTGGTGATCTTCTGTTGCTTGGCGTTGGTTACGACGGTCATGCACGCGCATCCGTAGCCGTGGCCCGAACCAGGCACATTGGTCTCGACGAATTGTCGCTCGTTAAAGGCCGGCACATTGTCGATGCCTTTGGGATCCGGCCGTCCCTGCATCTGGATCCACCAATCCCCGTCACTGTCGGTCAGGACGAGGTTGCCGAGTGTCGGGCTGGAGTACCAGCCACAACGACGCTCGGCATAGGCGGCGGCAGGCAAGGACATGATGGCCAGGCAGAAACAGATAGCGAACAATGGGCGCATGAGAACCTTCACCTCCCTTGAGCAAAGCAGGTCATGCCGCCGATAATCTGCGTTGGCGCCGGTAACGAGGCGGCATGATTTTTGTAAGCCTTATGGCCTCAACTTCGTGTCCACATTTTCTTCGATCAATCCGCAATGAAGCGTCACAGGCTTCCTTTGAACATCGCTTAGTGGACCGTCGATGAAATCGCAGCTGAGCAGATTGTCCGGACTGCTCTTGCGCGCCGACGCAACGTTGACGTTGACCTCGGGAGGGCCGGCAAGCCAGTCGAGACGCTTCGTGTCGACCTTTGTGCCGCTGATGTGAGCGTGGCCCGCTGTGCCCGCTATCTCGACCTCTTCGTCCTGCGGCGTGAGATCGATCTGGCCGACTTCGTTGGCGTGCTTCTCGGCGCTCCGCTTCGGGTCACCGTAATAGGAGGCGAGGACAACGATCCCTTCCTTTTTAGCCACGAGCCTGGCGGCTGCCTTTTTGGAAAGCGTGACGTTGACGTCGAAGCCCATATCGCCCTGGGCTGTTGCCGACGCAACACATGCCAACAGCGCAGATGCTGCAATCGTCCCTGCGGGCAGTGATCTATAGCGTTTCACAATCCACCTCCTTTAAGGCCCCTCACGCAATGCCGATGCCCCCGCATCCTTTCGTGTCTGGCGCCGGCATGACGCTCGCCGCCGGCTTCACCGTGAAGCGACATTCAGACCAACGCGCGACAGTTGAGAATCTGCTGGAGGCAGGTTCAAACGCTTCAATCTGTCGGCGGTTTCCTGCTCGATGTGCAGCCCCCAATCGGAAAAGAACTGGGTCAGGTCCTGATTTGCGACCGTACTGGCACGCAGGATGAAGGTTTGTACCTTGACCGCATCCTGCTCATTGGCATCATCCAGTGGATGCTCGCGATAATATCGGTGAAGCTTCGGATAGAAATCCTCGCCGAGACCCCGGCGCAATTGATCGAACATGACCAGCCGCGCCCAAAGCTCATCGTCGTCATCCGCGCTGACACGCATCTGTTTTTCATTGTCGAAATCGCGCGTCTTCCGCGCCAGATATCGCGCCGCCAGATCCAGCGGCGTCTTGCCAGTAGAGTCATCGCGCTCTTTCAAGCGGGACGGATGGCCAAAATGTGCCTGGGCGTTGAGCGAGTAGATATTGACCGTAGTTTCTACAATCTCGCCCCAGGTCCAATCTTGCTGCTGGTACATATGGCCGGTTTCATGCCAGATCGACCACGCTTGCCGCAGCTTCTTCACGTTCAGCAAATCACCCATGTTGCTGCCGGGGACACCTATGAAATAGTTGCCTGCGTACATGTATATGCCGTCTTCGAAGACCTTCGCCGGTGTCACCGTGTCCTGCTGATAGTGCATGCGCAAATGGGATGCCCGATGAAGTTTGGACGAACCGTCGAGACCAGATAGTGCATCGTACCAGCCTAGAATTTGCTCGAGGGTGTCGAGAATTTCCGCAGGGTCGTCCTGAGGCGCCCTCATATAGACTTTGCGGGTCGCGGTAATGGCAACACGCTCGCTTATCATCTCGACGAATGGCGCACCGGGCATGTCGGTGAGCATTTTACGCCAGTCTTCGAAGCTTGTTTTTCCCTTGACGTAGAGGGGGATCGAACTGCCGCCACGCGCAATTGCCACGTCGATCGGAGGCAGAGCCGCACTGAAGCCGCTCTCGGCGTAGCGGAAATAGATCAGCCCGTCGCGCTTCGCCGTGAAGTCGGTGCGCCCTTCCTTGGCAATGACCAATTGCGGGTCATCCTGGGGTCTTTCGTCATAGAAGCTGTTCATCGGGCCGATCATGATCATCAAGCCGTCGGGGGAAGGCGGCAGGCCTTCGGCCGTAACCGATACCGCTTCTCCCTTTTTCACGAACACACCGCTTGGCTGATCGTCCATCAGCTTCGTGCGTCTCAGCCTATTGGCGTCGGGTGTGGCTGCAGGCATCGGAGCAAGGCGATAGCGCTTGTTCAGATTGTCGAATTCCGACACCACTGCCGACGCCGCTGCCGGTCGGTCGCCATTGCCGGCCGGATAAAGCAACCACTGGGCATTGTCGTCCAGGCTGGCGTCATAGACGATGATCCGAGCGTCGTCCGCACGTTCATTGGCCCTGACGTTGAGCGTCGTGCCGCTGTCATCCAGCTCGATGCCATAGCCGTTCAGATGCGGCTTGAAGCGCCACCCTCCAGCGGACTGCTCATCCTCGAGGACGACACTCGTATCCCCGTTTTCGTCTTCGTCGCCGCCGGCGAGATACGTTCCGTATCGTAGAGACCGGATCTGATAGGTTGCGCCGTTCGTTTCCCCGGTCGCCCTGGTGATGGTCCACAGCTGCGCGGGACCATCCTTGGGTTTGCGAGCGGACTGACCAAGCACGATCTCGCCATGCCTGCCTTCAAAGGCGGTGAGCGCTTTGTAGGAATGCTTCGCGACGATGTAATAGTCCCCTTCGGGGATCTCAGCGGCACTTGCGACCGTAACAATTGCCGCCAGCAAGAGCCCAGCTATCAAGTGCACTGCAGATACGATGAAGGTCCTCATCCCGGCACCGACGTGTCAATTCGCGGCCGGAACGGGGCAACTCATCGGATCGCCCTGCTTGCCGCATTTCAGGTAACCCTCGAAGGCTTTGACACGGGATTGCGCCAGGCTGTCCATGCACTGCGCGGTGAGCATCGGCATTACGCTTCCTCCGGCCGCTCCTGAAGTCTGGAAACTGCACTCGGCGTCGCGAAATTTGTCCCAATCCCGTTGTGCTTGGACAAGAAGCTTCCTGGTATCCGCGTCGTCCTTCAGGCGGGCTTCGATCTGCTTGTAAAGCTCATTGAGCTTCTTGTCGGATTTCTTGAACGCGGCATCGGCGCACGCATTCAGCGAGGCCTGATCCTTGGCGGCGTCGTAGCACTTGTCCTGGGCAGAGGCGAACGTCGGCATGGCCAGAACCACGGCAGTCAGTATTGCGGTTTTCATCGATTGTCCTCCGTTTAGATTCCACCGATTGACGGGCGGTGGTTTATCCCGCCGTTCACTTCAGATATCCGTCGCCGCCAGGGCCAGCCACTAGTTGGAATCGTCATCATCCGATCCATTACTGTCGTCGCTACTGTCATCCGACGCATCGCCATCCGTGCTGTCATCGTCGGTGTCGGTGCTGTTTTGGTCATCGTCACCGCCCGCTGAATCTTCATCGTCATTCTGATCGCTTGAATCGTCCTGATCATTTGAACTGTCATCGGTGCTCTCGTCCGAGCTATCGCCATCGGTGTCCGCGCTGGTGTCGTTGGAATCGTCGTCAGCATCGGCAGAAGGCGCGTTGGCGTCTGGACTGGCGTCGCCGGGCAGCGAGTCGTCTTCGCGATAGCTGGTGTCTTCGAGGCTTGTCTCCATCTCGTCGTCGTACTGATCGACGATCTGCGTCCACTCCTCATGGTTATCGACGCTCGTCCATTGCGAGATATTGTTGACCGAGATGTTGGTATTGAAGTTGTTGACGGTGATGTTGGTATTGACCTCGACGACATCTGCGACTTCTGTTCCGCGGTTCACGCCAAACAGAAAACTGGTAGCGCTCACGGCAAGAGCGGCCCAAACGAGTCGGTCGACATCGGTCGGCGTCGAAATCGGTTGATGCCGCACTGTGGCAAGCACGTCACCCGGCCGGATGCCTTGCCGCGCGGCAACGCCATGGGGTGCAACGGCCAAGACATACACCCCGCGAAGCTTGGGCGGGATCTGGTAGCGGTGCCGAGAGGCGTGGTTGATGGGTATCAAAACCGCGTTAAGAGCCCGGGAAACATAGGGTTTCGGCAGATCATATTTGCTGGCATACGCAACATTGATCGTGTGCGGGATGGCTACACTCACAACAGCCGTCATTTTCACTGAAGTTGCCAATGCATGGGCGAACTGAATTATCAGTCTGGATTTTCGAACAGTTTGCATTTTGCACATCCTGCAGCTGATGATTGGAACCGATCTCAGAGGCCCGGCGCCCCGGGTGCTCCCAAATCATTCTCCCCCTGCACCAACGGTCAGCGGCAATTTCCAGCGATCATCACCGTCATTCCGTAACTTCCTCGGCAAAACACTTTGCCAGATCTTGCGGCGCTCCGAGCTTCTTCGCCCAGGATACCAGTTCAGGTTTTTCCGACGGGTCGGCATAGCCGCCCCACACGTCGCGAAATTGCTTTTTTCCGTCGACTGTCTGGAAGAACATCACGCCGTCGTCGCTCACCGGCGTGGAGACGTAGGCAGCGCTCCAGTTGCCGTTCTCCATGATCGTGATGAACTTCACCCGAGCGGGCTTGACCTTGTTGTCCAACGCCGAGGCAACGAGGGGGGCATATTCCTGCTTGCGCGCCTTCGTCACATCGACCTTTACGCCGTCGCAGGCACCATTCGCGGCGAAAGCGAAGGTCAGCGTCGTTGCCAGCCCCATGAGGCCGATCATCACGATTTTGGCACATCGCGGGATAAGACCGTTGGATTCAGACATGAGGGCATCCTCTTCGTTCGTGTTGGAGGGTCCACTAATCGGAATCGTCGTCGTCCGATGAATTGTCATCGTCCGGTGTATCGACCTCGCAGCCGATGCCGCGGCAGCCTTGGTAGTTGCCTTGCGTATCGAAGTTCGGATTGCCTTCCTTATCGTACTGCGGCCTGTCGTCGATGCTTTGATCCCCGTCATCAGGATCGTCGACCTTACATCCGAGCCCATGGCAGCCGATGTAACGGCCCCTGGTATCGAAGTTGGGATTGCCGTTCCTGTCGAACTGCGGCCGGTCGTCTATCTTCCGGCTCCCTTTATGGAACCGATCAACCAGGCAGGTCCTTCCGCGGCAACCATCGTAGTCGTCGATGGTACAACCGGAGATCGCCATCAAAGCAGTGGCCAAGGCCGCACAGATTACGAATTTCATGACTCATTCCTCCGACTGGTTGGCGGCGGACATCGTCCATATCGGAAGGCCATTGCAGGCGGCGATCCCCGCTCTTGCCGCGAAGTCTGGCGCCAATCGGAGGACGGCAAAGCTTCGCCGGCCATCGAACGAGAGCCGGGCTGTGGGCGATGCATTCGACGACTTAGCCGACGGTTGCCGTAATCTCTTACGTAGGAGGAAACGCTCCCGGCGGGGGCCGCCGCATTAGCGAATGTCAATATTCCTCTCCATGCTTAGTGCCCCATCCGCCCAAGCATGTTTCAACAATCCGCTGACGCGGCTGTGCTTCCAAGAAATTGCGTCCGAGTCAGCCTATGACAAGGACAAATCCCAATATCGCAGGATTGAATTTTGCAAATGCTTAATAATTCGGAATCAGCACTGGCTATCTTAGCAGATACTGAAATGTGACCAGTAGCAAGATTCCGGAATACTCCCTTAGTTCTGTTCTCATTAATCCGAGTTAGTACAAGTAATATTCTACGTTGCTGTGAATTTTGCGCCAGCTTTACAAAAAAGGCGCGACGAGACTGCATCTTATATGATCGCCCCAATCGCGATCTATTGTGGTATTTTTTCGAACCCAGCCAGCAGTTGCGCAGGCCGAAAGAAACGCCGCCCGTTTACCGGACTTTCAACGCTGCGGCGTGCCGCATAGAGGCGCAGTGGAGGGCGCCGCGGCCGCGTTGTGAGCATCTTCCCAGTCGGATTGTCATCGGGTAGCCTGCAGGGGCGGCACGTGAAGGCGCTCTCTTTGGCGGACGCACTGCTGCACCTTCAGCCGTTGCCCGTCGGAAGATGGGGCTGGTGTCACAACCCGGTGCTTGCCGCGACAGATTGTTCCCGTCCCGGTTCATTTCAGCACCGAAGCGAGGGGGAAGAGCGCTGGCTGCGGGAACACAGGTTTTCGACCCGAAAACCCACAAATGGGTGGACTACGATCGCACCAAGGCGCAAATACTACGCCGCGCATAATGAGGTGCCCGAGGCATTTCGTCCGCAGATGGTCAAATTCCGCACCGCGGAAGCGCCAGGCACGATCATTATCGATGGCAACCAGCACTTTCTCTACCTTGTGCAGCCGGGTCAGCAGGCCATGCGCTACGGCATCGGCGTGGGCCGGGAGGGGTTTGGCTGGGCCGGCATCGTGCGCGTCGGCCGCATGGCGGAGTGGCCGACCTGGACGCCTCCGGCCGAAATGGTCGCTCGCGATCCGAAGGCGGTGAAATACGCCGGAGGCATGAAGGGAGGGCCCGACAACCCGCTCGGCGCGAGGGCGTTCTACCTCTATGAGCGCGACCAGGACACGATCTACCGGATACACGGGACCCCGGAGCCATGGACGATCGGGCTCGACGTGTCATCGGGATGCATCCGTATGAGAACGACGACATCGTCGATCTCGCATCCCGCGTCAAAGTTGGGGCCAAGGTCATCGTTCTCATGCAAGGGGCGGCACTTTACAAGGGTGTGTGAGCGGCATTCGGAGAGGGACAAGCAATGTCGGCAAAAAATGCAGTGAGAACTTCAATCCGGGCGACAGCAATCGCACTCCTGGCTGGAGCCCTCAGCGCTTGCGTCAGCGCGCCACCGCCGCCGCCTCAGGACCAGATGTCCAGGACCAAGGTCGAGACGGCCCCGGCGGACCTTCAGCTGCTTTGCGCCAATGCGGTCGCCAAGGCGAGCGGCGTCGACAGCACGAAGATACTTCCGGTTTCATCGAGCAAGCTCGATTCCAAGACCTATCAGGTCGAACTCGATGCCAGTGGCAAGAAGACAAGCTGCCTCGTGGACACCGACGGCAAAGTCAAATCGGTTGAGCCTGTCTGATCCGCTCTGGTCGATGAATTCGCAACCAATCTGACGATGCGCCTTGGCTGCGGATATGACGATGTTTGGGGCGGCCAGCAGCGATGAGCGGTTTGGAGAACCTGGCTAACGGCGCGGCCTCACCCCAGCCCGATCCGCTTGGCGCCTTGCCGGAACAGCGCCTCGGCGTCCGGCTCGAAGCGGAAGGTGCCGATGAAATCGTCGGCGCAGTAGTTCGGCAGCATCTTGCGCAGCGCAGCGGCGAAACTTCGTGCCTCCTCCAGCCGTCCTGCCAGCGCAAGGCAATGCGCGGCAATCGCCAGGATGATGGCATGGGCGTTAGGACGCGCGGCTGCTTTCAGCGCCCATTCGGCGGCCTCGTCGAACTGGCCGAGCCGGACATGCGACATCGCCCTGGCGCCCAGCATGCCGAACAGCAGCGGATCGAAGGGACTCAGATGCCTGGAATGGTCGGACGAGCCGATCGCGGCCTGCGGATCGCCGGACTGCGAATGGACGAACGAGAGCGCATAGTGGCCGAGCGCGAAATTCGGGCTGAGGTCTACGGCGCGTTCCAGCTCGATGAGGGAGCCGTCCTGCTCGCCGCGCAGCCACAGCGCCCGCCCCATGGCCCAGTGAGCGGCCGGATTGTGATCGTCGACGAGCAGGCTCTGGCCGGCTGCCTCGAAGGCCAGGGCGCTTTCCTGGTCGCGGTCGCCCCAGCGCTGGAAGGCATTTTGCCAATGGGTGAAGGAGAGCCCGGCATAGGCGCGGGCGAAGGTCGGATCGAGCTTCAAGGCTATGTCGAAGAAATGCCGGGCCTGCTCGTTTTCCGTGCGGGTGAAGCGATACATGTGCCAGAGGCCGCGGTGGTAGGCTTCCCAGGCGTTCAGCGAATTGGGCGCCTTCAGCACGGCGCGATTGCGCTCGACGGTCTCGATCTCGGTCGAGATCGACGAGACGATGCTGTTGCCGATGTCGTCGAGCACGGCAAAGATGTCGTCCGGCTTGCGCTCGAACGTCTCGGCCCAGACGATCCTGGCCGTGCGCACTTCGACCAGCTCGACCGCGACGATGACGCGGCCCGCCTGGCCGCGCACCGTGCCGGCGGCGACATAGTCGACGTTGAGCCGCCGGCCGGCATCTTCCGGCGCAATGTTTCTTTCGGCGAGCGCAAACACCGAACCGCGCGCGATGACGAAGAAATCCCTGAGCTTGGCCAGGCGGGTGATGATGTCGTGGGTGAGGCCGTCGGCCAATCCACCGCGCGGGCCGCCGACAGCCGCCTCTTCGGCAAACGGCATCACCGCGAGCGAAGCCTTCTGTGACGCAGCGGTATCGGAACGGGAAAGCATAATTGACGCGTGCGGTGCCGCGGGTACGACTGAAGGTCGGGCCCAGAGCGTTGCTGCAGGTCGTTCGCCGCGGATCGTCCGCCATGCCTCACGAACGGCTCCGAAATCCAGATCCTCCGAAGCAAACAGCTGCGCCGCGGAAGCGAGATGTTCCTCGCCCGCGTCAAACTGGCCGCGCTGCGCCAGCCTGGTCAGAAGAGCCACATGTGCGCGCCCGTCGAACGGAGCGAGTTCCAGCCATTTGTCCAGATGCGAAGACATTTCGTCGGCATCCGCCGGAAGCTTGTTGACGAGGCGTTCCAGGATGGCGGCGTGCCAAGAGCTGAAGCGGCGGCGCTGAGCGTTCAGCCAGCTGTTGAAATGCGGGCTGCGGTCGATCTCCAGCCCATCGAGAAAGTCGCCGGCAAACATTCCGGAAAGAGCCCGCAGCCGCTCTAGATCGAGCGTCTCAACGCCCTTGGCGGCGGCCGAGGCTATGTCGACAGCGTCGACGGAAGCACCTCTCAGATCAAGCGCGATCGTGTCGCCTGGTGTCTCGACCCTGCGATGATGCGGTTCATCGAGGATGCCTCTAAGCTTGCTCAGGCACCAGCGAAGCTCGCCGCGCGGGTCGTTCGGCACATCCCACAAAAGCTCGCAGAGGCGGCTGCGGCCGACCGGATGCGGCGCCAGCGCCAGATAGGCGAGCAGCGCACACAGTTTGCGCGACTTCGGAAGCTCGACGAAGGTGCCGTTGCGGATAATCGTCAGCAGTCCGAGCAGACGCACGGAAAGACCGGCCATCTCGCCGCCGAGGCTCGATCGGGCGGATTCCACGTACGTTTCCACGCCTGCTCCCACGCTGGCCAGTCGGCCTTTGTTTTATCACCAAACGCGACACGGTGCATCCGGCAGCGAATTCCCGCGCCGGATGCTGGCATTGCCGGGAGGCAAATGTAGCGCGGCAAGGTCTCGAAACCTCGCCGCCCAAGCCACCGGTCTGTAACCGGCCCGTGACCACAAGAGACAACGACAAAGCGAGGAGATCGACGTGTTGCATCAACAGAAAATCAGAACCACCGCCGGGCGCGGCCGTCTGTTCGACAGCATTCTCGACACGGTCGGCGATACGCCGGCGATCCGCATCAATAATCTCGGACCGGACCATGCCACGATCTATGTGAAGGCCGAGTTCTTCAATCCCGCCGCCTCGGTAAAGGACAGGCTGGCGCTCAACATCATCGAGGAGGGCGAGCGCAGCGGCGCCTTGAAGCCGGGCCAGACCGTCGTCGAGGCGACCAGCGGCAACACCGGCATCGGCCTTGCCATGGTCTGCGCCCAGAAGGGCTATCCGCTGGTGGTGACGATGGCCGACAGTTTTTCCATCGAACGCCGCAGGCTGATGCGCATGCTGGGCGCCAAGGTGGTGCTGACGCCGCGCGCACAGAAGGGTTTTGGCATGTACAAGAAGGCAGTGGAGCTCGCCGAAGCCAATGGCTGGTTCCTTGCCCGCCAGTTCGAGACCAAGGCCAATGCCGCCATTCACGAAGCGACGACGGCGCGCGAGATCATCAACGATTTCGCCGGCTCGCGGCTCGACTGCTTCGTCACCGGGTACGGCACGGGCGGCACCGTCGCCGGCGTCGGACGCGTGCTGCGCCGCGAGCGGCCGGAGACCCGGATCGTGCTCGCCGAACCGGCCAATGCGCAGCTGATCGGCAGCGGCAAGCCGCAGCAGCGCGGCACCGGCGGCGCGCCTGCCGCAAGCCATCCGGCGTTCGAGCCGCATCCGATCCAGGGCTGGACGCCCGACTTCATTCCGGACGTGCTGCAGGAGGCGATCGACGCCGGCCTCTATGACGAGGTGGTGCCTATTGCCGGGCCCGAAGGCACGAAATGGGCCAAGGCGCTGGCGCAGAAGGAAGGCATTTTCACCGGCATCTCCGGCGGAGCGACATTTGCTGTCGCGCGGCAGATCGCGGAAAAGGCGGCGCCCGGGTCGGTGATCCTGTGCATGCTGCCCGACACCGGCGAGCGCTACATGACGACGCCGCTGTTCGACGGCATCGAAGCGGAGATGGACGCCGAGGAGACTGCGCTTTCGCAGTCGACGCCCGGCTGCCAGTTTCCGGCGTGACGGCGGCGCATCGGGAGCGGCCTGCATGGACACGAAGCCTGGACTGGCCGTCACGGCCACCGAGGAAACGCTTGACCCCTCGAACTGGGCCGACGTGCAGGTCTTGTCGCATCGGATCGTCGACGATGCCGTCGCTTACCTGCGCGATGTCAGAGAGCGTCCGGTGTGGCAGGAGATGCCGGTTGATGTGAGGACCTTCTTCACATCGCCGCTGCCGCGTTCGCCGGCGCCCCTAGCAGAAATCTATGGCGACGTCACCAGGAGCTTGATGCCCTATGCGATGGGCAACATCCATCCGCGCTTCTGGTCCTGGTATATGGGCTCGAGCAATTTCACCGGCGCGCTCGGCGATTTCCTGGCAGCGATCCAAGGCTCCAACCTCGGCGGCGGCAACCATGCCGCCGCGTTGATGGACAACCAGGTCGTCGACTGGTGCAAGGAAATGATGGGCTTTCCGCAATCGGCCAGCGGTACGCTGGTCAGCGGCGGCTCGATGGCCAACATCATCGGGCTGACCGTGGCGCGCAACGCCACAGCGGGTATCGACATACGCGAGCATGGCGTTGCCGGCATCGACAAGCCGCTGCGCTTCTACGGCTCCGACCAACTTCATTCCTGTCACCGCAAGGCGATGGAGGCGCTCGGCCTCGGCAACCGGGCGCTGCGTCGCATCCCGAGCGATGCCGGGCTGCGGATCGATATCGCTGCATTGCGGGAGGCGATCGCCGAGGATCGCGACGCCGGCTTCAAGCCGGCCTGCGTAATCGGTACGGCCGGCACGGTGAACACCGGCGCAATCGACGATCTGCAAGCGCTGGCTGACCTGGCGGCAAAAGAAGATCTGTGGTTTCACGTCGACGGCTGCATCGGCGCTCTGCTTGCGATTGCGCCGGACAATTCGCATCGCGTTGCCGGCATCGAGCACGCCCACTCGATCGCGCTCGATCCGCATAAATGGCTGCACGCGCCCTTCGAGGTCGGCTGCGCGCTGATCCGGGATGCCTCCGCGCATCGCGGCACGTTCGCGGTGACGCCGGAATATCTGGAATCGACGCCGCGCGGCCTGGCCTCCGGCCAATGGCTGCACGATTACGGCCTGCAGACGTCACGCGGTTTTCGCGCGCTGAAGGTGTGGATGGCACTGCGGGAGCACGGCATCGAAAAATTCGGCCGGCTGATCGACCAGAACATCGCGCAAGGGCATTATCTCGGTGCGCTGATCGAGGCCGAACCGGCGCTCGAACTGGTGGCGCCGGTGAACATCAACATCGTCTGCTTTCGCTACCGCGCCGATGGGTTGGACGCTGAGCGCCTGAAAGCGCTCAATACCGAGATCATGCTGAGGCTGCAGGAAGAAGGCATCGCCGCCATTTCCGACACGACGGTGCATGGCCAGCATTGCCTCAGGGTGGCGATCAACAACCACCGCACCCGGCGCAACGATCTGGACCTGCTGATTCAGGAAACAGTGCGGCTCGGAGGAGAGATTTCGAAGGCTGGCGTCGCCGGCTGATCCGTGTGGCGCGAAGATCGACGACGCGGCTTCATTCCAGCGTGGGTTCCTCGCCCCGATGCCGACCGATCGAACCTGCGACAAAGCTCACGCGTCAAGCCAGACCTTCTCGAAATGCTGCTCGAGCGACTGGTGTTGCTCGCAGCCATGCACGCCCTTGCGATAGGTGCGATAGACCGAGCGCCAGTAGGGCTGGATGATGACGCCGGAATCGCGCAAATTCTGTTCGATCTTGGCCATGAGCTCTTTGCGGGCGCCGGGGTCGGGCATCGCCAGCGCCTTGTCGAGCAGACTGTCGAATTCCGGATCGGCATAGGCGCTCTCGTTCCAGGCGGCGCCAGACTTATAAGCGAGCGCCAGCACCTGCACGCCCAGCGGCCGGCCGAGCCATTCCGTGCAGGAGAAGGGATATTTGCTCCAATCGTTCCAGAAGGTCGCGGCCGGCAGCACTGTGCGCTTGATCTTCAGCCCTGCCTCGCGCATCTGCGCGGCGATGGCGTCGCCGGTGCTCTTCTGCCAGTCGACGTCGACCGAGATGAGTTCGTATTCGTGGTCGGCCTTGCCGGCCTCGGCGAGCAGGGCCTTGGCTTGATCGGTGTTGCGGACGGCCGGGCCGATATCGGCATATTCGGGATGCATCGGCCCGACATGATGGTTCTCGGCAGGCTTGCCGCGGTTGTCCATGCCGATCTTCAGCACCGCGGCGTTGTCGACAGCCAGTTGTGCGGCGCGCCGCACCTTGATGTCGTCATAGGGCGGGTTGCCGATGTTGAAACGCGCGACGATGGTCGAGCCGGTGGCGATTTCCGAATTGCTCAGGCCCATGGAGTCGGTCTGCGCAACCGTGTCGGAGGCGGTTTCGTGGTCGGTGTCGACCTCGCCCGATTCGAATGCCGACAGCATGGCGTTGGGATCGGAGCCGTAGTCGACCCATTTGATGCCGTCGAGATAGAACTCGCCCTTCCACCATGGCTTGTCCTTGCGGCGGACTTCGGCGCCGACCTCGGCGTCCCATGCGACGAGTTCGCAAGGCCCGGTAGTGATCGCCAATGCCTTCAGCGGATCGCCGTCGCCTTCATAGCTGCGGTGCATGATCAGCGCCGGATAGTCGGCCATGCCGGCGATCAGCGAAATGTCGGGCTTAGGCAAATTGAGCCGGACGGTGAAATCGTCGACGCGCTCGATGCCGCCGTCGACGGCCTTCTTGGTATCGGCGTTGACCAGTGCGCCCATGCGCGCGGCGACCGAATTGCCGGCGACGGACGCATCGCACCAGCGCGTCAGATTGTGAATGACATCGTCGGCATTGAAGGTGTCGCCGTTCGACCAGGTGATGCCCTTGCGGACATGCAGCGTGATCACGCGGGCGTCGTCGCTGGTCTCCCAGCTCTCGAGCAGCCAGGGCTCGAAGGTGAAGTCGCGGCTCCAGCGCACCAGATATTCGTTGCACTGGCGGGCGACGTTGGACATCTCGACGCCGTCGAAGGTGCGCGGATCCTTCCAGCCCTTGACGTTCATGGCGACGCGCAGAACGCCGCCGCGCTTCGGCTCCTCGGCCCTGGCCGGCGACGGCGCAAGCCCGCCAAGCGCCAGCGCGCCGGCCGCACTGACGCCGAACGCGGCCATGGTGGCGAGATATTCGCGCCGGTTCATCTGGCCTTTCTTGAAGCCGTCGGCGACGGGCTCGGCCTGCGGATGCAATTTCCGGTCGGTCAGCATGAACTTCATCGTAAATCCTCCCTGTCGGGCCGGCGCATCGCGGATGCGGGCTCCTTACGTGGTGTGATGATAGGGCTGGCCTGACCGAAGCAGTGTTCGGGTTTCCGCAGTTGTTGTGCGCTGTTCCGCGACAGTGGAGCTTGGAGGACGCTCCGCGTCACTCCGGCCAGTCACCCCGCCCAGCGCGGCTATTGCCGCGATTATGCGCTCGAAGGCCTCGCCGGCGCGCGGCACGGTCTTGCGGGCGCGCAGGAAGCTGTGCACCAGGCGCGGTTCTTCGCGCCACCATGCCATGCCGCCGGCGGCAAGGATGCGGTCGCGATAGCCCTGGCCGTCCGACGACAGCGGGTCGCATTCGGCAGTGATGATGGCCGTCGGCGGCAGGCCGGAGAAGTCGCTATCGCCGAGCGGCGAAAATGTCGGGTCGTCCGGCGACTGCGCCGGGCCTGCGCGGACATGGCGATAGAATTCGACGTCGCGCAATGTCAGCAGTGGCGCCTCGGCGTGCTCGATATAGGAGCCGGTGCGCGCTTTGCCATCCAGCTCTGGGCCGTCTAGCTCGTCACCGCCGAGCTCGGGATAGATCAGCACCTGGCCGATCGCATGGCGAGGATGGCGGCGTGTCGCCTGTGCCACCGCAGCGGCCAGGTTGCCGCCGGCGCTTTCGCCGCAGAGCACGATGGGCAGTTCCGTCGTCGCCGCAGCCCATTCGAATACCGCCAGCGCATCGTCGAAAGCCGCCGGATGCAGATGCTCGGGCGCCAGCCGGTAATCGGCGGACAGCACGGCAAATCCGGTGCCGGCGCATATCTCGGCGCAGATGTCGTCATGGCTGTCGAGCCCGCCAAGGACGAAGCCGCCGCCGTGATAATAGACGACCGCTGCCTGCGGCGCCGTTCCCGCCAACTGGTAGCGCCGCACGGGGATCGCACGGTCGCCGACGCTGCTGTCGTTTGCCTTGACACGGGGCGGATATTGCTCGCGAAACGCCCGGCACATGGCATCATAGACCGCCCGCTGCCTGTCGATTGGCATGTAGACGATCTCGGGCGGATACCACTCGTTGACCCGGTCGATATGGGCCCACAGCTCCAAATCGAGCAGCGTTTGGTATTTTCCGCGCTCTCTCGTTTCGGGTCGATCGGCCTCGGTGATCATCGCTGCGCGATCCCGCTCAGAGCTCGCCGTAGAGCCGGGCAGCATTTTCATAGCTGAAGCGCAGCGGCACCGAGCCCTCGACCTGCCAGGCTTCGACCGTCTCGCCGGCCAGCAGCCGGCAGGCGCCGTCGGTGGTGGTGACGGCGCCGCCATAGAGCCGGTTGGCGAGATTGAGAATGGCCGTCTGGTGCATCGCCGTGCTGCCGCTGCCGCAGGCATCCTTGACCAAGAGCACGCGAAACCCGAGCGCCACCGCATCCTTGACGGTGGCGTCGATGCAGGCCTCGGTCCAGACGCCGGCAACGACCAGCCACTCGATGCCCTCGGCCTTCAGCCGCTGGGCGGCAGGCCCTGCGCGGAAGGCGCTGGCGTCGGTCTTGACCAGCATCGTCTCGCCCGGCGCCGGGCCCACTTCCGCGCAGATTGCAGTCAGCGGATCGTCCTTGTCGGAAAACGCCGACTTGCCGTTGGCCTCGACCGGGTGGAACGGCCGCGCCGTGGCGAGATCGACGATATAGGCCCAGTGGTAAAGGGGCACATTGTTGGCCCGCGCCGCCTCCTGCAGCCGCTGGACGTTGGCGAGGATGTCGCCATAGCCTTCGACCAGATAGCGCTTGTCCCGCCGATGCTCCTCCTGGAGATCGATGAACACCGCCGCCACCTTGCCGCGCTTGATCGAGATCGGGCTTTTCATGCGGATACGCCTGCCTTCCCGGCCAACGCTGTTCCTTTCCGTGGGCTACCGCAAGCCGTGGAGATTGGCTGACTCCTAGCCAGCTTCGTCATCCCAGGGCGAAGCAGGAGCGAAGCTCCGTCGCGGAGACCCTGGGATCCATGCCGTGACCTTAGCCGAAGAGTGCAGCGGAGCAGAATTCTGCACGGCAGCAGCGCTCTGAAGTCACGGCATGGATCCTGGGGTCTGCGCCGCGTCGCTGCGCTCCTTGCTCCGCCCCAGGATGACGAAGCGAACGGTGTTTCCGACAGTCGCCAAAGTACGAGCGTCAAACCTGCTTCTCCAGGAAATCGTCCTCATAGGGAAAGCGCGACAGGAGCTCGGTGCCGGTCTCGGTGATCAGGATCTCGTCCTCCAGCTTGACGCCCTCGCGGCCGCCCTTCTCGCCTATATAGCTTTCGACGCTGACCACCATGCCGGGCACGATGACACCGTCGCGGCCATAGGTTTCATAATCCATGGCATGTGCGATGAACGGCGTCTCGCCATGCATGCCGACGCCGTGCATGACCGAGGTATAGCGCTGGTCGACGAAGCGGTCCGGGATCTTCCAGGCCTTTTCGGCAATCTCGCGAAACGCCATGCCGGGTCTGACGATCGAGATATTGTGCTGAACCTGGTCGTGCGCCATGCGGTAGAGCGATTTCTGGTAATCCGTCGGCTTGCCCGGGCCGCAACGGAAGGTGCGCGAAAAGTCCGAATAGTAGCCGTAGCAGCCGATCGTGTCGGTATCGAGCGCCAAGAGTTCGCCCGGCCTGATCTTGCGGCCGCTCGCCTCGTTGAACCACGGATTGGTGCGCTGGCCCGAGGTCAGCAGCCGGGTTTCGATGAACTCGCCGCCTTGCCGGATCACCTCACCATACATGATGGCGAACAGCTCGTTTTCGGAAACGCCGGGCTTGATCGCCTCGCGCACCGCATAGACCGCAGCCTCGGCGCCAGCCATCGACACCTGCAGGCATTTTACTTCCTCAGGCGTCTTAACCGCGCGCACCGCCAAAACCTCGCCCTGGCAATCGCGGACGTCGCAGCCGCGCTTTTCCAGCGCCAGTGCCTGCAGATGGCTGCAGCGGTCGAGCCCGAGTTTCATCGAGCCGCCGCCATGCGCCTTGAGCAATTCGGCGATCTCATCGGCGAACGGGCCGGCGGTTTCGTCGTCACGGCCCGACACTGAAGACCAGACCAGCTTGGACGGCCGCGCCTCGTCGATCGTGTCGAGCACCATCGAGACATGGTAGCTCTGCGGATATTCGAACAACACGATCGGCCCTTCTGTCGGGATGAAGAAGTAGCGGGTCGAGTTGCGCAGGAAATAGCCGAACATGTTGCGGGAGCCGGTGGCGTAGCGCTGGTTGTAGGGGTCGAACAAAACCACGCCGCCATAGCCGGCCTCGCGCATCCAGGCGCGCAGCCTGGCCAGCCGGCCCTTGCGCAGCGCGTCGGCGTCGATGAAGGACGGCTCGGTATCCGACAACCACATGCCGCCGGCCGGATCGGCCGCAGCCGGATGGCGCATGCGGTCCTTGAAGTCGACATCCTCGGTGCTGTCGGGGTCAAAAACGACGATGCTCATGGGTGCCTCCTGGAAGGCCCTGAACATAGCGGCGCGGCGCCAAGAGCTTATGCGGAATCCCGCAGATGTCGTGCTGAATGCCGCAGGAGCTTGTCGGCAGCCTCGGTGATTAGCCGTAAGCCACCACACTTTCGTCATCCCAGGGCGGAGCAGGAGCGAAGCGACGTCGCGGAGACCCTGGGATCCATGCCGTTACATCAGCCGAGGAATGCAGCGGCTCAGAAGGGGCGCTTGTATCCGCAACGGCGCCAGCTACCCTTCCACCATGGATCGGCTATGCCTACATGACTGCAAGCCAGAAGCGCGGCCCGATCTGCATCGGTGCCACCAATGATCTTGGCCTCCGCATCATCCCAGGCTCGGCCCATCGGTGCGAAGAAGAACTCGGTTCTGGTCCCGCTGGAGCACTGCCGCGAGGGAACGGCATGGATCCCAGGGTCTGCGCCGCGTCGCTTCGCTCCTTGCTCCGCCCTGGGATGACGAAGCGGAAGGGTGGTTCGGCTAATCTCCGAGGTTTGCGCCTTGCAGACGCCCCTAATGCCGCCGCAACACCTTCGGCGCGTGGCCGTGCTCCTCCCGGAACGCCCGGGCAAAGCTCGACATCGAAGCAAAGCCACAGGCCAGCGCGACGTCGCGCACCATCAGCGTCGAATGCGCCAGGAGGTCGGCGGCGCGCTTCAACCGCAGGCGGCGGTAATAGCCGTTGGGCGAGATGCTGAGTTCGGAGCGGAAATTGCGTTCGAGCTTGTCGGAGGAGACACCAAGCCGCCCCGCCAGTTCCGCCATGCCGAGCCGCTCCTCCACCGCATCCTCCATGATGGCGATGGCCGACAGCACCAATTCGTTCTGCACGCCGGTGCGTAGGCGCAGCGGCATCAGCTTGCGGTCGACGCTGGAGCGCAGCGGGCTGTGCACGAACCATTCGGCGACGCCGGCGGCAAGTTCGGCGCCATAATCGCTGGTGATGATCTCCAGCATCATGTCGAGGCTGCCGACGCCACCGGCCGAAGTGAAGCGCTTGCGGTCGATGACATAGAGATCGCGCCTCAGCTCGATATCCGGAAACGCTTCGATGAAAGCCGCCTGGCTGGTCCAGTGCAAGGTGCAGGCATGACCGTCGAGCAGGCCCGCGCGGGCGAGAAAGAACGCCGCGTCAGCCACCGCACCGATATGGGCGCCGCCGCGCAGGCTCTTGCGGATCCAGCTCACGGCATCTTGCGCGACGAGATGATCGGCATCGCCGCCCGAGCAGACGACGACGCGATCGACCTTCGGCGCGTCATGGGCGGCAAAGCCGGGCTGGATGACGACGCCGTTCGAGGCCTCCACCGGACCTTCGGTGGCGCCGACGATGATCCAGCGATAGCAGTCCCGCTTGGCCAGCACGTTGGCGGCGCGCAGCGGCTCGATCACCGAGCTGAACGCCATCATCGGAAAGCCGGGGAAGACCAGGATGGCGAAGGTGAGCGGGGTGTCGTTTGCCGTCGGTTGGTTGCGTTGTCGGTTGTTCATGGTGTGCATTACAATTCTGCCAGATGCCACTTAGTCAATTACATTGCGGGACGGATGGCACCGCCCCTCATTGCCCTGCCGGGCATTTCTCCCCGTATAGTGACGGGGAGAAAGGGGCCGTCGCGACCTCGGCGCTAGTTCTGCTGCGCAGAAGACTTGCGAAACCACAGGCAAAGGCGTCCCTCTCCCCGTCGCTATACGGGGAGAGGATGCCGGCAGGCAGGTGAGGGGCGGCGCCGACATTGGCAATTGTCCGTCTCAGCACGAGTCCTCCGACACGACTGCTCCCCCTCAACTCGCCAACGCCTGATCCAGATCCGCGATCAGATCGTCGCCGTCCTCGATCCCGGCCGACAACCGCACCAGCGAATCGGATATCCCGATCTCGGCGCGTTTTTTCGCCGGGATCGAGCCGTGCGTCATCAGTGCCGGGTGCTCGATCAGGCTTTCGACGCCGCCGAGGCTTTCGGCCAGCGTGAACAGCTGCGTGTGTTCGAGGAAGCGTTTGGTGCCGGCGAGGTCGCGGTCGAGCTCGACCGTGATCATGCCGCCGAAGGCGTGCATCTGCCGCCTGGCGATGGCGTGCTGCGGGTGGCTGGGCAGGCCGGGATAGATAACACGGCGGATGTCGGGGCGGCTTTCCAGCCAGTGCGCAATCTTCTGGCCGTTCGACGAATGACGCTCCATCCTCAGCGCCAGCGTCTTCAGTCCGCGCAGCGCCAGGAAACTGTCGAACGGCCCTGAAATGGCGCCGATGGCGTTCTGCAGGAATTTTAGCCGCTCAGTGAGATCCTTATTGTCGCCGACCACGGCGACGCCGCCGACCATGTCGGAATGGCCGTTGAGGTATTTCGTCGTCGAGTGAACAACGATATCGATGCCGAGCTCCAGCGGCCGCTGCAGATAGGGGCTGCAAAAAGTGTTGTCGGCCACCGACATCACGCCCTTCCGTCTGGCCAGTGCGGCGACGCCTTCGAGATCGACGACGCGCAGCAGCGGATTGGTCGGCGTCTCGACCCAAAGCAGCTTGGTCTCCGGGCGGATCGCCGCCTCGACCGCGGCAAGATCGGTGAAGTCGACGAAGTCGACCTGGAGGTTGGCCGAGCGCTTGCGCACCCGTTCCAGCAATCGGAACGTGCCGCCATAGATGTCGTCGGTGGCGACGATATGCGCGCCTGAATCGAGCAGTTCGAAAATGGTTGCGATCGCTGCCAGCCCCGAAGCGAAGGCGAAGGCGGCTGCGCCGCTTTCGAGGTCGGCCACCGCGCGCTCGAAGGCGAAGCGGGTCGGGTTCTGGCTGCGGGCATATTCAAAACCCTTGTGCACGCCCGGGCTCTGCTGGCCGTAGGTCGAGGTGGCATAGATCGGTACCATCACCGCGCCCGTCGTCGGGTCGTGGCTCTGGCCGCCATGGATGGTGCGGGTCGAGAAGGCGAGGCGGTTTTTGCCCGATACGGTGGCTTTGACGGTCATCGGGCGCGCCTCAGATGGTTGATCAGGTCGATGCGGGTTATCAGGCCAATAAATTCGTCGCCATCGAAGACGATGGCAACCTCGTTGCGGTCGAACACCGGCAGCAGCGCGTCCAGCGTCTGGCTGGCCTGCAGCGTGTGCAGGTTAGAGGTCATGGCCGTCCTGACCGGGGCCTTGAAGCGGTCCCAGCGGCTGTCATAGGGGCCTTCGACCTTGGCGAGGATATCGCTTTCGTCGATGATGCCGACGAGCTTGCCGTCGTCCAGCACCGGCAGTTGCGAGACATCCGAGCGGCGCATGCGGCCATAGGCGTTGAGCAGGCTTTCGTCGGGGCCGACCGACACGACATCGCCGGTGCGAAGCGTGCGCATGACCAGGTCGCGCAGATCGCCATGCTGCTCCTGCTCGGCCAGGCCCTGCTCGACCAGCCAGAAATCGTCGAAGACTTTCGACAGGTACTTGTTGCCGCTGTCGCAGACGAAGGTAACGACGCGCTTCGGCACGGTCTGCTCGCGGCAATAGCGGAGTGCCGCCGAAAGCAGCGTGCCGGACGACGAGCCGGCGAGAATGCCTTCCTTGGAAAGCAGGTCGCGTACCGCAAGCATGCTCTGCTTGTCGGGAATGGAATAGGCCTTCCTGACCAGCGACAGATCGGCATTGGGCGGCACGAAATCCTCGCCGATGCCTTCGACGGTCCAGCTTCCGGCCTCTACCATCTTGCCGGTCTTGATCAGCGGCGCCAGCACCGAGCCGACCGGATCGGCCAAAATCATCTCGGTCTTCGGCGAGACTTTCGCAAAGTAGCGGCCGAGCCCGGTCAGCGTGCCGCCGGAGCCGACGCCGACGACCACCGCATCGACATCGCCTCCGAGCTGTTGAAAGATTTCCGGCCCGGTCGTGGTTTCGTGGGCGTGCGGATTGGCCGGGTTGGCAAACTGGTTGGCATAGAAGGCGCCGGGCAGCTCGGCGGCGATCTTTTCGGCCATGTCCTGGTAATATTCGGCGTGGCCCTTGCCGACGTCGGAACGCGTCATGCGCACTTCCGCGCCGAGCGCGCGCAGATGCTGGATTTTTTCGCGCGACATCTTGTCGGGCACGACGAGGATGATGCGGTAGCCCTTCGGGATACCGACCTGGGCGAGGCCAAGACCGGTATTGCCGGCGGTCGCCTCGACGATGGTGCCGCCGGGCTTCAGTCTGCCCTGTTTTTCGGCGGCGGCAATCATCGACAGCGCGATGCGGTCCTTGATCGAGCCGCCGGGATTCTGGCTTTCGAGCTTGATGAACAGCCGGCACTTGCCGATGTCGAATTTGGTCAGCTCGACGACCGGCGTCTGCCCGATCAGGTCGAGAACCGAGGCATAGGGCGGGCGCAGGCGGGACGATGCATCGTCCGGTGCCACGATCTTGTGCTTGCTCATGTCAGATGCTCCGTTGCCAGAATGAGCAACCGCCCTGGAAGACGGCAACCTACCGTCTTTTCCAGCCGTTTGCAGTTGGAAAGAAGATAGATCGTGCCAATCCGGCCGCCAGCAGGGGAATGGAATTTCGCAAAAGCTTCGCCGGCCTCCAGGCAGGGCAAAAGATTTGCAGAACCTGTTTAGGGCTCAGGCGATCGCCGCCTGGGCTTCCATCTCGATCAGAAAATCCGGATTGCCGAGGCCAGCGACGCGCAGCACCTTGATGATCGGCGGCGCGCCACGGTTTGCCCAGAAGGCCATCCAGGCGCCGAAGGCCGGCCCTATGTCCAGGTCGCCGGCGATATAGACCGAGAGGCTGATGAGGTCTTCAGGCTTTGCCCTACCGGCTTCGAGCACCTTTGCCAGGTTGGAAAGCGCCTGAGCGGTCTGTGCAGCGAGATCGTCCCTGGCGACGATCCGCCCTTGCGCGTCGACGCCATTCTGGCCGCCGACCAGCACGATGCGCGCGGATGCCGGTAGCGACACGCCTTGCGAATAGGCCGGATTGCTGTGCATGCCCTCGGGGTTCAGCCTTTCGATGGTCACCGCGCTTTTCCTCCTCTTCAGCAAAAATTATCCCGCGGCCGCCCGGCCGCCCATAGGGATCGCGCGGCACAGAACGGCAATCGTGCGGCCGTTTCAACGCACCATCTCGTTCGTTGCCGCCGCCGATTCAGCCATGCTACCCGGCGCTGGGCGAACAGCAATGCAAGGAACGGCCGATGAAGATTCTTGCCTATGACAATTTCAGGCCCGGCGTCACGCTCGACGACCTGCGGCCTTATCTGCGCGACGAAGTGTCGAACGTCTGGCGGCTCTGGAAGGCGGGGATCGTGCGCGAGAATTATGCGCGCGGCGATATTGGCGGCGTCATCATCGTCTTCGAGCTCGACAGCGTTGCGGAAGCGCGGCGCTACACCGAGGACTTCCCGCTGTCCAAGGCCGGGCTGCTGGAATGGCACTTCATCGCCTTCGACGCGCCATTGCCGCTGGAATTCCTGTTCGACCCGACCGTCGACATCGCCAAGCCGTGGGACCGGACTGCAGCATGATCCGGTCGAGCGACGGGATCGAAATCCCGGCCAGCCTGGCTGAGTGGTGCGATCCGCGCCGTACCGCGCTGGTGGTCTACGACATGCAGATCGGCATCTGCCGCCAGGTGGCCGGCGCCGCCACCATCATCGAGCGCACCGGCACGGTGCTGGAAGCGGCGCGCGTGGCCGGAATGCGGGTGGCGTTCACGCGCCATCTGTCGCTGCCGCGCAAATGGATGGGCGCGACGCAGCTGCGCACCGCCATGGCCTGGCAGCGGCGCGACAGCCCCGACATGGTTGAGCCGTGGTTCCCGCGCGACGCCGAAGCGACGCGGATCGTGCCCGAGCTGGAACCCCGCGCGGACGAGGCGGTGTTCGACAAGCTCACGATGTCGGCCTTCGATTCCACCGCGCTCGGCTTTGCCTTGCGCGATTGCGGCGTGCGCACGATAGCGCTCGCAGGCATTGCCATGGAGATCGGCATCGAGCCGACCGTTCGCCAGGCGACCGACAATGGCTTTGTCGCCATGGTAATCGAGGATGCCTGTGGCTTCGGCAACCGCGAAGCGCGCGACCGCTCGACGGCGACGCTGCGCTTCCTCGGCGAAGCCGTTGTCACCGATGTCGCAAGCTTCTGCAGCGCGCTTGCCGGTGCGGGTTGAGGACAATCGGCTTGCCAGAGCGATCCACCGTTTCACGGAAACGCCGAACCGCTCCATCGCTTTGTCTTCACGCAATACGCAATTGCGGACGGAAAACCGCTTCGCGCTTTCCCGGAATTGATCTAGGTGGTGGCTGCGCTGTCGGTACGAAAACGCACACCTTCGGCGCGGCCATGCACGCTGCCCCAGTCGTAGAGCGCCTGGAGCGCGGCGGCGAGATCTTCACCGCGCCCGGTCAAGGCGTAGCGTCCCTTGCCGTCCGGCGACGTCTCGAGCGTGACGAAGCCGATCTCGACAAGCTCGGCCAGGCGTTGCGTCAGCATCTTGTCGGAGAGCGAGGGGATCAGCCGGCGCAGTTCGGAATAGCGCATCGGCTGTTCCTTGATGCGCGCCAGGATCACTGTCTTCCATTTGCCGCCGAGCGCGTCGAGCGCGAACTCGACCGGGCAGCCGTAGAGTCTTCCGCGTTGGGTCATGCGCCATGGTAGGCAAGGCACGGTGGCGACGGAAGCAGAATTTGCCCGGTCATCTGGCCAGGGTCGCGGCCTGCTGTCTGGCCGGCTATAAAATTCATGGAGGAGAACGGAGATGAGCGTACGCGACGCCAATCCGGTCAACGCGAAACAGCCGAAACGGGTGGCGATCGTCATCGCCAACCCGGCTGTCTCGACCACCAGAGGCTGGCCGGTCGGCTTTTGGTGGAGCGAGCTCACGCATCCCTGGTTCGCCTTCACCGAGCGAGGTTATGCGGTCGAGATCTTTTCACCCAACGGCGGCGGTGTTGCATCCGGAATTGCGTCAAGACAAAGAGATTCTCATCCGAGCCATCGCTTGCTGAGCCGTGCGCACTGTACGCGAATATCGGGAATGGCGTCGATTTCGAAGAAAGTGCCGCGCGTCAGTGGCCCGACGGCGAGGATCTTGGCCGATACAGTGCCGTCGCTGGCGATGACCTCGCAGTTGGCGGTTACATCGAGGCCGAGCCGCAGCGGATCCGGCCTTGCCAGCCCACGGTCGACCAGCGACCGTACCACGCTGTTCGAGGTGGTCGAGATGTCCCTGGCTATGCCTGTGCAATCATAGATGCGCACGACGTCGAACCTTTCGAGCTGCTGCGTGTGACGCGACTGGACCTGGACGCTGAAGCCGTCGCCGGCGGCGATGTCAACGACGCGCCCGGCGACAAGGCGGATGCGGCCCGCTTGCACCGCCTCGGCAACGCGGGCGTAGACTTCAGGCGCCATGCGATGGCGGTGGATGTCCCACCACGCCTTGGTGTGTTCGACGAAGCGGCGCTTGGCCGAGGACGGCCAGTTCTGCCAGATCTTCTGGTTGAAGGGTCTCAGACCGTCGACCACGTCGCGCCAGTCGATGCCGGCCTTCTGGTTTTCCCGGATCAGGTCGCGGAACCAGCCGACGAAATAGGAAAGCTGGGTGCCGAGCGGAATGTCGGCGACGTCGAGCTTGATCGGATTGCCCTTGCGATGCGGTGACGGCAGCAGGCCGCGCCGCGACACCGCGACGATCGCGCCGCGATGACCGCGCTGCTCGAGCGACAGGAAGGCATCGACCATGCTCAGACCGGTGCCCAGCACCAGGACTGGGGCTTCGGGGTCGAGCGCGGTGTCGGCCTCCGAGCCCATCCTGATCGCGTGGCCCTGACCGGCGCCCGGCTCCTCGTCATGGCCGGTGGCGAGCACGGCAAGGTGCGCAACCACGCTGGTGCCGTTGGCCAGCGCCACTTCGACGCCTGACGCGGTCGGCGAGATCGACAGGCTCTCCTCGCGGATCAGGCGTAGCCGGCCCGTCTGCTGCTCACGCGCCTCGAGCTCGTCGAGCAGCTCCTTGAGATAGCGGGCGTAGACGCTGCGCGGCGCGTAGACCGGCGCCTGCTCTGGCGTCGCCAGGCCGCGTCCAAGCAGCCAGCGCGAGAAATTGCCGGGATCGTCCGCATAAGCGCTCATGCCGGCCGCGCTGACATTCAGCACATGCGCCGACAGCAGCGTTGAATAGGCCATGCCTTGCCCGAAATGCGGGCGTTTTTCGATCAGGCTGACGCGGAGATCGGGATTGGGCGACTTCAGCAGATGCGCGGCAAGCACGACGCCGCTGGCGCCGCCACCGACAATGATGATGGAACTTGGCGTAGCGCGCCCGGTCATGCGCACACCAGCTGTCCTGGCGATCGTCGCCGGCTCAAGGGAGCGTGGTTCAGGCCTGCACTTTCAACGCCGCCGAAAGGTCCTCGTCGCCGGCGATGTCGCGCATCTCGGCGAGGCTGCGCTGGTCCAGCACCTCGGCGATGGCCTGCCGGACCTCCAGCATCAGATGTCGGACTTGGCATGTCGCCTCGTTGCAATCTTCGCAGCGCTGATACTGGGTGCGGCTGGCGCAGGGAATGGGGGCAAGCGGCCCGTCGAGCACGCGCACGACGTGGCCGACCTTGATCTCGTCCGCCGGGCGTGCCAGCCGGTAGCCGCCCTCCTTGCCCTTGCGGCTCTGGACGAAACCGGCATTGCGCAATTCGCCAAGAATGGCATCGAGGAACTTCTTCGGAATATTGTTTCCTGTGGCGATGTCGTTGACGAAGGCGAGCTGTCCAACCGGCAGGCGCGCCAGATGGACGAGCGCCTTGAGGCCGTATTTACCTTTTTTCGTGAGCATAACCCGAACGTTTCTCTGTCATGCGATGGCGCATGGCCACCGGTTGCGAAACGCCTGGCGTGCCTCCCCGCCGCGTCCAAGCTGTCACTACAGATAAATTCTAGTGACATGATATACAAGCCGAGAAACGTTGATTTTGCTTCGTTTTCAAGCCGCAATGGCCATTTTGGCCGGGGCTTGTGCCCTCGGGGGCACAGAAGCCGCCGCCAATGGCACACCGCCAAACTGGCCGGGGACAGAAATGTCCCGACCGGCGAGAATGCCGACAGCAGCTTCTGCCCCTGAATTTGAAGGCCAAAGCATGCCGCGCGCCGCAACAAGGAGGGTGGCGTCGTTCATCGTCCTCTCCAATCCTTCATGTCGATAAGGATACTAGACTTAACGGCGAACACAGGGAACTTGTTTCCAATTTCTTGCCTATCCACAGCATGGGGTTGCCGGTGCAGGGGCGAAAACGGGAAATTGTTGTTGAGCGTGGGAACGTGAAAGAGGTTCCGGGGCACTGACGATGGTTCTTACCCAGGCCATCGCAGAAGCGTGCGAATGGGCAACCGCCATAGCCAGATGACTTTTTCTAACAAGACCGAATCGATTGGAAGGATTTAACTCTACAAGAACGATAGAGTTAGGTGACTATGAAACGCAATCCGGGTTTTTCTCGTTTCCAAGGAGCCTTTCATGTCCACCATTTCGCGACGTATCGTTCTCTTGTCCTCGGCGGCCTTGGCTGGTGCCGCCTTTCTCGGCCCAGCCGATGCGCAGGACCTCAAGATCACTATCGGCTACCAGACGGTCGTCGAACCCTCGAAGGTGCCGCAGGCCGACGGCGCCTATGAGAGCGCGACCAAGGCAGCAATCGACTGGCGGAAATTCGATTCCGGCGCCGACGTGATCGCCGCCATCGCTTCCGGTTCGGTCGACATCGGTTATGTCGGCTCGAGCCCGCTGGCGGCGGCGGCGAGCCGCGAGCTTCCCATCCAGACAATCTTCATTGTCGGGCTGATCGGCGAATCCGAGGCCCTTGTCGCCCGCAGCGGCGCCGGCATCGAGAAGGTCGCCGACCTTGCCGGCAAGAAGGTGGCGGTGCCCTTCGTCTCGACGACGCATTACAGCCTGCTTGCGGCGCTGAAGCATGAGGGTGTCGACCCGAAGTCGGTCGATATTCTCAATCTGCGTCCACCGGAGATCGCGGCGGCATGGGCGCGCGGCGACATCGACGCCGCCTATGTCTGGGATCCGGCACTCGGCCAGATCAAGACGACGGGCAAGGTCGTGCTGGATTCCTCCCAAGTCGCCGCCTGGGGCGCGCCGACCTTCGACGCCTGGATCGTGCGAACCGACTTCGCTGAAAGGAACCCGGAAGCGGTGCGCGACTTCGTCAAAGTGACGGGCGCTGCCTATGCCGACTTCCTGGCCAAGCCGGACCAATGGTCGGTGTCCTCGTCACAAGCGGCCAAGATCGCCAGGATCACCGGGGCCAAGCTCGAAGACGTGCCGCAACTGCTGAGGGGCTATGTCTTCCCGACGCTCGAGGAGCAGGCCTCGGACAAGTTCCTCGGTGGCGGCACGGTCAAGGCGGTCGAGGCGACATCGGCCTTCCTCAAGGAGCAGGGCAAGATTGACGCCGTGTTGCCGGATTATTCGAAATACGTGTCGTCGAAATATGTCGGCGAGGCGCTGGCCTCGAATTAGCGGCTGCTCAATGCGCGCTTCCTCCCTTCCCTGACGCGCGCGTTGCCTGCCCCGGAGCCGCTGACGAGGAACGACTTCGGGGCAGGCAGATTCAGAATATCGGCGACCCCACATGACGCATCTCGTGCTCGACCAAGTCTCGATTCATTATGACGGCCAGCCGGCGCCGGCCGTAGAACGCGTGTCGATTGACATCGCCAAGGATGACTTCGTTGTCCTGGTCGGCCGCTCCGGCTGCGGCAAGACCTCGTTGCTCAATGTCGCTGCGGGCCTGGTCGAGCCTGTGCGCGGACGCGCCACGATTGGCGGCAGGCCGATCTCGGCGCCAGGCTCGGACCGCGCCGTCGTGTTCCAGAACGACGCGCTGTTTCCGTGGCTGACCGCGCGGGAAAATGTCGCCTTTGCTCTCAGGCTGCGCGGTGTCGGGCCAAGTGAACGGGCGCGGCGCGCCGACGACCTTCTGGCGCTGGTGACGCTCGACGGCGCCGGCGACAAGCGCATCTGGGAGCTTTCCGGCGGCATGCGCCAGCGCGTCGGCCTGGCCCGGGCGCTGGCGGCCGAGCCGCAATTCCTGCTGCTCGACGAACCGCTGGGCGCACTCGATGCGCTGACACGCGAACGCATGCAGACAACGCTGCTCGATCTGTGGACGGCAAGCCAGGTCGGCGTGCTGATGGTCACGCACAGCATCGAGGAAGCGCTGGTGCTGGCAACCCGTATCATTGTGCTCGCTCCGGGGCCGGGGCGGGTGGTGCGGAGTTTCGAGGCCGGCTTCAGCCGGCGCTATGCAGCCGGCGAGGCCATTCGCAGCATCAAGGCCGATCCCGCCTTCGCCGCGGCGCGCGGCGAGCTGACCGATGCGATCTTCGAAGGGGAGGCAGCATGACCGTTACCTCCTATACCGAGCGGCCGCAGCGCTCCAAGGTCGACGATGGAGCCGACGCGCTGTCGGTGCCATGGTCGCGGCCGCGGCCGAGACGCAGCCGCGTTTCGGCCCGCGTGGTTAGCGCGATCACCATTCTGATGGTGCTGGCAGTGTGGACGGTATCGGCCCGCCTGCAACTGGTGTGGCCGGTTTTCCTGCCGTCGCCTGTGGCAGTCTGGAACAAATTTGTCGTCGTCGCCCGTGACGGCTTTGTCGACGCGACGCTGCTCCAGCATATTGCCGCCAGCCTGTGGCGCGTGTTTGCGGCGTTGATCGTCGCCCTTGTCCTCGGCGTTCCCATCGGGCTGGCGATCGGCGTCAGCACGATCGGGCGGGGCATCTTCGATCCGCTGCTCGAATTCCTGCGGCCGATCCCGCCGCTCGCCTATCTGCCACTGATCATTATCTGGTTCGGCATTGGCGAGCCGTCCAAGATCCTGGTGATTGCCATCGCCATGCTGGCGCCGGTCGCGCTGTCGACGGCATCGGGTGTTCGCGGCGTCTCGCAGGAACGCATCAATGCAGCGCGCTCGCTTGGCGCCACGCAGCGCCAAGTGATCAGGCACGTTATCCTGCCCAGCGCGCTGCCCTCGATCCTGACCGGTCTGCGCATCGCGCTTGGCGCCGGCTGGTCGACGCTGGTTGCCGCCGAGCTGGTGGCAGCGACGCGCGGGCTCGGATTCATGATCCAGTCCGCTGCCCAGTTCCTCGTCACCGACGTGGTGGTGATGGGCATACTGGTGATCGCGGCCATTGCCTTCGTGCTTGAATTCATCATCCGCAGGATCGAGCGGGTGCTCGTCCCGTGGGCAGGGCGGGAGTGACCGACAATGCCCCATTCCATCGCTGTATTGTTTGCGCATTTCGGCCATTGGCTCCGCCTGATCAAGGCCGGAGACAAACTGCTGCCTGGGGACGAACGCAAAACGCCGACGCCGGTGCAGCTGGACGCGGAGCGCAACCGCCTGCCGCCGCGCGACGAAAGTTTCTACTGGGGCTGGCAATACTGGTCGCGGTGACCGACCGCCACGGTCCGCTGTGCGCTGCTCTGGAGGGAACTTGACGATGAACGCCTGCTCAAACGCGTGAACGGTTCGCCCAAGCCAAGCCGACCAGGCCGACCAGCACCGTCACGATGCCGACATAGAGCCATTGCGACTGGCCGGTCATGAAGCTGCCCCCGATGAAGCCGATGCCTTGCAACGTCCACAGCATGCCGATGGCGAGCACAATCAAGGCCAGCAGATTTTTGATCAATCTCATTTCTAAAACTCCGTTCCAAGTCGATCATCAGCCCGGCTCCGGCCGGAATGGAACAGCGAAAAGAAGCCGCTCGAATACACCAACTTCTACTTAGATGCTAACCTCTGATCTTGCGCAAGACATGCGGAGATCGGCGCAAATATCATCAAGGAAGCTGCGCTGCGCTGCGGAAAGTCTCTGACAAATTGTTTCGCGCCGACTCCAAACGTGTAACATTGCCATGGAACCGACAGATCATTGCCGCATTTGCTGCCTCATTCGTCCCTAACCGCTGCGGGTCTGTCAACGGAGCCAGTCCCCAACACATGAACAAAAGCAACCAGACCGCGCTTGTCGCGGCCACGATCGCGGCTGGCCTGATGGTCGGCGCATCGACTGCCAGCGCCGCCGCGCAGTGTGGCCGTGCCTCCTGGTATTCACTGCATTCCAGAACCGCTTCCGGCGAGCGCATGAACCCGTCGGCGCTGACCGCCGCGCACCGCAGCCTGCCGTTCGGCACCAAGCTGAAGGTGACCAACCGCAACAATGGCCGCAGCGTCGTCGTGCGCATCAATGACCGCGGCCCGTTTATCAGGGGCCGCATGCTCGATCTGTCGAAGGGCGCCGCCAGCCAGCTTGGCTTCATCAGCTCGGGCCATACCGCTGTCTGCATGGCACGGGTCTAACTGCTCGGCCCGTCGCCGCGGCCGGACACCTCGTCCAACGATCGTCCCAATAGCCTTCGCAGATGCACATTGAGCCGGCTGTTGCCGTTCTAGGCGGATTCTCAACGCCTTGGACGAAAGAACGAGCATAAATCACGCAAGTTGACGTATTGCATCGCAGCAGATTGTTGCTAACTTCCCGCAAGGCATTCAAGGCTCGGCGCTGCTCGTCGGCCCTTCGATCGCAGTCGGCAGCGGGGTTCTCGATGTTCTACCAGCTCTACGAACTGAACCACGCCGCCTTGCAGCCGGCGCGCCTCTATGCCGATGCGGTGCGCCTGTTCTACTCCAATCCGCTCAATCCGGTCTCACACACGTCCTGGGGCCGCTCGGTTGCGGCAACGGCCGAACTGTTCGAGCGCACGACGCGCCGCTACGGCAAGCCGCAATTCGGCCTGACCAAGACCGTGGTCGACTGGAAAAACGTCGAGGTCAGCGAACGCACCGTCTGGTCGCGGCCATTCTGCAACCTGGTTCACTTCGAGCGCGCAGTTCCGGCCGGGCGCCGGCCCGATCCGAAGCTGTTGATCGTCGCGCCGATGTCGGGCCACTACGCGACGCTGCTGCGCGGCACGGTGGAGGCGATGCTGCCCTATGCCGACGTGCATATCACCGACTGGGTCGACGCGCGCATGGTGCCGCTGGCCGACGGCAGCTTCGATCTCGACGACTATATCGACTACATCGTCGACATGCTGCATGCGCTAGGCCCCGACACCCATGTGATGGCGGTGTGCCAGCCTTCGGTGCCGGTGCTGGCGGCGGTGGCACTGATGGAAGCCAAGGGTGATCCGTTCGTGCCCTCGACGATGACGCTGATGGGCGGCCCGATCGACACCCGCCGCAGCCCGACGGCGGTCAATCTACTGGCCCAGGAAAAGGGCATCGACTGGTTCCGCGACAACGTCATCATGCGCGCGCCCTGGCCGGTGCCGGGCTTCGGCCGCGAGGTCTATCCCGGCTTCCTGCAGCTTTCGGGGTTCATGAGCATGAACCTCGACCGCCACATCATCGCCCACAAGGACTTCTTCATGCATCTGGTGAAGCATGACGGCGACAATGCCGAGAAGCACCGCGAGTTCTACGACGAATATCTGGCGGTGATGGATCTGACGGCGGAATTCTACCTGCAGACCGTCGACACCGTGTTTGTCCGCCAGGCCTTGCCCAAGGGCACGATGACGCACCGCGGCGTGGCGGTCGACCCTTTGGCGATCAGCAATGTCGCCCTGTTCACGGTCGAGGGCGAGAACGACGACATCTCCGGCCTCGGCCAGACCAAGGCCGCGCACGACCTTTGCATCAACATCCCGGCCGACAGGCACGCCCATTACATGCAGCCGGCGGTCGGCCATTATGGTGTGTTCAACGGCTCGCGCTTCCGCTCCGAAATCGTGCCGCGCATCGTCGATTTCATTACCAGCTACGGCCGTCAGAACCGGGTTGCGGTGAAGCCCAAGCTGGTGAGGACCGGCAAGAAATAGGCGACCAGTGATGATGCCCGCCAATCCGCATCAGGTCGGTCAATGCCAAGATCATCGGTTGGCGGCCGTGCGGCCGGTCAACCTGTTGCACAATAGTCGCGTTGGCGCCACGCGGGTAACCATGCCGCAAAAATCAATCCATCCTCATAATTGACACGGACTGTAAATACCCCTTAACGTTTCGTTAATAACAAGGGACAAGCGGGGACAATGATTTCCTCACCAATGGCGAGAACGCTGCGCCTGTGCGCGCTGGCTGGACTTACTGTGGCGGCAGGTTGGGCCAGTTCGGCCTCGGCAGCCAGCCCGATGATAACAGGTGGCCCGACCTCGCAGCCGATCGGCCATTATGATTTCTGCAAGAGCTACGCGTCCGAATGCTCGATCCGCCCGAAGGATCTGTCGCCCGCCAGCCTGACCGGCTCGCTGTGGCGCAAGCTGCTCAGCGTCACGACAAAGGTCAACGCCGCCGTCAAGCCGGAGAGCGACTTCGACATCTACGGCAAGGACGAGGTCTGGGCCTATCCCGACAAGGGCGTCGGCGATTGCGAGGACTATGTCCTGGAAAAGCGCCGTGAGCTGAACCGGCTGGGCGTCTCGTTTGCCGATCTGCTGATGACCGTCGTCCGCAAGCCGGATGGCGAAGGCCACGCTGTGCTGACGGTGCGCACCGACAAGGGCGACTACATCCTCGACAATCTGACCGACCAGGTCCGTTCCTGGGACCAGACCGGCTATCGTTTCCTCAAGCGGCAGGCGATCGACAATACCGGCCGCTGGGTCTCGATCCGCGGCGGCCAGCAGGTTCTGGTCGGCTCGGTCCAGTAACAAAGCAACTCATTTCGGCCGGTTCAGCGCGGCGCGGATCGACGCAATGATGCGGCGAAGCTCCACTTCGTCGAGCTTTTCGATGTTGTCGGCCAGGAGATTCGCAAGTTCGGTCGCCGCCGGACTAAGGCCCGACGTGTCGAGCTTGACACGCGGATGCGAGGTTTCGGCCAATCGCGCCAGTTCCTCGGCGTCGTCCCAAATGATGTTGAAATAGCCGATGATCTTCTGGATCAGCGTCCAGCTCGGCGCACCGCGGCGGCCGTGCTCCAGCGCCGAGAGATAGGCTGCGCTGACGCCGATCGCCTTGGCCATGTCCTTCTGGCTGACGCCGCGCTCGTTTCGCAGCACCCTGAGCCTTTCGCCGAACGGAGTCACAAGCACATCCTCATGGGCACATCCTCATGAGCGCGCACGCCGCAAGCGGACATAGAGCGCGCCCGAGCCGCCATGGTTGCGGGCGGCATGGTCGTGGCTGGAGACGAGGGGCCGGAAGGCGGGTGTCGACAGCCATGACGGCACGGCGCGCCGCAAGACGCCATCGCCGCCCGACGAGGAACCCTTGCCGGTGATCACCAGGACATAGCGGATGCCGCCGGCATGCGCCCGGCGCAGGAAGGAAAACAGCAGCGAATAGGCTTCGTCCTGGGTCAGGCCATGCAGGTCGACACGGCCCTCGATCGGCAGCCGGCCCTTCGACAGCTTGTCCAGCGTCGGTTCGTCGAGTGCGTGGGAAACATGCTGCGCCTTCGGCTTTGCGGCCGTGGCAGGATTGCCCGCGACCTGTGCCGGCGGCGGCTGCCTGGTTTGGTCGATCTCCGGCCCAATGTCAGGAATGTCGACGGCGATTTTGCCCTTCAGCGGCTTTGCCGTGCGCGCCACCAGGTTCCACAGCACCCGGTCGTCCTCGCTCAGCCTGTCGATGCGCCGGGTCATCGGCCTGCTCCTGAAACCAGCGACCGGGGGATCAGCGCATAAAAATCGGCGGCGTTGCGGATAACGCCGGCGATCTCGCCGGCCGCATCGCCCGACCCGGCAAACAGATCACCGCGGGCCGGCCCGGTGATCGCCGAGCCGGTGTCCTGCGCGATCATCAGCCGCCGGAACGGTTTTCCGTCGAAGGCGGTCAGCGACGGCGCATCGATATGGAAGGGCGTGCCGAAAGTGTGCAGCAGCCGGTCGACGGCGATCGAGCGGCCGGGTGTCAGCGGTACCTTGGCGGCAGCGATCGGGCCGAGCTCTGGGTCGTCGACGCCCATCTCGCGGAAGAAGATATAGGAGCGGTTGCGCCAAAGGATCTCGTCGACGCGCTCCGGATGCGCCTTGAACCAGGCACGGATCGACTGCATCGTCACTTTCTCCAGCGGGATCTCGCCTTCGTCGCTCAGGATCGTGCCCGGTCCGGTAAAGCGCTGGCCGGATTTGGCGGCGTAGGTGATGCGGCGAAGCCTGCCGTCGGTCATGTTGAGCCGTGCCGCGCCCTGCACGTGGATGAAGAAGGCATCGACCTTGTCGGCGAGCCAGGCGATTTCCAGCCCTTTTCCGGCAAGCACGCCGCGTTCGATCTCGCCGCGGTCGAAATATTCGACCGGGCCGTTCGGCGCCGCACGAGCGAAGGCGACATAAGGATCCAAGCCGAAAGGACGATTGCCGTCGTCGATGTCGACAAGGTCGGCCGGGCGCGACAGCAACGGCACCGAAAATCGTTGCGTGCGCACGGGCGAGGCTTCGACCTCCGGTTCATAAAAGCCGGTGACCAGGCCGGGACCACCATCTTCGGCATCGATACGAGCCGGAACGAAATGGCGCTCGAAAAAGCTTCGGGCCTCCAACCGATTCGCCGGCGAAACGGTACGCGCTTCGGTATAGGCATCGGCAAAGCCATTGTAATCGACGCCGAGTGCGCCGGAGCGGTAGGGTTTGGTCAGGATATGAAAGGCCGAGCGGCGAAAGGCGTCAAAGGCAGGGAGATGGTCGTCCTCGCCCCAGCCCGGCAATTCGCCAAAGGATTTTTCGCTGAAGGCTCTAGAGAGCGACACGACAGCCCCCGCCGCCGTCCAGTTCAGTCTTCTTCTTCGGTGGCGACGAGCTTCCAGTTCGGATCGCGCGAGCGCGCGTCGCGGGCGAAGGTCCAGACGTCCTTGACCTCGGCGACGGTCTCCGGATCGCCGTCGATGACGGCGCCGGCCTTGTCGCGGGTCGCCGAGATCAGTTCGCTGACGATGCGCAGCGTGATGTGCGCCTCGCTGCCCTTCATTTCGGCCGAAACGATGTCGGCCTTGTCGATGCCGACGAAGGAGGACTGGATCTTCTCGGCTTTCGCCTCACGGTCGCCGATGGCCGCGACGAAGCCGTCATAGACCTCGCGCGACAAAAGGTTCTTCAAGGTTTTGCGGTCGCCATCGGCGTAGGCCATGACGATCATCTCATAAGCCATCTTGGCGCCGTCGACGAAGGTCTTCGGGTCGAAGGTCGGATCATTGTCCTTGATCGCCCGCAGACCCCGGTTGAGATCGGTGTCGGGCTTGGCAAAGGCATCGATCGCCACATAGGTGTCGGCCGCCGGCTCTCCCGCCAGCCGCTTGCGCGGCAGCGAAACCACGTTCTCGGGTTTCTGGGCGGCATCCTTGTCGTTCTTGCGCGCTGCCGTATATGGATCGAAGGGCGGGCGCTCGTTGCCCGTGCGTCGGCCAAGCACGTTGCGCAGCTGAAAGAAGATCACCACCGCCGCAATCAGAAAGAAAATCGTGCCGAAGTCGAAGAAGCCCATATCTTGCGCCAATCAATCCCTGCTTTGGCCGGACCGCGGCCAAGCAAGGGCCGCGATCACATAGCGTTCAGTATCCAAAGCATATAGAACGCATGGCGCAATCATTCAAATCAAAGGCAGCCATACCTATCTAACAGCTCTGGTGCCAGCGGCGATTGCTCGCCGGCCGGCAAAACATCGAAACGATCGGTCAAGATTTGCGTATCTCGCTGCTTCCCCTGTTCATTCTCGCGCTTCCGCTGCTGGAGATAGCCGGTTTCGTCATTGTCGGCCGCCAGGTCGGCGCGCTGGCGACGGTCGGGCTGGTGCTGGCCTCAAGCGTCGCCGGCGCCCTGCTGCTGCGGCACCAGGGTTTTGGCGTCATGGCCAGGGTGCGTGCCGAAATGGATGCCGGGCGTGACCCGAGCGGCCAGCTTGCGCATGGCGCCATGATCGTGCTGGCCGCGATCCTTTTGATCATCCCCGGCTTCATCTCGGATATTTTCGGCATTCTGCTGTTCCTGCCGCCAGTGCGCGATCTTGCCTGGCGGATGCTGAAAGGCCGCATCGTGCTGGCAACCGATTTCAGCAGTGGTTTGCGGGCAAGGCAACGCGGCAAGACCATCGATCTCGACGACGGCGACTATTCGCGCGCCGACGACCATACGCGCGGACCGGATTCTCCCTGGCGCCGCCTCAAGGACGAGTAGCCGCAAGGCAACCAGCGTCTTTTGCAAACCTTGTCTTGTCGGGCCGGCCATGATAGCGAACCCCGAATTTCAATCCGGTCAGCAACGCTGCCCAGGCAAAAGGACCACAGCTTATGGCCAGCAACGACGACGCGCCGACCGGCGCAGCCAACGGTAATGGAAATGCGGCGCAGCCTTCGCTCAACGTGCTTGCGCAATATGTGAAGGACCTTTCCTTCGAAAGCCCCGGCGCACCGAACTCGTTGCGCGGCCGCGACAAGGCCCCCGGCATCGCCATTAATGTCAACGTCAACGCCAACCCGCTTTCGGACAAGCAGTTCGACGTCAATTTGACGCTGAACGCAAAAGCGTCGTTCGACCAGGAAGTGCTGTTCAACGTCGAGCTGGTCTATGGCGGCGTCTTTGCCATCAGCGGCTTCCCGCAGGAGCACATGCTGCCGATCCTGTTCATCGAATGCCCACGGCTGCTGTTCCCGTTCGCCCGGCAGATCATTGCCGAGGCAACACGCAATGGCGGCTTCCCGCCGCTGATGCTAGACCCGATCGATTTCGCGCAGATGTTCCAGCAGAAGCTGGCCGAGGACCAGGCTGCCGCCGCCAAGGTCAAGGTGAGCTGAACGCGGCTGTCTCGCTAGCGTTTGAAAAACCCGGCCTTGCGCCGGGTTTTTTGTATACCCGCTGGCGGGACAGTACCCCCCTCTGGCCTGCCAGCCATCTCCCCCTCAAGTGGGGAGATCGGACTTCACGTCAGCCTTCGCCAATCCTTCATCGTCGCAGGAATGAGCCAAGCGCTGGGACTGCCCAATCTCCCCCCTTGAGGGGGAGATGTCCGGCAGGACAGAGGGGGGTGCGACGGATCACTCCGCTCAAAATCACTATGCCGCGGAACTCGCTTCCGGGGCGACGCGCAGCCAGAGCGCCTTTTCGCCCAATGTACCAACCATGCTTGCGTGTGCTGTGCGCTCGGCATCGGTCAGGCGCGGGGGCAACGCGATCGGCCGCACACCGATCGAAATGTCGATGTCGTCGACATTCTGCCTCCCGCCCGCCGGAGTCAGGATGCTGTCGAGGATAAGGCTTGCCTGCTTGCCGCCGATAAGCTCGATATAGACCTCGGCTAGCAATTCCGAATCGAGCAGCGCGCCGTGCTTGGTGCGGCGGCCGTTGTCGATGCCGTAGCGGCGGCAAAGCGCGTCGAGCGAATTGGGGCCCATCGGATGCTTGCGGCGCGCCAGCGCCAGCGTGTCGACGATCCGTCCAGGATCGATGGCCGGATGACCAAGCCGGCCGAATTCGAGATTGAGGAAGCCGATGTCGAAGCCGGCATTGTGCGCGACCAGCTTGGCGCCGTCGATGAAGGCCAGAAACTCCTCGGCGATCTCCATGAAAGTCGGCTTGCCCTGAAGATCGGCGGCGCTGATGCCGTGCACGGCCTGCGCCTCGTGATGGATCTGGCGGCCTTGCGGGTTGATGTATTTGTGGAAGGTTCGGCCGGTCGGGAAGCGGTTGACCAACTCGACGCCGCCAAGCTCGATGACGCGGTCCTCGCGCGTGTCGAGCCCGGTGGTTTCCGTATCGAAGATGATCTCACGCATCGAATCAGTCCATTGGTTCCGGTGTCATTCTAGCCGAATCACACCCGGAACAAAATGGCAACGAGTAATGTGGGCTGCAAGCCTCTTAACCAGGCCTGGCTGCCTTATCCCCGACTAGTTCGGCGATGATGGCCTTGACGGCAGCGCGAGCGGCGTCAAAGCCCTGGCCGGTGTCGATGACGAAGTCGGCGCGCCGGCGCTTTTCGGCGTCGGGAACCTGCCTGGCCAGGATCGACGCAAACTTTTCCTCGCTCATGCCCGGGCGTGCCAGCACGCGGGCGCGCTGGACTTCAGGCGGCGCGGTGACGACCACGACCTTGTCGACACGGTTCCGGCCGCCGGTCTCGAACAGCAGCGGTATATCGAGCACGGCAAGCGGTGCGCCGGCGGCACGATTTTCAGCCAGGAACGCATCGGCATCGGCACGGACCAGCGGATGGATGATCGCTTCGAGCCGTTTCAGCGCGGCGGCGTCGCCGAGCACCCGCTCCGCCAGTGCCGCGCGGTCGACCGCACCGGATCTGGTGGTCCCGGGAAAGGCCGCCTCGACCAAGGGCGCGGCCTTGCCGGCATAAAGCCGATGCACCGCCTCGTCGGAATCATGGACCGGCACGCCGGCCTCGGCAAACATCTTGGCTGTGGTCGACTTGCCCATGCCGATCGATCCGGTGAGGCCGAGTACAATCATTTTATCGCGCCGATATCGGCAATGATCATTTGCCGCAGCTCGGCGGAGACCTGCGGCCTGATGCCGAACCAGCGCTCGAAGCCGGGCACCGCCTGGTGTAGCAGCATGCCGAGCCCATCGACGGTTCTCAGGCCGCGCGCCTTGGCTGCGGCAAGCAGCGGCGTCTCCAGCGGCACGTAGACGATGTCGGTGACGATGGCGCGGTCCGGCAGTCTGCCCGGATCGGCGGACAGGCCTTCATTGCCATGCATGCCGAGCGCTGAGGTGTTGACCAGCAGGCCGGCATCCTCGAGCAATTCGCCGGTTGCCGCGATGTTGTGGGCGGAGACGCCGGCACCGAAGCGGTCGCGCAGCTCCTGCGCCCTCGCAAGCGTCCGGTTGACGATGCGGATGTCGCTGACGCCGCGCTGCTTCAGCGCATGGATGACCGCGCGAGCGGCGCCGCCGGCACCGAGCACCACGGCGGGGCCGTTGGCCGCCCAGCCCGGTGCATACTCGTCCAGATTGGCGGCAAAGCCATGGGCATCGGTATTGCCGCCCCACAATTCGCGATCCTCGAACCACAGTGTGTTGACCGCACCGATCTGTTCGGCGTCGGCGTCCCGCCGCTTGGCCAGAGCGAAGGCGGCTTCCTTGTGCGGGATGGTGACGTTGCCGCCACGATAGTCTTGTGCCTGCAGCGTTCGCAGGAATTCCGCAAACGCTTCCGGTGCAACGTCGATGGCCTGATAGAGGCCGTCGATGCCGTAGTTCGCCAGCCAGTAGCCGTGGATCTTCGGGGACCTGGAATGTGCGATCGGGTGGCCGGTGACGAAGGCTTTTTTCGGGGCCTCAGCCATCGATCGCCCCGAACTCACGCAGCTTGGCCAGCACCGGCAAAAGCGGCAGGCCGACAATGGTAAAATAGTCGCCTTCGATTTTTTCGAACAGCTGGATGCCCTCGCCTTCGATCTGGTAGGCGCCGACGCTGGACGACGCCTTGGCGCCGACGCGCGCCAGATGGCGGCCGATGAAGGCCGGATCGAGCTTGCGCATGGTCAGGTTGGCGATGCCAACATGCCGCCACAGAACCTGGCCGTCACGGGCCAGCACGACGGCGCTGTTGAGCTGATGCGTCTTGCCCGACAGTGCCAGCAGATGACGGCGCGCGTCTTCCATAGTGGCCGGCTTGTGGAACAGTTCGTCGCCGAGCGACAGCGTCTGGTCGCAGCCGAGCACCAGGGCGCCGGGCTTGCGCTCGCTGACTTCGGTGGCCTTGGCTTCGGCAAGCACCAGGGCGACATCCTCCGGCGACACGCCACTATTTTGCAGCGGCGCCTCGAGCGCGCGTTCGTCGACAGAAGCCGGAACCGCTTCGACCGTAACGCCGGCATTGACGAGCAGCGCCTTGCGGAACGGACTGCCCGAGGCAAGGATGATTTTTTCGGCCATTTTTTTCGCCCGTTTCCTGGCGCTCGCTAGGGTGTGTCGAGATTCAGGTCAGGCCGAGTCGAGAATGGTGGGTTCCGAGAACCGGAACGGAGCGGACATTTGGGTCCGTGAGTACCGGAAGCGCAGGAAACCGCCGTTCGCAGGCCGGCATCACCTGAATATCGACATGCCCTACCGCGTCTTGCCGCGCAGGGCAACGATCGCCGCCGCCGTCTCCTCAATCGAACGGCGGCTGACGTCGATCATCGGCCAGCCATGCCGCGTGCATATCTGGCGGGCATAGGCGAGCTCTTCGGCGATCGCAGCGCGGTCGACATAATCGGTCGGCTCATAGGCGCTGGTGCCGAGAATGCGGTTCTGCCGGACTTGCGATATGCGTTCGGCGGTGGCGACCAGGCCGACGATCAGCGGCCTCCTGGCATCGACCAGGCTTTCGGGCACCGGCACGCCGAGCACGATCGGAATGTTGGCGGTCTTGATGCCGCGATTGGCGAGATAGATGCTGGTCGGCGTCTTTGAGGTGCGGGAGATGCCGACAAGCACGATGTCGGCATCGTCCATATTGGCCGGCAGCTGGCCGTCATCATGCTCCATGGTGAAATTGAGCGCGTCGATGCGGCGAAAATATTCAGCGTCCAGCACATGCTGGGCTCCGACGCGGCGGCCGGCCGGCGTGCCGAGATAGGACTGGAACACCGTCAGCACCGGCTCGAGCACCGAGACGCAAGGTAGGCCCATCGCCGCGCAGCGTTCGTCGATGCCACGGGCAAGCTTCTGGTCGACCACCGTGTAGAGGATGATGCCCGGCTCCTCCTCGATGTCCTCGAACACCTTCGTCACCTGCTTTTCGGTGCGGATGAGCGGGTAGATATGTTCGATGGCGCGCGCGTCCTTGTACTGCGCGGAAGCCGCGCGGCCGGCGGCCAGCAGCGTTTCGCCGGTGGCGTCGGAAATCAGATGAAGGTGAAAGAAGCTCTGCGGTTTGTTCACAGGATACATTCCAGGCTGTGGGCCGATGTGGATAAGCCGGGCGGAAAACTCGGCCACCGCGAAGCGACTGTATCAGATGCCGGTTTGTCCACAATTCGATGTGCTGTCCGCTTCTCAGGGCGGTTGGGGACAAGTCCGGGGACGGAGCTTTTTACCTTCGCGTCATCCACAGGGGCAATTTCCCTGGCCTGGCGGCAACGCATTGATTCCAGTCGTAAATTCCCGACTTTCCACAAAGTCCTGCAATCCCGTTGGAGAAGCGCGCGACAATATGCTGGCTGGTCTTTTCGAGGGCAAAGCGGGACAGGAGACAACCACCACAACCAACAGACTCTTAGAATCATAAGATTCCTAAAAATAGAATATTTAATTATAGGGAAGCCTGGAAAGGCGAGCGCTCAATGCCTCAAGACCGGATCGTGCTGGACGTGTTGAGAGGCAAGGCGGCGTTTCCGCCGCCGCTCTGGATGATGCGCCAGGCTGGCCGCTATCTGCCGGAATACCGGGAGACGAGGAGACGGGCAGGATCGTTCCTCGATCTTTGCTACGACCCGGATCTCGCCGTCGAAGTGACGTTGCAGCCGATCGAACGCTTCGGCTTCGACGCATCGATCCTGTTTTCCGATATCCTTGTGGTGCCGCATGCGCTCGGCCGCGACGTGCGCTTCGAGGAAGGACGCGGCCCGCTGCTGACGCCGATCACGGCTGCGGAAATTGCTGCTCTCGAAGGCGAAACGTTTCACGTGAATCTCGAGCCGGTCTACGAGACGGTGCGGCGATTGCGCGCCAGACTGCCTGATGAAACGACGCTGATCGGCTTCTGCGGTGCGCCCTGGACGGTGGCGACCTATATGATTGCCGGCCACGGCACGCCCGACCAGGCGCCGGCCAGGCTGTTCGCCTATCGCGAGCCGGCGGCCTTCCTTAGGCTGCTGAAGGTGCTCGCCGATCATTCGGCTGCCTATCTGATCCGCCAGATCGATGCCGGCGCCGACGCGGTGCAGATCTTTGATTCGTGGTCCGGCGTGCTCGACGAAGCGTCGTTCGAGTTGTTCTGTGTCCAGCCGGTGGCCGAGATCGTCCGGCAAGTGAAGGCTGCCCATCCCGACGTTCCGATCATCGGCTTTCCCAAGGGTGCCGGAGATCACTATCGAAGCTATCGCCAGAAGACCGGCGTGGCGGGGCTGGGCCTCGACTGGACCGTGCCCTTGTCGACGGCAAAGGAATTGCAGCGTGACGGCGCCGTGCAGGGCAATCTCGATCCGCTGCGGCTCGTAGCCGGCGGCAAGGCACTTGGCGACGGCGTAGCGGCGATCCTGAAGGCGCTGGGCGACGGGCCGCTGATCTTCAACCTCGGCCACGGCATCACACCGGAGACGCCGCTCGCGCATGTCGAGCAGATGGTCAAGCTGGTGCGGAGCGCGTCGTGACGATGATGGGCGCAGACAATGCGAACGGCACCAACACCGGCAAGGGCGCGATGCGCCGCGCGGCAATTGCGATCGCCATTTTTCTCGTGCTGGCCGGGCTGCTGTTTCTCTTCGGGCCCGATGATTTCTATCCCTGGGCGAAGGCGATCCATGTGATTGCCGTCATCTCCTGGGTGGCGGGCATGCTCTATCTGCCGCGCTTGCTGGTCTATCATGCCGATGCCGAAAAAGGCTCCGTCCAGTCGGAGACTTTCAAGGTGATGGAGCGCCGCGTGCTGCGCGGCATCATCAATCCGGCAATGGTGATCACCTGGGCGTTCGGCCTGTGGCTTGCCTGGAAAGGCTTTGGTTTTCAGGGCGGCTGGCTGCATGCCAAGATCGCTGCGGTGGTTGGCCTGTCGGCCGTGCATGGCTATCTCGCCGGCGCCGTCCGGAAATTTTCCGAAGACCGCAATGAAAAACCGGCAAGGCACTGGCGGATCGTCAATGAGATCCCTACATTGCTGATGATCGTCATCGTCGTCCTGGTTATCGTGAAACCGTTCTGACGTCTTCGGTTGCCCGCAAAAGGCGGCTTGCTCTTTCAACCGACCGACGATAAAAGACGGGTCTTCCTTCCCGTCATGCGCCGCCCATTTATCGCTTCGGCCGCGCCCGGCATTTGTCGCATCCCGCCGATATTTTTCCCAAAGCTTACTCAGAGTCCGTCTAATGATGCAAGAAATGAAACTCACAGAGTTCAAGAACAAGAAGCCACCAGAGCTGATCGCTTATGCGGAATCGCTCGAGGTCGAGAACGCCAGCGTCATGCGCAAGCAGGAGCTGATGTTCGCGATCCTGAAGAGGCTGGCGACCCAGGATATCGAGATCATCGGCGACGGCGTCGTCGAAGTGCTGCAGGACGGTTTTGGTTTCCTGCGCTCTGCCAATGCCAACTATTTGCCAGGTCCCGACGACATCTATATTTCACCCTCGCAGATCCGGCGGTTCTCGCTGAAGACCGGCGATACGGTCGAAGGCCCGATCCGCAGCCCGAAAGAGGGCGAGCGCTATTTCGCGCTGCTCAAGGTCAACACGATCAATTTCGACGACCCGGAAAAAATCCGCCACAAGATCCATTTCGACAATCTGACGCCGCTTTATCCGACCTCGCGGCTGAAGATGGAAATGGAGGTTCCGACCTCCAAGGACATTTCGGCGCGCGTCATCGACCTGGTGGCGCCGCTCGGCAAGGGCCAGCGCGCGCTGATCGTGGCGCAGCCGCGCACCGGCAAGACGGTGCTGCTGCAGAACATCGCCCATTCGATTACCACCAACCATCCGGAATGCTACCTGATCGTGCTTCTGATCGACGAGCGGCCGGAGGAAGTCACCGACATGCAGCGCTCGGTGAAGGGCGAGGTTGTCTCCTCGACCTTCGACGAGCCGGCGGTGCGCCACGTCCAGGTTGCCGAAATGGTCATCGAAAAAGCCAAGCGCCTGGTCGAGCACGGCCGCGACGTCGTCATCCTGCTGGATTCGATCACCCGCCTAGGCCGCGCCTACAACACCGTCGTGCCGTCATCCGGCAAGGTGCTGACCGGTGGTGTCGACGCCAACGCGCTGCAGCGGCCGAAGCGCTTCTTCGGTGCTGCCCGCAATATCGAGGAAGGCGGTTCACTGACCATCATCGCCACGGCGCTAATCGATACCGGCAGCCGCATGGACGAGGTCATCTTCGAAGAGTTCAAAGGCACCGGCAATTCGGAAATCGTGCTCGACCGCAAGGTGGCGGACAAGCGCATCTATCCGGCCATGGACATCCTCAAGTCCGGCACCCGCAAGGAAGACCTGCTGGTTCCGCGCCAGGACCTGCAGAAGATCTTCGTGCTGCGCCGCATCCTGGCGCCTATGGGAACGACCGACGCCATCGAGTTCCTCATCGACAAGCTCAAGCAGACCAAGACCAACGCGGATTTCTTCGATTCGATGAATACGTAAGGTTGCGGGCTGGCCGTTGCCTTCGTCATCCTCGGGCTTGACCCGAGGATCCATGCCGTGAGGTCTACCGGAGAAAGCAGCGGGGCAGAATCTGCGCCGTTGCAGCGCGCGAAAGTCACGGCATGGATCCTATGGTCTGCGCTGCGTCGCTTCGCTCCTTGCTTCGCCATAGGATGACGAATTCTATCTTCGCCGCAATAACCCTTCCAGCTCTTCAGCTTCCATTATCACCGGCAGGCAAACCTGCCCGGTGCACAGCCAGGCGCCGGGCTCGGCCGTTGGCGGCAGGACGCCACCTGGCAAGGCCGGCAGATTTGTCGCCGAGCCAACAGGCACGACGATGTCCACCCGACGGGGGTCTGGATTTCGATTCGCAACCGGAACAAGCCTTGGATTCTCCGGTCTATCCACGATCACCAGTTTCAGCGGCTCCAGCGCCAGGGCACAGGCATTGACTATTCCCGCCTGGCCGTAGCCCTGGTGCTCCGCCCGCCCGCCCGCGTGCTCTGCGACTGTCCAGGCTTTCTCCCAGAGTTCGAGATCGCCCGAAAGCGACGACAATCGGACCAGGGCTTCGATGATCTGGCCGGTAGCGGAAGGAATGGCTTCGTCGACATCGCCGCGGATGCGGATCGGCACATCCCCGCTGTCGGACGCGGTCAGATAGTAGCCGGTCTTGTCGCTGTCGCGGTGCCAGAGATCGAGTTGCTCAATGAATTTCCTGCCTTGGGCGATGTAATCCGGACTGCCTGTCGCCTCGAACAGCGAGAAGGCGGCATTGGCCATGGCGGCATAGTCGCTCGATAGAGCCGGGAACAGCCTCTTTGCGCCGAGCATCGAATGCGGCAGGCGATTATCACGTCCGGCGCCCGCAATTGCGGCAAAGGCCGCTGCCGCCACTTCGATCCAGTCGGATCGGCCAAGCGACCGCCCGGCCTCGGCAAGGACTGCGATCATCAAGCCGTTCCAGTCGGTCAGGGCCTTGCCGTCACGCCCGGGCCGAACGCGCTGTTCCCTTGCCGCCAGCAGCCTTTGCTTGAGCGGAACCAGAAGGGCACGATCGACGACGCTTTGCGCCTGTTGAGCATCAGTCTGGCAAATGATCGGCTTGCCCTCCCAGCCATGCGGACCGGCAAGCGTGAAGTATTTGAAAAACAAGGCTGAATCGTCGCGGAGGGCGGCTTCGAGCTCATCCCTGCTCCAGGTGTAGAACAACCCCTCCTCGCCCTCGCTATCGGCATCGAGGCTGGCGGCAAAAGCGCCGCCCTCGACCCGCATTTCGCGCAACAGCCAGGCAATCGTCTCTTCGATTCGCAGCCGGAACAATTCCTTGCCGGTTGACGCATAGGCCCAATTGCACAAGCGGATGAGCTGGGCATTGTCGTAGAGCATTTTTTCGAAATGCGGCACCAGCCATTCGGCGTCGGTCGAGTAGCGGCTGAGACCGCCGCCAATATGGTCGTAGATGCCGCCGGCCAGCATCTTTTCGAGGCTGAGGAGAACGGCGTCGCGGTGGGAAGCTGCGCCGTCGCGCAGCCAGGACAGCCAGAGGCTCTGCATGAACGGCGCGTTGGGGAATTTCGGCGCGCCGCGCAGGCCGCCCAAATCGCGGTCGATCATGCCGTCAATGCCGTTGGCGAGCTTTGCCAGCATGCCGCGGTCGAGCACGGCCTTGCCATGGCTGCCCGCCAGCCGCGTCTCGACATGCGTAGTCAAACCGTCGGCACTTTGGTTAAGGCTTTCTTTCTTCTCCCGCCAAGCCTTGTCTACCGCCTCCAGCACCTGGACGAAGCCCGGCCGGCCGTAGCGGGCCTCGCGCGGAAAGTAAGTGCCGCCCCAGAACGGCTTGCCGTCCGGGGTCAGGAACATGGTCAGCGGCCAGCCGCCCTGCTCGCCCATCGAGGACAGCGCCGCCATGTAGATCTGGTCGATGTCGGGGCGCTCCTCGCGGTCGACCTTGATATTGACGAAGAGACGGTTCATGACGGCGGCGACGTCGTCGTTCTCGAAGCTCTCATGCGCCATGACGTGGCACCAGTGGCAGGCGGCGTAGCCGACAGAGAGCAGGATCGGACGCTGCAGCGCCTTTGCTTCGGCCAAAGCGGCGGGCGACCATGGCCGCCAGTGCACCGGATTGCCGCTGTGCTGCTGCAGATAGGGGCTGGCCTCTTCGGCGAGCAGGTTTTGTGCAGGCAATGTCAACGGCGCTACTCGATGGCGGATTGAACAGGCATAGCTAGGGCGCTTCGGCAGAGCGGGCAAATGATTTCAAAAGACTCCATCGTGGCGCTGTCGAGCGGGCGCCTGCCGGCCGGCATTGCAGTGATCCGGATTTCAGGATCGCAGAGTCGATTCGCTATCGAAACGATTGCCGGATCGACGGTGCCGAACCGCGTTGCCACCTATCGCAAGCTCCGGGCGCCCGACGGATCGGTGCTGGACAGCGGCCTGGTCGTCTTCTTTGCCGGTCCCGACAGTTTTACCGGCGAGGACGTTGCAGAGTTCCATGTGCATGGCGGGCGCGCTGTCGTGGCGAGGATGCTGGAAACCATCGCCTCCTTCGATGGCGTCAGGCATGCCGAGCCTGGCGAATTCACCCGCCGCGCCTTTCTCAACGGCAAGCTCGACCTGGTCGAGACCGAGGCGCTGGCCGATCTCATCAACGCCGAGACAGAGGCGCAGCGGCGCTTTGCCGTGCACAACGCCGAAGGCGTGCAGAGCGACCTCTATCTGGGCTGGCGCCGACGGCTGATCCACGCCCGCGCGATGATCGAGGCCGAGATCGACTTTGCCGACGAGGATGACGTGCCGGGCTCGGTCGCCGATACGGTCTGGTCGGATGTCCGGGCGATGATCGAGGAAATAGAGCGCCATGTCGCCGGCTTCCGCGCAGCCGAAATCATTCGCGACGGGTTCGAAGTCGTGATCCTCGGCGCGCCGAATGCCGGCAAATCCAGCCTGTTCAACGCCTTGGCGCGGCGCGAAGCGGCGATCGTGACCGACGAGCCGGGCACGACCCGCGACCTGCTCGAGGTGGTACTGGACCTTGAAGGGATGCGGGTCAGGGTAACCGACACCGCCGGTCTGCGCGAAGCGCCAGGCATGATCGAGGCGATCGGCATCGAGAAGGCCAGGACCAAGGCGCACAGTGCGGATCTGCTGTTGCTGCTGGAGGATCTGGCGGAGCCAGTCGCGATCGGTGTGCTGCCGGGCGACATGCCGGCGCTGAGGGTCGGAACAAAAATTGACCTGTTTGGGACCAAATCGCCCTCGCCCTCGGCGCACTATGATTTCGCTATCTCGACGCGGGACGGCACGGGTTTGGCCGAACTGCTGGACGAGATCGGGCGTCGTGCCGCAGCGCAGATCGGCAAGGCCGGCGATATCCTGCCGTCTCGGCTGCGGCACGTCGAGCTGCTCAATGAGACGAAACGGTTCCTGGTTGCGGCTGTCACGGGGGGCGAGCGCGGGCAGGAGCTGCGGGCCGAGGAACTGCGCCTGGCGGCGGATCGGCTCGGACGAATCGTTGGGGCGGTCGATGTGGAGGATATGCTCGATGTGATTTTTTCGCAGTTCTGTATTGGGAAATGACTCACGTGAAACATTGGGGAAGGAGCACACAGCGATGGAGACGGAACGCTGGCGCTGTCCCCTCCAACGTCTGCTAGGTTCCTCGCGCTGCAGATCGCAGGGACTGTGGTCCGCTTCGCTTCGGTGAAGTAAAGCTGGCAACCAACGCGGACATTCTTCTAATCTAAAGTGTCGGACAAAATCAGATCCTCTGGCGAAGGAACCGGGGCCGTGATTCACGTGAAACAACTCCCAACCCACGCAGATGGGATTGTTTCACGTGAAACGAACAGTCCCCTGTCCTTGACAGCGCGTGCCTCCGGGGACATGTGTCGGTCCACTTGAATTCGGGATTCTGAAATGACCAATCACTATGATGTGGTTGTGGTGGGCGGCGGCCATGCTGGGTGCGAGGCGGCCAGTGCTGCCGCGCGGGCTGGCGCCAGAACGGCGCTGGTGACGCTGCGCTTCGACACGATCGGTGTGATGTCCTGCAATCCGGCGATTGGCGGCCTCGGCAAGGGCCATCTTGTTCGCGAGATCGATGCCATGGACGGGCTGATGGGGCGCGTCGCCGATGCGGCCGGCATCCAGTTCCGGCTGCTCAACCGCCGCAAAGGGCCGGCGGTGCGTGGTCCCCGCACGCAAGCCGACAGAAAGCTCTATCGGCTCGCCATGCAAGCGGCGATTCGCCAACAGACCGGTCTCGAGGTTGTCGAAGGCGAGGTGCTGGATTTCGAAATCTATGACGGGGAAATCGACGATGGGCGCATCGCGGCGGTGCTGTTGGCGGACGGAAGCCGGCTCGCCTGCGGCGCTGTGGTGCTGACGACCGGCACTTTTTTGCGCGGGCTGATCCATATCGGCGAAAAGAAGATCGTCGCCGGCCGCATGAACGAGCAGGCGAGCATCGGTCTGTCGGCGACGATGAGCCGCGCCGGCTTCAAGCTCGGGCGGCTGAAGACCGGCACGCCGCCGCGGCTGGACGGCAGGACGATCGATTGGGCGTCACTGGAGAGCCAGGCGGCGGACGAAGACCCCGTGCCGTTCTCGCTGCTCACCGAGCGCATTCAAAACCCGCAGATCCATTGCGGCATTACCCGAACGACCAATGCCACGCATGAGCTGATTCGCGCCAATCTCGGCCGCTCGGCCATGTATTCGGGGTCAATCGAAGGCGTCGGGCCGCGTTATTGCCCGTCGATCGAAGACAAGATCGTCAAGTTCGGCGACCGCGAGGGCCACCAGATTTTTCTGGAGCCGGAAGGGCTGGACGACGACACGGTCTACCCGAACGGCATCTCGACCTCGCTGCCGGAAGATGTGCAACTGGACATCCTGAAGACCATTCCGGGGCTGGAGCGGGCAACCATGCTGCAGCCGGGCTATGCCATCGAATATGACCATGTCGACCCGCGCGAGCTCAAGCCAACGTTGGAAACCAGGCGGATAGGCGGGCTTTTCCTCGCCGGCCAGATCAACGGCACAACCGGCTATGAGGAGGCCGGCGCGCAAGGGTTGCTTGCCGGCTTGAATGCAGCGCGCAAGGCGTCGGCGAGCGATGAAATCGTGCTGAGCCGCACCGAAGCCTATATCGGCGTGATGGTCGACGATTTGACCAGCCGCGGCATCGCCGAACCGTACCGCATGTTCACCTCGCGGGCCGAGTTCCGGCTGTCGTTGCGGGCCGACAATGCCGATGAGCGGCTGACGCCGCTGGCGATGAGACTGGGGATCGCCTCGCCCGAGCGAATGCAGCGGTTCAGCAATGTCATGCAAGACCTTGAGAAAGTGCGACAGCTCGCCCTCGGCATCACGATGACCCCCAATGAGGCGGCGCGCCATGGGCTCGAGATCAATCGGGACGGCGTCCGTCGCTCGGCATATGAGTTGCTGGCCCATCCCGGTGTCGATATCGCCTGGCTGGCCCGCATCGAACCAGCGTTCGCGGCGATCGACGTCAAAACGGCCGAACGTCTTGAAACGGAAGCCAAATATTCTGTCTATCTCGACCGCCAGCAGGCCGACGTAGCGCAGATCAGGCATGAGGAGAGCCGGCTTATTCCCGAGTCGCTCGACTTTGCTTCTGTTCCCGGCCTGTCGAACGAGTTGAAGCAGAAGATGCTGGCACGCCAGCCTCGCTCCATTGCCGACGCGCAACGCATGGAAGGCATGACGCCGGCGGCGCTGGCGATTATTGTCGCGCATGTGCGCAATGCCGAGGCGGCCGCGCGAAAGCAGGTCGCGTGAGCGCTGCGTCCTGGGCAAACCTGCAAGCGGCAGCGGGCCCGGTTTCACGTGAAACATTCGATCGTCTGGTCGAGTTCGAGGCCGTCTTTCAGAAATGGAATCGCCGGATCAATCTGGCCGCGCAATCGACGCAGGACGATGTCTGGGGCCGCCACATCCTCGACAGCGCGCAGCTGGCGCGAATCAAACCAGAGGCGAAGCGCTGGGTCGATCTCGGCTCCGGCGGCGGGTTTCCCGGCCTCGTGCTGGCCTTTCTGCTGGTCGAGCGGGAAGGCGCCGGCATCGACCTGGTTGAAAGCAACCGCAAAAAAGCATCGTTCCAGCAAGCGGTCGTCGGCCAGTTCAGCCTGCCCGCCAAGGTCATCGCGCGACGCATAGACGACAGCTATCGTCTTGTTCCTGCACCGCAAATCGTCACGGCCAGGGCGCTTGCTTCGCTGCCGGCCTTGCTCGACCTGGCTGCCCCATGGCTGACGAAGGGCGCACGCGGCCTGTTTCACAAAGGCCGGGATTACCGCGCCGAAGTGGCAGAAAGCGCTCAACGATGGTCTTTCGATCTGGTAGAACATGCCAGTGCAACCGACGCGCAGGGCGTCATTCTCGAAGTATCCGACTTGCGACAGCTCCCTGGCTTGTGACCGGCGACCCAAATGAATTTCTGGCATAGACCCATGATGAAGAACGGCCCCCGAATCATCACCGTCGCCAACCAGAAGGGCGGCGTCGGCAAGACGACAACCGCCATCAATCTGGCCACCGCGCTGGCAGCCATAGGCGAACAGGTGCTGATCGTCGATCTCGACCCGCAGGGCAATGCCAGCACCGGGCTTGGCATCGACCGGCGCGACCGCACCGTATCCTCCTATGATGTGCTGACCGGCGAGCTCGATCTCGAAGCAGCCGCGATCCCGACGGCGGTGCCAGGCCTGTCGATCGTGCCGTCGACGCTCGACCTGCTCGGCATCGAGATGGAAATCGCCTCGGCGCCGGATCGGGTTCTGCGGCTGCGCAACGCGCTACGGGCTTCGGCCGAGCGCTCGGCCAAATTCGGCTATGTGCTGATCGACTGCCCGCCCTCGCTCAACCTGTTGACACTGAATTCGATGGCTGCGGCCGATTCGGTGCTGGTGCCGCTGCAGTGCGAGTTTTTCGCGCTGGAGGGCCTGAGCCAGCTTTTGGAGACGGTCGAGCAGGTGCGCCGTTCGATCAACCCCGACCTGACGATCCAGGGCATCGTGCTGACCATGTTCGACGGGCGCAACAATCTCGCCAACCAGGTGGTGCAGGATGTCCGGGCGCATATGGGCGACAAGGTCTACCAGACCGTCATCCCGCGCAATGTCCGTGTTTCCGAGGCGCCGTCCTATGGCAAGCCGGCGATTCTCTACGACCTCAAATGCTCGGGCAGCCAGGCCTATCTGCAGCTTGCTTCGGAAGTGATCCGTCGCGAGCGCAAATTGCGGGCCGCCTGAACGATAAGCCGAATTCGATACCGAAACGATCTGGACGGACGATGAACGAAGACCCTTCGAGAAAAAGATTGGGACGGGGACTGGCGGCGCTGATCGGCGAAATCGATCGCCCGGCGGCTCCGGAAAAGCCCGGGCTGACGGCCGACGGCAAGGTGCCGATCGAGTTCCTCAGCCCCAACCCGAAGAACCCGCGCCGGCATTTTGGCGACGCCGACCTGACCGACCTCGCCCAGTCGATCCGCGAGCATGGCGTGGTGCAGCCGGTGGTGGCGCGGCCGTCGAAAACCCAAACAGGCCGCTACGAGATCATCGCCGGCGAGCGTCGCTGGCGTGCGGCGCAACGCGCCGGGCTGACCGAAATCCCGATCATCGTACGCGACGTCAACGATCGCACGGCGCTAGAGCTTGCGATCATCGAAAACGTCCAGCGCACCGACCTCAACCCGGTCGAGGAAGCATTGGGCTACCAGCAGCTGATCGACGACCACGGCTATACGCAGGCCGATCTCGGCCAGGTGATCGGCAAGAGCCGCAGCCATGTCGCCAATACACTGAGACTGCTCAAGCTGCCCGACGTCATTCGCGACATGCTGGTCGACGGCGCGCTCTCGGCCGGCCATGCCCGCACCCTGGTGACGGCCGACGACCCGGCCGGGCTTGCCAAGCGGATCATCGACGAGGGGCTTTCGGTGCGCCAGGCCGAAGCTTTGGCGCAGATGCCGGTCGGCGCGCCGACGGCAAAGCGCCAGCCTGCGCCCCCGCCGCAAAAGGATGCCGACACGCTGGCGCTGGAAAAGCTGATGACCAATACTATCGGCATGATCGTCACGATCGAGCACAACCAGCGCGGCGGCGTGATCAGCGTCGCCTATCGGACGCTGGAGCAGCTCGACGAGCTTTGCCGAAGGCTGAAGCGGGAGTAGGGTTGCCAAAACGTCGAGGTCTTTAGCCGGCAAGTAACGTTTTTTCTAAGGCGCCGGTCATTGGCGAAATCGTCGAAGTAATTAATCTCCCCCCTTGAGGGGGAGATGGCCGGCAGGCCAGAAGGGGTCGTCTCACATCAAGCGCCCACGTCGTCTGTCGTCGCGGAAGGGGCTGGTGTTCCACGCGCTGCGACCCCCTCTGTCGCCTTCGGCGACATCTCCCCCTCAAGGGGGGAGATCAGGTGCGCTGCGCCAGCCTTGCGCTCTCCACGGCAATGCCGAGCAGCGCCTGGCGTGCCAGCGCGACCGACAGATCCGGCCGCCGGCGTGTCTGCAGGATCGCCGTCTGCAGACGGTTGAGTGCGCGGCCGAGCCCTTCGCTGCTCCACCGTTCGAGGGCTTTCTCCACCAGCTTGCGCCGCGAGAAAAAAACCGGCGGGCGCGCCGCGGCAACGACCGAAGCGGCATTGCGGCCGCCGGCGTCCATCTGGCCGCGCATGGCCTGGATCGCCTGCAACTGCCGCATCGCCGATGAAAGCACCAGGAAGGGCTGGCCGCCAGACTGGCAATGGCGGGTGAAGGCGCTGTCGAAGTCGGCGATCCTGCCTTCGAGCAGGGCGTCGACCGCCGCGTCGAAGGAGAGGCCGGAGACATCGCCAGACGTCGCCTTGACGTCATCGAGGCCGATTTCGGGCTGGCCATGCGCATAAAGCACCAGCTTTTCGATCTCGCCGCGCGAGGCCAGCCGGTCGCCGCCGAGATTGCGGCGCAGCGCCTGCCGCGCCTCCAGTGTCATCGACATGCCGGCCTTGCGCAATTCGTCGTCGATGACCGTATCGATATCCCTGGCTTCATCGGCATAGCAAGGCAATGCCATGGCATTGTCCGCCGCCTCCACCACGGCGCGCAGGCCGACGCCCTTCTTCAGGTCGCCGGCCTCGATGAGGATGATGGCATCCCGCGCGGGCTCCGACGTCAGCGCCTTGACGTCGTCAGCAAGCGCCTTCTGGGCGCCGGCATTGCGCACCCATAGCAGGCGCCGCTCCGAAAACATCGGCACGGTGCGGGCCTCGTCGAGCAGGCGGCCCTCGTCGCGTTCGACCTCCGAACCGTCCAGCCTGACCACCGAGAACGGATCGTCAAGCGGCAGGCCGGTCTTGCCGGCAAAGGCCTTTGCCCGCTCGGCAACCAGCCCGCGATCGGGACCGTAAAGCAACACGATCGAGACGCGCGGATCCGGCTTCGCGAGCCATGAATCGACCTCGTATGCTTTCTTCTGTGCCATTGGCGCTGATTAGCATGACGCGGGCGCGAGGTGAACCACGGGCGCCGGCCTGCTAGTTCTTGTTCTCGGGACTATCAGGCTTGAACGAGCTATCGGCATCACCGAGGCGTTCGTAGTCCGTCATTGCCGCGTCAAGCGATTTGTCTTTCTCGACTGACCACAAAGTCACTGAGGCCAGATAATTTGTGAAGGCGTTCTGCTCTCTTGCGAAAATGGCGGCCAAACGCGAGTCGTTTTGGAAAAAGCGATCGAGTTCCTGTTTGATTGCAACGTCATTCTTCGCCAGCGACCGTATAGCCCATACAGCCGATGCCACCGTCATCACACGCATCATATCTTTTGATGCCTGGCTCTTGGGACACCCATATTTCCGGCACGCAGCGACAATCATGATATTCTCGGGGCGACCTGGAGCCACCACACCCCCGAATTTCCCCATAACAAGGCCGATACGGATTGCGTCCGCCGCGATGCCGTCACGGCTGGTTCGAAGATTTTCCAGAATATGATCTATGTAGGACAAGTCTCCTGTCGCCATATAGGCGCCAAGCAGCAGATCATTGTCCAACGGGACAAAGAGAGGTGTCAACGTTTTCAAAGGGATGGCACCGGCGGATGCTGCATCATCCAGCTTTCGGCTCGACGCGAAACGCCGCGCTTCGTCCGTGAGACCAGCCTTGTGCAGAGCGGCCAGATAAAGGTCAGCCGCGCGATCGGAGGGCACGCCATCCAGCAGTTTTCGTCGCATCTCCGGCGAGCCGTCGAACAATGCAGCGAAAAAACCGGTTATCGTTCCGTTTTCAGCGCCGGACGGAGCTTGATCCAAGGTTGTGATGAGCCGGTCAATGCAGGCAGCATCCCTCGTGCGATGGTACGTGCCGATGCAATCGTCCGACTGAGCGAAAGTTGGTCGACCGGATCCAACCAGAAAAGCTACAATCGCCAAAGCGACGACGGCCCTCGATCTGCCTTGCATTCCCACCTCTCTCAAAACGATCCTGTCAGGATAGGGTCCTGGATGGTGGGCGCAACTTGAATCGCTGGAAGCGGGCTCGTCAAAGGCAAGCTCACCCCGGGACATATCGTCTGTTGCGGCAATCGTCGGCAAATTTCTGCTAAGTTGCGTGCTGCCGTCCAACATCGACAAGAAATTTCGCAGACATATCTTCATCTTGTGCGCGGGAGGCTGCATCGGCCGGGTCCGAAGGACCGAAGGCTTCCCCGACGAATTCGCACTGGTCTGGCGGCGTGGATGTGCAAATATCCTGGCCAGGCAACAGTGGAGGAACCGAGATCATGGCCGATGCCGGAATGTTGCGTTTCCATGTTCCGGAGCCGGAGGTGCGGCCGGGCGGAACGCCGGATTTTTCAGACGTGACCATCCCCAAGGCCGGCTCAGTGCCGCGTCCCGAGATCGACGTCGATCCGCGTACCATCCGCGATCTGGCGTTCTCGATCATTCGCGTGCTGAACCGCGCTGGCGAGGCCGTCGGGCCATGGGCCGGCCTGCTTTCCGATGAAGAGCTGCTGGAGGGGCTACGTCATATGGTGACGCTGCGCAGCTTCGATGCGCGCATGCAGATGGCGCAGCGCCAGGGCAAGACCTCTTTCTACATGCAGCATCTCGGCGAAGAGGCGGTGAGCTGCGCCTTCCGCAAGGCGCTGTCGCGGGGCGACATGAATTTTCCGACCTATCGGCAGGCCGGCCTGCTCATCGCCGACGGCTACCCGATGGTCACGATGATGAACCAGATCTATTCGAACGAGGCCGATCCGCTGAAAGGGCGGCAATTGCCGATCATGTATTCGTCGAAGGAGCACGGCTTCTTCTCGATCTCCGGCAATCTGGCGACGCAGTATATCCAGGCGGTCGGCTGGGCGATGGCCTCGGCAATCAGCAACGATTCAAAGATCGCCGCCGCCTGGATCGGCGACGGCTCGACCGCCGAGTCCGACTTCCATTCGGCGCTGGTCTTCGCCTCGACCTACAAGGCGCCGGTCGTGCTCAATGTCGTCAACAACCAGTGGGCGATTTCGACGTTCCAGGGCATCGCCCGCGGCGGCTCCGGCACGTTCGCCGCGCGCGGGCTCGGCTTCGGCATTCCGTCGCTGCGCGTCGACGGCAACGACTATCTCGCCGTCCACGCGGTGGCCAAATGGGCCGCGGAACGGGCGCGCAGCAATCTCGGGCCGACGCTGATCGAATACGTCACCTACCGCGTCGGCGCCCATTCGAGCTCCGACGACCCGTCCGCTTACCGGCCGAAGGCAGAGTCCGATGCCTGGCCGCTCGGCGACCCGATCGTCAGGCTGAAGAACCATCTCATCCAGCGCGGCGTCTGGTCGGATGAACGCCACGCCCAGGCCGAGGCGGAAATCCTCGACACGGTGATTTCGGCGCAGCGGGAGGCCGAGCGCCATGGCACGCTGCATGCCGGCGGCAAGCCCTCGGCCCGCGACATGTTCGAGGGCGTCTATGCCGAGATGCCGCCGCATCTCCGGCGCCAGCGCCAACAGGCCGGGGTCTGACCATGCCGCGGCGGACCATGATCGAGGCGATCCGCGACGCCATGGACGTGTCGATGGCGCGCGACGAACGCGTCATCGTGTTCGGCGAGGATGTCGGTTTCTTCGGCGGCGTTTTCCGCTGCACGCAAGGCCTGCAGGCGAAATACGGCAAGAGCCGCTGCTTCGATGCGCCGATCAGCGAATCCGGGATTGTCGGCGCGGCGATCGGCATGGCGGCCTACGGGCTGAAGCCTTGCGTCGAGGTGCAGTTTGCCGACTATGTTTATCCGGCCTATGACCAGATCGTCTCGGAAGCGGCGCGGCTGCGCTACCGGTCGAACGGTGATTTCACCTGCCCGATCGTCGTGAGAATGCCGACCGGCGGCGGTATCTTCGGCGGCCAGACCCACAGCCAGAGCCCGGAGGCGCTGTTCACCCACGTCTCTGGGCTGAAAGTCGTGGTTCCGTCCAATCCGCACGACGCCAAGGGCCTGCTGATCGCGGCGATCGAGGATCCCGACCCGGTGATCTTCCTGGAACCGAAGCGGCTCTACAACGGCCCCTTCGATGGTCATCACGAGCGGCCGGTAACGCCATGGTCGAAACATGAGCTCGGCGAAGTCGCCGATGGCCATTACACCGTGCCGCTCGGCAAGGCCGTGATCCGGCGGCCGGGCGCTGCGGTCACCGTGCTTGCCTATGGCACGATGGTCTATGTCGCCCAGGCGGCCGCCGAGGAGACCGGCATCGATGCCGAGATCATCGATCTGAGGACGCTGCTGCCGCTGGATCTCGAGACGATCGTCGCCTCGGTCAACAAGACCGGGCGCTGTGTGATCGTGCATGAGGCGACGCTGACATCCGGCTTCGGCGCCGAACTTTCGGCGCTGGTGCAGGAGAACTGCTTCTACCATCTGGAAGCGCCGGTGGCGCGGGTCACCGGCTGGGACACGCCCTATCCGCATGCGCAGGAGTGGGACTATTTTCCCGGTCCGGCCCGGCTAGGCCGCGCGCTCGTCGAAACGATGGAAGCCTAAGGGGGAAGACGATGGGCGAATATGTCATCAAGCTGCCCGATGTCGGCGAAGGCGTCGCCGAGGCCGAGCTCGTCGAATGGCAGGTCAAGGTCGGCGATCTCGTGCGCGAGGATGCCGTGCTTGCCGCTGTCATGACCGACAAGGCGACGGTCGAGATTCCTTCGCCCGTCGATGGCGAAATCGTCTGGTTGGGCGCCGAGATCGGCGACACGGTGGCGATCGGCTCACCGATTGTCAGGTTGAAGGTGGCGGGCGAGGGTAACGTCAAGCCGCCACGGGACGTTGAGGCGGGCGCCAAGCGTACCCCCACCCCTGACTCCACCCCACAAGGGGGAGGGGGACGCGTCACGGCCGCCAAAGCCGATGCCCCGCGCCCCTCGCTCTCGCCTGAGCTTGCTCCAAGAAACGGGAACGCAGGTGTGGCGCGGACAGAATCCCCCTCCCCCTTGTGGGGAGGGGTTAGGGGTGGGGGTACTGCGACGTCCGGAGCGGCGCGCCCAGAGGGCGAAAAGCCACTGGCCTCGCCGGCCGTCCGCCTCAGGGCGAAAGAGGCCGGCATCGACCTTCGGCAGGTCCCGGGAACCGGCCCGGCCGGCCGTATCCAGCACGAGGACATCGACGCGTTCCTGGCACGCGGACCGCAGCTCGCGAAGGCCCTTGGCCTCGCCCGCAACGAGGCGGTCGAGGACATCAAGATAGTCGGGCTCAGGCGAAAGATCGCCGAAAAGATGACGCTGGCCAAGTCGCGCATCCCGCACATCACCTATGTCGAGGAGATCGACGTCACCGCGCTCGAGGATTTGCGCGCCGCGCTCAACAAGGAGAAGCGGCCGGGCGGGGACAGGCCGAAGCTGACGCTGCTGCCGTTCCTGATGCGGGCGATGGTCAAGGCAATCGCCGACCAGCCCAATGTCAACGCGCTGTTCGACGACGAAGCCGGCATCGTCCACCAGCATGGCGGCGTCCATATCGGCATCGCCGCGCAGACGGCTTCGGGGCTGATGGTGCCGGTGGTCAAGCACGCCGAGGCGCGCGACATCTGGGATTGCGCAGCCGAGGTTGTCAGGCTGGCCGAAGCGGCAAAGTCCGGAACGGCGACGCGCGACGAGCTCTCGGGCTCGACCATCACCATCACCTCGCTCGGCGCCATGGGCGGCGTGGCGACGACACCCGTGATCAACCACCCGGAAGTGGCGATCGTCGGCGTCAACAAGATGATGGTGCGGCCGGTATGGGATGGCACCCAGTTCATCCCGCGCAAGATGATGAACCTGTCCTCCAGCTTCGACCACCGCGTCGTCGACGGCTGGGACGCGGCGGTGTTCATCCAGCGGATCAAGGCGTTGCTGGAGACGCCGGCGCTGATTTTTGTGGATTGAGGTAATGGGCAGCAGCGCAGAATGAGAACAGTAGCGATCCTTCCCACCCCCCTCTGCCCTACCGGGCATCTCCCCCGCAAGGGGGGAGATTGGCTGCCTTCCCGGCCTTCGCCAATCTCCAATGTCGCAGGAGTAAGCGGGGCGTCGAAGCTGCTGATCTCCCCCCTTGCGGGGGAGATGCCCGGCAGGGCAGAGGGGGGTGCTGTCCCTCCAGCTTGCCGAGGAGCTAGAGCGACATGATGAAGGAAATCTCCTGCAAGCTGCTCGTCATCGGCGCCGGTCCCGGCGGCTATGTCTGCGCCATCCGCGCCGGGCAACTTGGCATCGACACGGTGATTGTCGAGGCCGGCAAGCCCGGCGGCACTTGCCTCAATGTCGGCTGCATCCCGTCCAAGGCGCTGATCCATGCGGCCGAAGAGTTCGAGAAGCTCTCGCACATGGCCGGCGGCAAAAGTCCACTCGGCATAACGGTCGCAGCACCATCGCTTGATCTCGCCGCGACCATTGCCTGGAAAGATGGCATCGTTAGCCGGCTGAACAACGGTGTCGCCGGTCTGCTGAAGAAAGCGGGCGTGAAGACGGTGCATGGCTGGACGACATTTCGCGACGGCAAGACCGTTGCCGTCGAGACCGAGATCGGCATGCAGGTGATCCGCGCCGAAACGGTGGTGATCGCGACCGGCTCGGCGCCGGTCGAACTGCCATCGCTGCCATTCGGTGGGCCGGTGATTTCGTCGACCGAGGCGCTGGCGCTGAGCGAAGTTCCGGAGAGGCTGGCGGTGGTCGGCGGCGGCTATATCGGGCTGGAACTCGGCATCGCCTTTGCCAAGCTGGGCGCCAAGGTGACCGTGGTCGAGGCGTTGCCGCGCGTGCTGGCGCAATACGATGCGGAACTGACCCGGCCGGTGGTGAAGCGGCTGGCCGAACTCGGCATCGAGGTGCTCGTGAACGCCAAGGCCAAGGGGCTGTCCACTAAGCGCGACGCGCTGCTGGTCGAGACGAATGGCGGCAAGAACGGCAAGATTGCTGCCGACAAGGTCCTGGTCACGGTCGGTCGGAAGCCGGTGACCGAAGGCTGGGGGTTGGAGCAGATCGACCTCGACATGGCCGGACCCTTCATCCGCATCGATGACCAGTGCCGCAGCTCGATGCGTGGCATCTTTGCCATTGGCGACGTCACCGGCGAGCCGATGCTGGCGCACCGGGCGATGGCGCAGGGTGAAATGGTCGCCGAGATCGTCGCCGGCCACAAGCGCAGCTGGGACAGACGAGCGATCCCGGCTGTCTGCTTCACCGATCCGGAGCTGGTCACCGCAGGCCTGTCGCCGGAGGAGGCCAAGACCAGTGGCGAGATCAAGGTCGGACTGTTTCCCTTCACCGCCAATGGCCGGGCGATGACGAAGTTGGGCGAGGACGGATTCGTCCGGGTCGTTGCCCGCGCCGACAACCATCTGGTGCTCGGCATCCAGGCGGTCGGCCAGGGCGTGTCGGAACTGTCGACGGCGTTTGGGCTGGCGCTGGAGATGGGCGCGACGCTGGAGGACATTGCGGGCACCATCCATGCCCATCCGACACAGGGCGAGGGTTTTCAGGAGGCGGCGCTGAAGGCGCTGGGGCGGGCGGTGCACGTCTGAGGGCAGGTGATCTCCCCCCTTGAGGGGGAGATGGCCGGCAGGCCAGAGGGGGTCGGTTCGACTGGATGCGACGTCCCTTGCGACAGATGGAGGTTAGCGCTTTACGCGAGGCGACCCCCTCTGTCGCCTTCGGCGACATCTCCCCCTCAAGGGGAGATTACGCAGCTCACCCCGCAAGCCGGCTAACCATCTCGTGCTGCGCATAGGCGCGGCCGAATCGGTTGGCTAGAAACGCGTCGAGCGCGATGTCCTCCTGCTTGATGAAGCCCTTTGCCGGCAAGGTGCCGTCGGCGAGCATGTCGAGCACGGCGCAGATGGCGGACGCCGTGGTGATTTGGATGGCGCTGCGCACCGTTTCGCCGACACGCCTGGCGTAGATCTTGTTGGCGTAGGTTTCCTGCAGCAGACGGCCGTTCTTGCGGCCGCTGACGGTGACGAAGACGATGACCACGTCCTGCAGCGTCGCCGGCAGGGCGCTTTCGAAAATGTCCTTCAGCACGTCGCGGCGGTGGCGCAGGCCGAGATCGTTGAGCAGCGCCTTCATGATCGCGGCATGGCCGGGATAGCGGATGGTGCGGTAGTTCAGCGTCCGCACCTTGCCTTTCAGCGTTTCGGCCAGCGTGCCCAGCCCGCCCGAGGTGTTGAACGCCTCGTAGGTGACGCCGTCGAGCGAGAACTCCTCGCGCTCCTCGAGCGGCGGCACTTCGACCAGCTCGCCTTCGACGATCGCCTCGCAAGGCTCGCAATATTCGTTGATGACGCCGTCGGTGCTCCAGGTCAGGTTGTAGTTCAGCGCATTCGACGGGTATTGCGGCAGAGCGCCGACCCGCATGCGCACGCTTTCCAGCGTGTCGAAGCGGCTGGCGAGATCGTTGGCGACGATCGAGATGAAGCCCGGCGCCAGCCCGCATTGCGGGATGAAGGCGCTGCTGCCGGAACGCGCCAGCTCCTTGACCCGCCTGGTGCTGACGACGTCCTCGGTCAGATCGAGATAGTGCACCCCGGCGCTGGCCGCCGCCTCGGCGATGCGCGTCGTCAGATGGAAGGGCGCGGCGCTGAGCACGGCGAACTTGCCGGCCAAGGCCGCTTCGAGGGTGCCGGCGGCCTCGATGTCGAGTTCCAGCGTCTCGACCGTTTCAGGCAGTTCGGCCGCGCCAAGCTGCGCCGCCGAGCGGTCGACGAGCGTGACATGGTAGTTGCCCGTGGAAGCCAGCATCTCGGCAATGGTCGAGCCGATCTTGCCGGCGCCGACGACAATGATTTCCTTCATGACCGGTCCCTCGCACCAATGCTAAATTCACGGTTAGAATCGCAGCTTGCCTGTCGAAAGGAAGCGTAGGATTGTACTAAACGCAGTCTCTCTTTACACAATATGCCGACAAGGTTCGTCGAAATGCTCAGCGATGCCGACCAGGCGCTGCTTTCCCTGCTGCGCATCAATGCGCGCGCCTCGACCGCCGAACTGGCGCGGCGGCTCGGCGTCTCACGAACGACGGTGCAAAGCCGGATCGAGCGGCTGGAACAGCGCGGCATCATCGCCGGCTACGGCGTCAGGCTTTCGCCGGATTACGAACAGGGGCTGGTCAGGGCGCATGTCCTGCTCACCGTCACCCCCAAGCTTGCCGACAAGGTGGTGCGCAGCCTGCAGGCGCTGGCGCCGGTTCGCAGGCTGCACTCGGTCAGCGGCAATTTCGACATGATCGTCATCGTCGAGGCGCCGTCGATCAGGGATCTCGACACTCTTCTCGACCAGATCGGCGCCATGGACGGGGTCGAGCGCACGTCGTCGTCGATCATCCTGTCGACGCGGATCGACCGCTGAGCCGGCTGGTGTCGCGGGTCCAGACGCTGGCGGGACAGAGGGGGGCGCGAAGGATCACCAAGGGCGGTGATCGTTCTGGCGTTACCGCAGCAAAGCGATATAGGCTTTCAAAATGTGGATCGATGGCGTGCAACCGCCCCCTATCTCTCGCAGCATCGCGCGTTCATCCAAAGAACCTAGACAGGAGGCCTTCTTGCCCAAGCAGTGTTTTGGAAAATCCCATGTGCCGTTGTCTCCGGCGGTCAGGGTCGGCGATTTCGTCTATGTCTCAGGCCAGGTACCGGTCGGCAGCGACGGGCTGGTGGTCAAGGGCGGCATCGCCGAACAGACCGAGCAGGTGCTGTCGAACGTCAAGGGGGCACTGGCGCTGGCCGGCTGTACCCTCGACGACGTGGTCAAGACGACGGTCTGGCTGGAGGACGCGCGCGATTTCGGCATTTTCAACACCGTCTATGCCAGGCATTTCCCGAAAGACCCGCCGGCGCGCACGACAGTGGAGTCGCGGCTGATGATCGACATCAAGATCGAGGTCGAGGCCGTTGCCTACAGGCCGGCCTGACGGGCAAGCGGAGACAGGCGCGATGCAATTCGATCTGCTGATAAAAGGCGGCCGCCTCATCGATCCGGCGTCCGGCCTCGACGCGCAACGCGATCTGGCGATTGCCGACGGCCGTATCGCCGCGATCGACGCCGAAATCCCCTTCGAACGTGCCGCGCGCGTCATCGACGCCACGGGCTCCATCGTCGCGCCGGGCCTGATCGACCTGCACAGCCATGTCTATTGGGGCGGCACCTCGCTCGGCGTCGATGCCGACCAGCTCGCCGCAAAGAGCGGCACCACCACCTTCATCGATGCCGGAAGTGCCGGCGCCGGCAATTTCCTCGGCTTTCGCCGCCACGTCATCGAGCGCTCGAAGGTCCGCATCCTGGCCTATGTGAACATTTCCTTTGCCGGCATTTTCGGCTTCTCGCAGACCGTGGCGGTCGGCGAGTGTAGCGACCTCCGGCTCTGCGAACCGCGGGAAACGGTGGCGGCGGCGCGCGAGCACGCGGACGTGGTTGTCGGCGTCAAGGTTCGCTCGGGTCGCCACGCCGGTGGCACCAGCGGCATCGCGCCGGTCGATCTCGCGCTCGAGGCCGCCGACAAAGCCGGCCTGCCGCTGATGGCGCATATAGACGAGCCGCCGCCCGGCCGCTCGGAAGTGCTGCCGCGGCTGCGCAAGGGCGACATCCTCACCCACTGCTTCCGGCCGTTTCCCAACGCGCCGGTCTTCGCCTCGGGGGCGGTGCGGCCGGACATGCGGCTGGCGCGCGAGCGCGGCGTCATCTTCGATATCGGCCACGGCATGGGCTCGTTCGATTTCGAAGTGGCCAAAGCGATGCTGAGCGAAGGATTGGCGCCGGACGTGATCAGCAGTGACGTGCATCTCTATTGTGTCGATGGTCCCGCCTTCGACATTCTGGTCTGCATGTCGAAGCTGCTGGCGCTCGCCATGCCGCTGGTCGAAGTGCTGCGCGCCGCAACACAGCGGCCGGCCGAGGCGATCGCCAGGCCCGATCTCGGCAGGCTTGCGGTTGGTGCGGTCGGGGACATCGCGGTGCTGCGGCTGCGTCCGGGCCGCTTCACCTTTGTCGATTCGGTCGGCGCCACGCTGGTCGCCGAGCAAAGGTTGGTCTCGGACGGCATCGTGGTCGGCGGCAGCTGGTGGCCGAACGAGGCGGTGGACGATCTCGGCGAAACCGAGCGCTTCGAAGCGCATGCGCACGACACGCATGTCGATGTTGTGAGCCGGCATTTCGGGCGTGGGTGATCTCCCCCCTCGAGGGGGAGATGTCGCCGAAGGCGACAGAGGGGGTCGGTTCGACCGGGCTCGCCTTCCTGCAACGGATGGAGGTTGGCGCTCGACGCGCGGCGACCCCCTCTGGCCTGCCGGCCATCTCCCCCTCAAGGGGGGAGATCACAGCTTCGCCCCGGCGCTCCATAGACCGGCGTCGCAACGCCTTCCATGCGCGCCTTGATCTGCAGCGCCACGTACTTCGAATAGAAGCGGGACAGCGCCAGATTGCCGCCGTGGAACCACAGCGCTTGCTGCGCCGTCGTCTTCCACATGTTGCGCAATTCGCCTTGCCACGGACCCGGGTCGCCTTCCACGCCTGAGCCAATCCCCCAGCACGGCCCGACCTTGTCGGCGACTTCGCGCGAAACGATCGCCGCCACGGTTTCGTTCATCGAGAGATAGCCGGTGCAGGCGATGATTGCGTCGGCCGCCAGTTCGGTGCCGTCGTCGAAGAGGATGCCTGTCGGCGTCAGCGACTTGATCCCGACGCCGCTACGGATGCCGATCTCGCCGTCGATGATCAGATCGCAGGCGCCGACGTCGATGTAGAAGCCCGAGCCGGTGCGGTAGGCCTTCATCAGGAGCCCGGTCTCGTCGTCGCCGAAATCGATGGCGAAGCCGGCGCTGCGCAAGCGGTCGTAGAAGGCCGCGTCTCGCGCCTTGATGATGTCGTAAAGCGCCCGCTGGCCTTGCGGCAGTAGCGCGAACGGCGTCGAGGCGACGATCATGTCGGCCTTCTCAGTGGTGATGCCGCGGGCCAGCGCCTTTTCCGAAAAGATCTCGAAACCGATCTCCATCAGCGTGTCCGACTTGACCACCGTCGTCGGCGAGCGCTGGACCATGGTCACCTCGGCGCCGCTCTCCCAGAGGTCGACGCTGACGTCATGGCCGGAACTTGCCGCGCCGATGACGGCGACCTTTTTGCAGCGGAATTTCTCGCCGCTGGAATACTGGCTGGAATGCAGGATCTCGCCCTGGAAGACCTCGGCGCCCGGCAAGTCGATGCTCCTGGGCGGGCCATAAGCACCGGTTGCAAAGACGATGTGCTTCGGGTTCAGTGAGATGCGCTCGCCGGCGCGGTCGAGCTCGACCGTCCAGACCTTTTCGGTCTCGTCGTAGGAGGCGCTCACGCATGTCGTGGAGGTCCAGTAGTTGAGCTCCATGACGCGCGTATACATCTCCAGCCAGTCGCCCATCTTGTCCTTGGGCGTGAACACCGGCCAGTTCTCGGGAAACGGGATGTAGGGCAGGTGATCGTACCAGACCGGGTCGTGCAGCACGAGCGAGCGGTAGCGATTGCGCCAGGAATCGCCGGCCTGGGCGTTCTTCTCGATGACGATGGCCGGCACGCCCAATTGCCTGAGCCGCGCCCCCAGCATGATGCCGCCCTGGCCGCCGCCGATGACCAGGCAGTAGGGCTGCTGGCTGGCGCCGAGGTCACGTGCCTCGCGGCGCCTCGCCTCCAGCCAGGTTTCGCGTTCCGGATCCGCCTTGTGGCGGACGCCCAGTGGTCGCGCCGGGCCCTTGCGCTCCTCAAACCCCTTGAGATCGGTCATTGCCGTAAACAGCGTCCGGCATTTGCCGTCCCTGAGGCGCATGATGCCTTGCCCCCATGCCGATGACGTCTCGAAAGAAAACCAGGCCTCGATGGTGCCTTCGTCCGAAGTCGCTTCGCCGCTGAGCTGCCACTGAGTAGGCCTCGTGTTTGCCAGCGTCGCCTCAAGCATGTCGCGGATTGCCGCGCGGCCTTCCATCGTCTTGATGTTCCAGGTGAAGGTCAAAAGATCGCGCCAGTAGCAGTCCTCGACGAACAGGCTGGTTGCGGCCTCGACGTCGCCCGCTTCGAGCGCCCTGGCAAAGGAACCGAGCCAGCTGGTAGCCTGTTTCGATGGTGCGATGTCGAGCATCTGTCTTCCCTAACTTCCAGAGACGGTGGCGCTGCCCTCATTCTTAGCCTTTCCCGGTTCTTTGCGGGAGAGGGTGAGGGCAGCGCAAACAGTCCGGAAGCTAAGGGCGCAGCGTAAGGAAGCGACTGCCGCTGCTGTCAGGCCCGCGCGCGGGCCTGATCCGAACCGCTATCCAGCCATGCAAGATCGTCCGGCGAAAGTGAGATGTCGAGCGCCTGGAGGCTGTCTTCCAATTCGTCGAGGGAGCGCGGCCCGATCAGCGGGACGGACGGGAAGGGCTGCGCCAGGACGTAGGCGAGCGCGACGTGGATCGGGCTTTTGCCCAGCCGCTTGGCGAGCTCGATGGCACGGTCGCGACGGCCGAAATTCTTGTCCGAGTACCAGACCCGGACCAACTCCTCGTTGTCGCGCCGGTCGCGGCCGGCGCGGTCGGTGAAGAAGCCGCGGCCCTGGCTCGACCAGGCGAAGTTCGGCATCTGCCGGGCGGTGAGCCAGGCCTTCCACGCGTCGCTGGAGGAGGTGACGCAGCCTGCCCAGATCGGCTCCAGCATCTCGGCCAATGAGAAATTGTTGGAAAGCGCGCCGGGCTTCTGCTTGCCGGTGCGCTCGGCATAGGCAATCGCCTCGTCCATGCGTTCCATCGTCCAGTTCGAGCCGCCGAACGGACCGCGAATGCGGCCGGCCTTGACCTCGCGGTCCATCGCATCGACGAATTCGTCGACCGGCACATCCGGATTGTCGCGATGCATGAAATAGACGTCGATATGGTCTGTTTGCAGCCGCTCGAGCGACTGGGTGAGCTGCTTGCCGATGACGTCGGGATAGCAGAGCGGCGAGTGCGCACCCTTGCCGATGACCACCGATTGCTCGCGCACGCCGCGGTTCTTCAGCCACTGGCCGAGCAGCGTCTCGGTATAGCCGGAACCGTAGACGAAGGCGGTGTCGAACAGATTGCCGCCGGCCTCGAAATAGGCGTCGAGCAGGATGGCGCCCGACGAAAAGGTGCGAAAATCCTCGAAGCCGAGCGCCAGGCACGAGGCGGGCCGCGGCAGGCCCGGAATGCTGCGCTTGGAAATGGCGGTCCCGCCGGAGCGCATCTTCCGTCCGGAGATCGTGTTGACGCGCTTTGCCGGTTTCTCGATGTCGTATTCGAGCCCGATTGCGGCTCGCCATTTGTCGAGCACGCGCAGATTGCCGAGACTGTCGGCCCAGCCCATGCCGGGCCACGCGAACTCCTGCTTCCCGCCGAGAATGGCCTCGCCGGCGGCGTCGACCTCGAACGCGTAAAGCCAGCCGTCCTCCTTGACCTCGACCACCTCGGTATCACCCGGACGGATGATGCGAATTTCGCCGGTGCCGCCTTGGTGGCCGCCGGCATACCAGAAATCCGCCACCTCGATACGGCCTTTGCTGCCAAGAATGCGCAACACATTGTCTTGAGCGAGGGAGATGCTGCAGGACACTTCCGCGACGATGCCGCCCGGAAAATGCAACAGCGCCGACGCCCATTCGTCGACGCCGGATTGGCCGAGATGCGCAGTGCCCACCACTTTGTCCGGCTCGGCGAAGGGCTTTCCGGCCTCGGCGCCGGCAATCAGCCGCGCCATCGAGACGGGATAGCCGCCGACATCGAGAATGCCGCCGCCGGCGAGATCCTTGGCGTAAAGCCGGTGCTCCGGCATGAAGCCCGGCATGGCGAAGCCGAAGCTGGATTTGATCATCTTGATGTCGCCGATCGCGCCGGCCCTGATCAGCTCGACCAGCTTGGCCGTCTGCGGATGCAGCCGGTACATGAAGGCTTCGCCGAGAAAGGTGCCGGCCTTGCGCGCGGCATGGATCATGGCGTCGGCCTCGAAGGCGGTCAGGCCAAGCGGCTTTTCGCAAAGCACATGCTTTCCGGCCTCGGCCGCCTTGATCGCCCATTCGGCATGACTTGGATGCGGCGTCGAAATATAGATCGCGTCGACATCCGGGTCGCCAAGCAAAGCCTCGTAGCCGTCGAGAATGCGGGCGCCGGGGAAAGCCTCGGTGAGCCCGGCCTTGCCCGGATTGCGCGCCCCTAAGGCGACCAATGTGCCGGTGCGCGAATGGGCGACGCCGCCGGCAAAAGCCTTGGCGATGTTGCCGGGCCCGAGAATGCCCCAGCGAACTTTTTCTGGTTTGGAAGTCATGTCAAATCTCCGTGGGGTGGCCGCGAGCAATCGCGATCGGACAAAAGAAAGATGGGTTAGCGAATGCGTGCGCCAGTGGCGTCGAAGAGAAGCGAGCGGTCGGCCTTGATCGACACCACCAGGTCGTCGCCATTCGCGCGATGCCGCGAGGCCTCGCGCTCGATGATCAGTTCCTCGCGCCCGCCCCCGGTCCCGGAATTGGCATAGACATAGCTCACCGATCCCAAGTGCTCGGCGACGTCGGCCTTGAGGGTAAGGTCGCAATCGCCCTGGCCGGCGTCGAAGAAATGCTCCGGCCGCACGCCGAGCACGACATCGCCGCCTATCGCAGGCAAGGCATCCGAAAGCGGCTTGCGCAGTCGCGCGCCGCGATGGTTGACCAGTTCGACGACCGCAGCGCCGTTTTCGGCGCCAACCATTTTCGCCGCCAGAAAGTTCATCTTCGGCGAGCCGACGAAGCCGGCAACGAAGCGGTTGGCCGGGTCGTCGTAGAGATCGAGCGGCGCGCCGATCTGCTCGATATTGCCGGCGTTGAGCACGACGATCCTGTCGGCCAGCGTCATCGCCTCGGTCTGGTCGTGCGTCACATAGACCATGGTAACGCCAAGCTCCTTGTGAAGGCGCGATATCTCGACGCGCATCTGCACCCGGAGCTCGGCATCGAGATTGCTGAGCGGTTCGTCGAACAGGAACACTTGCGGCTCGCGCACGATGGCGCGGCCGATGGCGACGCGCTGGCGCTGGCCGCCCGACAATTGCCGCGGCCGCCGCTTCATCAGCTCGGCAATGCGCAGGATCTCGGAAGCCCGCTTCACCCGCCGCTCGGTATCTGCCTTGGGGTTGCCGGTCATTCTCAGGCCGAAGCTTAGATTCTGCTCGACCGTCATATGCGGATAGAGCGCGTAGGACTGGAACACCATGGCGATGCCGCGATCGGCCGCCTCGACGTCGTTCACCACCTTGCCGCCAATGGCGATCTCGCCGTCGCTGATGTCCTCGAGCCCGGCGATCATCCGGAGCAGCGTGGACTTGCCGCAGCCGGAAGGGCCGACGAAGACGACGAATTCGCCGTCGTCGATGTCGATGTTGGCGCCGTGGACGATCTCGAAGACGCCGAAGCGCTTGATGACGTTTTTGAGTGTGACTGCCGCCATGCTGATCCTTACTTGATGGCGCCGGCGGCGATGCCGGCGACGAAATGGCGCTGCAGAAGCACGAACACGACGAGCATTGGCGCCGTCAGCATCACCGCGCCCGCCATGATGCCGCCCCAGGACACCTTGGTGAGACCGATCAGTGTGCCGAGCGCCACCGGCGCGGTCATTGCGCCCGGCTTGGAATTGATCAGCAGCGGCCAGAGATAGTTGTTCCAGGAGGCGAGGAACAGGATGATGGCGAGCGCTGCCAGCATCGGCCGTGCCAGAGGCATGGCGACGAACAGGAATATCCGCCATTCCTTGACGCCCTCGACCTTGGCGGCGTCGAACAGCTCGTGCGGCATCATCGAAAAACTCTGCCGCATGAACAGCACGCCCAGCGAGTTGAACAGCGGCGGTACGATCAGCGCCACCCAGGTGTTGGCGAGCTTGAAGTCGCGCGCCACCATGATGAATTGCGGGATCAGCACGACCGCATAGGGCAGCGTGATGGTGCCGAATATGATGGCGACGACCATGCCCTTGCCGAAGAAGTTGTAACGCGCCAGCGCCCAGCCGGCCATCGAGGTCAGCATCACCGACAGGAAGGTATAGGTCACCGCCACCGAGACGGAGATGCCGATGGCGCCGATGAAATTGGTGCCGCGCTGCAGATTGCTGACATTGTCGAGGAAATTGCCATGCGGCAAAAGCTCGATGTCGGGGCTGAAGATGCCGTTGTCGGGCATCGTCGAAAAAACCACCATCATCCACAGCGGAAACAGCCAGACTAGCGCCAGCGGCGTCAGGAAGAGATGCAGCGCGATGCTGCGGCCCAATCTGGCCTGGGAACGGCTGACCCGGGAATGGCCAATTGGGGAGCGCGAGGTCATTTCGGTTCCCTCGTCAGCCATATCTGCACCAGCGAAATGGCAATCGCCAGCCCGGCCATGGTGTAGGCGATGGCCGAAGCGTAGCCGAAATTGAGCGACCGGAAGCCCTGGCGGTAAAGCAGCAGCCCGAGCGTTTCGGTGCCGCCGCCCGGCCCGCCGCGCTCGGTGATCAGGAAGGGCTCGGTGAACAGCTGCATGGTGCCGATGATCGACAGCACGGCGCAGAACACGATGATCGGCTTGAGCAGCGGCAGCGTGATGTAGAAGAACTGTTTGACCTTGCTGACCCGGTCCAGGGTCGCCGCCTCGTAGACATCCTCGGGAATCGACTGCAGGCCGGCGAGCAGGATGATGGCGTTGTAGCCGGCCCAGCGCCACGTCACCGCCATCATGATCACCGCCATCGCCGGGGTGACGTTGGTAAACCAGTCGACACTGGGCAGGCCGATGCTGTTCAGCAATTTGTTGATGATGCCGTAGTTGAGATTGAACATCAGCCGGAAAACCGCCGAATAGGCGACCTCGCCGACCACGACCGGCGCGAAGAAGGCAAAGCGGAACAGGCCACGGGCCTTGAGCAGCGGCGAATTCAAAAGCACCGCCATCACAATCGCCAGCGAAATCATCACCGGCACCTGGATGACAAGGATCAGCAATGTGTTCTTCAAGGCATTGAAGAAGGCCGGATCGCCGATCAGCCGGCCCCAGTTGAAGGTCGGCGCGAAACGCCATGGCACGGTGCGCGTCGCCTGGAACGAGATCAGGAAGGAATCGATGATCGGCCACAGCCAGAAGATCGAAAAGATCAGCAGATAAGGCGCGAGAAAGCGATACGCCGTGGCGTTCTGGTAGCGCATCGTTTTCCTCCTTTCTGCTTTTCAAGTCTCTTGCCTTCTCCCCTTGTGGGAGAAGGTGGATCGGCGCGTAGCGCCGAGACGGTTGAGGGGTGATGGCCGGAGTGCCGCCGGCGCCAAGCTGGAGCGCCCCTCATCAGTCGCCTTCGGCGACACCTTCTCCCACAAGGGGAGAAGGGGAGCCGTGCGCTCGGAGCCGCCTCGTTCAGATCACGACTTGACCGGCAGGCCGGTCGCCGCGGCGATCTGGCTTGCGGCATCGTCGAGCGCTGCCTTGGCGTCGGGATAGCCGCCGGCCAGATATTTGGTCTGCACCGCGCGGATGATGATTTCGGCGTCGCTCTGGAACGGCGTGCCGCGGCTGGGTACGACCTTGGGCAAGGTGCCGAGGATGTCCTTCCACACCGCTTGGCCACCCCAATAGGGCAGGCCTTCGGAGACATAAGGGTCGTTGAGCGCCGAAATCAGCGATGGCACCAGGCCGAAGCCTTTCAGCATGGTGATCTGGCCCTCATTCGTCGCAAGCGTGTATTTCAGATAGGCGTAGGCGGCTTCCTTGTTCTTCGACACCGAGGTGATGGCGAGCGAGGAGCCGCCGAGATTGGCGGCGCGCGGACCGTCGGCGGTCAGGCTCGGCATCAAATAGACGCCCCATTTGCCTGCCCCATCGGGCGATTCGGTGCGCACGGTGCCTTCATACCAGCCGCCATACATCTGCGTGGCGACCTTGCCGGCGGTGTTGTTGGTGATCTTGGTGCTCCAGTCGGCCGAGGAAATGATGCCGGCGTCCTTCATCTCCTTGATCTTGGTCATGGCATCGACGCATTTGGGCTGGTTGACGGTGATGGATTGACCATCGGCCGAGAAATAGGCGCAGCCCTGCTCGTTGGAGATCATGCGGAAGAATTCGGAATCGCCGTTGAAATCGGCGTTGGTCATCGTGACGCCGGGATTGGCGGCCTGGATCTTCTTGGCGGCGGCGATGAAATCGTCCCAGGTCTTGATCGAGGACGGGTCGACGCCGGCCTTCTCGTAGAAATCACGGCGGTAGAACATCGCCACCGGGCCCGAATCCCACGGCATCGCATAGGCCTTGTCGTCAACCTCGAGCTCGGTGCGCTTGAAGTCGGGGAATTTTGCCTGGTCTTCCGCGGTGTAGCCGAGCGTGTGCAGGTCGACGAAGCAATCCGGGAACTGGCTCCAGTAGTTTTCCGCTTCCCCGTTCTCGATCGTAACGATGTCAGGCAGCCCCTCGCCGCCGGCGGCACAGCCGGCGATCGATTTGTCGTAAGTCGGCTGGTTGCCGAGGTCCTCGACCGTGACCTTGATGTCGGGATACTGCTTGTTGAAGCCCGCTATGGTGGCCTTCAGCGACGAAGCCGCGATATTCCAGCTCCAGATCGTGATTTCACCGGACTGCGCAAAGGCCGGGCTGGAGCCCAAGGCAAGCGCGAGCGCGGCGCAGGTCAATTTTATGCGCATTGAAATCCTCCCATTTCAGTTGCTCTCTGTTTGCGAGCGTGGCTAGACTAGGCCTCGGGAACGCCTTGTCCGCGACAAAGGGAATAAGAAATGAGCGGAAAGTAAGATGCCGGAAAGGCCGTTTTACCAGCCCGGCGCCAGCAGCGTGGAGGGCCTGCCGCTGCTGCTGCAGATGTTCCACACCCAGCCCCTGGTGATGCTCAAGCCGCATTGGCATGCCCAGGTCGAGGTGAATTTCATCGTGCGCGGCGCCGTGCATTACCGCATGGATGGACACGGGCTTTCGCTCTCTGCCGGCGACATGTGCCTGTTCTGGGGCGGCCTGCCGCACCAGATGGACGAAGCCTCCGACGATGCCATCTATGCCGGCGCGCATCTGCCGCTGGTGCATTTCTTCCGGCTGCATTTGCCCGTCGATGTCCGCAACAGGCTGATGACGGGGGCGACGCTGGTGACCGACGCCACCGACCGGTCGGACGACCACAATTTCGAACGCTGGAACCGCTATGCCCGCTCCGGCGACCCGGTCAAGGCCGAGCATGCCGTCAACGAGCTTTTGCTGCGGCTGGAGCGGGTGCGCTTCGAGCCTTACCGGCTCGTGCCCGAAACCCTGGTCGAACAGGAGATAGGCAGTCCCTTCGATCAGCAATCGTTGCGCAATGTCGGGCGCATGTGCGACTTCATCGCCGAGAATTTCCTCTACGAGATCGATTGCGTCGATATCGCCGCGGCGGCCGATATCCATCCCAAATACGCCATGAGCATCTTCAAGAAATCGACCGGCATGACGCTCAACGAATATGTGAATTTGCTGCGCCTCAGCTACGCGCAGGCGCTGCTGATGCATCAGGATGCCAATGTGCTGCGCGTCGCCATGGAATCGGGCTTCGGTTCGCTCAGCGCCTTCAACAAGTCGTTCCGCAAGCTTGCCGGCATGTCGCCGTCGGATTTCCGCAGGGGCGTGGCGGGCGCCAGGTGACGGCTGGATTCAGCCGAAAGTAGCCAGGCTTCTCGGCAGGCGGTTCATTGGCAGCGGCCCGTTGGCGGTGATCAGGAACTGGTCCTCGAGATTGAAGCTGGCGAGACCGTCGATGTAGAGCGGGATCTCGAATGCCAGCACCATGCCGGCTTCGATCACGACATCGCTGTCGGCCGAAATGAACGGCCATTGCTCGGAAAACACGGAATGGCCGACGCTGTGGCCGAAATGGCCGCGGCGATAGGAATGCAGGCCCTGGCGCGCCAGGCTTTCGCTGGCGGCGTGATGCACGCCGGCGAACGGCTTTCCGGGCATAAGCGCGGCAAGCCCGTCGGCGAAGGCGCGTTCGGCTATCGCATGCAATTCGGCCTGTTCGGGCGACGGTGGCCCGAAGGTGAAATTCCGCGACATGTCCGAGGCATAGCCGTTCACGCTGCACACCATGTCGGCCTTGAGCGGATCGCCGGCGGCGGCGACCGCATCGGCCCTTTTGGGGCGAGCGCCCAGCGTGACGTATTCCGCCGTCGAGATTTGCTGCGATGACCCGGCGGCTGCATCGGCGACGCCTTGCCGGTAGAGCGCGATCAGCTCCGACTGACGCATGCCGGTCGCCGCATGCTGCTGCAGCCGCGACAGGCCGGCTTCCGACAGGACGATGCCTTGCTGCAGGAGGTCGATCTCGCTCTGCGATTTGACTGCCCGCAGCCTGTCGAGGATCTGCGAGCCGTTGACCAGGGCAGTCCCCGTCAACATCGCCTGCATTGCGGACAAATCGCTGGCCGGGACAAAATCCAGCTCGATGCCGAGCGTTGCACGCTCCAGCCCGAATTCGGCAAGCATCCTCTTCAGCTCGCGGACGGAGCGGGCAAGCTCGAAGGTCGCCGGGCGGGAAAAACCGGGCGCGCGGCCAACCAGGCCGGCCTCGATTCGCTGCGCAACGGGCCGGTCGGCCGTCGCCGGCTCAAACGACGCCGATTCGATCCAGATCGGATGCGTGCGCACCACGGCGCCGGCCATCGCCGCCCGGAGCTGGGCAGCCTGGAAATCCGCCACCACGATGCCGATCGGCAGGTCGTTTCGCTTGGGGATGACCACGAAACCGGCGCCGGCGCGGCGGAACAGGCCGGCCGGGCCGATCCAGGCGCCGGTGGCGTACTGGAACGCCTCGGGCTCGCAAAGCACCAGCGCCTCGATGCCGGCGCGCTGCATCAGGTCTGTTGCGCGCTCGCGGTCGACAAAGCCGGTCATGGGTTCCCTCCAGTGCGATCGAATTCGATGCCGACGCGGCGGCATTTGGCCTTAGCGTAGCTTCAGTGCCGCGGTGGAGCAGCTTTTTTCTGGAAGCGCTGTTCACCTTGAGAGTTCGACGCCAGGACGGGAAACGAAAAAGCCGCGGCGAACCGCGGCTTTTCAACGCGACAATTGTCGGCTTCGAAAGCTTATTCGGTTTCGTCGGAAGTGTCGTCGGCAGTGTCTGCCGCGTCTTTCGCGGCCTTCCTATCCAGCGCTGCCTGCAAGGCCAGCGTAGCCCGCGGTGAGGCCGGTGTCGTTGCAACGACCGCCATTGCATGAGCAACTCCGGTCGTCGACTTGTCCTTGGCTGCGGCGGAGGTGGCGGCTCCGTGTCCCTGCGAGCCGGCCCCGGCCGAGTTTCCGCCGTTACCGTTGCTGCCGCCATTGCCGTTGCCATTGCCATTGCCGCCGGGAGCAGCGAGGACCGGAGACGCGACAAGGGTGAGAGCGGCTACAGTCGCGAATAGACAGGTGCGCGTTTTCATAGTTCCTCCTTCGAGTCGCCCTCCCGCCAGGATGGGTTCCAGATGAAAAACGTCAGGACTTTCCAAAGTGGAAGCCCGCTATCTAACAAGCTTTGTTCAAACACAGCATTCTGCAAGACGGACCTTGGTCCGGGATCGACGCGCAAAAGTCTGAAATCCCAGGAGCTTACTTCCCGCAAGGAGACGCCTGCTGGTCAAAGGTGGCAAAGCGACAGACTCGCTTCGCCTAAGCAGCCAAAGCTGGCGTACGATCCCACAGGGGCGAGGTGATCGGGCTATGTCGGCCATTTTAGCAGGCTTGAAATCGCCGCGACCTCAACCGCCTGAAACGAAAAAGCCGCGGCGGACCGCGGCTTTTCGATGCTTGATTTCCCTTGAGAGAAATGGAGCGGGTGAAGCGATTCGAACGCTCGACCCCAACCTTGGCAAGGTTGTGCTCTACCCCTGAGCTACACCCGCTCGCGCGGCTTTTGGGCCGCAAGCCGCGCCTATATGGCTGAAGAGCGCGGCGATTGCAACAGGGAATTCGCAGGCTTTTTGCTTCGCCGGCGATGCGGACAAGCCATGCTTGCGAGACGTCGCAAGGCAATCGCCCCCGCGTTGCGCGACGGGCTTGTCTTGGCCGCATCATTGGCCGTAAACGGCGTTAGCCGAACAAGCCGTTGAAAGCGGGCCATCAGAAGAAAGACCGATGCCGAAGACCAAAGCCGAACTTTTCGCCTTTCTTGCCGGACTCGGGATCGAGGTATCGACGCGGCGGCATCCGCCGCTGTTCACGGTTGCCGATTCGCAGGCGCTGCGCGGCGAGATTGCCGGCGGCCACACCAAGAACCTGTTCCTCAAGGACAAGAAGGACAATTTCTTCCTGGTCAGCGTCGACGAGGAGGCGGTGGTCGATCTCAAGCAGATCCACCATCTGATCGGCGCTGCGGGGCGCGTGTCTTTCGGCCGGCCGGAGATGCTGATGGAGCTTCTCGGCGTCGTCCCGGGCGCGGTCACGGTGTTCGGGCTGATCAACGATACCGAGCGAAGGGTCAAGGTCGTTTTGGACGAGGAGCTGATGGGCCATGCGGTGGTCAATGCCCACCCGCTGACCAACGAAGCGACGACGTCCATCGCTGCCGCGGACCTGGTCAAATTCGTCGAGGCAACCGGACATGATGCTGTTATCTTGAAAGTCTCGGCATGATCGCCACATGGGTGACTGAAACCGGGTTCTAAAGACGGATGTTGCGCCCGTCCCTTGGCCGGCGGCGCGACTGAAAGGCGATGAGATGAGCGATAGCAACCCCTTTGGCGGCCCATTTGGCAGCAATGGCGGCCAGTATGCCACCACCGTGCAATATGGCGGCACCGATGCCGCGCGTGAGAAGGTCGCGCTTGCGGAGGCGCCGGCCGACGTCATCAAGGACACAACGACCGCTGGATTTGCCGCCGACGTGATCCAGGAATCGCGCCGCCAACCGGTGCTGGTCGATTTCTGGGCGCCATGGTGCGGCCCCTGCAAGCAATTGACGCCGCTGCTGGAGAAGGCGGTGAAAGCCGCCGGCGGCAAGGTCAAGCTGGTCAAGATGAATATCGACGACCATCCATCGATCGCAGGCCAGCTTGGCATCCAGTCGATACCGGCGGTCATTGCCTTCAAGGACGGCCAGCCGGTCGACGGCTTCATGGGCGCCATTCCCGAGAGCCAGATCACGCAATTCATCCAGAAGGTTGGCGGCAAGAACGGTGGCGCGCCGCAAGTGGCCGAAGCGCTGGCCGCGGCTGCCGAGGCGCGCGACGCCGGGGATGTGCAGACGGCGGCCGACATTTACGATGCCATCCTGGAACAGGCGCCGGCGACGATCGAGGCGATCGCCGGCTTGGGCGATCTGCTGTTCGAGGCCGGCGATGCCGAAGGTGCCGAGGCGGTGCTGGCGCGGGCGCCGGAAGCGAAGAAGGATGCGCCCCAGCTCGCCGCGCTGCGGGCCAAGATGGCGCTCGCAGCGCAAGCCGCGGCACTCGGCAATCCGGCGGAACTGGAACGGCGACTGGCCGAAAATCCCGGGGATCACCAGGCACGGTTCGAGCTTGCCATGATCCAGAACGCCAAGGGTGATCGCATGGCGGCGGCCGACAATCTGCTGGCGATCATCAAGGCCGACCGCTCGTGGAACGACGACGGCGCCAGAACCCAGTTGCTGCAGCTCTTCGAGGCATGGGGCATGACCGACGAAGCAACGCTGTCGGCACGGCGCAAACTGTCGTCGCTGCTCTTTTCCTGAGCCGGCGCAGACTGTTTTGTCGCGCGGCCTTGCGGTGGGCGGCGGCTGCGCCAGATTAGGTTTTCGGACGGCGTTCGATTTCAGGTTTCCGGTGTTGCGCCTTGTGCCGGCCGGGAGGAGACGGATTTGGTGCGCTTCCTGACAAAGCGATCGGAGGATTGAGGTGCAGGCGGGAAACGCGCATTACCGGCTCGCTGCGGACTTACCGTCGACCATGCCGATCTTTCCGCTTGAGGGCGCATTGCTGCTGCCGGGAGGCCGCATGCCGCTCAACATCTTCGAGCCGCGCTATCTGCAGATGGTCGACGAGGCGATCGCCGGGCCGCGGCTGATCGGCATGATCCAGCCCAGCCTTGACGGTGCGCTGCGTCCCGGCGGCGAGCCGGAGCTCTGCAATGTCGGCTGTGCCGGGCGCATCATTGCGCTGTCCGAGAGCGGCGACGGCCGTTACCTGATTTCGCTGCAGGGCGTGTGCCGGTTCCGCATTGTCCAGGAACTCACGGTCAAGACGCCGTTCCGCCAGTGCCGGTTGGCACCCTTTCTCACCGATCTCGACGACGACCAGGCAGAAGCCGAGATCGATCGGCCGGCGCTGCTCAAAGCTTTTCGCGCCTATCTGCAGGCCAACGATCTGGAGGCCGACTGGGAAAGCGTCAGCCGCGCCGAAAACGCCATGCTGGTCAACGCGCTGTCGATGATGGCGCCTTACGGGCCGGCCGAGAAACAGGCGCTGCTCGAAGCGGCCGATCTGAAGACACGCGCCGAAACGCTGATCGCCATCACAGAAATGGCGCTGGCGCGCGACAATGAGGATTTCGGTTCGAGTTTGCAGTAGGTTGGCCCTCCTTCTCCCACAAGGGGAGAAGGACGTCCGCGCTCGAAACCTTAACCGATTGCCTTGTGGAAGGATGGATCGAATGGCGGATGGACGTGACGGGAACAGGACTGTCGATCCCAAGCTGCTGGAACTGCTGGCCTGCCCGCTGACCAAGGGGCCGCTTGCCTGGGATCCGGAGCGCGGCGAGCTTATCTCGCGGGTGGCAAAGCTTGCCTATCCGGTGCGGGACGGCATTCCGATCATGCTGCCCTCGGAGGCGCGTGTCATCGCCATAGATGATGCCATGCCACCGCCGCCGCGCCTGGGTGGCTCGGGATAAGGCCGGTCTATAGCGATCTTTCGCACCCCCCTCTGTCCCGCCGGCATCAAAGTTCAGCACCGCAGCAGCGCTCCGACGAAGGATGAGGCCTATTGAAAATTGCGCCCCTTGGGCATGACCTTCTCTGCCTTTCCCAATAGTTCCGTTTGCGCGATGCTGCCCGGCCGAACCTCGTCTGCACTGCTCGAAGGCTCATCCGCAGGTCTTGCCTCTTCCAGCAGCACCGACAGCCACGGCGTCAGATCCTCGACCTTCTCGGCGACGATATGGATGACGTCCGATTCCGATTGCAGCTTGCCGGTGACGCGGATGAGACGCGCGCCCATGACGATGGGGCGGAAGCGGTCGAAGGTCCTTTCCCAGAAAATGATGTTGGCGACCGCATTCTCGTCTTCCAGCGTCAGGAAAATCGCCTTGCCATTGCCCGGCCGCTGCCGCACCAGCACGAGGCCGGCGACCGAAACGCGCCGGCCGTCCCGCACCTGGCCGAGGCGCGCATTGGGCGTGACGCCGGACCGATCCAGCCTTTCACGCAGGAAGGCGACCGGGTGCGCCTTCAGCGACAGGCCGAGCGAGCGGTAATCGTGGACGACGTGCTCGCCGAGCGGCATTGTCGGGAGCCTGGTTTCGGGCTCCAGATCGCGCAAGCGGATCGCCGGCTGGTCGAACAGCGGCAGCTTTTCGGCGGCACTCTTGCCGTCGAGCGCGCGGACCGCCCATAGAGCGTCGCGACGGTTCAACCCAAGCGAGCGGAAAGCATCGGCCTGTGCCAGTTTCTCGATCTCGTCGACGTTGAGGCCCGAGCGCAGCCAGACGTCGCGCACGGATGCATAGCCGGCGCCTCGCCTCGACACAAACGCTTCCATGCGCTCCTTCGACAGGCCCTTGACCTGGCGAAAGCCAAGCAGGACGGCATGGCTGGTCCGGATGACGCCGCGCATCTGGGCATGGCGGTCAAGGATACGATCCGGATCGAAAGGCGATTTCTCCAAGGCGCAATCCCAGCCGGAAAAATTGACGTCGACCTCGCGGATCTCGACGCCGTGGTCACGCGCGTCGCGGACAAGCTGGGCAGGCTGGTAAAAACCCATCGGCTGGGAATTCAGGATCGCGGCGCAGAACACGTCGGGATAGAAGGTCTTGAACCAGCAGGAGGCATAGACCAGCAGGGCGAAGGAGGCGGCGTGGCTTTCGGGAAAGCCGTATTCGCCAAAACCCTCGATCTGCTTGAAGCAGCGCTCGGCGAAGTCTCTTTCGTAACCCTTGGCGACCATGCCGTCGACCATTCTCTTGCGATAATTGCCGATCGTACCGGTGCGCTTGAATGTCGCCATGGCGCGGCGCAGTTCATCGGCCTCGCCCGGCCTGAAGCCGCCGGCGACGATGGCGATCTTCATCGCCTGCTCCTGGAACAGCGGCACGCCCAGCGTCCTGCCGAGTATTTTTTCCAGTTCCGGCTTGGGATATTCGGGTTTTTCCTTGCCTTGCCGGCGGCGCAGATAGGGGTGGACCATGTCGCCCTGGATCGGGCCGGGCCGCACGATCGCCACCTCGATGACGAGGTCGTAAAAGCTTTTCGGCCGCAGCCGCGGCAGCATCGACATCTGCGCGCGGGATTCGATCTGGAAGACGCCGATCGTGTCGGCGCGGCAGATCATGTCGTAGACATGTTTGTCCTCGGCCGGGAGGGTGGCCAGCACATAAGGCCGGCCGTACTCGTCCCGCGCGTTCGGATAGTGATCCTGAAGCAGGGTGAAGGCGCGCTGCAGGCAGGTCAGCATGCCGAGCGCCAGCACGTCCACTTTAAGGATTTTCACCGCGTCGAGGTCGTCCTTGTCCCACTCGACCATCTTGCGCTCGTCCATCGCCGTCTTGACGATGGGCACGATCTCGTCGAGTCGGTCCCTGGTGATGACGAAACCGCCGACATGTTGCGACAAATGACGGGGAAAGCCCATGATCTCGTTGGCGCATTCGATCACATGCCTTGTCGATGGATCGGTCTGATCGAGGCCGCCGGCCTTTGTCTCCTTTTCGCCGAGCTCTGAGGTCGACCAGCCCCAGATCGAGCTGGACAGCGCGCTCCGGACGTCGTCCGACAGGCCCATCGCCTTGGCCACTTCGCGCATTGCCGAGCGGCTCCGGTAGCTGACGACGGCGGCGGCCAGCGCGGTGCGCTTGGTGCTGTATTTGGAATAGATGTACTGGATGACCTCCTCGCGCTTTTCATGCTCGAAATCGACGTCGATGTCGGGCGGTTCGTTTCTTTCCTCGGAAATGAAGCGCTCGAAAAGCGTGTCGATCTTGTCCGGGCCAACTTCGGTGATGCCGATGCAGAAGCAGACGATCGAGTTGGCGGCGGAGCCGCGCCCCTGGCAGAGAATGTTCTGGCTGCGGGCGAATTTGACGATGTCGTAGACGGTCAGGAAATAGCGCGCGTAGTTCAGGCGCTCGATCAGAGCGAGTTCCTCCTCGATGCGCTGCGTCACAAAAGCGGGCACGCCCGAGGGGTAGCGGATGGCGGCTCCCTCCTTGGCCAGCCTTTCCAGCTCGGCCTGCGGCCCGAGGCCCGATTCCGTCGGCTCATCGGGATAGTTGTATTGCAGGTCACTGAGCGAGAAGGTCAGCTCGCCGGCAAAACGCAGCGTTTCCGCCAGCGCTTGCGGGTGCCTGCGGAAAAGCCGTGCCATCTCCAGCGGCAGCTTTAAGTGACGCTCGGCATTGGCCGCCAGTTCCAGCCCCACCTCGGCGACGGGCACATTGAGGCGGATCGCCGTCAGCACGTCCTGCAGCGGGCGCCGTTCCGCCGTATGGTAGAGCACATCGTTGGTCGCCATCAGCGGGATGCCGGCCAGTTCGGCCATCGCCGCCGCCTGCTCGATCCGGAAGCGGTCGTTGCCGCGGTAATCCGGCGAAACAGCCAGCCGCAGCCTTTCGCCGAAGCGATCCCTGAGCCGGCTAAGCAAAGCGAGGCTATCGTTCGCGTCCGCCGACAGATCCGGCAGGATGGCCAGCGACAGGCGATCGCCCCATTCGAGAAGGTCGTTCTGTTTGAGAAGCGTTGCCCCTTTTTCGTTTTCGTCACGCAGATTGGCCTGCGTCAGCATGCGGCAGAGATGACCCCAGCCCTTGCGGTCCCGCGGGTAGGCGAGGATGTCCGGCGTGCCGTCGCAAAACACCAGGCGGCAGCCGGGATGATAGGAAACACCTTCCACTTTGGCCTGCTGCCAGGCGCGCACAACGCCCGCCACCGTGTTGCGGTCGGCGAGCCCGATCGCCGAAAATCCCATGAATTTTGCCGCGACCACCAGCTCCTCCGGTTTCGAGGCGCCGCGCAGGAACGAGAAGTTCGACTGGATGCCGAATTCGGCATAGGGGATGGCCGTCAGCGCATTCATGCGAAGACCCCATGCATGAACCAGCGCGGCGAAGGCTGCGAGGCGCCGTAGAGGCCCTGGCGATAGAGCCAGTAACGGCGGCCATCGGCATCCTCGATGCGGAAATAATCCCGGGTCGGCTCATCTTCTCGTCCCGCCGCCCCTCGCCACCATTCCGGCGCGATGCGCTCCGGCCCTTCGGCGCGCGCGACCCGATAGAGCGCGCGCCGCCAGCGGAAGTTCAAAGGCGGGCCTTCCGGCATTTCGGTGGCCGGCACCTCGATCGGCTCGGGCGAACGGAAAAGCCGGATCGGCCGTTCCGGCTGGAAGACGGTCGTGGGAGCGTCCTTCGCCTTGTCGGGCTGCTTCGGCGGCGAGCTTCTCTGCGGCGCCTCCGTGAAGGGAAGGGTGGCGACGGCGCGCTCCGGCAAATGGCTCTCGACGGCGACCGGCTTCAAGACCGCGCCTTCGCCGAGCCGGGCGCGAATGCGGTCGGCAAAAAGCGCGATATCGGCACCGTCGTCGCTCGTCTCGCCGGCAAGGTCTGCCTGCTGCATGTCGAAGGCGGCGGCGGTCAGCACCGAAAGGCGCACGAGGTCGAAGCCATAGCCGGCGTCGATATCCTGTTCGAGCGCGGCAAGCCTTTCGTGGAACAATTTCTGGATCAGCCGCGGCTCGCGCAGAGGCCGCGAGGTGCCGACGGCGATGCGGCTGACGCCGCCATCGACGCGGAAAAGCAGCAGCGCCAGCCGCCTCGCGCCCTCGCCGCGACGCTCGAGGTCGCTCTTCAAGGTGGTTGCCAGCATGCCTGTCAGCCGCTCGATGTCCTCGGTCAGCATGATCGGCTCGGCAAGGTGACGCTCGACCGAAAGCGGTGCCACCGGCAGGCGCGGCGACACGGCCTCCTCGAGGCGGCCAAGCGCCTGGTCGAGGCGCAAGAGCAGCGATGCGCCGAAGCGGCGGGCCAGCGGCGCGCGCGGTGCCGCCATGACGGCGCCCGCCGTGCGCAGGCCGACGCTTTCGAGGCTGGCGCGGACCTCCGGGCCGATGCGCAGCGCCGCCAACGGCAAGGGCGCGAGAAGCGCTTCCTCCTCACCATCGGGAACGATGCGGTCGCCGGCAAACCGCGCCGCCGCCCAGGCAGCACCAGGCGTGGCGGCAAGCCCGGCGCGGACATCGAAGCCCTGATGGAAAAAACGCGACAGGATATCGTCCAGCATCGAGCGTTCGCCGCCGAAAAGATGGGTGCAGCCGGTGACGTCGAGATAGAGGCCGTCGGTCCCGTCGAGCGCCACCAGCGGGGTATAGCGGTCGCACCAGTCGGCGAGGCCTTCGAGAAGGCGCCGGTCGGCCTCCGGATCGGCCTCCACGATGTCGATCGAGGGATGCATGGCGCGCGCATCGGCTATGCCCATGCCGCGCTTCAGATTAAGTGTCTCAGCCCGTTCGTCGAGGGCGGCGATGCGCTGGGTGTTCCCTTGGCGATGGCTGATCACCAGCGGCAGGTGATCCGACGGCCGGGAACGCCAGGACCGCCCCAGACGCTGCCGCAGGATCCTCTCGGCGGCGAGATGCGGAAACCACAGGGATAGGATTCTTTGGCCGTTCTGGGGCCCATTCCTGAGACCTTCCTTGCTCGCCCCGTCTTTCTTCGAATATGCGTTCGTCGGGGTTCCACTCCAGTGTGAATTTTCCGGGCAAGGCCGTGCGGCTCTTGCCGATGGCGACGGTGAAGGCGGGCCGGCCGATCGAGCCGGCGAGCGGCCCGGCAAGCGTCTTACGCGTTGCCGCCGGTGCCGCCGACAGGATGAGGCGGACGGGCGCTGCCGTCGGCTCGGGCTCGCCGGCCTGGCGCAGCAGGAACAGCGGCCGGCCGGCACTCTGCGCCCGGGCGTGCAGCCGCCGCGTCGCGGTGAGGTCAAGCCGCTGCGGGCTGCCGCGGATTTCGAGGATGACGGCGGCCAGCGCCGTCATCCTGGCAGCCTCCTCGGCGACCCACAGCGCATCGAGCAGCCTTGGCGCCTCGGAAAACAGCAATTGCTCCGGCTCGATGCCGAAGAAGGCATGAAGCCCCCTGGCATAGGGAAAGCCGGCCTCGCGGAAAACCTCGGATGTGCCGATCCACAGCACCGGCAGTCGCGGCCCCTGGCTGAGGATCAGGCTGACGAGCGACAAGACAAAACCGGCGACGGCCCCGGCATCGCGGGTCGCGGCGCCATGAAACTCGCTCAGCGCCGCTTTCGGCAGGCCGCCGCTCAGCGCAGCATCGAGGCGCTCGGCGCCGGTGCGCAAAAACGCATCGGGCGGCGCCACGGCAAGACCGCGCCGGACAATCGTCAGATTCCGAGCGGGTGTCGGATGCCGAGAGGGTGTCAGACTCTGACGAGGGACATCCGCGTCAAACGACGAACCGGCCGGCGCCTCCAGGCGCTCGGGCAAGGTCCCTTCGATTTTCGCGATCTGGCGGCGCAGGGCAAAAACAGTCTCCCGCGCCACGGCGCTTGTCGCCATGACGGTCAGCTTCCACTCACAATTGTTCCTGTTATGTTCCCTATAGATTCCAGAGGCCGCCCGAAGAGTCAAGCGGAGTCATGGGGAATTTATTCCTGTAGTGGGGGCATGACACGGGCACTCCAGCCCGGCCATTTGCCGAGTCCGGCCCGAAAGCCTATATGCCGGGATCAAAGGACAAAGCATGGCTCGCATCTACCAAACACGCATCTGGCACGACCAGCTTTCGCCAACGATGGAGGAAATCGAGCTCCTGGCGCTGGAGGCCTATGCCCATCTGCCGGAGGAGTTTCGCAAGCTGACCGGCGAGATCGTCATTCAGATCGCCGAATTCCCGACCGACGAGATCATGGACGACCTTTCTCTGGAAACGCCCTTCGACCTGCTCGGCCTGTTCGAGGGGCGCGGCATCGCCGAGCGCTGGAATCCGCAGACCGGCGAAGGCCCGAACCGCATCACGCTCTACCGCCGCGCCATCCTCGACTACTGGGCCGAGAACGAGGAAACGCTGGGCGACATCGTCACCCACGTGCTGATCCACGAGATCGGCCACCATTTCGGCCTGTCGGACGACGATATGGAGAAGATCGAAGAGGCAGCGGAGTAGGATGTGCTGATATTCAGGTGATGCCGGCCTGCGAACGGCGGCTTCCTGCGCTTACCTACAGCGCCGCGCGCCCTATTGGGCGCGCAAAGGACGCTGTAGAACTTTGATTTTGCGCATGACCTTTCCGAAATCGATCTCGATTTCGGAATCATGCGCGGGCTCACGTACCCAAAAGTACGCTCCGCTCCGGTTCTCGGAAACCACCCAGTCTGGTCGCTTCGCGCCCGTCTTCGACTCCGGCGCGGCCTGACCTGAATCTAAGTCTACCAGTCGCTGAGCTTGGTGTCGGGGCCGTATTCCTGGCCCTCGACGTCCTTCACCACCGCCTGGCCGCAGCGCATGGTCTTGGCCTCCTTGTCATAGGCATAGGTCGGCGAACCGAACAGATGCCAGCCCGTGTTGAGCGCCGCCGTCACCTTGTGGCAGAAGCTGGCGTCGTCCGGGCCGGACAAAAAGCGGTAGAGTTTCATTTTCAATCCTGTCGTCAGTTACGATAATCATGCGCGAACAGCGGCGGCCTTCGCCAGCAGTTTTTCGGCCTGCGCCAGATGCAGCCGCTCGACCATCTTGCCGTTCAGCGCAACTACCGCCTTGCCGGTATTTTCGGCGAGCGCGAAGGCTTCCTTGACTGTGCGCGCCTCGGCCAATGCTTCAGGCGTCGGCGCAAAGGCGCGGTTCGCGGCTTCGATCTGCGCCGGATGGATCAGCGACTTGCCGTCAAAACCCATCGCGGCCGCTTCCGTGCACTGGCGCGCAAAGCCGTCCATATCGCGAAAATCATTGAAGACGCCATCGAGCAGGTCGAGGCCGCCGGCACGCGCCGCGAGCACCATTTGCATCAGCCACGGCACAAGATAGCGCCGGTCGGGCGTGGCGAGAATGCCCGTGTCCTTGACCAGGTCGTTCGTTCCGGCAACGAAACAAACCAGTCGAGAGGCCGGGTCGCGGCCGAGCTCGGCGATCGGCCCGATGTTGAGCAGCGCCTTGGGCGTCTCGATCATCGCCCACAGCTTGACTTCGTCGGGGATAAAATTGTCGTCGAGCACGTCGCCTGCCTCGAGAATGTCGCGCGGCGTGTCGACCTTGGGCAGCAGGATGGCGCCGGGCGTGCATCTTGCCGCGGCCAGCAGATCGTCGGCGCCCCATTCGCTCGACAGCGCGTTGATGCGCACGACCATCTCGCAGCGCCGGTCGGAACGGCCGGCGAAAATCCCCGCCAGCTTTTCGCGCGCGGAAGGCTTGTCGGCCGGGGCGACGGCGTCCTCAAGATCGATGACGACGGCATCGCAGGCCAGCGACGGGATTTTGGCCAGTGCCTTGTCGTTCGAAGCCGGGACGTAAAGCACCGAGCGGCGCGGGCGGGAGGGTTCGGCAGTCATCTCCGATCTATGCCGCCTGCAACCGGCCGAGGCAAGCCGTGCATAAAAACTGCACGCAATTTCGGAAAATCTCCTCGTCTCCGCCCCGCTTGCCACCCGACAGAATGCGACAGGGGCGGCATGCAAGAGCAAACGAACTCCCGTTGGTCCCTGCCGTACCGGCTTCGCCGCGAAAGCTGGTGGCTCGTCGATCCGCCCCAGACTTCGGCAAACCTCCTCCCTTTCGTCCGCAAATCCCTGCCCACCGGCCGCATCAAAGCCGCCGAGAAAGCCCGATCATGACAGTATTCCTCTCGGCGGCGCCGAGCTATTGCAGCCGCTTCGGCGTTGCCGTCCTGCTCGTCGCGTTGGCTGATTTCTTCTTCTATGGCCAACCGGCCGGCATCACACTTTTCCTGTTCGGCGTTGCGATTGCCGCGGCGAGCATGGCTCTCCATCCTCTCGGCATCTTCAACGATGGCAGGTTCTGGTTCAAGCCGGTTGCGCTGATTATGGCGCTGCTGCCGCTTGTGGAAAATGTCAGCGCACTGTCCGTCTCGATCGCGCTGGCGGCGACGGCCATCTTCGCGCTTTCACTGGCCGGACGGTTGCGGTCCGGCCTTGCCCGCATTGCCGGCCAACTTTCGCTGTTCCTGCTAGCAACGCCATTTCGGCTGGTCCTGGATTTCTTCCGCTGCCGCAAGGCGGCGCGGCGGCTTGGCCGGCGGCGCGTGCGCCTTGCGGCGATCGCCGTCTGGGTCATGCCGCTGAGCCTCGGCGCGGTGTTCCTCGCCTTGTTCGGCGCCGCCAATCCGGTCATCGAATATTGGTTCTCGCTGATCGACCTGATGGCACTGCTCGACCTCATCCAGCTGCCACGTCTCGCCTTCTGGCTGTTCGTGCTTGCCGGCGTCTGGGCCCTTCTGCGGCCGCGCCTGCCGCGCTTTCTCCGCCGCCGCAGCGTGTCCCCAGCAAGCGCACCGGCGACGCCGGCCACCAGGACCACCATCGAGGACATCATCTTCGGCAAGGCCGCTATTCTCCGCGCGCTTGTCGTCTTCAACATCCTGTTCGCGGTGCAGAGCGCACTCGACGCCACCTATCTGTGGGGCGGTATCGCGCTTCCCGACGGGCTGACCTATGCCGCCTACGCGCATCGCGGCGCCTATCCGCTGATCGTCACGGCGCTATTGGCGGCCGGCTTCGTGCTGGCGGCGCTGAGGCCGGGAAGTGCGACCTCCGGCGATCCGCTCATCCGCCGGCTGGTTTATGTCTGGGTGGCGCAGAACGTGGTCCTGGTCATCTCGTCGATCCTGCGGCTCGATCTCTATGTCGGCATCTATGCGCTGACCTATTGGCGTGTCGCCGCCTTCGTCTGGATGGGGCTGGTGGCGGCGGGCCTTGTCCTGATCATAGCCCGCATTGCGCGCGAAAAGTCCAACGAATGGCTGCTTTCCGCCAATCTTCTGACGCTATCGGCGACGCTTTATGCCTGCTCGTTCATCAACTTTGCCGCGCTGATCGCCAACTACAATGTCGAGCATTCCCTCGAAATGACCGGCCAAGGCACCCAGCTCGACGTCTGGTACCTGCGCTCGCTCGGGCCCGGCGCCTTGCCGGCGCTCGATCGCTTCGTCCAGCACCAGAGCAGGACGGTTTCCGCGGAGGATGCCTCCACCCGCGAACTCGCCGGCTGGTACGCGCAGGACGAAGCACGCTTCCGCGCCGGCCAGGAAAACTGGCGCGGCTGGAGCTTTCGTGACTGGCGGCTCAACCGCGCCCTCGACAGGCGTGGCCCGTTCGTGGTTCCTCCGATGTCCGAACCCTTCATGCCGGGCCGCTGATTTGATGCCGCACCACATACTGGTCGCCGACGACGATCCGCACATTCGCGAAATCATCTGCTTCGCGCTCGAAAAGGCCGGCATGAAAACGCTGACGGTGCCGAACGGCGCGGCTGCCTTGCAGGCGATCGAACGCCGTGCTCCCGATCTTGTCGTGCTCGACATCGGCATGCCGGAAATGGACGGGCTGGAAGTGTGCCGGCGGCTGCGCCACACATCCGACGTGCCGGTGCTGTTCCTGTCCGCGCGGGATGAAGAGATCGACCGCATCCTCGGGCTGGAAATGGGCGGCGACGATTATGTCACCAAGCCGTTCAGCCCGCGCGAGCTGGTCGCCCGCGTCAACGTCATTCTGCGCCGCGCCCGGCCCACGCCGAAACCAGCCGACGACCGGCAATTCTCGCATGGCAGACTGTTGCTGGTTCCGGCAAGCCATACAGCCAGCTTCGACGGCAAGCCACTGGTTCTGACCTCGATCGAATTCGCGATCCTGCAAGGATTTCTGGCAAGGCCGGCGCATGTGCTTGGCCGCGACATGGTGATGGCCAATGCCTATGCGGCCAACATCCATGTCGCAGACCGCACCGTCGACAGCCATATCCGCAACATCCGCGCCAAACTGGCGGCGGTCGGCTGCCTTGATGCAATCGAGACCGTGCACGGCGTCGGCTTCCGGCTGGGTAAATGCGGCGCGTGACCGCGCAGAAATGGCGGCCACGGCTTGCCACGGTCGTCATTGCCATCCTGATCATGGTGATGGCACTGCCGCTGGCCGGCCTGTTCTTCTTCCGGCTCTACGAGAACCAGCTGATCCGCCAGACCGAGGCCGAGCTGATCGCACAAGGTGCCGCCCTTGCCGCGATCTACGCGCAAGAGGTCCGTGAGGCCGGCCTTGCCCCGGAAAAGCTCGGCACACCCATGCCTCCGCCCGATACCGGCGATCGGGCTTCTCGCTACCTGCCGATCGAACCGCGCCTCGATCTTGCGTCCGACAGGATCCTGCCGACCCGGCCCGCAGCCACCGCGGCCAGCGTCGATCCTGCCTTCGCGGCGATCGGCGCGCGGCTGTCGGGCATACTTGCCGAGACGCAGAAGACCACGCTAGCCGGCTTCCGGCTGCTCGATCCGAGAGGCGTGGTCATCGCCGGGCGTGAGGAAGCCGGCCTGTCGCTCGGCGCTGTCGAAGAAGTTCGCGCAGCACTTGCCGGCCGCTACGCCAGCGCGCTTAGGCTGCGGGTTCCCGACCAGCCGTCGCCGCCGCTCTATTCGGTCAGCCGCGGCACCAAGGTTCGCGTCTTTGTCGCCATGCCGGTTGCGGTCTCCGGCAAGGTCGCCGGCGTGGTCTATCTGTCGCGGACGCCGAACAACATCGTCAAGCATCTCTATGGCGAGCGCGGCAAGGTGGCGCTGGCGGCAATCGCCATCCTCGGCGGCACGCTGCTGATCGGGCTGGTCTTCCTGCGCACCGTCAGCCGGCCGATTTATGCGCTGATGGAACGCACGAAACGCATCGCCGCCGGCGACCGCGCGGCGATCAGGCCGCTCGATCACCACGGCACGCGCGAAATGGCAGCGCTTTCCGCCGCCTTCCTCGACATGGCCGAAAAGCTGCACGCACGCTCCGACGGCATCCAGACCTTTGCCACCCACGTCTCGCACGAGCTCAAATCGCCGCTGACGGCGATCCAGGGGGCGGCCGAACTGCTGCGCGATTCGGGCAGCGCGATGGACGAGGCCAAGCGGCGGCGCTTCTCGGACAATATCGTCACCGATGCCGGCCGGCTCAATCTGCTGGTGCGCCGCCTGCTCGATCTGGCGCGCGCCGAAAATCTCGAGCCGAGCGGCGAAAGCACATCGCTCGGTGCGGCACTGGCGCTGCTGCCGGCCGATGACAGGCTGGCGGTACGCCTCGAGGCGGGCGCCGAGATCGGGCTGCGCATATCGGCTGAAAACGCCACGATCGTGCTGGCCAACCTTATCGACAATTCGGCGCGGCACGGCGCGACGCTGGTTTCGGTCACGGCAGCAAGCGCGGACGGCAAGGCCACCATCGTGGTGGACGATGACGGCGCCGGCATTTCGCCCAGCAACCGAGGCCGCATCTTCGAGCCGTTCTTCACCACGCGCCGCGATTGCGGTGGCACCGGCATGGGCCTCGGCATCGTGCTGGCCCTCCTGAAAGCGCATGATGGCACGATCCGGCTGGTTGACTCGGCGAGCGGCACGCGCTTCGAGATCATCCTGCCGGCGGCGTGACTCGGCGGTTCAGATCGGAAGGGCGAAAAAGGTGCATTACGACATCGTCATCATCGGCGGAGCCATCGTCGGCTCCTCTGTCGCCTATTATCTGCGCGAGGAAGGGTTTTCGGGCTCGATCGCGCTTGTCGAGCGCGACCCGCAATTTTCCCGCGCCGCGACCACGCTGTCCTGCGCCTCCATCCGCCAGCAGTTCTCGATCCCGGAAAACATCCGGCTGTCGCAGTTCACGCTGAAACTGTTCCGGCGGCTCAGGGAAGAGTTTGGCGCGGACGCCGATATCGGCTTTCGCGAAGGCGGCTACCTCATCCTTGCCGGCGAGAACGGCCTGCCTATCCTGCGGGCCAACCACGAGGCGCAGATGGCCGAGGGCGCCGACATCGTGCTCGAGGATGCCGAGGCGCTCGTCCACCGCTTTCCGTGGCTGTCGGTCGAGGGCATTTCCGCCGGCGCCTATGGCCGCAGCGGCGAAGGCTGGTTCGACGCGCATGCGATGCTGATGCTGTTCCGCAAGGCACTGCGAAGCAAAAACATCGATTTCATCACGGCGTCGGTGACCGGTATCAAGCGGCAGGGGAAGCGCGTCGCCGGTGTGACCCTCGACAATGGCGAGCGGCTCGAGGCTGGCACCGTCGTCAACGCCGCCGGGCCGAATGCCGGCAAGGTGGCAGCGATGGCCGGGCTGGCGCTGCCCGTGGAGCCGCGCAAGCGCAACGTCTTCGTCTTCGAGGCGCGAGAGAAATATGAGGACATGCCGCTGCTGGTCGACCCAAGCGGCATCTATGTCCGGCCGGAAGGCTCGGTCTACATCACCGGCGGCGCCGAGCCAGAAGAGGGCGAAGGACCGGCCGACCCCGCCGACTTCGACCCCGACTGGCCGCTGTTCGAAGAGGTGATCTGGCCGGTGCTGGCGACCCGCATTCCGGCCTTCGAGGCGATCAAGCCGACGCGCGCCTGGGTCGGCCATTACGACTACAACACGCTCGACCAGAACGCGGTGATCGGCCCGCATCCCGAGGTCGGTAATTTCCTCTTCGCCAACGGTTTTTCCGGTCACGGCTTGCAGCAGGCGCCGGCGGTCGGCAAGGCGCTGGCGGAACTGATCGTGCATGGCGGCTATCGCACGGTGGATTGCTCGGCGTTCGGGTACAGCCGTATCGCCGACGGGCGGCCGTTTCGGGAATTGAATGTAATTTAACGCTTGTGCGAAGGGCCGTTGGGCTAAGCCGCCACCAAGCCGCCTGCACCAAGATACGCCTGAAGCCAGCTCAGAACCCTACCCCAGCCTTCCGCATGCTCGGTTGCGGCGTCAGCGAGGCCGGCAAAGCCGCCATGACAGATGGTGACGCGCGTGCCGCCGGCGATCGGCTCCAGCAGCCAGGCGACTTTGGTTTCGCGGCGGCCAAGCGTCGGATGGTCCCAGTCGTATCTGCGCGTCTGCACGATCCGGCGCGGCCCCTCGATCTCCAGGAATTCACCGCTGGCGGGCAGGTGTCTGCCAGCCGCCGTCTCGACGGTGACGCTCCAGCGGCCGCCAACGTGGAGGTCGGCCGTCCATCCGGTCATCCGGTAGGTCTTGGCGGACCCCCACCAGCGCTCGACCTCGCGTGTAACGAGCGCGTCAAAGATCCGCTCGGGCGGCGCGCAAACATCGGCGCTCGCCATGACGGTCTCGCCATTGGTCATGCTGTGCACCGCGGAACCGTGCATCACCTGTCCTCCAGAAACGTTTCGCTATCGAAACGACCTCAAGCCTTCGACGCCGGGCGCGACAGCCCTTTGCCGGTTTCGAGCAGGCTCTTCAGGCTGGACAGGATGAGCGGCCAGCCGTTCGCCACATGGCCGAGCAGCTTATGCGGCCCATCGGCTTCGTGTGTGATGGCGAGCTTCATCATCTCGCCCTCCTGCTCGATGGCGAAGGTGCAGCGTGTGTAGCCGTCCGCCTTGACCTCGGGCATGAATTCGTTGCGCCATTTGAGCACGATGCGCTTGGGTGGATCGATCTCGAGGACCTCGCCGCTGTCGGTGACGCGGCCGTCGGTGTAAACCATCTTCCACGCCGAACCTTGTTTCCAATCGCTCAGCATCTGGGCGCCGAGGAAATATTGCCGCTGGAACTCCGGTTCGGTCAGTGCTTGCCAGAGTTTTTCGGGCGAGGTGCGGATGTAGGTGACATAAACGAAAATGTTGCTCATCAGTCTTCCCTTTCGAGACGTTTCTTCAAATCGCTGAGGGCGCCCAGTCGCCCCCGCTCGAATTTGCCGATCCAGCGTTCGGCGATCTCGTTGATGGGAACGGGATTCAGATAGTGTTGCTTCTCGCGTCCCTTGCGGATGGTGGTGACGAGGTTTGCTTCTTCCAAAATCGCCAGATGCTTGGTCACCGCCTGGCGCGTCATGTCCATCTCACCGCACAGCGCGTTCAGCGTCTGCCCGTTCCTGGCATGAAGGCTGTCCAGCAATCGCCGGCGTGTCGGGTCGGCCAAGGCGCGAAAGACATCATCCATGCTCATGACTCTAATATGCAACCATTTGGTTGCATGTCAAGAGGCAGAACCTTGGCCGAGGATGCGCAGGTTGAGGTCGCTGGAAGTGGATTTCAGCGCTTGCGGCCGAACCAGAACGCGTCGGACACGCGCTCCATGCCGATCCGTTCGTAGAAGCCGACCGCGTCGGGCATGGAGATCAGGCTGATGGCGACGGACGGCCCGAGTTGTCGCCGCGCTTCATCGAGAAGGCCCTTGCCGATGCCGAGCCCTTGCGCCGCTTTGCAAACGGCGAGCTCGGAAACGTAACAGACCCACGAGAAATCGGTGACACCGCGGGCAACGCCGACCAGCGGCTTGCCTTCTGTGTCGAGACGCGCGGTGAGCACCAAATTGGCCGCTGACAACATCGCCTTTAATCGGGTGTCGTCATCGACGGGGCGGTTGGCGCCGAGGCCGGATTCCACCAACACGCGGCGGAACTCGGCGGTGCCGAGGCCCGGTTCGCTGGCGTAGAGGACCTTGGATCGCGTTGTCATGTCGATAAAAGTGCACCATGGGCCGGTGATTTTGAAGCTGTTTTGTACCGATCTTGTGTTTCGATCGACGACGGAAGTCCAAAAACAGCCGCCTTTTATTTGCCCGCGGCTTTGTGTAAACCGGGCGCCAGCAATTCCCCGCAACGAGAAGAAGACGGGCAAGAACCATGGAAAAATTCACCAAGCTCACCGGCGTCGCCGCGCCGATGCCGATCGTCAATGTCGACACCGACATGATCATCCCCAAGGATTATCTCAAGACGATCAAGCGCACCGGGCTCGGCACCGGCTTGTTTGCCGAAATGCGCTACAAGGACGACGGTTCTGAAAATCCGGACTTCGTGCTCAACAAGCCGGCCTACCGCAAGGCGCAGATCCTGGTCGCCGGCGACAATTTCGGCTGCGGCTCGAGCCGGGAACATGCGCCGTGGGCGCTGCTCGATTTCGGCATCCGCTGCGTCATCTCGACCTCGTTCGCCGACATTTTCTACAACAACTGCTTCAAGAACGGCATCCTGCCGATCACCGTCAGCCCGGAAGACCTGGAGAAGCTGATGGACGATGCCTCGCGTGGTTCCAACGCGACGCTGTCGGTCGATCTCGAAGCCAAGGAAATCCGCGGGCCGGACGGCGGCGTGGTCAAGTTCGACCTCGACGAATTCAAGCGCCACTGCCTCTTGAACGGCCTCGACGATATCGGCCTGACCATGGAGAAGGCCGGCGCCATCGCTTCGTTCGAGAAGAAGAACGCCGAGCTGCGGCCCTGGGCATAGGCTCTAAAGCCGCGCCGACGGTCGGCCTCTACGCCAAGTGTCCGGGAGGGATGTGATGACACGCTTGCTTGTTGCCGCTGCCTGCGGACTGCCGCTGATGCTGCTGCCCCCGGCGAGCGTCTATGCCCAGACGCAGACGCCCGCCACGGAAGCGCCAGCGACAGATCAAGGCGCCAGCGACACAGCCGCCGCCGACGATGACAAGCAGGCGCCGATCCCGTTCGAGGGCGGCCAGCTGACCATCACCCAGGAGGAAGAGTACGGGGAACGGGTGCTCGCCTTCGACGGCAAGGAACTGGCGCGCAATTACGACGTCTTCTTCGACAAGATCGTCGAGGTCGGCGGCGTCAAGGTGGCGCTGGTCGATGTCGGCGACGGCGGCAATCAATGCGGCCCGGCCAAGGTGATCGTGTGGAAGCCGGAAGGCGGCGCGATCCAGACGACCACGGTCGAGCAGGACGAATGCGGCGCACCGCCGGCTGCGATCTCCGACAGCGCGATCTATTTCGTGCCCTATCTGCTGCCGGGCGATTCCAAGCCGGCGCTGCAATGGTCGCCGACGGACGGACTGACGACGTCCGGCAATCTGACCTACATGCCGGAGCCGGGCACCGACTGGAAAGACGTCGATCCGTCGAAATACGACAACATCATCGACGCCTTCCACAATGAAGCGGTCTACAAGGAAGCCGAGACGCTGCTCGGCAAGGACATGCCCGACATGGCGACCAGCCTGCTGGTCGGCGGCGGCACCGAGAAAACCGCGTCGGGCGCCTTTTTTGCCAGCGGCTGCGTGCCGCATGATTGCGGCGGCAATGACGGCTTCATGGCGGTCGACCCCGTCGACCACAAGCTCTATTTCGCCCGGCGCGGCGACAAGCCCGAGCCGGACGCGTGGCCGGCGGTGAATAGCTGGCCGGCCGAGATCAAGGAAGCGCTGGACAAGGCGCTGGGGTCACCGAATTAGAAATCGTTCTGCCGCGATCCTTCCCGCCCCCCTCTGTCCTGCCGGACATCTCCCCCACTTGGGGGGAGATCGGCCGTCACCGCCGCTTTCACCAAACGGCCTACGCTGAAAAAAGGAGGACACCATGCGAAAACTGATCTCCACCGGTTCGCCCTTCGAGAAGACCGCCGGCTATTCGCGCGCCGTGGTGCAGGGCGACTGGTGTTTCGTGTCCGGAACGACCGGCTACGATTATGCGACCATGTCGATGCCGGAGACCGTCGAGGCACAAACGCGCAATTGCCTGGCGACGATCACCAAGGCGTTGCGAGATGGCGGCTTCGAAATGGCTGACGTGGTGCAGGCACATCACTATATCACCGATGCGGCTTTCGTGGACGTGGTGTTCCCGATCCTCGGCGAGGCATTTGGCGAGATCAGGCCGGCAGCAACGATGATCGTGTGCCAGCTCAACAAGCCGGAAATGAAGATCGAGATCGAGGTGACGGCGCTGCGGCGCACAGCCTGATGCCTGTCACGGTTGCGACAACGACACGGTTAGAACGAGGATCGGCCCATGGTGAAGGTCAGACGCATCGTTGCAAACATAGACACGCAGGACATCGCGGCGGCAAAACCCTTCTATCAGGATGTGCTCGGTCTCCATCTCAAGATGGATATGGGCTGGATCGCTACCTATGGCTCGCAAGAGACGATGTCCGTGCAGGTCAGTTTCATGGCCGAAGGGGGATCAGGAACGCCGGTGCCTGACCTGTCGATCGAGGTCGACGACGTCGATGCCGCGCTTGAAAGCATGAGGACGGCCGGCTTTGCCATCGAATACGGTCCGGCGGACGAACCCTGGGGCGTGCGGCGCTTCTTCGTACGCGACCCGTTCGGCAGGCTGGTCAATATCCTCTCGCATCTGTAGGCGTTTTGGCTTGAGCATCGGATTCTCCCAAAACCCGGTTTCCACTTTTGGGTCCGATGCTCTGAACCGCAGGCTTGCGCGCCGGCCGCTTGGCGTTTAGCAAGGCCGCGGCTCACGACACAATCAGGACGGTTCTCATGGCTTCGAAAAATCTTCTCCTGCTTGCCGGCGACGGCATCGGCCCCGAGGCGATGGCCGAGGTGAAGAAGCTGATCGCCGCCATGAACGACAAGCTCGGCAGCGATTTCGTCACCGATGAGGGCCTTGTCGGCGGTTGCGCTTACGACGCACATGGCGCGGCGATTTCCGATGCCGACATGGCCAAGGCAATGGCGGCGGACGCGGTGCTGTTCGGCGCCGTCGGCGGACCGAAATGGGATGCGGTGCCTTACGAGGTGCGCCCGGAGGCGGGTCTGCTGCGGCTGCGCAAGGACATGGAACTGTTCGCCAATCTTCGACCCGCCATTTGCTATCCGGCGCTGGCGGCGTCCTCCTCGCTCAAGCAGGAGGTGGTCGAGGGGCTCGATATCCTCATCGTGCGCGAGCTCACCGGCGGCGTCTATTTCGGCGAGCCGAAGCAGATCATCGATCTCGGCAACGGCCAGAAGCGCGGCATCGACACCCAAGTCTACGATACGTTCGAGATCGAGCGCATTTCGGGTGTTGCCTTCGAATTGGCACGCACGCGCAAGAACCACGTCACCTCGATGGAAAAGCGCAATGTGATGAAATCAGGCGTGCTGTGGAACGAGGTCGTCACCCAGACGCACAAGGCCAGGTATGCCGACGTCAAGCTCGATCACATGTTGGCCGATGCCGGCGGCATGCAGTTGGTGCGCTGGCCGAAGCAGTTCGACGTCATCGTCACCGACAATCTGTTCGGCGACATGCTGTCCGACATCGCCGCCATGCTGACCGGCTCGATCGGCATGCTGCCGTCGGCCTCGCTCGGCGCGCCGGATGCGAAGACAAAAAAGCGCAAGGCGCTCTACGAGCCGGTGCACGGCTCGGCGCCCGACATCGCCGGCAAGGGCATCGCCAATCCGATCGCCATGATCGCCTCCTTCGCCATGTGCATGCGCTATTCCTTCGGCATGGTTGAACAGGCCGACCGGCTGGAAGGCGCGATCGCCGCCATTCTCGATCAGGGCTTGCGCACCAGGGATATTCATTCACCGGGGATGACCGAGGTCGGCACCGCTGAGATGGGCGACGCGATCATCGCCAAGTTCCTGGGCTGATCCCATGTCGGTCGACGTCCGCTGGGCGACGACCGGGGATGCCGCGGCACTCGCCACCATGCTTTGCGAAATGGCGGTGCATTACCGGCAGCCGCCACTCGACGCCAGCCAGACTTTGTCGGCGGCGCAGAAATGGCTTGGCGACGAAAGCCCGGCCTATCCGCATTTTGCGCTCGCCTTCGTCGATGGCGAAGTTTGCGGGCTGGCCTCGGTTGCGATCGCGCATCCCGGCATCGATCTCGAGCGGCTGCTGTTCCTCAAGGACCTGTTCGTGCGCGATACCGCCCGCGATGGCGGTGTCGGTCGAGCGCTGATGGTATTCCTCGCCGGCCATTGCCTGCGCGAGGGCATCGGCCGCATCGACCTGACCACCGAGGACTGGAACGAGGGTGCGCTGCGCTTCTACGACGGGCTCGGCGCGGAGCGCCACGGCCAGAAAGTCTTCCTCAGGCTTTCGAGCGAGGCGCTGAAGGCGGTCGCTAAGCCGTGACGCCGGCCGGCATCGCGCCCCAGCGATTTTCGCCAAATTGAGACGGAACCAATCCGAGGATGAGAAAGGTCACGCCAGCCGGAGTGAAGCAAAGCAAGGCAAGCCATCCGGTTAGCCCAATGTCGTGCAGACGGCGCACGATAAGCGCGATTAACGGCAGCATCATTGCCAGTACGAAAAACAAAGCAGGAAGGTAGCCGATCGACGTCCTTGGGCCGTCACCGAAACCGCCTATCGCCAGGTTGAGGAGAATGCCGAATCCGGACAGCGCGACGAGCACGACGATCGAGCAGATATAGAACCCCCAGAACTCCTTGCGGCGAGCGCGGCCGGTGAAATTGCGATAGTCGTAGACTAGCGCGCGCCGGAAATAGGCCCATAAGCCCATGGATCGGGCCGGCTGATTTTCGGCGGCACGGCCAGGCCGTTGCGGTTGTGCCGCGCGTGACGGCGAGGTATCGCTCGCTGCTGCCGTTATGGCGACGATATCGTGCGCCGTCCTGTCGTCCGCTCGGAACTCGACAAGCGCGCCCCTAGCAAGCGACACTCCCTGGCTCACATCCTCACGCGCGAAGATATAGCGCTTGCCGTCCGCTCCGTTGATGTAGCCGTAGTCCTGATCCTCGTCGTAGTGAAACACTGCGCCGCGCATTGCCTGCCCCTGGATTGCGTCGCAGCTATGCTATTTAAAGTTGCATACAATTGCAAGATGCGCGTTAAAGTTAAACCCCGACACCCGCCGGCACCGAACCCCATTGGTTTTCGCGCGACTGGGTCGGGATCAGCGCAAAGATCAGGATGATCAGGCCGCCGAAGGTCGGGATCAGGAAAAGCAGGAAGAGCCAGCCGGTCAGGCCGATATCGTGCAGGCGACGCACGTTGAGCCCGAACCACGGCAGGGCTGTCGCCAGCAGGAAGAGGCCGCAGAGGCCGACCGTCACTGCCGGCAATTCACTGTTGTCGAGATTGCCCATGGCGTCGTCGATGAAGACGCCGAGCCCTATGACCACGATCAGCGCAATCGTCCAGAACAAACAATAACCCCAATATTCCTTGCGGCGTGCACGGCCGGCGAAGTTGAAATAATTTTCGGTCAGGCCCAGCAAGAAGTAGCTCCACAGGCCGGTGGATTCGGCGGTATGGTTTTCAGCGGACCGGCCGAAATGTTGCGGCTGACGTACCCCGGGCGCATTTCCGGCCTGAGATGGCGCGGCGGTTGCAGTGGGGGCTTCGGCGGGCGCGCCGGCAGGTTGGGCGCGGATCAAAAAAACATCGCGTGCCCGTCCGCCAGCCGGCTGGAATTCGACGGTCGTGCCTCCGGCAACCGATGCTTCGCGGCGCAAATCTTCGCGCGCCAAAGTGTAGCGGTTGCCGTCGGCTCCGGTGATGAAACCGAAGCCCTCGTCTTCATCATAGTGAAGCACTTCGCCGCGCATGTGCTGCTCCCTTGCCCGCTGCCAGACTGGGCAAAGTTCCGGCAGACCGCAAGGGGCGTGCACGAAATGGAAGGGCCGGCTATTTACCCCGGCCGTTTCTTCGATTTCTTGTGTTTCGCCGGTCCGCCTTCGAACTTCGCCTTGGCCGGCTTGCCGGCCCAGGGCTTTGCCTCGAATGCCGGGCGCTTGTCAGCCGGTGCGCGCTTCTCGAATTTGGGCGCGTTTTGATCGAATGTCCGCTTGCCGCGGTGCGGCTTCTTGTCGGGCCGTGGCTCCTGATAGCCGGCCCGCGACAGATCGGGCGTGCCGTCCAACCGCTTGACCGCGATGTTGCCCTGCAGCTTGCGGTCGGGACCGATCGCCGCCAGAAAACGCTCGGCCCAGTCCGCTGCGATCTGCACGAAGGTTTCTTCCGGCTGCATCTTGATGGCGCCGATCTCGCGCTTGGAGATGCCGCCTGTCCGGCACAGCATCGGTATCAGCCAGCGCGGCTCGGCATTCTGCCGGCGTCCAACCGACAGCGAAAACCAGACGCTGTCGCCGAAATCGTCGCGGCGGCTCGGTGCCTCTTCCCGGCGCGCAAATTTTTCGCCCGACGGCGTGAACGGTGCCACGTCGAGAAGGTCCTCCGGCGCCGAGCGGCTGGAGCGGCACGTCCGTACGAAGGCGGCGGCGACCTGTTCGGGCCCGTGCTGATCGAGAAGCGCCTCGACGAAGCCGCGCTCCTCATCCTTCATAGGCTCGCTGAAGACCGGGTCGGCGAGAATGCGCTCGTCATCGCGCCGTATCACGTCGTCGGCGGAGGGCGGGCTCGCCCAGGTCGCCGCAAGGCCGGCACTTTGCAGCAGCCGCTCGGTGCGCTTGCGGGCATTATTGGGCACGATCAGCGCGCTGACGCCCTTGCGGCCCGCCCGTCCCGTCCGCCCGCTTCGGTGCAGGAGCGTCTCCGGGTTGGTCGGCAGGTCGGCATGGATCACCAACTCGAGATTGGGCAGGTCGATGCCGCGTGCCGCCACGTCGGTGGCGATGCAGACCTTGGCGCGGCCGTCGCGCATCGCCTGCAGCGCGTGGCTGCGCTCGTTCTGGCTAAGCTCGCCGGACAGCGCCACGACGGAAAAGTTGCGGTTGTTGAAGCGCGCCGTCAAATGGTTGACGGCGGCGCGCGTGTTGCAGAACACCAGCGCGTTCTTGGCCTCGTAAAAGCGCAGCACGTTGATGATGGCGTTTTCGCGGTCCGCCTGGGCGACGCTCAGCGCCCGGTATTCGATGTCGAGATGCTGCTTTTCCTCGCCGGAGGCCGAGATGCGCACGGCATCGCGCTGGTAGCCCTTGGCCAGAGTGGCGATAGAGCGTGGCACAGTGGCGGAAAACATAAGCGTGCGGCGCTCGGCAGGGGCAGCATCGAGGATGAATTCCAGATCCTCGCGAAAGCCGAGATCGAGCATCTCATCGGCCTCGTCGAGTACGACTGCCTTGAGCTCAGACATGTCGAGCGAGTTGCGGGTGATGTGGTCGCGCAGGCGGCCGGGCGTGCCGACGACGATATGGGCGCCACGCTCCAGCGCGCGCCGTTCGGTGCGCATGTCCATGCCGCCGACGCAGGACGCTATCGCTGCCCCGGTCAGCTCATAGAGCCATTCCAGCTCGCGCGTCACCTGCAAGGCCAGTTCCCGCGTCGGCGCCACGACCAGCGCCAAAGGTGCCGCGGCATGGGAAAAGCGCTCCGCGCCATCGAGCAGCGTCGGCGCCAAAGCCAGACCGAAGGCGACGGTCTTGCCGGAGCCGGTCTGGGCCGAAACCAGCGCATCGGCCTGGCCAAGCTCGAGAACCGCCTTCTGCACCGGCGTCAGCTCGACATAGCCGCGTTTTTCCAGCGCCTTTGCCAGCGCGGGAACAATAGCTTCGAAATTGGACATCTTGCTCTTTCGAAATTCGGATTCTGAATACCCGGCGACGGGTCAAATGTCGGCAAGCGCCACGGACGGGCGCCACGAGCCAGACGATGCTCGTTCGTACTTGGTGCCGCCGTCATTGTACAGGGCGGGCGGGTCGGCCTGGTTGCGATTGACTCTGGACGCAAACCGCGTAAAAGCCGGCACCGAACGGGATAGTTTTCGATGCGCGGCCTTCTGATGGCGCCCCTTGCATTCGACATCCCCGGCCCCAATGCGAACCATTGGGCCGGACGCTTCGGCGCGTCTTTCCGTTCCAGCAAAATCACGTTCAAAAAAACCGGCAAAACGACCACCAAAACGGTCTGATTCCCTTGGCCTAACCACCCTCTCCCGGGTCCGGCCCGGGGGTTGAAACCCGCATCGGCCGGCGGGTTTTCTCCAGAAACCGAGCGGAGAGGGACAGGAGATTTCGATGAGTTTCAAGGTTGCGATCGTCGGCGCCACGGGCAATGTGGGCCGGGAAATGCTCAACATACTGGAAGAGCGCGGCTTTCCGGTGAGCGAGGTGGTGGCGTTGGCCTCGCGGCGCAGCCAGGGCACGGAAGTGTCGTTCGGTGACCGCACGCTGAAGGTCAGGGCGCTCGACCAATATGATTTTTCCGACACCGACATCTGCATCATGTCGGCCGGCGGCAACGTCTCCAAGGAATGGTCGCCGAAGATCGGCAAGCAGGGCTGCGTCGTCATCGATAATTCGTCGGCCTTCCGTTACGACCAGGACGTGCCGCTGATCGTTCCGGAAGTGAACCCGGATGCGATTTCGCTGTTCACGCGCAAGAACATCATTGCCAACCCGAACTGCTCGACGGCGCAGCTGGTCGTGGCGCTGAAGCCGCTGCATGACGCCGCCACCATCAAGCGCGTCGTCGTCGCCACCTACCAGTCGGTCTCCGGCGCCGGCAAGGAAGGCATGGACGAATTGTTCACGCAGACGCGCGCGGTGTTCGTGGCCGACCAGGTCGACGTCAAGAAGTTCACCAAGCGTATCGCCTTCAACGTCATCCCGCATATCGACGTCTTCCTCGACGACGGCTTCACCAAGGAAGAGTGGAAGATGGTGGCCGAGACCAAGAAAATGCTCGACCCCAAGATCAAGCTGACGGCGACCTGCGTGCGCGTGCCGGTGTTCATCGGCCATTCAGAAGCGGTCAACATCGAGTTCGAAAAGCCGATCACCGCCGATGAGGCGCGCGAGATCCTGCGCGAGGCGCCGGGCTGTCAGGTCATCGACAAGCGCGAGGACGGCGGCTACATCACGCCGCTGGAATCGGCAGGCGAGGACGCCACCTTCATCTCGCGCATCCGCGAGGATTCGACCATCGACAACGGCCTGTCGATGTGGATCGTCTCCGACAATCTGCGCAAGGGCGCGGCACTGAATGCGGTTCAGATCGCGGAGCTGCTGGTCGAGCGCGGGCTGATCCAGCCGAAGAAGAAGGCGGCATAGTTTCGCTCACGGGCCGTATCGCCGCTACGCGGCTGGCCCCCGCGGGGGCGCCGGATAACCGGCGGCCCGCAGTCGCGGGCTCGGCCTTCGGCCGTTAGCTCCCTTCTCCCCGTTCACGGGGAGAAGGTGCCGGCAGGCGGATGAGGGGCAGCACCGGCGTCTCAAATAGGCAGCAAGGCGCCGGCGTCACAGCCGGTTCTCCTCCGCCAGGTCCAATAGCAACTCCAGCGCCTCCTCCGACCCCTCGTCAGGTTCTCCGCTCGCAGGCCTGAAATCCTTAAGCTGTGCACTTTGGCAGATAACCGCCCCAGACTGGCCTGTCGCCCTGCTTGACATGGCTCATAGACTGAGGCTGAACCGTTTGAATTGTCTTTGGGCCAATTGCCCAAGTCAGCTATTTGGCAGCGGCATCAATTCAAACCGTATGGCAAACCGTTGACAAACAATTTGGCATACCATATATACAGCCCAATCGAGCGGCCCATAACGAGCACGCCGTAAACGGAGACGACTACAATGGCTAATTTGTTGAGCGGATTTTCTGAAACGGTTAAGTGGCGTTTGCTGGTGGAAGCGGCGAAGAGGGCAGCGGAGGCGCAGGGCTACTCCCTGACTCGGGTACCGGGACGGGGCCTGTCAAACATTTGGAACATCACCAAGGACGGCAAGACGACGACGGCGTCTATCCGCACCACACGCGACCGTTACATCGCTTTCCCTCCCTTGGAGGGAGGCACCAAGTGGAAGACCCTCGATGATGTCGAGACGGTCATCGTTGCAACGGTGGACTCGAAGGACGACCCGGAAAATGTCGAGGTCTATATTTTCCCCGCCGAGGACGTGCGCAGGCGGTTCAATGCCCACTACGCCGCCCGCTCAAAGGAAGGCCAGATGATCAAAGACAATTTTGGCATGTGGGTTGGGCTCGACCGAGACAATCGCGGTCTGGCCGCCAGCGTCGGGACCGGCATTCTTGACCACTACAAGAGTGTAGCGATCTACTCCATTCCCGAGCTACTAGCCGCCAATCCTCAAGAAGAGGCGGATAGCGAAGAGCCGGAGCACTCCCCTGAGGCGGTCGCGCCCGGTCTGTCAACCATCGCTGAAGTGATGGCATGGGCAAGAGACCGCGTGGCCCAGCTTGCAGGGGTGCGGACAGAGGCGGTCAAGCTCGATTTGAAGATCGAATATTAAAATGCGCCAGATGCGAACATAAATTGGCTGGCCAGATCGCCTCGCAAACGGTCCGGCCGGACTTTCTAATTGCTCCCTCTGTATCCACCTAGTCTGCTTTGGTGGCGACGCCTGCGCCAATGCAGGCGTTGACATCATGCTGATCGGCTGTCGGCGGTGAGGTTCCTCAGCAACTCCAGCGCCTCCTCCGCCCGGTCGGCGGGCACGAACAGGTGATCGTGGTAGAAGGCCGAGACCGGATTGACGCCGATGCCGGCGGTGGCCAGTCGCGCGGTGATGGCGGCGAGGAAGCCGACCGCTTCCAGCGACGAATGGATGTTCAGCGTCAGCATCCGGCAGCGGAACACGGTTTTCAGTCCAGCGGCCTTGGCATGGTCTTCAAGCACGATCAGCGTCATGCCCTCGCGCTCGCGAAACAGCATCACCGGGTGGAGCCTGTCGGGAACGGGCGCATCGGGTGGCAACGTGGTGAAGACATGAACGCCGGCAAGTAATTCCGGCGTCATTGCCGCCAGCAACTTTTTCAGGTCGGTCTCTCCGGCCATCGGTTGCTTTCGTTGTGCGATTAGGCGGCTGCTGCCGTCGAGCGCTCGGAAGACACTCCTACGGATTTTCAATAACGCCCTCCACCTCACCCCGCAAGGTGGACTTGGCCAGGTTCGTTGCTGACTGAACGTACACACCCAAGGTTCGCCCCCGGAGTGAAAAAGAACTGGAGGCATGTCGGGTCGCCGTCATGGGCCGCGTCCTTGGTTCGAGCTGGCGAAGGAGCCAGTGCTCACAACGACCGGAGGGAACATCAATGACCATGTCTCAGGCAGCACCCGTCTCATCGCGTGCCCTGTGGGCCGGCCGCGTGCTCAGCGCCGTCATCGTGCTGTTCATGATCTTCGACGGCGTCATCAAGCTACCGCCGCTCGAAATCGTCACCCAAACCATGGTGCAGCTCGGCTGGCCGGCCGATGCCAATATCTCGCGCATGCTCGGCATCATTGGATTGGTCTCGACAGCGCTTTACGCGCTGCCGCGCACCTCGGTGCTCGGCGCCATCCTGCTCACCGCCTATCTCGGCGGCGCCATCGCCACGCATGTGCGTATCGGCAGCCCTTTGTTCTCGCACATACTGTTCGGCGTCTATCTCGGCGCCATCCTCTGGGGCGGCCTGTATCTGCGCGATCCAAGGGTGCGCGCGTTATTCCCGTTCAGCCAATAGCAGCGGCTTCGAAGCCGTTCGATGGCGGCCACGCCGCCAGAGCGGCCGCGGTCCGCCTTTCTACTCTTTGGATCAAATTGAGCGCCGCCGGGCGGCAGCCGATCTTCTTCTTTGGATCAAATCGCCTGGTTGCGAGTTAGGGGGTGCAGCGGCGAGGACGGCACCCTGTTGGAGAGGAACGACAATGAAAAAGGTGATGATTTTGATGGCCTTGCTGGTGCCGCTCGGCGCCTGCTCCCGTACTGAGCAAGGCGCGGCAGTTGGTGGCCTGGGCGGTGCGGCGGTCGGCGCTGCGGTGGCCGGCAACCCGACCCAGGGCGCGGTGATCGGCGGTGCGGCCGGCGCCTTGGCCGGTGCGCTGATTGGCCGTGCCAGCGAAAGCGGCCAATGCCGCTATCGCGATCGCAACGGTCGTGTCTACGTTGCGAGCTGCCCGGAAGGCTATTGATCGGGCCGCATCATATGGATGCAATAGCGAAACGGCGGGCAAGGCCCGCCGTTTCGTGGTTGTGGAGATGATTTATTCGGCGCTGGCGGCTTCCCCCTCGGCCGGCGCGGCTGCAGCGGCGGCAACGGCCGCGGCGGCATCTTCCTGAGCCTTCTTCAGCAAGGCTGCGCGCTCCTGCGCCTTCTTGCCGGGCTCGGCCTTCTTCGGGTTGGAGCGGGCTTCGCGCTTGGCGATGCCGGCTTCATCGAGGAAGCGCAGCACGCGGTCGGTCGGCTGGGCGCCATGCGACAGCCAATGCTTGACGCGCTCGGCGTCGACCTTGACGCGTTCGCCGTCCTTGGGCAGCAGCGGATTCCACGAGCCGAGCGACTCGATGAAACGACCGTCGCGCGGCGAACGCGCGTCGGCGACGACGACATGGTAATAGGGACGCTTCTTCGAGCCCGCACGGGCCAATCGGATTTTCAGTGGCATTTCTTTTCTCCTAAAAGCTCTGATTTGGTTGATCGGTTGGTGGCTGGTCCTCAGCCGGTTTTCGTCACGCCGTTGGATGCGGCGATCTGCTCGTGATGGCGGATCACTTCGCGGACGACGAAGTTCAGGAATTTCTCCGCGAAATCCGGGTCGAGATAGGCGTCCTTGGCCAGTTGGCGAAGACGGGCGATCTGCTCCTGCTCGCGCGCCGGGTCGGCAGGCGGCAGGCCATGTTCCGCCTTCAGCACGCCGACCGCCTTGGTGCAGCGGAAGCGCTCGGCCAGCATGTGGATCAGCGCCGCGTCGATATTGTCGATCGAGGCGCGATAATTGGCCAGCGCCGCACGCGCGTCCGCCATGTCCTTCTCTTCGTTCATGGCGCCCTCACTTCTTCTTGCCGAGGCCAGGCAGCCCGCCACCGCCCGGCAGGCCGGGAAGTTTCATGCCACCGGGCAGCCCAGGCAGGCCACCGCCGGCGGGAAGACCACCGGGCAGGCCCTTCATGCCGCCGAGCCCGGCCGCCTGCGCCTGCTTCTGCAAGGCTTCGAGCTGCCTGGGGTCCATCTTGGAGAGGTCCGGCATGCCGCCGCCCATCATGCCGCCTGCGCCGCCAGGCATCATGCCGCCAAGCCCCATCTTGGAAGCGAGGCCGCCCATCATGCCGCGCATCAGGCCGCCGCCTTTGCCCTTGCCGCCCATCGCCTTCATCATGTCGGCCATGCCGCGATGCATCTTCAACAGCTTGTTGATTTCGGCCGCGTCGGTACCCGAGCCGGCGGCGATGCGCTTCTTGCGCGAGTGCTTCAGAATATCGGGGTTGGCGCGCTCGGCCTTGGTCATCGACGAGATGATGGCGAGCTGGCGGCCGAACATCTTGTCGTCGAGACCGGCGGCGGCCATCTGGTCCTTCATCTTGCCCATACCGGGCATCATGCCCATGATGCCGCCCATGCCGCCCATTTTCGACATTTGCTGAAGCTGGCCGGCGAGGTCGTTCAGGTCGAACTTGCCCGACTGCATCTTCCTGGCCATCGCCGCCGCCTGTTCGGCGTCGATGTTCTCGGCTGCTTTTTCGACGAGGCTGACGATGTCGCCCATGCCGAGAATGCGGTCGGCGATGCGCTTGGGGTGGAATTCCTCCAGCGCGTCCATTTTTTCGCCGGTGCCGATCAGCTTGATCGGCTTGCCGGTGACGGCACGCATCGAGAGCGCCGCACCACCGCGCCCGTCGCCGTCCATGCGGGTCAGCACGAGGCCGGTGATGCCGACGCGCTCGTCGAAGCTTTTTGCCAGATTGACGGCGTCCTGGCCGGTCAGCGAATCGGCGACCAGCAGGATCTCGTGCGGCGACGACATCTTCTTGATGTCGGCCATCTCGACCATCAACGGCTCGTCGATATGGGTGCGGCCGGCAGTGTCGAGGATGACGATGTCATGGCCGCCGAGCTTGGCAGCCTGCACGGCGCGGCGGGCGATATCGACCGGCGTCTGGCCGGCGACGATCGGCAATGTGGCGACCTTGACCTGCTCGCCGAGCTGGCGGAGCTGCTCTTGCGCGGCGGGACGCCGCGTGTCGAGCGAGGCCATCAAGACCTTCTTGTTTTGACGGTCGGTGAGGCGCCTGGCGATCTTGGCCGAGGTCGTCGTTTTGCCGGAACCCTGCAAGCCGACCATCATGATGACGACCGGAGCCGGTGCATTGAGGTCGATGGCGACGCCCTCGGCGCCGAGCATCTCGACCAGCTCGTCATGGACGATCTTGACGACCATCTGGCCGGGCTTGATCGACTTGACCACGGCGGCGCCGACGGCCTTCTCGCGCACCTTGTCGGTGAACGAACGCACCACTTCCAGCGCCACGTCGGCCTCGAGCAACGCACGGCGAACCTCGCGCAGCGCCGCCGAGACATCAGCCTCCGACAAGGCGCCGCGGCCGGTGAGGCCGTTCAGGATGGAGCCAAGGCGCTCTTGTAGGGACTCAAACATTGGTCAACCCGCCGCGCGACAGCGCCTTGGATTCATTTTGATCCCTGTCGGGCCGATGGCCCTCCACGCCTCTTGTGCGTTCCTGTAGCGATTCAAACATTCTTTTTCCTTTTCCCTGGCACCCGGATGATGCCCGAGAGGTAATGCGTTCGCGCCAACTGTCCAAGCAAAAGCCGGTCCGGGCAAAGCCCAAAGCCAAAAAGCACCCGGGGGCGCACAGCGCTGCCGGGTGTTGGCCTCCGGGATCGATTTACAGCACTTCACCTCAAAGAGGTTTCGGCGTCCCGGTCGGTTTGCTCGGAGGAATACTCGTCGCGGAATTCGCGGCGTGTAGACAGGAAATCACCCGCAGAGTCAAGCTTTGGTCAAGCTTTGCGCCAGATATGCTCAGAACGACCAGGCAAGGCGCATCAGCGCACGCTGCTGGCGCGGGCCATATCCGGCTCGACCTTCAGCGGCGAGCGCGGATGCAAAAGCAGCAAAACGGTCAACAGGCTGCTGACGATGCCGATCGCAGCGATGAGGGCGGCATCTAAAGTCGTCCAACCGGCGGCTTCGAGCGGCTTGGCGTTGAACAGGGCGAAAGAATTATAGCTTTGCTGATGCGAAATCAGCAGGAAGCCGGTCAGATTGTTGCCGAGATGGGCGCCAAAGCCGGCACCGAGATTGCCGGTTGCGTAGACCAGAAGCGTCAGCAACAGCGCAAAGGCGGCGATCGAGGCCAGCACGCAGGCATTAATCGCGGGGCTCGAACCTGGGCTCCAATGTAGCGAGGTGAACAGCAATCCCGGCAGCAGCGCCCAGATGAATGGGTTCTGGAACCGGCTGGCCAGACCCCTGAGCAGATAACCGCGAAACAGCATCTCCTCCGACGAGGTCTGCAGAAAGGTCAGGGCGGCGATCGGGATCAGGAACAAAAGCCACGAGGACAGGCCGATCGCGCCGCGCGCGATGTCGGGCTGCAAACCATAAAGCAGGATCTCGGAAAGCAGCGAGGTGATCAGCACCGCGGCCAACCCTTTCAGGAACCCCGACCATGAAATGCGCCGGCTGACGCCGATCAGGACCGTCAGCTTCTCGCGATGGATCCAGCGCATGGCAGCCCAAAGGCCGAGCCAGATTCCGGCAAATGAAGCCAGCGCCGCGAGGATGCCCGCGGGAGAGGCCATGAAATCCTGCACCACCCCTGGCGGCGCGGTGCCTGACGACGCCTGCCACACGGCAAAGGCATAGGTGCCGCCGAACAGCACGGCGGCAGTGGTTCCGAGCCAGAACAGGACGACGACCACCGTTCCAAGCACAAGGCGCGGCAAGGTGGTCTTGTTGTTGGCGGTGTGCCGGAACTGTTGGAAGGCGGTTGGGTCGATGATCACGCGGGCTCGCTGGCTGGTGCTTCGGCTCGCAAGGTCTAGGACATCGGCCCCAATGTGGAAACCGGTATTGCAGCGGCAATACCGGCTTGTGGCAATGTCGGCAGTGCGAGCGGCCGCCGTTACAGGGCGACCGCCCTGTTTGTATCGTCAGCGCACGACGTACACGATACGCCGGCTGCTCGGATCGACCAGCGCCGGCTGGCCGTTCACATAGACGTAGCGATAATCATAATCGGGTATCTCGCGCAGCTCGACGGTGTCGGGCAAAGTCGCGCCGGTAACCACCTCACCCTCGAGATAGACCGGATCGAGCCGGTTCGTTTCGACATAGGTGCGGATTTCCGCCGGTGGCCGCCGGATGGGCTCGATTGCCTCGCCGGCAACGATCGCTCCGGTATAGGTGTCGGAATATTCGGCGCTATCGGCAGGCGGTGTCACGACGGCAATGTCGGCGCTGGCCGGACGCTGTGTCAGGACCACACGGCTGCCGCCGAAATCGGCCGTCACATAGTCGGAATAGACCCAGCCCTGGCCGTTGGCCTCGGCGATGGTGCACCATTTGCTATTGGCGATGCAGCCGTCGAGCGTCGCCGACTGGCCGGCGGCGAGCACACCGATGACCGGATATTGCGGCCCGGGGCCGGCGCGTACATTGAGATCGGTGATGGCCGAGACCGCAGTGTCGGCCAAAGCAGAGCCCGACATCGCTATGAGCGCTCCGGCCACCACCGGAAGCAATATGCGTTTCATGGTTTTCTCTCCGTTTCACAGTCCCTCGGGACCGAAAACGAAGCAAAGCCGCATGCGTTCCGGCTAAAAGGCTTCGGCCGGCTCACGATTTGTTCCAGTAGTTTTCGGCAGGTCGGTCAAAAGCTCGTGAACAAAAGCAAGTTTTTGCGCCGCCACGTCCGAGATGACGAAGGGATAGAGATCGGGCAGGCCCATGCAGCGGTTGATCGAGTTGGACGCCTCCGACAGCACCAGCCAGCGGTCGAGAATCCTTTCGAAAGGCTCTGGCCTGGCGGCGGGTTCCGATGGTGCCGGCTGCAGCTCGCCGCCGGTGTCGGCGCGCGGCAGCTCGTTGGCTTCGACGGTCTCCAGCCGGCCGAGCGGGAAATTCAGGGCATGCACCATCTCCAGTGTGTCGGTGATGTGCATGTGATGCGCCCATGTCTCGGCCCAGTCCTCCCATGGGTGCGACGTCGCATAGGCCGAAATATGCCGCTGCTGCCAGTCGGGCGGCGCGCCATCGGCATAATAGGTTTTCAGCGCTTGTTCGTAGTCGGCGCGTTCGTCGCCGAACAAGGCGCGAAAACCGGCAAGCTTCTGCGGATCGTCGCGAATCAGGCGGTCCCAATAGTAATGGCCGAGCTCGTGGCGGAAATGGCCGAGCAGCGTGCGGTAGTTCTCGCCCATCTCGACGCGCCGCCGCTCGCGCTCAGCCGAGTCCGCCTCGGCGACGTTGAGCGTGATCAGGCCGTTGTCATGGCCGGTCAGGATGCGCTCGCCGCCGGGACCGCCACCGATCGGATCGGCAAGAAAATCGAACGCAAGGCCGATCTCGTCGCCAGGGTTCTGCTTGGGTGCGACCGGCAGGCCGAAGGCGAGCAGCGAATAGACGGCACGCTTCTTTGCCGCCTCGACACGGATCCAGCGGCGGCGATTGCCGTCGACCGACAGATCCGGGATCAACTGGTTCAGCGCACAGGCGCGGCAGAAGGCGTGGCCGGGCTCCGCCATCCAGTTGCAGGCGGATTCGTCGGCGTTGGTGCAGTGAAAGGCATCGGCGCCGGACAGCGCGAAGCGCGCATGCTCGGGATCGTAGAGCACGAGGCTGGCGCAGTTCAGGCATTGCGCGTTCTCGAAATAGAGACGGTGGCCACAATGCGGGCAGTCGAAAAGCTTCATTGGCGTCTCAAATCATTCGAAATGCGGAGGACGATGCGAGCAGGAGAACGCCAAACGCCTGTCAGCTGCCCGCGTTCCTGCCGGCCGATGCTATTTTGCCGCAAGCTGGGCGACGACCTCCTTGGCCACTGCCTCGCCCGATAGCCTGGCGCCGCCGCAGGTCTGCATCAGCGGACCGGCCAAATGCTCGCCGGCGAAGAAGATCTTTTTCGCCACCGGCTGCATCAGCGTGGCGCGCGCTTGCGAACGGCCGGGCCGCGCCGCCGCATAGGCGCCGCGCACGAACCGCTCTGCGCCCCAATTGGTCATCATCGCGCGTCCGACATGTTTTCGCACGTCGCCGCCGAAGATGCCGCAGAGCCGGTCGACGACGAAGTCGATGCCGGCCGCCTCGCCAGCCGCCGACATCTCCCAGGCGAAATCGCCGCCGACGAAACCGACCATCAGATCGAGGTCGAAGGGAAAGCAGAGGAAGTAGATGTCGTGCCTGGCCAGCCGCTCGATCAGCAAATCGTCGAACGGCTCCAGGCCGAGCCTTGTACCGGATATTTCGACCGGCAGCTTGGTCAGCATGCCCATCGGCAGGTCGAAGAAGGCAGCGAAATGCGCATCGGGGAGTGCAGGCGAGAACGCAATCTCCTCGAAGGCGAGCACTGCCGGCGAGGCGGTGACGACGATAGCCTTGGCGCGGATGGTGCCGCGATCGGTGACGCAGGCTACGCCCGGCCCATCCCAGATGATCTTGCGCACCGGTGTCGACAGCTCCACCGGCACGTCGGCACCGAAGCGGGCAACCAGCGTACCGAAGCCTTCCCTGGTGAAATAGTTCGGATCGAGATCGGCGGCGGCGTGAAAGTCGCGGATCGATATCTCGTCCTCGTCGGCGCCGAAATCCATCGGCCCGGCGAAGGTTGCGGCGGCGCGCGGCGCGTGTCCCTTGGCGAGCAACGCCGAAAGGCGATCATCGTCGCCTTCCCTCACCTGATGTGCCGCCACCAGTTCGAACAGCCTTGCGTCGGCCACCTTCATCGCGGCCTCTTCGGCTTCGCTTGCCTTTCGCTCACGGTAATAGAGATGATCGACATTCATGTCGTGGCGATGAAGTGTCCAGGCGGCGGCTTTCGCCTCGGGAAAGTAAGGGTTGCGGTCTGCGGCATGCAGCCAGGCGCAGCCGATGTCGAACGGCACGCCGAAATGCTGGTCGCTGGTCCAGGCGCGGCCGCCGATGCGGTTCATCGCTTCTAACAATTTGAAGGAAAAACCGGCGGCGCGCAGGGTCTTGGCAGCTGAAAGTCCGGCCGAACCGGCACCGATGATCACGACATCAACGTCTTCCATGCTTATTCTGTCCCCGCCACAATAATTACTTGATCGTAGGCAAATTCCCGGACATCCGCCAGTGTGGTGGATTTGAAGTTCCTGCTGTATTGAGTGCATCGGCGCAGCGCCGGGACAGTGACAAGCAGGTGTTTCGCTGGCAAATTCGCAATTGGGAACGTGATTCAGGCAACCAGGAGAGCAGCATGGCATTTCTTGCCAAGGGGAAGATGTTTGTAGTGGCCACGGTGGTGGCGGTGCTTGCGCTGGCGACGGGCGCGCAGGCGGCGGCCAGTTGTGGCAAAAACGGCGCCGGCTTCGAGGCGTGGAAACCGGAGTTTGCCGCGGAGGCCAAGGCCGACGGTGTCGGCTCGAAGGGTCTGGCCGCTCTGGCTCGCGCAACCTACGCGACAAAGACGATCTCCGTCGACCGCGCCATCCATAAGGCTTTCAGCGGCTCGGTGGAAGCTTTCATGAAGCGCCGTGGCGCGTCCGCGATCATTGCCAGGGGCCGTGCGCTGAAGAAGGCCAATGCTGCGCTGTTCGACAAGATCGAAGGGACCTACGGCGTGTCGCCGGGTGTGTTGCTCGCCATCTGGGGTATGGAGACGGGCTTCGGTTCCGCCATGGGCAACCAGAATACGGTCTCTGCCATTTTAACGCTTGCCTATGATTGCCGCCGTCCGGAGTTCTTCTATCCGCATGCCATTGCAGCCCTGAAGCTGGTTGATCGCGGAGCGCTGAGCGCCTCGTCGGTTGGTGCCGCGCATGGCGAGATTGGCCACACGCAGTTCCTGCCCGGAAATGTGTTGACGTATGGCGTAGGCAACAAAAATCTGCGCGACAAGAGCACTGCGTTGGCTTCCACCGCCAACTTCCTCAAGGGTCATGGTTGGCGGCCGGGCGCCAGCGCGCAGGCGAATATCGGCGCAATTGCTGGCTGGAATTCGGCGAGCGTCTATCAACAGGCCATCGCCCGCATGGCCACGGCGATCGATGCCGACTGACAGAAAACTCTAGAGCTTTGTTTTAACGCAATTCCGGACAGAAACCGTTTCACACTTTTCCTGGAATTGCTCTTCGGCAGAAAGCCCGGCCACGCGCCGGGCTTTCTATTTCACGTCGAGCGCGTAGGAGCAGCCGGCGAGCACCTTGCCGGGATGTGAATCAACGGTTGAGACATTGAGCGCAATGCGCGTGGAAAATGTTATGCCGTCGGCTTCCTCGCTGCTTTCAACGAGCACCTTCTCGCCAAGGAATTTGTCCGGTGTCGCGAGTTCGGGTGTGATGCCGAGCTCGCGGGCAAGGTCCGGTGCGGAAACGCCGTCAAACACCGCCATCGGCCCGGTTGCGGCAAAGACGACGGACGCCGTCTCGCGCCCGAAGACGTGGACCGGGACAGGCAACTGATATTGCCGGAGGAAGGGACTGCCGGCGGGAACTTCCTTCCAGCCAAGTTTTTCCGCCGCGCCGGGCTCACCGCTCAGCCACAAGGCGACCCGCTATAGGCCGGCACGTCGGCCCTGCATTCAATCAGCGACGCGAGGTCGAGCGAGGCGGGGTCATAGTCGTTGGCTTTGGCGACAGCCAAGTTCGCGAGAACAGCCAACGCGGGCAGGAAACCGGTTCTAAGAGTGGCCAGGCGCCTGGGCATATCACTCTCAATAATGCGCGTAGCCACTCAAGGGGCATTTCTGTGAAACGGGAGCCTGGAAGGTGCCGTCAACACCGTTGCAGGTGCGAAACTTGAGCGTCATGGCGCCGGGGTGGCCGCTTTTGGCTTGCCCTCGATGACTACCGGGACTCCGGAATCCTGCGCGTAGCCGCTCAACGGGCATTGCTGGGAAACGGGAATCTGGAAGGGGCCGTTAAAACTTTTGCAGGTACGGAATTTGGAGTTCAGCGGGGCCGGGGTAGCCGCCTTTGGCTTGCCCCCGATGACTGTCGGGACTCGGGGACCCTGCGCGTAGCCGCTCAACGGGCATTGCTGGGAAGCGGGAATCTGGAAGGGGCCGTCAAAACTTTTGCAGGTATGGAATTTGGATGTTTGCCCCGACGGGGGTTGCGTCGATTGACATCCGGTAAAGACGGCCACCGCCGCAAGCATAAGAAAAATTCTGTTTTTCACTTGTCAAAGCCCTCCGATCCGCAAGACAAGTAAGATTAAACCATCGAAAAGGTCAAACAGGAAACGATCTGAGAGCGCGGCCTCGATTATATTAGGTACGCCAAATAAAACCTGGCGTATTCACCGGGTTCCTAACTCGTCTAAGCATTTGGCCTGTTGGAATATCAGCCCTTGCGGTTGCGCGCCGCCAGCGTGCGCAGCCTGAGCGCGTTGAGGCGGATGAAGCCTTCGGCGTCCTTCTGATCGTAGGCGCCGCGGTCGTCCTCGAAGGTGACCAGCGCATCGGAATAGAGCGTCTTCCTCGACTTGCGGCCGATGATCATGACGTTGCCTTTGTAGAGTTTTAGCCGCACCGTGCCTTCGACGTCTTCCTGGCTCTTGTCGATCATCGCCTGCAGCATCAGCCGCTCGGGCGCGAACCAGAAGCCGTTGTAAATGAGCTCGGCGTAGCGCGGCATGAACTCGTCCTTGAGATGGGCGGCTCCGCGGTCGAGCGTGATCGATTCGATCGCCCGGTGGGCCGATATCAGGATGGTGCCGCCGGGGGTCTCGTAGACACCGCGCGATTTCATGCCGACGAAACGGTTCTCGACCAGGTCGAGCCGGCCGATGCCATTGTCGCGGCCGAGATCGTTCAGCGCCGCCAGCATCGTCGCCGGCGACAGCTTCTTGCCGTTGAGCGCAACCGGATCGCCCTTGAGGAATTCAATCTCGATCTCGGTGACCTCATCGGGCGCATCCATCGGCGAGATGGTGCGCTGGTGGACGAATTCCGGCGGCTCGCTCCAAGGGTCTTCCAGCACCTTGCCCTCGGAGGAGGAGTGCAGCAGGTTGGCATCGACCGAGAAGGGTGCGTCGCCCTTCTTGTCCTTCGGCACCGGGATCTGGTGCTGCTCGGCGAAGTTGATGAGGTCGGTGCGCGACTTGAACGACCAGTCGCGCCAGGGCGCGATGACCTTGATGTCGGGGTTGAGCGCATAGGCCGAGAGCTCGAAACGCACCTGGTCGTTGCCCTTGCCGGTGGCGCCATGGGCGATCGCGTCGGCGCCGGTCTCCCTGGCGATTTCGACAAGATGTTTCGAGATCAGTGGCCGGGCGATCGAGGTGCCGAGCAGATACGTGCCTTCATAGACAGCGTTGGCGCGGAACATCGGAAAGACGAAATCGGATACGAACTCCTCGCGGACATCGACGATGCGGATATCCTTGATGCCCATCATCTCGGCCTTGCGCCTGGCCGGCTCCAGTTCGCCACCCTGGCCTAGATCGGCGGTGAAGGTGACGACCTCGGCGCCGAGCTCGGTCTGCAGCCATTTCAGGATGATCGAGGTGTCAAGGCCGCCGGAATAGGCGAGCACGACTTTCTTGACGGCTTTTGCTTTCGACATGGTGGGCGGTTCCGCGACAGGGGTTCTTCGCGGGCGAGGTATCACGGCGTTTTAGGCCAGCGCAAGGGACGAACGATGCCTGGACCAGATGCTGCATCTCCCAGAGGCTGGCGAGAATACGGCTCTTGCGGTATGGCTGCGCCGTCTTTTTGCCGCTACGAGACGAGCCATGTCCTTCATCCCCGACAGTACGACGCTTATCCAGTTCTCCATCGCCACCTTCATCCTGGCGATCACGCCTGGGCCTGATATGACGCTGTTCGTGTCGCGCACGCTGAGTCAGGGCCGCGCCACCGGCTTTGCCTCGATGGCCGGCGCCTTGTGCGGCACGCTGATCCACACCACGCTAGTGGTGGTCGGCGTCTCGGCGCTGATCGTCGCTTCGCCGATGGCGTTCTTCGTGCTGAAGATTTTCGGCGCCGGCTATCTGGTCTTCCTGGCATGGCAGGCGATCACAAAAGGTTCGGCGTTTTCACCGGAGAAGAAGAGCGGGCCGCAGATCTCGCTGTTCCGCAGCTGGGCGGCGGGGCTCGGGGTCAATCTGCTCAACCCGAAGATCATCCTGTTCTTCATGACCTTCCTGCCGCAATTCGTCTCCGCGCATGATCCCAACGCGCCGGGAAAACTGTTCTTCCTCGGCGCGATGTTCGTCGTGCTGGCGATCCCGGTGACGGCGCCGATGGTGCTGGCGGCGGAAAAGTTCTCGGCCGCGATGAAATCCAGCCCGCGCGTGACGCGCGTCGTCGACTATCTCTTTGCCGGAGTTTTTTCGGCCTTCGCGCTCAAGATCCTGACGGCCCAGGCGAAATAGGGCGTCCGATCTGACGCCAGCTTCCGGCCGAGCGCCCGGCGCTCAGCCAGTAGAAAATACCGCCGACCATGCCGCAGCCGATCACCGCCAGCATGACGCTGGTGTTGGTAACCTCGAAATTGGCATCGGCCGTCTGGTGGACGAAGCCGAGGAAGACCGCCGCCACCGCCGCGCCCGCCAGTGCATAGAACAGCCAGTCGCGCCGGCCGAGGATTTCGGAAACCAGGATGGCGATCGCCGCCGGCATGAAAGCGAAATAGGCGACGAACAGCGCGACGAAAGGGACGGAAAACCACAGGGAGGCCTGCGCCGCCGGTTGCGTCTCGTCCGTCATCAGCCCAAGAGACGCCAGGAACATGATGTTAAGGAAGGCGCTTGCCGCCAGCGAAGCAACACCATAGCCGACAAGGATGACGGCGAAGCGGATCAGATAGGCGACGAGGCGATTCACGCCTCGCCGTGCCCCGCGATCATCATCGCTTCCAGCGCCAGCCGGTCGACTTTGCGCATGCGCTCGGAGTCCGACTTGAGCTGGCCGCAGGCGGCGAGGATGTCGCGGCCGCGCGGCGTGCGGATCGGCGAGGCATAGCCGGCATTGTTGATGTAGTCGGCGAATTTCTCGATCGTCTCCCAGTCCGAGCACTGGTAGTTGGTGCCCGGCCACGGATTGAACGGGATCAGATTGATCTTGGCCGGAATGCCCTTGAGCAGCTTGACCAGCGCCTTGGCGTCTTCGATGGAATCGTTGACGTCCTTCAGCATCACATATTCGAAGGTGATCCGCTTGGCGTTGGACAGGCCGGGATAGGCACGGCAGGCAGCGATCAGCTCGCTCAGCGGATATTTCTTGTTGATCGGCACCAAAAGGTCGCGCAGATCGTCGTTGGTGGCGTGCAGCGAGATCGCCAGCATGACGCCGATCTCCTCACCGGTGCGGAAGATCTCGGGCACGACGCCCGACGTCGAGAGCGTGATGCGCCTCTTCGACAGGGAAAGCCCGTCGCCGTCGGATGCGATAAGCAGCGCCTTCTTTACCGCCTCGAAATTATAGAGCGGCTCGCCCATGCCCATCATGACGACGTTGGACACTTTCCTGCCCTCGGCCGGGACGATGGCGCCGTCGGGCGTGTCGCGGTCGGGAAAGTCGCCGAGCCGATCGCGGGCGGTCAAAAGCTGGGCGAGGATTTCCTCGGCGGTCAGGTTGCGCACCAGCTTCTGCGTGCCGGTGTGGCAGAAGGAACAGGTCAGGGTGCAGCCGACCTGCGAGGAGATGCAGAGCGTGCCGCGGCCTTCTTCGGGAATGTAGACGGTCTCGATCTCGACCGGCCGGCCGGCGCCGCGCGGCGGAAAGCGGAACAGCCATTTGCGCGTGCCGTCGGAGGAAATCTGCTCCTCGACAATCTCGGGCCTGGCGACGGTGAAATGCTTGTCGAGTGCGGCGCGCAGATCCTTGGAGATGTTGAACATGCCGGCAAAATCGGAAACGCCGCGCACATAGATCCAATGCCAGAGCTGTTGGGCCCGCATCTTCGCCTGGCGCTCCGGCACGATGCCGGCAGCGACAAGGGCGGCCCCGAGTTCGGCGCGCGTCAAGCCGATCAGCGACGGCTTTTCAGGCGGCGTGCGGGAGCGCAACGCGTCACGCGCGCCTCCGGCGGTAAGATCGAATGAAAGGGTCATTGTTGCGCCAATATAAGCGATTTGCGGCCGAATACAGCATCGTGCCCGAAATGAAGCGCGGCGCATAGCACAGCTTGATGGCGGAGTCATGCTGGGGGTTCTCCCTTCTCCCGCAAGGGAAAAGGAAAGACCGCACGAACGCTGGGTCCTTTACGCTGCTGTGTTAGGTAGTGAACATCCCGGACGAGGACTCTACTTGCACTTGGCGATCGAGGCCAGCGCCGCCGAGATGCCCTTCAGCGAGAAGACGTAGGTGGTGGTGTTGCCGCGGCCGGACTTGGCCGACACCTTCATGTCGGTGCCGGTCTTCATTGCGGCGATCAGCACCGGCTCCTCGGCGGCGTTCTCGACCCAGGCCGACTTGCCGCGCGTGAACATCGAGAAAGACTTCTTGTCGATGGTGACGGTGGCCTTGGAACCCTCCTGGAAGGTATAGCCGGCGATGAATTGCGGCTCGTAGGACACTTGCTGCCCCGGCCGCTGGCTGACGAAGAAGAACATATCGCCGTGATCGAGCGTCGGCGGCTGCTTGTCGGTTGGCACCGTCAGGACATAGCAGACCTTGCCGCCGCCCGACGCCTGATAACTGTAGGTGCCCCAGGCATTGTGCTGGCCGATCTTGGTTGCCGACTGCGCCAGCGCGGGCACCGTCAAGGCCGCCAGGGCCAGGCTGGAAACTATAGCAATCAATCCGCGCATCGCTTTTCCCGTATTCCACTGGTGCGGCGGCAGGCCGGCCCGGCGTCCTGCCCGTCGCTTCATTTTGATTTAATCTGGGTTACCAAACGGTGAATTTCCCCTGAGAAAAGGATGTTCACGCCAGGAAACCGCCGCCGTCTTCGCGCTGCCGCTCGAAAAAGCGGCTGGCGCAATGTCCCTGCCGCGACTTGGAGGCCACGAAAACGGCAAGAGTTTGACTTTTCAAGCAGCTAGGTCTTGCGGCGATTCTCGCTTTTTTGAGGTGCGTGACGAATTTCCCTGCAGGCGGTACCATGTCTGCGTTCGCCGCCACGGCACTCGGCCAGGGTGCCCTCCTTGGCGGCTTACGGGAGATTTGGTCATGGCCATTTCCGAGACAGTTCTGATCCTGGCGGGCGGCACAGTCGTCCTGGCGATCGTGTTCGGCATTCGTGTCGCCGTCCGCGCGGCGGCCAGCGGCGCGGTGCCACGGTCGGATGGCGGAGAGATGGCAGGCGGATCGGGCGCGCCTGACGTGCCCGGGGTCATTGCGCTGCCGCCTTTGATCTTCCTCGGCTTCCTGGCGGCGGCAACCGTGCTCGAGGTGCTCGCGCCGCTCCCGGTCATGGCCGGGCAGGCCCTCGCCCGCTATCTGGCCGGCGCTGTGCTCGCGGTGTGCGGCTTTGTGCTCATCTTTATGGCGGCGGGCCGCTTTCAGGCCGCTGGAACCAACATACCACCGACCTTGCCAACGACCGCGCTGGTCGTCGACGGGGTCTATCGGCGGACCAGGAACCCGTTCTATCTGGGAGCGACCCTCATCTATCTGGGCCTCGGCGTCGCGGCCGGAAGTCTTTGGGCTATCGCGCTCGTCATCCCCCTGCTGTGGGTGATCAATACCGGCGTCATCGAGCCGGAAGAGCGCTACCTCGAGCGGAAGTTCGGAGATGTCTATCGCGCCTACAAGGCGCGGGTGCGGCGGTGGGTTTGACGGCCGGAAAGTCGGATCTCGCGCGATTTTTTGCGTCGCACCGGCTCAGCTCTTGTCGGCGATGGCCTGCTTGGCGGCGAGCCGGTGCGCCGGCGTGATGTGGGCGCTGACGGCAGTAATCGCGGCGGTCAGCACGGCGATGTCGTCGGTGAAGCCTAGCCCAAGGATGAAATCGGGGATGACGTCCGTCGGCAGCACGAAATAGCCGAGCGCAGCCAGCAAGGTGCCCTTGGCGCGCAGCGGCGTCTTCTTGTCCATGGCGCAGTAATAGGCGGCGACCACCTCTTCCATGAACGGGATCTGCCGGGCGGCCCTCTTCGCCGTACGCCAGAACTTTTCGCGCACTTCGCTCTCATTGCCCGGCTTGCTGCCGAGGCCGAAGAAATCAAAACCGGATTTTTGCGCCATCAATCTCTCCTTGCCGCCGTCGCGTGACTTCACGCGTGACCGCGAGGCAAAATGTGGTGAAAGCTGAACCTCGCTGCAAGGTGCAGATAGGCTCAGCCGCCGAAATAGCGGTTCATCTTCCTGGCCAGATCGAAATCCAGCGCCGTCAGGCCGCCGGCGTCGTGCGTGTTGAGGGTCACGTTTACCGTCTTGTAGACGTTCGACCAGTCGGGATGGTGGTCCATCTTCTCCGCCGCCAGGGCGACGCGGGTCATGAAGGCAAAGGCTTCGGAGAAATTCTTGAAGGTGAAGGTGCGCGAGATCGAGCCACCATCCTTGGCCAGCGACCAGCCGTCGAGGCCGGCAAGTTCGGCGCTAATCGCTTCCTTTGCAAGTTTCTCCCTGGCCATGTCCGTCTACCGCATGATCCGCGAAGCGTCGGCGGCACCGACCAAACGGCTGGCGGCCCGGCTGTCGGCACCCGAAAGCGGCCAAGCTTCCTCGACGACGTAAGGCCCGCCGCCGACCGAGTCGCGCGACGACATCAGCACGAAGCGGCCGACCCGGAACGGCAGCGTCGAAAAATTGCCGCGCGCCGACAGATACTGGGCGACGTCGAGCGGGCTCGAATTGCGCAGGCGGGCCAGCGTCACATGCGGCATGAACTTGCGCGGGTCGGCCGGGATGCCGAGCCGCTGGCAGATGCGCTCGATCTCGGCCTGCAATGCGGAAAGATCGGGCGAAGCGGCGACCCCGGCCCACACCGCATGCGGCTTTTTCTGGCCGAAGGCGCCAACGCCGGACAGCGTCAGCGGGAAGGACGGGCGGTGAACGCGGTCGAGCGCGTTGGCGATCTCGTCGGCGACATGGCCCTCGACATCGCCGATGAAGCGCAGCGTCAGATGATAGTTTTCGACGTCGATCCAGCGGGCTCCAGGCAGGCCGCCCCTGAGCAGGGACAACGAAAGAGCGGCATCACGCGGTATTTCGAGGGCGGTAAAAAGACGCGGCATGGGAAGCCTCCTGTCCTCGAATCGAACTCTTGCCCTAGCGAATCATCGATATTCAAACGGGGCAAGGGGTTTGTTGGTCGCAGGCCTGCCTAAAAGCTTCCCCTGCGGAAGGTGTTGCGGCGGCGAACCCTCCCCTTCAGGAATTGCCCCGGACCGCTTCAATGGTCTTCTCCACGCTGGGCAGGATACCTTCGACGATGCGGTCGACGCCTCGGGCGTTTGGATGAAGACCGTCTTCGAGCTGCAGGACGGATTGGCCGGCGATGCCCTCGAGAAAGAAAGGATAGAGCGGCACGCCGTATTTTTCAGCCAGTCTCGGAAAGGTCGCGTCGAAGGCGGTCTGGTAATCGGCGCCGAGATTGGGCGCCGCGCGCATCCCGGCCAGCAACACAGCGATCTTGCGCTGCTTCAGCTTTGCCAGCATGGCGTCCAGGTTCTTTTCCGCTATGGCGGGCGAAACGCCGCGCAGCATGTCGTTGGCGCCGAGCTCCAGGATGACCAGTTGCGTGCCGTCCGGCACCGACCAGTCGAGCCGCGACAGGCCGCCGCTCGTCGTATCGCCGGAGACGCCGGCATTGGTGACCGTGACATCGTAGCCCTTGGCGCGCAGCGCCGCCTGCAGCTTTTCGGTAAAGCCTTCCCCTGGCCCGAGCCCAAAGCCTGCCATCAAGCTGTCGCCGAAACCGACAATGGTGAAGGGCTCGGCGCGTGCCGACGGAATGGCGCCGCAGATTGTGAGGAAAAGGGCGAAGGCCGCGGCAAAGGTGTGTTTGAAAGCCATGCGGCAGGCCCCATATGACGAGGAACATCGGTTTGCGAAGGCAGGTTTTCATCTTTGTCGAGCATCTGATGCTCTGCCCTCATTCCCCCATATAGGACGATTTGATTTTGGAAGAAGCCGTCATTTCGCTGAAAGACGTATCGCTGACACTCGGCGAAGGTGCATCCTCGGTCCATGTGCTGAAGGGCGTCAGCCTTGATGTCGCGGCCGGCGAGGCAACCGGCATCGTTGGACCTTCAGGTTCGGGAAAGTCGACATTGCTGATGGTCTTGGCCGGGCTTGAAAGGGTCGATTCGGGAGCGGTACGAATTGCCGGCGAGCTGCTCAACGGCAAAAGCGAAGATCAGATCGCATCGTTTCGGGGACGAAACATCGGTATCGTGTTCCAGTCTTTCCATCTCATCCCCAATATGACGGCGCTGGAAAACGTCGCCGTCCCGCTGGAGCTTGCCGGTCATGTCGATCCGTTCGGCGTGGCGGCGCGCGAGCTGGCGGCGGTCGGTCTCAGGGATCGCGTCACCCATTACCCCGGCGAATTGTCTGGCGGCGAGCAGCAGCGCGTGGCGATCGCCCGGGCGCTGGCGCCGTCGCCGCGCATCCTGATCGCCGACGAGCCGACCGGCAATCTCGACCAGGCGACGGGGCGGCACGTCGCCGACCTGCTGTTTGCCAAGGCGGCCGAACGCGGCATGACGCTGGTGCTGGTCACGCATGACCCGGTGCTCGCGGCGCGCTGCTCGCGCCAGGTGTCGATGCGGTCGGGGCTGATCGAGGACGCGCCTGAGCCGGCCACCAGGGCCGGCAAGGTGACCGCCTGATGCCGCTGTCGCAAACGCTGAGGCTCGCCTTTCGGTTTTCTCTGCGAGAAATGCGTGGCGGGCTGTCCGGCTTCCTGATCTTCCTTGCCTGCATCGCGCTCGGCGTCGCGGCAATCGGCGGCGTCAATTCGGTGGCGCAAGCGATTTCCGCCGGTGTTGCCGACCAGGGCCAGACGCTGCTCGGCGGCGATCTCCGCTTCCAGCTCAACCAGCGCGATCCGACCAGAGCCGAACGCAGCTTCCTCGACCGGCTTGGCACGGTTTCGCACAGTGCCAACATGCGCTCGATGGCGAGGCTCGAGGACGGCTCCGACCAAGCGCTGGTCGAGGCCAAGGCGGTCGACGGCGCCTATCCGCTCTATGGCGCGCTGGAGACCGAGCCGGTGCTGTCGCGAGAGGATCTGTTCGACCACAAATCCGGAGTCTTCGGCGCCGCGGCGCCGGACCTTTTGTTCGAGCGGCTGAACCTTGGCATCGGTGACCGGCTGAAGCTCGGCAGCGCGACCTTCGAGCTGCGCGCCAGGCTGGTCAACGAGCCGGATGCGGTGTCGGATGGCTTCGGCTTTGCGCCGCGGCTGATGGTGTCGACCGACGGGCTTGCCGCTTCCGGCCTGATCCAGCCGGGCAGCCTGGTCGAGAATGCCTATAAGGTCCGCCTGCCCGGCGGCACTACTGAGACACAGATCAAGGCGATCCAGGAGCAGGCGGCAAAAGAGTTCCCGCAGGCCGGCTGGTCGATCCGCACGCGCAGCAACGCAGCGCCGGCGCTGTCCTCGAACATCGAGCGGTTTTCGCAATTCCTGACGCTGGTCGGGCTGACGGCGCTGGTGGTCGGGGGCGTCGGCGTGGCCAATGCCGTGCGTGCCTATCTCGACGGCAAGCGCGGCGTCATCGCCACCTTCAAGAGCCTGGGGGCTTCGGGAGGGTTCGTCTTTGCCGTCTATCTGGTGCAGATCCTGATGATCGCCGCCCTCGGCATCACGCTGGGCCTGGTGCTCGGCGCATTGATGCCGTTTGTTGCAAGTGCCGCGCTGCAGTCGGTCATTCCGGTGCCGGCGGAAGGTGGGTTCTATCCCGGCGCGCTCGGCATGGCAGCGCTGTTCGGGCTGCTGGTGACGCTGGCTTTCGCCTTGCTGCCGCTCGGCCGCGCCCGCGACGTGCCGGCAACGGCGCTGTTTCGCGAAATGGGTTTCGAGGGCCGGGGTTTTCCCCGCCCGCTCTATATCGCCGCGGCATTGGGTATCGCGCTGCTCCTGGCGGTACTGGCGATCCTGTTTTCCGGCGACCGCCGTATTGCCTCGATCTTCGTCGGCGCCACGGTCTTTTCGTTCCTGGTGCTGCGTGTCGTCGGCACGCTGGTGCAGTGGGCGGCGAAGAAAAGCCCGCGCGTGCGCTCGACCGCGCTCAGGCTCGCCATCGGCAACATCCATCGGCCTGGCGCCTTGACGCCGTCCGTGGTGCTGTCGCTTGGCCTCGGGCTGACGCTCCTGGTCACCTTGGCGCTGATCGACGGCAATCTCAGGCGGCAGATCTCGGGCAGCCTGCCCGAACGGGCGCCGAACTTCTTCTTCGTCGATATCCAGAGCGGCGACGTCGATGCTTTCTCCGCGCTGGTCGGCAAAGAGGCGCCGCAGGGCAGGCTGATCAGGGTCCCGATGCTGCGCGGCCGGGTGATGGCGCTCAACGGCGTCGCTGTCGACAAGGTCAAGGTTCCGGCCGAAGGCGCCTGGGTACTGCGCGGCGATCGCGGCCTGACCTATGACGCAAAGCTGCCGGAGAATGCGACGCTGACCGAGGGCAGCTGGTGGCCGGAGAACTATGCCGGCCAGCCGCTGGTCTCGTTTTCCGCCGAGGAAGGCAAAGAGATCGGGCTGAAGCTCGGCGACACCATCACCGTCAACGTGCTCGGCCGCAACATCACGGCGAAGATCGCCAATTTCCGCCAGGTCGAATGGGAAACCATGGGCATCAATTTCGTCATGGTGTTCTCGCCCAACACATTCGCCGGGGCGCCGCATGGCTGGTTGGCGACGCTGACCGAGACGAATGCGTCGGCGGCCGACGATGCGCGTCTTCTCAACGCCGTCACCCGGGCTTTTCCAGCGGTGACGACGGTCAGGGTCAAGGACGCGCTCGAAATCGTCAATCGGCTGGTGGCGCAGCTCGGCACGGCAATCAGGGCAGCGGCCGGCGTGGCGCTGATCGCCTCGGTGCTGGTGCTGGCCGGGGCGCTCGCCGCCGGCAACCGGGCCCGCATCCACGACGCGGTGGTGCTGAAGACGCTGGGTGCGACCAGGAAAACGCTGATCGCCGCTTTTTCGCTGGAATACATGCTGATCGGCCTTGCCACTGCGATCTTCGCGCTGGCGGCGGGCGGTGTGGCGGCGTGGTTCGTCGTCGCGCGCATCATGACGCTGCCATCGCACTTCATGCCCGAGGTGGCGGTGGCGACCATCGGCTTTTCGCTGGTGGTCACGGTCGGCATCGGCCTTGCCGGGACGTGGCGGGTGCTGGGCCACAAGGCGGCGCCGGTGCTGCGGAATCTTTGAGCCAGAGCCGGTTTTGATTAAATCTCGTTAATGTTTCGGCCGGGAAGGCCAATAAAACCGGATCTCCGGCACTTCACGGAGCATTACGTCCGGTTACGGTCTTGTCCTTTACGCCAAGAACCATCATATTTCGGCGCAGGCATGCTGGAGCCCCGCCAGCGGCGCCTGGGTTCAAATGGACCTGACACCGGACGGGGCAGAAGCAATATGAGGATTTCCATGGCTGATCCCGTTCGCAATTATCAGACGCGCGCCGTGCCCGGCGCCGGCGTCGATGCTGCCATCGACCAGGGCCTGCGCGCCTACATGATCAAAGTCTACAATCTGATGGGGCTTGGCCTCCTCATCACCGGCCTTGCCGCGGTCGGCACAATCATGCTGGCCACCACCAGCGATCCCGCCTCGGCGGTCGCGACGTTGCCAAGCGGCGAGATGCTGACCTCGTTCGGCTACGCAATCTTTGGTTCGCCGCTGAAATGGCTGGTGATCTTTGCCCCTCTGGCAGCGGTGATGTTCCTGTCGTTCCGCGTCCAGTCGATGAGCGTTTCGGCCGCGCAGACGACGTTCTGGGTCTATGCCGGCCTCGTCGGCCTATCTCTCTCGTCGATCTTCCTGGTCTACACCACCGCCAGTATCTCGCAGACCTTCTTCGCCACCGCCGCCGCCTTTGGCGGGCTGTCGCTCTACGGCTACACGACCAAGCGCGATCTCTCGGCGTTCGGTTCGTTCCTGGTCATGGGCCTGGTCGGCCTGATCATCGCGATGGTGATCAACATCTTCCTGCAGTCGTCGGCGCTTTCCTTCGCCGTTTCGGCGATCGGCGTGCTGATCTTCGCAGGCCTCACCGCCTACGACACGCAGAACATCAAGGAGATGTATTTCGAGGGCGACGAGACTGATGTCGCCGGCCGCAAGGCGATCATGGGCGCATTGAGGCTCTATCTCGACTTCATCAACCTGTTCATGTTCCTGCTGCAGTTCATGGGCGACCGTCGCTAGTACGGCGTTCCTTGTCGACCATGATCTTTTCCGAAAACCGGTTTCCACTTTTCGGGATCATGGTCTGACTGGACCAGCGAGTTTGGAAAGGGCGGCCCAATGGCCGCCCTTTTCTTTTGTGCCGGCTTTTGCTGAGATATAGGGCAGATGAACGACTTGCATAAATTATGAGCAGCATCACGTTACGGGCCGCAACGTCGGCCGATCTCGACCGGATCACGGAAATCTATGCCGACGCGGTGACGAGTGGCACGGCGAGCTATGAACTCGAGCCACCAAGCCGGACCGAGATGGGCGCGCGCTTCGACAGCCTGATGGCGGGCGGCTTTCCCTATCTCGTTGCGGAAAAGGCCGGCGGCGTGCTCGGCTATGCCTATGCCGGGGCGTTCCGGCCGCGCCCGGCGTACCGCTTCGTCGTTGAGGATTCCGTCTATGTCGCGCTCGAGGCCAAAGGGCAAGGCGTCGGGCTGCTCTTGATGCAAGGGCTGATCGAGGCGGCCAAGGCGGCGGGTTTTCGCCAGATCATCGCGGTGATCGGCGACGGCCGGCCCGACAGCGCCTCGGTACGGTTGCACGAGAAGCTCGGCTTTCGTCATTCCGGCCGCCTGGAAGGCTCAGGGTATAAGCACGGACGCTGGCTGGATACGGTGTTCATGCAGTTGCCGATCAATGGCGGGGCGTCCATCCCGCCCGATCCGCAATCGCTGCCCGAGCGGAAGTTCCGCGAACAAAAATAAGAGGTTACGCCTCGACCAGCTTCAGCGTTCGGTCGAACACGCCAAGTACCCGGCCGAGCTCCTGGCCGCGCTTGAGGATGCGCCCGCCGGCGGCGATGACGGCGAACGCGCCTTGCCGGCGCGCCAGCTTCGGATCCTTGACGATCTGGAAAAGCGGCACTTCGCTGGTGCGGCGGAAGACAGAAAAAACAGCGCGGTCGGCGAGATGGTCGATGGCATAGTCGCGCCACTCGTTGGCGGCAACCATACGGCCGTAGAGCCTGAGGATCTGGTCCAGTTCGCGCCGGTCGAACCGCACCGGCTGGTCGAGGCGTTCGCGTCTTGCCTCATGCAGCGGGATCAATATTGCGGATGCGTCCCCATCCTCCGTCCCGCTGCTGCGATCAGTCATGCCTGGATCCTCGCAATGAATCGTACGCCGACCAAAGTTGGCGCTTTCGCTGCGGAATTGCAAGGCCCGGCCGGGCAAGGCCAGCACCGCGCGGTTTCTCCAGCGTCCAGTCACGTTTGCGAAACGCCTGTTGGAATTGGTGATGCTTTGCCACAATCCTGCCATTTTTTATCCGTGCTCATGCCCCAATGTCCGACGAATTTATCGGCGTTGCCTGAGACGGTTCGGTCCGGCACCGGCTCGTAAACCCCAAGCCCCCCGCCCACGGGTCTGCGTCGGATCGAACCAACCTCGGTTTTTCCTTGGACAGATCGGGTGCGACGATCCCAAAACCTAAATGACCGGCGTCAGAAGCAAGCTGACGCCGGTTTTTTATTGGCCGGCCGCTGGGATCGCCTCCGAAAGCGGGGCACGTTAAGACGGCCATGCGAGGGCCCCTAATTGCGTTATGATCGTCGGTCTGCGCAGCCCCTCATTGCCCTGCCGGGCGTTTCTCCCCGTACAGCGACGGGGAGAAAGACGCAGTCGGCCACGGTTTTGCCAATCACCAGCGTTGCACGAAGAACGCCGATGCCGCGGCCAGTTCCGTTCTCCCCGTCACTATACGGGGAGAAGATGGCGGCAGGCGGATGAGGGGCAGCGCGACGTTTCAGTTCAAGGCTTGCGGATAAAGGCTGCACCCAGGATCGGACCGGGCATGCCGTCCTTGCCGACCGACTGCAGCAGCACGGCGCAGCCGCCCTTCTTGGCGATCTCGCTCATTGGCAGTTCGTAGCGCTGCGCCTTGCCGTGCCACATGCCGGCGGTCTGGATGCTGGAGACGGCGTTCCAGTAGGTCATGCTGCGGCCGCTGTTTTCGCCCTTGCCGATCTTTATCGTCTGCGGCGGATTGAAATAGACGATGACGACATGCGCGTCGGTGGGGCCGGTCACGGCGTCGCCGGCATCGATCATGACGCGATCGCTGGTCCGGCTGACCTTGATGCCGACGCGCATGCCTTCGCCGACCCTCTCCATGCGGGCCAGCGCGCCGTCGACTTCCTTGCGGCTGGCGCCGTTGACATGGCTGCGGCCGTTTATGACGGCTTGCGGGGTGTAGACGGAACGACTGCCGAAGGCGCGCATATACTCATATTGCCGCTCGGTATTTTCCTTGCGGCTCAGCGTGTCCTGCCAGCCGAGGTAATCCCAATAATCGACATGATAGGCGAGCGCGACGATGTCCTCCTTGGCGGCGAGCTCGGCGAAGAATTCGTCGGCCGGCGGACAGGAGTTGCATCCCTGGCTGGTGAAGAGCTCGATGACGCCTAATGGCTTGTCGGTTGGCTCGGCAAGGGCCCTGCCGGCAAACGCCGAGAGGGCCAGCGCAAGGGCCGCAAGCCGCAATGGTCTTCGAGATGGCATGACCGTTCCGATCCCGCCGGTGACGCCGGCTTTGTTCTGGTTATCGAAATATGTGGCAGAAGCGGCAGTCAACGGGAAGTCACGTTGCGGTGAAATTTTGCCGTTGCAACCGCTGGCAAGGGCGCAATAGGTGGACTTGCACTTCACCATGGAAGCGATTCGGGCGGCAATCAGCATGTGGCAATCTCTCCTGGCGCCGGTCGATCTTTATTGCGAACGGACGGGGCCGGAATTCTGGGCCGAACCGCTCAATGCGCTGAGCAATCTGGCTTTTTTTGCCGCCGGGCTATGGGGTGTCTGGCAGGTGCGCACGCGCGGAACCGGCACCTTCGCCGAAGTGCTGGCCTGGTGGGTGGTGGCGATCGGCGTTGGGTCGTCGCTGTTCCACACCTTTGCCACAAGGGCAATGATCCTGGCCGACGTGCTGCCCATTGCAGGGTTCACGCTGGCCTACACGCTGTTCAACCTGCGACGTTTTCTCGGCATGAAATGGGGCAAGGCGATCGCCATCTTCGTCGCCTTTTACGCCGTTGCCGGGCTGGTGACCTTTGCCGTGCCGGACTGGCTGCGCCAAGCGTCGAACGGGACGACCGGCTATCTGCCGCCGTTTCTGGCGCTCGCCTTCTTCGGCGCCTGGGTGGCGGCCAGCGGCAATCGCGCCGGCTGGTACAATCTGGCGGGTTCGGCGATCTTCGTCGTGTCGGTCATCTGCAGGATGATCGATCCGCTGGTCTGCGGCGGCTTTCCGCTCGGCACGCATTTCCTGTGGCACATATTCAACGGGCTGATGCTCGGCGTGCTGCTGGCGGCGACAGCGCGGTTTGGCAAGCCAAGAACAGGGCAAGTAGGGCAGTAGGGCAGTAGGGCAGTAGGGCAGTAGGTGGCTTGTCCTGGCTCCCTACTGCCCTACTCCCTTATTGCCCTACTCCCTTAAGCCGCAAGATCGCGCAGCACGTATTGCAGGATGCCGCCATTCTTGAAGTAGTCGAGCTCGTCCAGCGTATCGATGCGGCAGATGATCGGAACCTCTTTGACGCTGCCGTCGCCATAGGTGATCCCGGCGATCATCTTCTGCCGCGGCTTGATGTTGCTCAGTCCGTCGATCTCGACCAGCTCGTCGCCCTTGAGGTTGAGCGAGGCCCATGAGGTGCCTTCCTCGAAGACGAAGGGGATGACGCCCATGCCGACCAAATTGGAACGGTGGATGCGCTCGAAGGACTGGGCGATGACCGCGCGGACGCCCAGCAAATTGGTGCCCTTGGCCGCCCAGTCGCGCGACGAGCCGTTGCCATATTCGACGCCGGCGAAGATGACCAGCGGCACGCCCTCCTTCTTGTAGTGCATGGCTGCGTCGTAGATCGATTCCTCTTCCTTCGACGGGTAATGGATGGTGTAGCCGCCCTCGCGGCCGTTCTCGCCCAGCATATGGTTGCGGATGCGGATATTGGCGAAGGTGCCGCGCATCATCACCTCATGGTTGCCCCGGCGCGTGCCGTACTGGTTGAAATCGGCGACGCCGACGCCGTGGTCGGTGAGGTACTTGCCGGCCGGCGAGGCCGCCTTGATCGAACCGGCCGGCGAAATGTGGTCGGTGGTGATCTTGTCGCCGAACAGGCCGAGCACACGCGCGCCCTTGATATCGCCGATCTTGCCGAAGCCTGACGTCATGCCGGCGAAATAGGGCGGGTTCTGCACATAGGTCGAATTGTCGTCCCAGGCATAGGTCTGGCCTTCCGGCGCCTTGACGTTCTGCCAGTACTCGTCGCCCTTGAAGACGTCGGCATATTTGCGGGCGAACAATTCGCGCGTGACGTTCTTCTCGATGAATTCCTGGATCTCGGCCGAACTCGGCCAGATGTCCTTGAGATAGACTGGATTGCCGTTGCGATCCTCGCCGAGCGGCTCCGTGGTCAAATCCTTGGTCACGGTCCCGACCAGCGCGTGGGCGACGACCAGCGGCGGCGAGGCGAGATAGTTCGCCTGCACGTCGGGCGAGACGCGGCCTTCGAAATTGCGGTTGCCAGACAAGACTGCCGCCGCAATCAAGCCCTTATCGTTGATGGTCTTTGAGATCGGCGCCGGCAGCGGGCCGGAATTGCCGATGCAGGTGGTGCAGCCGAAGCCGACCAGGTTGAAGCCGATCTGGTCGAGCTCCTTCTGCAGGCCGGATTTCTCGAGATATTCGGCGACGACCTGGCTGCCCGGCGCCAAGGAGGTCTTGACCCACGGCTTCTGCTTGAGGCCGAGCCGGTTGGCGTTACGCGCCAACAGCCCAGCGCCGATCAGCACGCTCGGGTTCGAGGTGTTGGTGCAGGAGGTGATGGCGGCGATGACGACATCGCCATGGCCAAGATCGTAGTCCGTGCCTTCGACGGCATAGCGCTTGTCGATTTCGGCGGCCTTCTTGTATTCGGTCTCCATGGCCTTGGCGAAGCCGGCCGGAATGCCTTCAAGTGCGACCCGGCCTTCCGGCCGCTTCGGGCCGGCCATCGACGGGACGACACTGCCGAGATCAAGCTCGAGCAGGTCGGTGAAGACCGGATCGGCCGAGCCGGCATCGCGCCACAAGCCCTGTGCCTTCGAGTAGGCCTCGACCAGGGCAATACGGCTTTCGTCACGGCCGGACATGGTGAGATAGCGGATGGTTTCGCTGTCGACCGGGAAGAAGCCGCAGGTGGCGCCATACTCGGGCGCCATGTTGCCGATGGTGGCGCGGTCGGCCAGCGTCATGTTGGACAGGCCCGGCCCGAAGAATTCGACGAACTTGCCGACGACGCCCTTCTTGCGCAGCATCTGGGTGACGGTGAGCACCAGGTCGGTAGCGGTGACGCCTTCCCTCAGCCTGCCGGTGAGCCGGAAGCCGATGACTTCAGGCAGCAGCATGGAGACCGGCTGGCCAAGCATCGCGGCCTCCGCCTCGATGCCGCCGACGCCCCAGCCGAGAACGCCGAGGCCGTTGATCATGGTGGTGTGCGAATCGGTGCCGACGCAGGTGTCGGGATAGGCGGTGGTCTCGCCGTCTTCGCTGTTGGTCCACACGACCTGGCCGAGGTACTCAAGGTTGACCTGATGGCAGATGCCGGTGCCGGGCGGCACGACGCGGAAATTGCGGAAGGCCTGCTGGCCCCATTTCAGGAATTTATAGCGTTCCTCATTGCGCTCATACTCAAGCTCGACATTGCGGGCGAAAGCCATCGGCGTGCCGAACTCATCGACGATGACCGAGTGGTCGATGACCAGATCGACCGGCACCAGCGGATTGATCTTTTGCGGGTCGCCGCCGAGCGAGGCCATGGCGTCGCGCATGGCGGCAAGGTCGACCACGGCTGGAACGCCGGTGAAATCCTGCATCAGCACGCGGGCCGGGCGATAGGCGATCTCGACGCCGGCGGCGCCCCTGTCGGTCAGCCAGCCGGCGACCGCCTGGATGCTCTCCTTGGTAACGGAACGGCCGTCCTCGTTGCGCAGCAGGTTCTCCAGCAGCACCTTCATCGAATAAGGCAATTGGGCAATGCCGGTGAGGCCGTTCTTTTCGGCCTCGACAAGATCATAGTAGATGTACTCGGTGCCGCCGGCGGTCAGCGTGCAGCGGCAATTGAAGCTGTCGAGTGATTTGGACACGTGCGATCCCTAACTGTCGGTTGCCGGGAGGAAACGGACGCCAGTGGGCATGCAAATCACGCGCAAAGGTGCGGGTACGGCCATTTCCGCTGTCCGTTCCCAAGCGTCCGGGCCGTTCAAGGCGGCACGCGCGCTGGTTCGGCGCAAATTCGGTTCCCGTGCCGACCGCTGGCACGGATGATGCGGATATAGAGAATTTTCCGGAATAGTTCTAGACACGGAATTGCCATTTTTGCTGCGGCGCACCGAAGCCGCGCTTGAACTTTCGGCGAAGGGGAACGGATGCGGCTGATCGCCGAAAATCTGGGCGGCGAACGCGGCGGCGAGACGGTATTTTCCGGCATCGAATTCGCGCTGGGGGAAGGCCAGGCGCTGGTCGTCACCGGGCCCAACGGCGCCGGCAAATCGACGCTGCTCAGGATCATCGCCGGACTGTTGCCGGTGGCGGCAGGCCGTGTGCGATTCGAAGGTGGTGGCGAAGACTTTCCGTCGGCCGCCTCGGCCTGTCACTATCTCGGCCACCTCGACGCGATGAAGACGGCATTGAGCGTTAAGGAGAACCTGTGCTTCTGGCGCGATTTTTCGGGCGCAGGTTCCAAGGGTGTTGAAGAGGCGCTGGAGACCGTCGGGCTGGGCGGCATCGGCCATCTGCCGTTCGGCTATCTCTCGACCGGCCAGCGCCGGCGGGCGGCGATTGCAAAACTGCTGGTCAGCCACCGGCCATTGTGGCTGCTGGATGAGCCGACGGCAGGGCTGGACAAGGTTTCGGAGGAGAGATTCGGCGAATTGATGGGGAAGCACCTCAATGGTGGGGGGATCGTGGTTGCGGCCACGCATTTGCCGCTGGGGATCGCGGGGGCACAAGGGCTGGTGATGGGCGAGGCCGCTTGATGTTGGTGCTCTACGCGATGGAACTCCATCCTTTGCTTGGCCTTCACGCATGCATCGGGACCAAACAATAATGTGGTCACTCTTCCTGCGCGACATCCGCCTGAGTATCCGCGCCGGCGGCGGGGCGCTGACCGGCGTGATTTTCTTTCTCGCCGTGATCGCGACCATCCCTTTCGGCGTCGGTCCCGACCTGAGGCTGCTGGCCCGCGTCGGCCCGGCGATCCTGTGGATTGCCGCCTTGCTGGCCTGCCTGCTCGGCCTCGACCGGCTGTTCCAGGCCGACCGCGAGGACGGCTCGCTCGATCTTCTGGTGCTTGGCAACGATCGGCACATGCTGGCCTTGACCGTCCTGACGAAATGCCTGGCGCATTGGACGGGAAGCGTGCTGCCGCTGGTCATCGCCGCTCCGCTGCTCGGCCTGTTCATGAACATGGAGCCGGCCGGCATCGGCGCCACGGCGCTGACGCTTCTGGTCGGCACGCCGGCGATCACCTTCATCGGTGCTGCCGGTGCAGCGGTGGCAGTGGCGTTGCCGCGTGGCGGGCTGCTGATCTCTGTGCTGGTGCTGCCGCTGACCATTCCCGTGCTGATCTTCGGCGTATCGGCCAGCTATGGCGCGGTGGCGGACCCCGATCCCTTCCTGCAGCCCTTCCTCATTCTTGCCGCGCTGACCCTGTTCCTTGCCGTGCTCGGGCCGGTGGCGGCGGCGCTGGCGCTGCGGCACGGAACGGATTGATGTGTTGGCTTCGGCTCATGCCTGCGGCGCGGCGAACAATTGCGGAGCCGATGGCGCGGCGTTAAGAGAAGACATGTCGGAACAAGGCGAGACGGACCGGTTGGAAAGCGCCGCGGAGCGAAAAGCATGAGCGTACACGCGCTTTATGTCACCGCCGCCTATGCGATCACGGCCGTGGTGCTGGGCGGGCTGATCGGCTGGATCCTGCTCGACCAGCGCGGCCGCAGGCGAGAGCTCGCCGAGCTGGAGGCGTCCGGCTTGCGCAGGCGCTCCGATAAGGCAGCAAAATCATGAGCACGGAAACGGAAACACCGGCGCGCCGCCGCCTGATCGTGCTGGTGCCGCTGCTGGTCTTTCTCGGGCTGGCGGGATTGTTCCTGGCGCAGCTCTTGTCCGGGCGCGACGTGTCGGAAGTGCCGTCGGCGCTGATCGGCCTGCCGGCGCCGCAGACCAACCTGCCGGCGCTCGAGGGCACCAATTTGCCGGGCCTCGATTCAAAACAGTTCGTCGGCCAGGTGACGCTGGTCAACGTCTTCGCGTCCTGGTGCGCGCCGTGCCGCGAAGAGCATCCAGTGCTGCTGGCGCTGTCGCAGGACAGACGCTTCGTCATGGCCGCGCTGAACTACAAGGACCAGCCGGAAAACGCCCGTCGGTTCCTTGGCGATCTCGGCAATCCGTTCCAGGCGATCGGCGTCGACCAGGTCGGGCGCGCGGCGATCGACTGGGGTGTCTACGGCGTGCCGGAGACCTTCGTCATCGGCAAGGATGGCAAGATCGCCTACAAGCATGTCGGGCCGCTGACGCCGGACTCGGCGCAGACGCTGCTGTTGCCCGAAATCGAGAAGGCGCTGACGGCGCGTTGATATTCAGGTGATGCCGGCCTGCAAACGGCGGCTTCCTGCGCTTCCGGTGCTCGCGTACCCAAAGTACGCTCCGCTCCGGTTCTCGGAATCCACCTGTTTGGTCGCTGCGCGCTCGTCTTCGACTCCGACTCGGCCTGACCTGAATATCAACGCGCCTAGGCGCGGCCGAGTTACTCGACCGAAGATTCAGCCGTAGATCTGCTTGTGGACCTGATAGAGCATTTCGCTGCGGTCGGCGCGCATGTCGGCGAGGTCGCGGCTGCTGAAGCTGTCGATTTCGGCGACGAGGCGGTTGTAATGCCGGCGCTTGGCGATGCTGGCGCGAGCGCGGCTCATGAGGCTGTCGATGATCATAGCGAGTTTCCTTTGCGCCGCACTTCGCGGCAAGTGTTCCTCCCTTGATCGATACGAAGCATGACATAGTTATGGTGCGTTGCAAAAATAAGATGTTGCAATGCACCATTGCGCTGGGCGCATAGCCGGTTAACGGGACGTGACCTGCCGTCCGGGCCAGCATTCGCTTCCATAATGCTTCTGACGCATCATCGATCTTGCCATATCGATCGCAGGCTGGCTTGATCGTGCCTCGCCAAGCGACTGCTACCGGGAGGAACCATGGCCAGCGAATTCTACGAAGTTCTCGATCCGCGCTTTTCGCGGCTGTTCAATGGCAATGCACAGGTCGACAGGCTGTTTACCGGCTGCCGATGGGCGGAAGGACCGGCCTGGTTTGCGGCCGGGCGCTATCTGGTCTGGTCCGACATCCCGAACAATCGCATGCTGCGCTACGACGAGACCGACGGCAGCGTCAGCGTGTTCCGTCAGCCGTCCGGCAATTCCAACGGCAACACCGTCGACCGGCAAGGCCGGCTGGTTACTTGCGAGCATTCCGGCCGCCGCGTCAGCCGCACCGAGCATGACGGGTCGGTTATCACCATAGCGGACAAATGGCGCGGCAAGCGGCTGAACTCGCCCAATGACGCGGTGGTCAAGTCCGACGGTTCGATCTGGTTCACCGATCCGAGCTACGGCATCGATACCGATTACGAGGGCGACAAGGCCGAAAGCGAGATCGGCGCCTGCCATGTCTACCGGATCGATCCCGGCACCGGCGAGACCGAGGCGGTGATCACCGACATGGTCAGGCCCAACGGGCTCGCTTTTTCGGTTGACGAGAGCAAGCTCTACGTCGCCGATACCGGCCGCACGCATGGTGCACAAAACCCGGCGCACATCCGGGTGTTCAATGTCGGCCAGGGCGGCAAGACGGTCTCAGGCGAAAAGGCCTTTGCCGACTGCACCGCCGGCCTGTTCGACGGTTTCAGGCTGGATGCGGACGGCCGCATCTGGACCAGCGCCGCGGACGGCATCCATTGCTACGATCCAGACGGGACGCTGATCGGCAAGGTCAAGGTACCGGAAGTCGTTGCCAATTGCGTGTTCGGCGGCAACAAGCTGAACTGCCTCTACATCGCCGGCACGACCTCGCTCTACATGGTCCGGCTCATGGTCAACGGCGCCAAAACCTACTGAGCGGCCGCCAAGCATATCCAAGGGAGGGAACCATGCCATTCGTGAATATCCGCCTGGTCAAGGAGGTGATTGCCGATGACCCGGCCGGCAAAAAGGCCGCGATCGCCGCCCAGGTGACGGCGGCCATCACCGGCGTCACCGGCCTGACCAACAATGATGTCTGGGTGGTCTTCGAGGAGGTCGCTGCACGCGACTGGTTCGTCGGCGAGACCGACGTTGAGACGCGGAGACGGAAGGGCTAGTTCCAGAGTAGGCGCCATCGGCGAAGCTGCCAATCTCCCCCCTTGCGGGGGAGATGCCTGGCAAGGCAGAGGGGGGTGCTGTTCCTCCGACTTACCTGCCAATTATGGCACGCCCTTTCAGGCTGTTCCGGTTGGGAATGGCTGAAGTCGAAAGTTGGCGATCCGTCGCACCCCCTCTGTCCTGCCGGACATCTCCCCCGCAAGGGGGAGATTGGACGTCACTCGGCTTTCGCCAGATGCCAAGGCTATAAGGCCCCGACTGCTCATCGAGCGCCAATGAATTCGGCAAAAGCCGAAACGGCGCCGCGCATCGCCAGCCGGTTTTCCGGTTCCGCCAGGATTTTCTCCACCGCCGGCGGTCCCTTGCCGAGCAGACCGATTTCGAGCGCCCTGTCTTCGTAAAGCGCAAAAGACATTGTCCGCATGATCTCGGCCAGTGCGGCGCGAGCAAACAGCGAGCGCGGCGAGGCATGGACCAGCATGGCCGGTTTGCCGACGGCGGCATCGTGCGACACCAGCCAGTCGAGCGCGTTCTTCAGGCCGCCTGGCACACCGTGGGCATGTTCCGGGCAGGAGACGATGACGCCGTCAGCGGCGGTGACCGCATCGATCAGCGCCGCTGCTTGCGGCGGCGTCCGCTCGCCTTCGTCGTCGGGGTTGAAAATCGGCAGCCGGCCAAGCCCGTCGTAGACGGAGACGTGACAGTCCGGCGGCGCGTTTTGCGCGAGTGCCGCGATCAGGCCCGAATTGGTCGAGGCGGCGCGCAGGCTGCCGGAGATGGCGAGGATGTTGAGCAAAGGAATGGAGACCGGCTTGGGCGATTCGTTGCCGGGCACGCTACCACATGGTCTTCCTGTATTCCCCGTCCAACCAGCGGTCGGTCGCCTCGGCCGAGTCGGCGAGCGCCAGCTGGTCGCGCAGGATCTGGCCGAGCGTCGGCAGCGTCGCGCGGTCGTACCAGCTCTCCGGCTTCCATAGTTCGGAGCGCATGAAGGCCTTGGCGCAATGCATATAGGCGGCCTTGACCGTCACCACGACGACACTTTGCGGTGCCTTGCCGTCGACCGCCAGCCGCTCACGCAATGCCGCATCGACGGTGATGCGGGCATCGCCATTGACACGTAGCGTTTCGTTCATGCCGGGAATGAGGAAGAGCAGCCCGATCGAGGGATTGAGAAGGATGTTCTCCAGCGTGTCGAGCCGGTTGTTCCCGGGCCGGTCGGGGATGGCGATGGTCTTCTCATCGAGCACTGTTACGAAGCCCGGCCTGTCGCCCTTCGGCGTCACATCGGCATTGCCGGCACCGTCGGACGAGCCGATCAGCACGAAAGGGCTCTTGCCGATGAAGGAACGGCAGTGGCCATCCAGGGCCTTCAGCTCCTTGCGGATCGAGCCGTCAGTCGGCCGAGGCGTCTTGTAGATCGTCCTCAACTCGTCGCGCGTGGCGATGAATTCCATGCCCCTCTCCTCTTATTCTGACGCAATTCCGGACGGAAAACCGCTACACACTTTTCCTGGAATTGCTCTATTTGCCGGCCTTCTCTTCCTTGCCGGCCTTGTCCTCTAGTGAATGCCGCAGGATCAACGGCATTTGGCTTAACGTGAAGACAAGTGTAATGGGAATCGTGCCCCAGACCTTGAAATAAAGCCAGGCTTCCTCGGAAAAGTTGCGCCACACAACCTCGTTCAGGGCAGCCAGAAAAAGGAAGAAGAGCCCCCATCGGAAAGTGAGCTTGCGCCAGCCTTCGGCGTCGAGATTGAAGGCGGAATCAAAGACATAGCCCAACAGCGATCTGCCAAACGCCAACCCGCCAAGCAGCGTGATGCCGAACAGGCTGTTGATGATTGTCGGCTTCATGAACGCGAAGGTCTTGTCCTGCAGCCACAGCGCCAGCGCGCCAAACACAAACACCACGATGGCCGAGACCAACGGCATGATCGGCCAGCTGCGCGTCAAAATCCACGAAACGCTGAGCGATAGCGCCGTCGCCACCATAAAGAACGCCGTGGCAATCAGGATAGGCTCGCCGATATGGCCGAGGATCGGAAACTTCCCGACAAGCCACGCGCCGCGGATGGTGGTGAAAAAGAACACCAGGCCAGGCCCGAGTTCGAGCAGGAATTTCAGGCCCGGGTTCAACGCCTTACGTCGCGGATCGGACGGATCGCCTTCGAGGATGGGTGGGTTCATAGGGTCCTTCTTACGCACGATCCAATCCAAAAAGCCTGCAGCTTTTTGGGATCATGCTCGTCAAGCTACGCCAGCGATCGCCCTGGCGAATTCGCTTGCGGAAAAGGGTTCGAGGTCGTCGACCTGTTCGCCGACGCCGATGAAATAGACCGGCAATTTGTGCTTTGCCGCGATCGCCACCAGAATACCGCCGCGCGCCGTGCCGTCCAGCTTGGTCATCACCAGGCCGTTGACGCCGGCGACATTGCGGAAGATCTCGACTTGGTTGAGCGCATTCTGGCCGGTGGTGGCATCAACCGTCTGCAGCACGGTGTGCGGCGCTTCCGGATCGAGCTTGCCCAGCACCCGGACGATCTTTTCCAGTTCCGCCATCAGCTCGGTCTTGTTCTGCAGCCGCCCGGCGGTGTCGATGATCAGCACGTCGGAGCCGGCCTCCTTCGCCCGCTCGAATGCGTCATAGGCGAGGCCGGCGGCGTCGGCGCCGAGCTTCGAGGCAATGACCGGCGAGTTGGTACGCTCGCCCCAGATCTTCAGCTGCTCGATCGCGGCGGCGCGGAAGGTGTCGCCGGCCGCGAGCATCACCGAGAGGCCGCCATCGGTGAGCTTTGCCGCCAGCTTGCCGATGGTTGTTGTTTTCCCCGTGCCGTTGACGCCGACGACCAGGATGACATGCGGCTTGTGGCTGAGGTCCAGCTCCAGCGGCATGGCGACGTGGGTCAGCACCTTTTCCACTTCGGCCGCCATGATGGCGCGGACTTCGGTGTCGGAGACGTCCTTTCCGTAGCGGCTGGCGGAGAGCGCGTCGGTGACGCGCAACGCCGTCTCCATGCCGAGATCGGCGCGGATCAGCACATCCTCCAGGTCCTGCAGCGTGTCGTCGTCCAGCTTGCGTTTGGTGAAGACGCCGGCGATGTTGCCCGACAATTCTCGGGAAGAGCGGGCAAGCCCGTCTCGCATTCGCTGGAACCAGGAGCGCCTCGGAGCCGGTTCGGGCGCCTTCTGGGGCTCGGCTTTCTGCTCGACCTTCTTAGTTACGGTCACCTTACCGGGGGCGGGTTTTGGCTCCGGCGATGGTTGCGAAATGGCCTCTGGTTCGGGCGCGATCTCGGTCAAGACCGGTTTCGTTTCGACCGGGGCGGGCTGGCGGATTGGAGGCGGGATTTCGGCCGGCGGCGCTTCGGGCGCTGGTGGCGTGACTTCGGCCGCGGGTGCCGCGTCTTGCGCAGGTTGGAGCTGCCCTTCACCCTTACCCTCTCCCCGTGAGGTACGGGGAGAGGGGGGCGTCAGCGTTGCAGCTTCTTCTTCGGCGTCCGTGGAAGGGGCTTCTGCGTTACGATGAGCCCCCTTCTCCCCGTCACTATACGGGGAGAAGGTGCCGGCAGGCGGATGAGGGGCAGCGCCAGCTTCCGTGGACGGAGGCTCGGGCTGAACGATCTCCGGCTGCTCCGCCTCAGGAACTGGCTCGGGAGCGACGGGTCCGGCCCGGATCTCCTCCGGCTCTTCAGCAGGCGTTTCCGGCTCCGGCTGGATGTCTGGCTCGGGTGGAATGGTCGGCGACGGTTCGGGCTTCGGCTCTTCCGCGGGCGCCGGTTGCGGTGCCGGAGGCAACTCTGGTTCGACTGGCGGTGGAGGTACGGCTTCGACTTCGGGCCGCGGCTCTTCGCGTTTCAAAAACTCCGGGACGGCCTGCTCTGCGGCCGGCTTCAGCGCTTCCAGTTCATCCCATTTGATCGGCGGCAGCGGTGCGGCCTCGTCGGGCCGCTCTTCGACGACTTCCTTCTTGCCGAACGAAAATATCTTCTTGAAAAACCCAGCCATGTCTTGCGCTCTCAGGCGGCGCGAGCGGCAAGCGGCGCGGCGATCAGTCTGATACCGTCATCGCCGGCGATATCAGCCTCGACGATGTCGCCCGGCGTGCCCGCCGACAATACGGCCAGTGTAAACCCCTCGGTGCGGCCAAGGCCGTCACGCTCGACCAGGATCGACTGACGCGTTCCAGCGAGCGAGGCAAGATGGCGGCGATGGGCGACCTCGCCGGTGGCGCGCAGGCGTGCCGCGCGCTGCTTGACGACGTCGCGGCGGAGCTGCGGCATGCGCGCGGCGGGCGTGCCCTGGCGCGGCGAAAACGGGAAGACATGGAGATGCGTCAGGCCGCATTCCTCGACGATCTTTTCCGAGTTTTCGAACATTGCGTCCGTCTCGGTCGGGAAGCCAGCGATAATGTCGGCGCCGAAAACGATGCCGGGGCGCAGTTTGCGCACATCCTCGCAAAAGCGGATCGACTGGTCGCGGCTGTGCCGGCGCTTCATCCGCTTCAGTATCATGTCGTCACCCGATTGCAGCGACAGATGCAGATGCGGCATCAGCCTCGGCTCGGTGGCGATGGCGTCCAGCAGATCGTCATCGGCCTCGATCGAGTCGATGGAGGAAAGCCGCAGGCGTTTCACGTCCGGCACCTGCTTCAGGATGGTCTTGACCAATTTGCCAAGCTTCGGCGCGCCCGGCAGATCGGCGCCGAAACTGGTCATGTCGACGCCGGTCAGCACGATCTCGGCATAACCATTGCCGACGAGTCGCTTGACCTGCTCGACCACGGCGCCCATCGGCACCGAGCGCGAATTGCCGCGACCGTAGGGAATGATGCAGAAGGTGCAGCGGTGGTCGCAGCCGTTCTGCACCTGGACAAAAGCGCGTGCCCGGCCCTCGATGGCGTCGACCATGTGGGCGGCCGTCTCGCGCACCGAAAAGATATCGTTGACGCGCGCCTTCTCGGTGTCGTTGACGCCGAAATCCGGCAGCGCGCGATAGGAATGCGCCCTGAGCTTTTCCTCATTGCCGAGGACGAGATCGACCTCGTCCATGGCGACGAAATCCTGCGGGCCGGTCTGCGCGGCGCAGCCGGTGACGATGATGCGGGCCTGTGGGTTCTCGCGGCGAGCTTTGCGGATTGACTGCTTGGCCTGGCGCACCGCCTCACCGGTGACGGCGCAGGTATTGAAGATGATGGCGCCGCCTTCGAGGCTACCGAGGCCGGCACTTTCCGCCTCGCGCCGCATCACCTCGGATTCATAGGTGTTCAGCCGGCAGCCGAAGGTGACGACGTCGATACCCCTGTTGCCAAGAGGAGCCATCAGGCGGCGCTTTCGGTGTCGCGCGCCCACGCCCCGGTCGACGGATCGAAGCTGCCGGAAAATTCCCATTCGGCGGCACCGGTCAGGATGACTTGGTCGTCGTCGCGCCACAAAACATGCAGCGAGCCGCCGCCGGGCGTCATCAGCGTGACGCTGCGGCCGGTGCGCCGGGTGCGGGCCGCAGCGACCACGGCGGCGCAAGCGGCCGAGCCGCAGGCCTTGGTCAGGCCGGCGCCGCGCTCCCAGGTACGGATGACCATGGTCTCAGGCGAAGTCACCTGCGCGACGGTGATGTTGGCGCGCTCGGGGAAGATCGGGTGGTTTTCGAGCAGCGGGCCGAAGCGCTCGAGCTCGTAGGACCAGACGTCGCGGTCGACCCAGAAGATGGCGTGCGGATTGCCCATCGAGACGACCGAAGGCGAATGCAGTACCGGGGCATCGATCGGGCCGATCTGCAGCTCGATCATGCGGGTGTCGCGGAATTCCTCGGCCAGCGGGATGTCCTGCCAGCCAAAGCGCGGCCTGCCCATGTCGACCGAGATCATTCCGTCGGCATGTTCCTCGGCATTGAGGATGCCGGCGACTGTTTCAAAGGCAAATGTCTTCTGGCCGGTCTCAGCCGCGAGCGCCTGGACGACACAACGCATGCCGTTGCCGCAGGCTTGCGCGCTGGTTCCGTCGGAATTCAAGATGTCGATGAAAAAGGCGGTGCCCGGCGTCCTGGGGTCGTGGATCGCCATGATCTGGTCGAACCTGGTCGCCGCATCGGCATTAAGCGCGACGGCTGCCGCAGGCGTCACCCGATCGGCACGGCCACGCATATCGGCAACGATGATTTCGTTGCCGATGCCGTTCATCTTGGCGAAAGGGGCCGCGCTTGCCATCGATCGAAAGGTCTCTTGCCGGTTTGGCGCCTATATGGCGGATAGCGGCAGAAATTACCAGCGCGGCGTGATTTTCAAGTCACCACGAAGACGCCAAGCACGATCAGCAGGAAGATGATCAGCACGATGCCGATGAGGATGCGCGCGCCGGTTGCGGCGGCTCCGGCCAGTGCCGGCATGCCGAGCAGGCTCGCCGCGGCCGCGATAATCAAAAGAATGATGATCCACCTGATCATGAGAGACCTCGCAGCCGACAGGTTTGAACACCTACAAACGTCTATGTGATGCCTTAGGTTCCGCCGCGCTAGACCTCCGGCACGTCCCAGACTTCGCCCGGCCGCAAGGCGCGAAAACGTTGCCGCGGCAGGCCGGCAGCATCGAGCGCTTCGCCGAGCTTTCTGGGCGGCTCATCGATCGACTCGTTGGTGAGCCGGAACGTGCCCCAGTGACAGCCGGCGGCATAGGCGGCGTTGCACAAAAGCATGCCTTGCACCGCCTCTTCCGGATCCTGGTGATGCGGCGCCATGAACCAGCGCGGCTCGTAGGCGCCGATCGGCAGGATGGCGAGGCGGAAGCCGCCGTGCTTTTGCGCCATCAGCCGGTAATTGATGCCGCCGTGGAAGCCGGTGTCGCCGGCGAAATAGATCTTTGCGCCGGGTGTCTCGACGACGAAACCCGCCCACAGCGCCATGCGCCGGTCGCGAGTACCGCGGGCCGACCAGTGGTGCACCGGCTCGACATGGACGGCGACGCCATCGCCGATATCGACCCGGTCGCCCCAGTCATGCGCCGAAAGCCGCATACGGGGCACGGCAGCGCCGATGATTGTGTCGTTGCCAAGCGGCGTCAGCAGCAGCGGGTCGTGTCTTGTCTTCAGGCGCTTCAACGTGGCGAGGTCGAGATGGTCGTAATGGTTGTGGCTGACCAGCACGAGGTCGATCGGCGGCAAATGCGAAAAGGCGATGCCCGGTGGATTGACGCGTTTCGGACCGGCGAAGGAGAGCGGCGAGACGCGTCGCGACCAGACCGGGTCGGTCAGGATGTTCAGGCCGGCTGTCTGGACGAGCAGCGAGGAATGACCGACCATGGTGAGGCGCAGCGCAGAACCATCGAGGCGCTCGACCGGTCTTGCCGGTGGAAACGGGCTCGGATCCGCCGCCGGCCATTTCGAGCGCTCGCGACTCAATTGCCATTTCAACAGATCGGCAAAGCGACCCGGCGGCCGGCCGTCGGGATTGAAGAACAAGGTGCCGTCGAAATGATCGCTGGGCGGGCCGCTGTAATAGCGGTTGGCGGCTCTCTTTCTCGCGGCCAAGAAATCGGCTCCCTGCAGTTTGCTGATCGCCAAGAGATAATGCCGGAGCCGGCCCGCGCAAGCATTTGAGGTGAACGCCAAGGTTTTGGCGCCGGTGCGCCGTATCGCATCAACCGGAGGTGCCGGCCAAACGGCCAAGGCGTAACGCAATTCAGGCAATGTGCATTTTGCGACAAATTTGCAACATTAGCGGCGCAAACCGTATTTTAACCATATCGGGTTGAAATTTCGCCACCTTCTCCATCTTGGTGAGGGGGACATTGCGCGGACGGCACCCCCAGCCCGATCCGACGGAGGTTGAGAATGAAATTTTCGAAAACCGGCCTGCTGGCCGTATCGCTGGCCGCGCTCGTTGCGAGCGGCTGTTCAACCTCACGGTTCACATCAATGGACGACCAGCAGCCGGCGCCCCTGGAACCTGCGCCTGCCGGCAAGGTGACCGCAAACCAGCTGCCGCCGCCGGCAACACCCGGCCCGGCCGATCCGTCGAAATTTCCAACCGCACCGCAGAACACCCAGGTCGCCTCGCTGCCGCCGGACGGGACGGCTCCGGCCGGTGCGGCCGACCTTACCGCGTCCAGCGTCGCCGGCGTGTGGAAGGCAAGCGTGTCCGGCCAGAGCTGTCAGGTGGCGACGCCGCAGACGAAATTCGGTTCGGGCTACCGCGCCGGACCGCTGCATTGCCCGGCGCCGCTCGACGGCATCAAATCTTGGAACGTCGCCGGCAAACAGCTGACGCTCTTTGACGAGAACGGCGGCACGCTGGCACGGCTCTATTCCTCGGGCGGCGAGAAATTCGACGGCCAGACTTCCAACGGCCTGCCGATCTCGCTTACAAGGTAAGAGAACGGCCCCCATTGTTACGCAAATCCGGACGGAAAACCGTTACACACTTTTCCTGGAATTGCTCTCTTTTGTTTTTTACGCAATTCCGGACAGAAAACCGCTACACACTTTTCTTGGAATTGCTCCGGACGACGTGACCGATGCATCTGCGTGACGGCCTCCAGACCCATGCGACCGTCAAGCAGCGCTACGACCATCTGGTCGAGACGGGCGCCATCGGGCGCGACCCGGCGCAGGAGCGGATCGCCGCTGCGCTCGACCGGCTGATCGACGAAATATCGGCCAAGCGGCTGGCGCATAAATCAAGCGCGCTGGGGTGGCTGTTCGCCCGCAAGCGCGAAGTGCACGAGGCGGTCAAGGGCCTCTATATCCATGGCGGCGTCGGCCGCGGCAAGACCATGCTGATGGACATGTTCTTCGAGCTGCTGCCGGCGCGGCGCAAGCGCCGGGTGCATTTCAACGACTTCATGGCCGACGTGCAGGACCGCATCCAGAAGCACCGGCAGGCGCGTAAAGAGGGCACGGCCAAGGAGGACGACCCGATCCCGCCGGTGGCGCGCGCGCTGGCCGAGCAAGCCTGGGTGCTGTGCTTCGACGAGTTCTCCGTCACCGACATCGCCGATGCGATGATCCTGTCCAGGTTGTTTTCGGCGTTGTTTGCCAATGGCGTGGTGCTGGTCGCCACCTCCAATGTCGCGCCGCAGGATCTCTACCGCGACGGCCTGAACCGTCAGCTGTTTTTGCCGTTTGTCGCTATGCTGGAGCGCCACGCGCAGGTGCTGGCGCTTGACGCCGACAAGGATTACCGCCTCGACAAGCTCAGCCACATGCTGGTCTACATCACCCCCGCCGATGCCGCCGCTGACCATGCGCTCGACGACGCGTGGGCTGTGATGACGCATGGCAGGCCGACGGCCGAGACGATGCTGACGGTTAAGGGCCGGCACGTCGTAGTGCCGCGTGCTGCCGGCGAGGCGGCGCGGTTTTCCTTCGCCGATCTCTGCGAGAGGCCGCTCGGCGCCCGCGACTATCTTGCCATTGCCAGCCGTTTCTCGACCATCTTCATCGACCATGTGCCGGTGCTCGGCGAAGGCAAGCGCAACGAAGTCAAGCGCTTCATCCTGCTGGTCGATACGCTCTACGATCATCATGTACGGCTGGTGATGAGCGCCGCGGCACCGCCGGCGCAGCTCTATACGGCCAAGCGCGGCAACGAAGTCTTCGAGTTCGAGCGCACCGCATCGCGGCTGATCGAGATGCAGAGCCACGACTGGCTGGAGGACTGGGCGGAGAGGCAGAGGGCGCAGGGATCATCGACGGAGGCACGGCAGGCTCAGGCGTGAAGGATAGTACAGAAGGGGCGCTGCCGCCGGCGCCTATAACCGATAGACATACATGACGAACCCCTCCGCCGGCCCATGCGGCTCTTTTCGCGACGCGTAAAGTGCGCGAGCAGCAACATTGTCCGGCTCGGTGCCGACCCACGCCTCCTCACAGCCATGCTCGCGACCGAGTGCGAACATGGCGCCGAGCATCCTCGTCGCAATGCCCTGGCGTTGAAGGGCCGGCGCCACGCCGACCTCGTCTATGTAGAGTTCGCTCACCTTGTCCGGGTGGCGGTGGATGACGGCTGCGCATTGGCCAACGACGATGCCGTCGGCGAGGGCTACGACCATGAAATGACCGGGCTCCGCGAGATAGGCGGAGAGCCGATCCGGCCTGACCGACTCGTCGAAGACGTCGTCGGCAACCCGCATCACAAGGGCGTCATCGCCAGGAAACAGCCTTCTGATTTCCAGTGCCATTGTGTAGAATTCCTCAAGTCGGCTTCAGAATTTTGACGTTTACGTAATTCCCATTGTTTCTAACCGATTGAAATTACTCACTCCAAAATAATCGTTTGAATTTTTGTGCGACCGGGGCTATTGCGTGCGGCGAATTTCGCGGTTCCGCAGCATTCCGGCCTCTTCCTCCGACGCCGTCATCAAATCGTCAAGGATTTGGGCGCCGTCATAGTCAAAGGGAAAACATCCTGACATGGCACGCAACAAGATAGCGCTCATCGGCTCGGGCATGATCGGCGGCACCCTCGCCCACATGGTCGGCCTCAAGGATCTCGGCGACGTCGTGCTGTTCGATATCGCCGAAGGCATCCCGCAAGGCAAGGGGCTGGACATCGCGCAGTCGTCGCCGGTCGATGGGTTCGACTCCAGGCTGACCGGCGTCAACGACTATGCCGGCATCGAGGGCGCCGACGTCTGCATCGTCACCGCCGGCGTGCCGCGCAAGCCCGGCATGAGCCGCGACGATCTTCTGGGCATCAATCTGAAGGTGATGGAGCAGGTCGGCGCCGGCCTCAAGAAATACGCGCCGAAAGCCTTCGTCATCTGCATCACCAATCCGCTCGACGCCATGGTCTGGGCGCTGCAGAAGTTTTCCGGCCTGCCGAAGAGCCATGTCGTCGGCATGGCCGGCGTGCTCGACAGTTCGCGCTTCCGCTATTTCCTGGCCGAGGAATTCAAGGTCTCGGTCGAGGACGTCACCGCCTTCGTGCTCGGCGGCCACGGTGATTCCATGGTGCCGATGATCCGCTATTCGACGGTTGCCGGCATCCCGTTGCCCGACCTCATCAAGATGGGCTGGACCTCGAAGGAGCGGCTCGACCAGATCGTGCAGCGCACCCGCGACGGCGGCGCCGAGATCGTCGGCCTGCTCAAGACCGGCTCTGCCTTTTATGCGCCGGCCGCCTCGGCCATCGCCATGGCCGAAGCCTATCTCAAGGACAAGAACCGGGTGCTGCCCTGTGCGGCGTACCTCTCCGGCCAATATGGCGTCAAGAACACCTATGTCGGCGTTCCCGTGGTGATCGGCGCCGGCGGCGTCGAGCGGATCATCGAGATCGAGCTCGCGAAGAGCGAGCAGAAGATGTTCGATAATTCGGTCGCGGCGGTGCAGGGCCTGTGCGACGCCTGCGTCAAGATCGCTCCGCATCTCGCGGCCAAGTAAGCCGGCAACCAAGCCCGCCAAGCAAGCTGGAGACATAGCGCATGAACATCCATGAATATCAGGGCAAGGCGCTGCTGAAAGGCTTTGGCGCACCAGTGGCCGAGGGCGTGCCGGTGTTCAAGGCGAGCGAGGCGGAAGCCGCCGCCAAAGCGCTGCCCGGCCCGCTCTATGTGGTCAAGAGCCAGATCCATGCCGGCGGCCGCGGCAAGGGCAAGTTCAGGGAACTCGGGCCCGATGCCAAGGGCGGTGTCAGGCTGGCGAAGACGGTGGCCGAGGTCGTCGCCAACGCCAAGGAGATGCTCGGCCACACGCTGGTCACCAAGCAGACCGGCCCGGCCGGCAAGCAGGTCAACCGGCTCTATATCGAGGACGGCGCCGACATCGAGCGCGAGCTCTATCTGTCGATCCTGGTCGACCGCTCGGTCGGGCGCGTCGCCTTCGTCGTCTCGACGGAGGGCGGCATGGACATCGAGGCGGTCGCCCACGACACGCCGGAAAAGATAATCACCGTCGCCATCGACCCGGAAAAGGGCGTGACGGCCGACGATGTGAAGAAGCTCAACGCCGCACTGAGGCTCGACGGCGACGCGGCCAAGGATGGCGCCATGCTGTTTCCGATCCTCTACAAGGCGTTTGTCGAGAAGGACATGAGCCTGCTCGAGGTCAATCCGCTGATCGTCATGAAGAGCGGCCGGCTGCGCGTGCTCGACGCAAAAGTGTCGTTCGACAACAACGCGCTGTTCCGTCACCCGGACGTGCTCGAATTGCGCGACACCTCCGAAGAGGACGAGAAGGAGATCGAGGCGTCGAAATACGACCTCGCCTATGTCGCGCTCGACGGCAATATCGGCTGCATGGTCAACGGCGCCGGCCTCGCCATGGCGACGATGGATATCATCAAGCTCTACGGCGCCGAACCGGCCAACTTCCTCGACGTCGGCGGCGGCGCGTCCAAGGAAAAAGTGACGGCGGCGTTCAAGATCATCACCAAGGATCCGGCGGTCAAAGGCATTCTGATCAACATCTTCGGCGGCATCATGAAGTGCGACATCATCGCCGAGGGCGTCATCGCCGCGGTCAAGGAGGTCGGCCTGCAAGTGCCGCTGGTGGTGCGGCTGGAAGGCACCAATGCCGAACTCGGCAAGAGGATCATCAACGACAGCGGGCTGAACGTCGTGTCGGCCGATGACCTCGATGACGCAGCCAAGAAGATCGTGGCGGCGGTGAAGGGCTGAGCCTGTGCCTCCGCACAAGATAAACCTCGTCGAGGCGGCGGATACGAAGATCAAGAAGGTCTTCGATCCGCATATTGCCGGCGACGTCAACGATTCCCAGGTCAAGATCGCCAAGTTCGGCGACGTCTTCGACTGGCATGCGCACGACAATGAAGACGAGGCCTTCCTTGTGCTGCGCGGCCGCATCGCCATCGATTTCCGCGACGGCACGGTGGAGCTTTCCAGCGGCGAGTTCATCGTCGTGCCGCGCGCCGTCGAACACCGGCCGCGCTCGCTGAGCGAGGAGCCGGTGGTGCTGATGTTCGAGCCGGCGACGACGCTCAACACCGGCAATGCCAACAGCGACCTCACCGTCGCGGATCTGAAGCGGTTGTGACCATGAGCGCGCGGCCTTCCCCGATCAACGGTTTTTGAAAAGGACCATCATGTCCATTCTCGTCGACAAGAACACCAAGGTGCTGGTGCAGGGCCTGACCGGCAAGACCGGCACGTTCCATACCGAACAGGCGCTGGCCTATCACGGCACAAAAATGGTCGGCGGCATCCACCCCAAGAAAGGCGGCGAGACCTGGACCGGCGCCAAGGGCGAGGCACTGCCGATCTTCGCCACCGTAGCCGAAGGCAAGGCCAAAACCGGCGCCAACGCTTCGGTCGTCTACGTGCCGCCGGCGGGTGCTGCAGAAGCGATTCTGGAAGCGATCGAGGCCGAGATCCCGCTGATCGTCTGCATCACTGAGGGCATACCGGTGATGGACATGATCAAGGTCAAGGCGAGGCTCGACCGCTCGAAATCGCGGCTGATCGGACCGAACTGCCCCGGCGTGCTGACCCCCGACCAATGCAAGATCGGCATCATGCCCGGCAACATCTTCCGCAAGGGTTCGGTCGGCGTTGTTTCGCGCTCGGGAACGCTTACCTATGAGGCGGTGTTCCAGACCACCAATGTCGGCCTCGGCCAGACCACCGCCGTCGGCATCGGCGGCGACCCGGTCAAAGGCACGGAGTTCATCGACGTGCTGGAGATGTTCCTCGCCGACGACGAGACCAAGTCGATCATCATGATCGGTGAGATCGGCGGTTCGGCCGAGGAAGACGCCGCGCAGTTCCTCAAGGACGAGGCAAAGCGCGGCCGCAGCAAGCCGATGGCCGGCTTCATCGCCGGCCGCACCGCGCCGGCGGGCCGCACCATGGGCCATGCGGGCGCGGTCATCTCCGGCGGCAAGGGCGGCGCGGAAGACAAGATCGCGGCGATGGAATCGGCCGGCATCAAGGTTTCGCCATCGCCGGCACGGCTGGGCACGACCCTGGTCGAAGCGATCAAAGGTTAGGGGAGTAAGGGAGTACGGGAATAGGGGAGTAGGGAACAAGACGAGGGCATTTGCCCTACTCCCTTACTCCCCTATTCCCGTACTCCCCTCCAACAAAGGAGACGAAGCAAAGGCTTCGACAGTGACATGGCAAGACAAGATCAGGCCAACGACCAGTTTTCGCTTACCTCTTTCCTCTATGGCGGCAATGCCGATTATATCGACGCGCTCTATGCCGCCTATGAGGACGATCCCGCGTCGGTCGATCCCGAATGGCAGGACTTCTTCGCGGCACTGAAGGACGACGCCGGCGACGTGCGCAAGAATGCCAAGGGCGCGTCATGGGCCAAGCCCTCCTGGCCGATGCAGGCCAATGGCGAGCTTGTCTCGGCGCTGGACGGCAATTGGGGCCTGGTCGAAAAGCACATCGAAAAGAAGGTCAAGGACAGGGCGGTCGGCAACGGCGCAGCGCTTTCCGACGCCGACGTACATCAGGCGACGCGCGATTCCGTCCGCGCCATCATGATGATCCGCGCCTTCCGCATGCGCGGCCACCTGCACGCCAATCTCGATCCGCTCGGCATTGCCAAGCCGCTCGAGGATTATAACGAGCTGTCGCCGGAGAATTACGGATTCACCGAAGCCGATTACGACCGGCCGATCTTCCTCGACAATGTGCTCGGGCTGGAATTCGGCACCATCCGGCAGATGCTCGACATCCTGACCCGGACCTATTGCTCGACGCTCGGCGTCGAATTCATGCATATTTCCGATCCCGAGGAGAAGGCCTGGATCCAGGCGCGCATCGAGGGCACCGACAAGGAGATCTCCTTCACTGCAGCCGGCAAGAAGGCGATCCTGCAGAAGCTGGTCGAGGCGGAAGGCTTCGAGCAGTTCATCGACGTCAAGTACAAGGGCACCAAGCGCTTCGGCCTCGATGGCGGCGAGTCGCTGATCCCGGCGCTGGAGCAGATCATCAAGCGCGGCGGCCAGCTCGGCATGAAGGAGATCGTGCTCGGGATGGCGCATCGCGGCCGGCTGAACGTGCTGTCGCAGGTGATGGCCAAGCCGCACCGCGCCATTTTCCACGAGTTCAAGGGCGGCTCGGCCGCGCCCGACGAGGTCGAAGGCTCGGGCGACGTGAAGTACCATCTCGGTGCCTCGTCGGATCGCGAGTTCGACGGCAACAAGGTGCATCTGTCGCTGACCGCCAATCCCTCGCATTTGGAAATCGTCGACCCGGTGGTGATGGGCAAGGCGCGCGCCAAGCAGGACTATTTGTTCGGCCGCAGCCGCGAGGAGATCGTGCCGCTGGAAGAGCGCGCCAAGGTGCTGCCGCTGCTGTTGCATGGCGACGCCGCCTTTGCCGGCCAGGGCGTGATTGCCGAAATCCTCGGCCTGTCGGGCCTGCGCGGTCACCGCGTCGCCGGCACGCTGCATTTCATCATCAACAACCAGATCGGCTTCACCACCAACCCGCGCTTTTCGCGCTCGTCGCCCTATCCGTCCGATGTGGCCAAGATGATCGAGGCGCCGATCTTCCACGTCAATGGCGACGATCCGGAAGCTGTGGTCCATGCGACCAAGGTGGCGATCGAATTCCGCATGAAGTTCCACAAGCCTGTCGTGGTGGACATGTTCTGCTATCGGCGATTCGGCCACAATGAGGGCGACGAGCCCGCCTTCACCCAGCCGATCATGTATCGCAAGATCCGCAACCAGAAGACGACGGTGCAGATCTATGCCGACCGGCTGATTTCCGAAGGCCACATCACCCAGACCGAGTTCGAAAAGATGAAGGCCGATTGGCGGGCGCATCTCGAGCAGGAATTCGAGGTCGGCCAGCATTACAAGCCAAACAAGGCCGACTGGCTGGACGGCGCCTGGTCCGGCCTGCGCTCGGCCGACAACCAGGACGAGCAGCGGCGCGGCAAGACCGCCGTTTCGGTCAAGACGCTGAAAGAGATCGGCAAGAAACTGACCGAGGTGCCGAAGGATTTCGAGGCGCACAGGACGATCATCCGCTTCCTCGACAACCGCCGCCAGGCGATCGAGTCCGGCGAAGGCATCGACTGGTCGACGGCCGAGGCGCTGGCCTTTGGCGCTATTCTGCTCGACGGCAATCCGATCCGGCTGTCCGGACAGGATTCGGAGCGCGGCACCTTCTCGCAGCGCCATTCCGTGCTCTACGACCAGCGCGACGAGACACGCTATATCCCGCTCAACAATCTGTCGGCGGCGCAGGCCGGTTTCGAGGTCATCAACTCGATGCTGTCGGAAGAGGCCGTGCTCGGCTTCGAATATGGCTACTCGCTGGCCGAGCCGAAGGCGCTGACGCTGTGGGAAGCGCAGTTCGGCGACTTCGCCAACGGCGCCCAGGTGGTGTTCGACCAGTTCATCTCGTCGGGCGAGCGCAAATGGCTCAGAATGTCGGGCCTCGTCTGCCTGCTGCCGCACGGCTATGAAGGCCAGGGGCCTGAGCATTCGTCGGCCCGGCTCGAGCGCTTCCTGCAGCTTTGCGCCGAAGACAACATGCAGGTCGCCAACGTTACGACGCCGGCCAACTACTTCCATATCTTGCGCCGGCAATTGAAGCGGGACTTCCGCAAGCCGCTGATCCTGATGACGCCAAAGTCGCTGCTGCGCCACAAGCGGGCCGTGTCGACGCTGCCGGAGATGTCGGGCGAAAGCGCCTTTCACCGGCTGTTGTGGGACGACGCCCAGCTGCTGTCGGGCCAGGCCATCAAGCTCACCAAGGATTCGAAGATCCGCCGTGTCGTGCTCTGTTCGGGCAAGGTCTATTACGACCTCTACGAGGAGCGCGAGAAGCGCGGCATCAACGACATCTATTTGCTGCGCGTCGAGCAGCTCTATCCGTTCCCGGCCAAGGCGCTGATCACCGAACTGTCGCGCTTCCGCAATGCCGAGATGGTCTGGTGCCAGGAGGAGCCCAAGAACATGGGCGCCTGGTCGTTCATCGATCCGTATCTCGAATGGGTGCTGGCGCATATCGACGCCAAGCATCAGCGGGTGCGCTATACCGGCCGGCCGGCTGCCGCTTCGCCGGCGACCGGATTGATGTCGAAGCATCTCGCCCAGCTTGCAGCCTTGCTCGACGACGCGCTTGGTGAATAGAACAGAACCGAAAAGAAACGGACAGGCACAATGGCAACCGAAATCCGCGTCCCGACACTTGGTGAATCCGTCACCGAGGCGACCATCGGCAAATGGTTCAAGAAGGTCGGCGACGCGATCGCCGCCGATGAGCCGCTGGTCGAACTCGAAACCGACAAGGTGACGGTGGAAGTGCCGGCCGCCGCCGCGGGCACGCTCGCCGAGATCGCCGTCAAGGAAGGCGAGACGGTCGGCGTCGGCGCGCTGCTCGGCACGATTTCGGCAGGCGCCGGCGCGGCAGCCAATGCCGCCGCCGCTCCGGCAACGAAGCAGGAGGCGGTGTCGCAGGCCTCGGCTCCGACTGCGGCCTCGAGCGTCAAGCAGGCCGCGGCTGAGACGGCCAAGATCGCCGGCGACGCCGGCGCAATCGAGACGCGCACAATGCCGCCGGCACCGTCGGCAGCAAAGCTGCTGGCCGAGCACAATCTCGCAGTCGACCAGGTGTCGGGCTCGGGCAAGCGCGGCCAGGTGCTGAAAGGCGACGTGCTCGACCTGATCGCCAGGGGCGCGCCGTCGCAGCCGGCAGAAATGCCGAAGGCAGCGCCTGTTCCGGCACCTGCCGCAGCGCGTGCGCCGTCCTCGGCCGACGATGCGTCGCGCGAGGAGCGCGTGCGCATGACCAAGCTGCGCCAGACCATCGCGCGCCGCCTCAAGGAAGCGCAATCGACCGCCGCCATGCTGACCACCTTCAACGAGGTCGACATGAGCGCGGTGATGGCGCTGAGGAGCAAATACAAGGACGTGTTCGAGAAGAAGCACGGCGTGAAGCTAGGCTTCATGGGCTTCTTCACCAAGGCGGTCACCCATGCGCTGAAGGAGATACCGTCGGTCAATGCCGAGATCGACGGCACCGACATCATCTTCAAGAACTACGCTCATATCGGCGTTGCCGTCGGTACAGAGAAAGGCCTCGTCGTGCCGGTCGTGCGCAATGCCGACCAGATGTCCATCGCCGAAATCGAGAAGGACATCGGCAGGCTGGGGCTTGCGGCGCGCGACGGCAAGCTGTCGGTTGCGGATATGCAAGGCGGCACGTTCACGATTTCCAACGGTGGCGTTTACGGGTCGCTGATGTCGACGCCGATCCTCAATGCGCCGCAGTCGGGCATTTTGGGCATGCACAAGATCCAGGAGCGGCCGATGGTGGTCGGCGGCCAGATCGTCATCCGGCCGATGATGTATCTGGCGCTGTCCTACGACCACCGCATCGTCGACGGCAAGGAAGCGGTGACGTTCCTGGTGCGGGTCAAGGAAAGCCTGGAGGATCCTGAGCGGCTGGTGCTGGATTTGTGACGGCCGAGCGCGCCGTGAGCGGCTGGCTGGAGCATTTAGGATTCAAGCTGGGTCGGGCAGCGGGTCGCATGCTACGAATTTCTCGGCCTACTGCCTCGACCGCTATCTCTTCGCCGGCGACATCGACTGAATGGGATCCGACGCAGGCGAGCAGCAATCTCGGCCTTTTCGCCCTGAGCGAGGCGCAAATGGCCGAGCGGAAGATCACCGTCACCTCGATCGGTGACCTCGAACTGCCGACGGGCGAGATCATCGCCTGCGATCCGCTGACCACCGGAACCGACTGGCCGGCTTTGAGCCGCAACGTCAGACCCGGGCACTACCCCGTTTCGCTGTTCGAGGCGCGAGGCCGTGTGGCCGTCGCTGTGCTGCGTTTCAGGCCCGGCATGCCGGTTCGTTGGGAACTCGCCACTTTGCCCGACCAGGATGTCGCGACATTGAAGGATGACGAGATATTCGGTTATCCCGTCGACGCCGGCCTTGGCTCTTTCATGGACAAGACAGCCATGGCGCTGTTGGACGAGCGGCAGGACAAGCTGGAATACGGCGACTACTACGGTGAGGTGCTGGTCGCCGAGTTCGCTTCCAATCAGGACAGGTTCGCGTTGCATCGCCCGGTTGCCGGCAACCCGCTCAATATTGCGATTTTCTGGAGCGGCTGGGGCGACGGGCTTTATCCATCGTTCTGGGGACTAGACGCGGCGGGCGAACCGCTGCTCTTGATGACCGATTTCGGCGTTCTGGAAAACGCCGATGGCCGCGAGAGCGAGTAAGCCGCCCCGATGCAAAGCATCTCGCCCATCATAGGATCTTTAGCTGGGCTATTGGCCGTTTTGTTTGCGAGTTCTACCTCTCACGCCGCCTGTCCCATCGAGCTCGCCGTCTATGGCGATCCTGAGAACGCCGCCGAGATCGATTTCAGGCCGACCGGCGAGTCTGCTGCCGTCACCAACACCTTCAAGATGGTGCTCGACAACGGCGTCGTGCTCGACGGCATCGTCATGTGGACGGAGGGCGTGGCGCGGCCGCATGGCTCGCTGATGTATAAATGCCCGGCCGGCGACGTCACCGGCGACGAGCTCGCCGCTTGCACCGTGTGGGAGGGCGTCATCTACACTGCCGACGACCAGGGCAATATCGCGCTGCTGCCGGGCGAAGGAAAGGATGCGCCGAAGAAGCTGATCCTTCCCGACTTGGGAGCGTCGTTGCAGATGTCGGCGGCCTATGGCGCCAACGGCTTTTCCAAGGTGCCCTGGGACGTCTTTGCCCTGAAGGGATGTCAGGAATGAGCGCGAGCGGAAAAATCCTGCTGGTGACCGGCGGCAGCCGCGGCATTGGCGCCGCTACATGCAGGCTTGCCGCCAAGGGCGGCTACCGCATTGCGGTCAATTACGCGTCGAATGCAAAAGCAGCCGAAACGGTGGTCGCCGACATCGAGGCCGCTGGCGGAGAAGCCTTCGCAGTCAAGGCCGATGTCGGCAGCGAGACCGACGTGTTGGCCATGTTCGAGGCTGTCGATGCCCGTTTCGGTCGGCTCGACGCGCTCGTCAACAATGCCGGCGTGGTCGACCAGAGCGCGCGCGTCGACGAGCTGAGCGCTGCAAGGCTGGAGCGCATGATGCGCATCAATGTGATCGCGCCGATGCTTTGCGCCCGCGAGGCGGTGAAGCGCATGTCGACCAGGCATGGCGGCAAGGGTGGCGCGATCGTCAATGTTTCTTCGATCGCGGCAAGGCTTGGTGGGCCGGGTCAATATGTCGATTACGCCGCCTCGAAGGGCGCGGTCGATTCCTTCACCATCGGGCTTGCCCGCGAAGTGGCCGGCGAAGGCATTCGTGTCAACGCCGTCAGCCCGGGCATCATCGACACCGAAATTCATGCCTCCGGCGGGCAGCCGGATCGCGTCGAGAGAATGCGCAAGGTGGTGCCCATGCAGCGCGTCGGCACCGCCGAGGAAGTCGCGGCCGCAATTCTCTGGCTGCTGTCGGACGAGGCGTCCTACACAACAGGCGCCAATCTGGAAATCGGCGGCGGCCGCTAAAGCAAAAGGGACAGTATTATGGCCTATGATGTCGTTATCATCGGATCGGGACCAGGCGGCTATGTCTGCGCCATCAAGGCGGCGCAGCTCGGCCTGAAGACGGCGGTGGTCGAAAAGAACCCGACTTTCGGCGGTACCTGCCTCAACATCGGCTGCATCCCGTCAAAGGCGCTGCTGCATGCGTCCGAGGTGTTCGCCGAGGCCGGCCATTCCTTCGATGCGCTTGGCGTCGAGATCGGCGCGCCCAAGCTCAACCTTGGGAAGATGATGGCGCACAAGGATGCGACAGTGACGGCCAACGTCAATGGCGTGGCCTTCCTGTTCAAGAAGAACAAGATCGACAGTTTTCGTGGCACCGGCAAGGTGGTTGCGGCCGGCAAGGTGTCGGTGACCTCCGATGACGGCAAGGTCGAGGAGATCGAGACCAAGAACATCGTCATCGCCACCGGCTCCGACGTCGCCGGCATTCCCGGCGTCAAGGTCGATTTCGACGAGAAGGTGATCATCTCGTCGACCGGCGCGCTGTCGCTGGACAAGGTGCCGGGCCATCTGGTGGTGGTCGGCGGCGGTGTCATCGGTCTGGAGCTCGGCTCGGTATGGGCGCGGCTCGGCGCCAAGGTCACCGTGGTCGAGTTCCTCGACACCATCCTGGGCGGCATGGACGGCGAGATCGCCAAGCAATTCCAGCGCCTGCTGTCGAAGCAGGGCTTTGAGTTCAGGCTGGGCGCCAAGGTGACCGGCGTCGCCAAGGCCAAGAAGGGGGCGACGGTCACCTTCGAACCGGTCAAAGGCGGTGCGGCCGAGACGATCGAGGCGGACGCGGTGCTGATTGCGACGGGACGACGGGCCTATTCGGACGCTCTCGGGCTGAAGGATGCCGGCGTCGACGTCGATGAGCGCGGCCGGGTCAAGACCGACGGTCATCTCAGAACCAATGTGCCCGGCATCTACGCCATCGGCGATGTCATCGCCGGGCCGATGCTTGCCCACAAGGCCGAAGACGAGGGCGTGGCGGTGGCCGAAACCATCGCCGGCCAGGTCGGTCATGTGAACTATGAGGTGATTCCGAGCGTCGTCTACACCACGCCGGAAATCGCCTCGGTCGGCAAGACCGAAGAAGAATTGAAGAAGGCCGGCATCGACTACAAGGCCGGAAAATTTCCGTTCAGCGCCAATGGCCGCGCGCGCGCCATGCTGCACACCGACGGCTTTGTGAAAATCCTGGCCGACAAGGCCAGCGACCGTGTGCTCGGCGTCCACATCGTCGGCTTCGGCGCCGGCGAGATGATCCACGAGGCGGCCGTGCTGATGGAATTTGGCGGCTCGTCGGAAGACCTAGCCCGCACCTGTCACGCCCATCCGACAATGTCGGAGGCGGTAAAGGAGGCGGCATTGGCGACGTTCTTCAAGCCGATCCATATCTGAGCAAACGCGGTGAATCGCAAACCTTAGAGATTGGCTGAAACATCCGCGCTTCGTCATCCCAGGGCGGAGCAGGAGCGAAGCGACGTCGCGGAGACCCTGGGATGGCGAAGCCATCGACGGCTGCTCCCAAAAACAAAACGGCCCGCCTTTCAGCGGGCCGTTCATATATTAAGTCGGCAGTCTGATCACTGAGGGGCCGGTGCTGGTGCCGGGGCCGGGGCCGGGGCTGGCGCAGGGGCCGGAGCGGGTGCAGGTTCTGCCGGTGCGGGAGCCGGAGCGGGTGTCGCCGGAGCTGGCGCAGGAGCCGGTTCGGCTGGCTTCATCGGCTCGGCAGGTGCTGGAGCCGGAGCCGGTGTGCTGGCTGCGGGCGGTTCGGCAGGCGCAGGTGCCTCGCTACGTCTTCCAAAAACATAATAGGCGACAATTGCCAGGATAACGACGACCAGGGCAATCAGCCAGCCACTGCCGCCGCCGCGTGGCCGTGCGGTACCCGGTGAGGTGAATGGGTCGTTCGGATTGGGTGTGTTCGCCATAAAAGTGTCCTCCGTGGATGAAAAACATCAAGTAATAGCCATCAACGTACAATCGTTGAATCGGTTTCACATTAGGCGTTGAAAACGCCGAAAACAGGGCAATTCTGATCCGGAATCGCTTGCAGGCATGCATTTCCACCGCAAAATGGGTACGATCGAGCCAAACCGAACCTTTTTCAGTTTCTTGGCACGAAGCGCAGCTGGTCCGCCGTCGCGCCACGAGTAAGGACTGACCCCGCCTTGGCAATGATTCGGTGTGCAACTCCGCAGTGTTGTTCAGTTGACGGCGGTCACAGTATAGCCGGCCTTGCGGAAACCCTCGACCAAGCCTTGCGCTCCGGGAAGGTGCATGGCGCCGACCGCCATGAAGACGTTGCCGTGGGCGAGGATCGGCGCGGCACGATCGACCATCACCTTGTTGCGGCTGGTGATCATGGTCTGCTCGAATTCGGCGTAACCCGATTGGTCGTCGACCTGTTCGGGAATGACGGTCCGAAACAGCGGTACGTACATGCCAGTGTCGCCACGCCGGTAAAGCACGATCATGGTTTCGTTGACGTCGTTCACCTTGTCGCCAAGCTTCAGCGTATCGACCAGCCCCTTCAGGTGAAAGGCGATCGGCAGCGAAGCCATGGCGCGCAGCTGGTCGGCGATTGTCTCCAGCCCCTCGACTGATTTGCCCGCAGCCTCGGCGTCCTTGGCAAGCTTGACGTCGAGCACCGGCGCACCGCCAGCCTGGCGGGCGACTTCGCATGCAGGCAGCGCCACCATCGCCGACAGCAACCAGGGCTTCATCTTGGCGACGGTCGCTGGCGGGATGCCACGCGCATCGAGCGCCTTGTTGACCACCGCCGCATCGTCCGGCGACAGCAGCGACGAAAGCGTCGTCTTGTCGGTGAACATCATCAGATCCGGCTCTTTCAGCAGTACTGCCATCATCTTCTGCTTGTCGAGCACTTCGGTGGTCTCGATGATGACAGTGCCAGCCGCATCGAATGCCTTCTGCGCGGCGGGTGGCAGCGTGGTGACGCGCGGGTCGGTAACGTGCATGGTGCCGAACAGGAAGGACGGTTTTTCGCCCGATTTTTCGAGCTTCCACAGCAGGCCCTTGCCGTTCGGCGTCGCTGCCGCGTCTGCCTCGATCTTGCGGTAGGCAGCCGGGTCGTCCTTTTGCAGCGCGCTCAGCATGTCGGTACCGGCGCAGGCCGAAGTCTCGGCGCGTGCCTTGCCCGCGGCGAGCAGCGCGATGATGAGGAAGGAGAGGAAAAACAGGGCGTTGAGCGCGACAAGCAGCTTCAGCGACATATGGGTCGCGCGGTCGGCGATGGCGATGAGGCGTTTCATGCTGCGGTTCTAGGCGCAAAAAGCGGCAAAACGGTTAATCGGCGCATCAAAATTGTTGCGAGATGGCCACCGATTCAAGCATCCATCACGCGCGAGGATGAGCTGCTTCGTAAATCTCGAGCAGCCTCGCGGTGTCGACGCCGGTGTATATCTGGGTTGTCGACAGGCTGGCGTGGCCGAGCAACTCCTGGATGGTGCGTAGGTCGCCGCCGCGCCCAAGCAGATGCGTGGCAAAGGAATGGCGCAGTGCATGCGGCGTCGCCGTGTCGGGCAGGTTGAGCGCCGAGCGCAGCTTGGCCATGTCGCGCTGGACGATCGCCGGGTTGAGCGGGCCGCCGCGGGCACCGCGAAACAGCAAGCCCTTGGGATCGAGATGGTAGGGACACAAGCGGCGGTATTCGGCAATCGCGCGCAGCGCCACCGGCAGCACCGGCACCAGCCGCGTCTTGCCGCCCTTGCCGGTGACGCGCAGCACGGTCTCACCAGGCGAGGACAGATCGGCGCCCGACAGCCCGAGTGCCTCGGAAATGCGCAGACCCGACCCATAGAGCAGGGTCAGCACGGCGGCGTTGCGGGCGGCGATCCACGGCTCCTCCGCCAGCTGGCCTTCTACCGAGACAACGTGTTTTGCATCGCTTGCGGTCAGCGGCTTGGGCAGCGATTTCGGCTGTCGCGGCGCGCGCAAGGCTGCCGCACCCGCCGCATTGGCGAGGCCGCGCCGTTCCAGGAAACGCAGCAGCGAGCGGATGCCAGCCAGCCCGCGTCCGAGCGTGCGGGCGCCGGCGCCCTCGGCACGGCGGGCAGCGAGAAAGCCGCGCAAATCAGCGGGGCGCAGATCGGCGATGTCGGAAATGCCGGGCGAGCCGCTGCGATGGCCGGTCAGAAAATGCAGGAACTGGCGTGTGTCGCGCTCATAGGCCTCGACGGTTTCGGGCGACAGCCGGCGTTCGCGCGCCAGCATCTTCAGCCAGGCCTCGCGCGCCGCCTGCAGGTCGGGTTTTGCCGGTATGAGGAATTCCTGCATTTGCGCTCTTCCAATTCCCCGCCATCTTCCGGCACGCGGGTTAGGAAGCGGTGAAGAGCGGCATCATTGAAATGACGACGGGCTGGGGTTAGAGCAAGGCAAAGGATTTTCCGCAGATGAGCAAGCCGCAAAACCCCGTCCAGATGGCCGTGATCGGTGCCGCGCATGGCATCAAGGGCGAATTGCGCGTCAAGAGCTTTACCGGCGACCCGCTGGCGCTGGCCGATTACGGTCCGCTCTACGCCGGGGATGGCCGCGCCTTCCAGATCGTCGATATCAGGCCCGCCAACACCGTGGTGGTGGTGCGGTTCAAAGGCGTCAACGACCGCAATGCCGCCGAGGCGCTCGCCGGCACCGAATTGTTCGTCGATCGTTCGGTGTTGCCCGATGAGGGCGAAGAGGACGAATTCTACCATGCCGACCTCGTCGGGCTGGAGGTCAAGGACGATACCGGTGCGGTCATCGGCAAGGTCGTCGCCGTGCATAATTTCGGCGGCGGCGACATTCTCGACGTGACGCTTGCCGGGCGCAAAGGCGTGCTCATCCCGTTCACGCAGGCCGCCGTTCCGGAAGTGTCGATCGCCGGCGGCTTTGTCCGCGTTGATCCAGCCGCCGCAGGGTTGGTCGAGGACGAGGACGGCGAGCCTGCCGGTGACGACGGTTTCGACCCGAAGGGCAGGCCGCGCGGGCCGAGGGACGCCGGAGGCAACCGGTGAGTTTTTCGGCTTCGGTGCTGACGCTCTATCCCGAGATGTTTCCCGGCGCGCTCGGCCTGTCGCTGGCCGGACGCGCGCTCGAGACCGGCATTTGGTCGCTCGAAACAATCCAGATCCGCGACTTTGCCAGCGATCGTCACCGTACCGTCGATGACACACCGGCCGGCGGCGGCGCCGGCATGGTGATGCGGGCAGACGTGCTGGCCAGCGCCATCGACCGTGCCTCGCCGACAGGCGATCCACGTCCGCGCCTGCTGATGAGCCCGCGCGGCAAGCCGCTGACGCAGCGCCGTGTGCGCGAGCTCGCCGCCGGGCCGGGTGCGGTGATCGTCTGCGGCCGCTTCGAAGGCGTCGACCAGCGGGTCATCGAGGCGCGCGGCCTCGAGGAAGTTTCGATCGGCGACTTCATCCTGTCCGGCGGCGAGCCGGCGGCACTCGTGCTGCTCGATGCCGTGGTGCGCCTGCTGCCCGGCGTCATGGGCAATGCGGTATCGGGCGAGGAAGAGAGCTTTGAAAACGGCCTGCTCGAGCATCCGCATTATACGCGGCCGCAGGAGTTCGAGGGCCGGCCGATTCCCGAAGTGCTGATTTCGGGCAATCACAAGAAGATCGCGGCGTGGCGGCGCGGGGAGTCCGAGAAGCTGACGAAGGAGCGGAGGCCGGATTTGTTGGAAAGTGGCAACAATGGCTGAGATCGCCCAAAGCTCGGCAGGTCTGAGGCTCTTTGGCGACGACCTAGATCCCGTTGAGCTCTCCAGATTGCTAGGCGGAAAACCAACCTATGCAATCAAGAAAGGGGATCTTCATACCTATCCCCCAAATCGACCACCTCGGATTGCGCGGACCGGTTCCTGGAGGCTGTCGTCGGAATACGACAAAGGCGATCAACTCGATCGTCAGATCGTCGATATCCTAAAAGCGCTCACGTTGGACCTTGCGGTCTGGGCCGATCTCGCCCGGCGGTTCAAGGTCGACATGTTCTGCGGCGTTTGGCTTGACGAGGAGAATCAAGGCCTGGGATTGGCTCCGGGTACACTGCAAATGCTGGGCGATCGTGGCATAGAGCTCAATCTGGACATCTACTACGAACCACCCGAGGCCGATGATGGTCCGGAGTCGGAGTGACCTTCTTAGCCCTTGTCGAAATAGTAAAAAGCCAGGAACAGGCCGACGGCGATGACGAAGCCGCGCACCGCGTTCTGCGGCACGCGCCTGGCGATCCAGACGCCGGCATAGCCGCCGAGCGCGCCACCCGGGATCATGATGATCGCCTGCAGCCAGGCGATGACGCCGCCCGAGACGAAGACCAGGATGGCGACCGCAGCGATGACCACGGCCAGCATGTTCTTCAGTGCGTTCAGCCGATGATAGTCGCCGGACTGGGTGAGACCGAGCGTCGCCAGCATCATGACGCCCATGCCGGCGCCGAAGAAGCCGCCATAGACGGCGGTGGCGAACTGCGCCAGCGACCCGACCAGCGAACCCACCGCGGCCTCATGCTCCGGCTTGGGCGCCGGCTTCAGCCATGGCCCGGCAGCGAACAACGCGGTTGCCGCCAGCAGCAGCCAGGGCACCAAGGCGCGGAACGCCGGGTTGTCGAGCCCTAGGAGGATGAGCGCGCCAGACAGCGCACCAAGAGCCGAAATGAGGCTGAGCAGCAGTGCGCCGCGCCAGAAATGCTTGATGTCGTGCCAATAGGCGAGCGTCGAGGTGATGTAGCCAGGAAATTGCGTCACCGATGATGTCGCATTGGCGACGATCGGCGGCAGGCCGGCCAGGGTCATGGCGCCAAAGGTAATGAACGTGCCGCCGCCGGCAACGGCGTTGACCGCGCCTGATAGAAAGCCGGCGAGAAAGAGCAGGACCGCGTCCAAGATTGGCATGAGGGGTGTCGTCGCTGGAGGAAAATGCTTATCTTCCGGCTTAGAAAGCTTGACGCGTGGGCGCAACCCCCTGGACCACAAGCGATCATGGGATTGCCACAGCGGGCGCCAGCCAAAAAGAAGCAGCGCCAAAAAAGAAACAGCGAAGGCGTGACAAAGCGCCGAAATAGCTGTATGTGCGCGCCGAACCGGAAGAAAATTTGCCAAGAGCGATCTTCTGGCCCGTCAACAATGACGGTGTAGTCGCCCCTGCCCGATGTTCTCGAACAGATGTTCTCGAACGAAGGGCATAGCCGAGCGGTCGATGCGACTGCAAGGCGAGTGTCGGACGCTCTGACTGTCGGAAGAACAAGAAGTGGATCTATGAGATGGACATCCTCCGTCAGATCGAGGCCGAGCAGGCCGCCAAGATCGAAGCCAAGCGCAAGCTCCCCGAATTCCAGCCCGGCGACACCGTGCGCGTCCAGGTCCGCGTGACCGAAGGCACCCGCACCCGCGTCCAGGCCTACGAGGGCGTCGTCATCGCCCGCGCCGGCGCCGGTTTCCAGGAGAGCTTCACCGTCCGCAAGATCTCCTACGGCGAAGGCGTGGAGCGTGTGTTCCCGGTCTATTCGCCAATGGTCGAGGGCGTCGAGATCGTGCGCCGCGGCAAGGTGCGTCGCGCCAAGCTGTACTATTTGCGTGACCGTCGCGGCAAGTCGGCCCGCATTTCGGAAAACACCGGCGTGCGCGCCCGCAAGCTGAACGACGAAGAGCGCGATGCGCTGAACGCCGAGAAGGCGCGTATCGAGGCCGAGAAAGTGGCCGCCGCCCAGGCGCTGGCCGCCGAGAAGGCGGCGCAGGACGCCGCCGAGAAGAAGGCCGCCGACGAGGCCGCCAAGGCCGCGGAAGCAGCTGCCGCCGAATAAGGCGTCTTCAAAACCCATGTTTTCGGAAAGGCGGCTTCGGCCGCCTTTTTGTTTCGCGAGGTGGAGTCGATTTTGCCGGGCCACGTAGGTCCGCTATCGAAACGGATCGTTCCGTAATCCCTTCCTTGAAAGCATTGGAATCCATTTTCGTGCCGAACGCCGCATCGGAGCGGCTTGCAAGGCGCCTGCGGAAAGCTAAAGTCGGCGCCGGATTTCCTGCATGCCTCGGTCGATCGAGGCGGTTCAGTTCCTGGGGAGCATAGTCATGATCAATTCGAAACTGCTGCTGGCCGGCCTGCTAGCTTGCCTTCTCGTGCCCGTCGCGGCTCTGGCGCAGGCGCTGCCCGACCTCGGCGGCAAGAAGGTGGTGGTGGTGACCGAAAATGCCTATCCGCCGCTGCAGTTCATCGATGCCAAGACCGGCAAGCAGATCGGCTGGGAGTATGACGCGATGAACGAGATCGCCAAGCGGCTGAACTTCAAGGTTGAGTACCAGAATACCTCCTGGGACGCGATGATCCAAGCGGTTTCCGACAATCAGTACAACATCGGTATGACCGGCATCACCATCAAGGACGACCGCAAGCAGAAGGTCGACTTCTCTGACCCCTATATGCGCTCGGAACAGTTCATGCTGGTGCGCGGCGACGAGAAGCGCTTCAGCGATGCCAAGACGTTTGCCGCCTTCAAGGACGGGCTGATCGGCGCGCAGGCCGGCACCACGCCCTTCTACACCGCCGTCTACAGCGTGCTCGACGGCAATGAGCAGAACCCGCGCATCAAGCTGTTTGAGACATTCGGCGCGACGGTGCAGGCGCTGAAGGCCGGCGACGTCGACGTCGTGCTCACCGACGGCACTGCCGGCAAGGGCTATGTCGATGCGTCCAATGGTGGCCTTAAGCTGATCGGCGGGCCGCTCGGCACCGAGGATTTCGGCTTCATCTTCCCCAAGGGCTCCGACCTGGTGAAGCCGGTCAACGCGGCAATCGCCGCGCTCAAGGCCGATGGCACGCTCGACGCGCTCAACAAGAAGTGGTTCCTCGACTACAAGATGGGGCAGTAGGCCTGCTTGTTGCGCGCATTTCATGACGATTGTGCGCGGGAACTCGCGCTGACTCTGCGCTCGTACACCCCCCTCTGGCCTACCGGCCATCTCCCCCTCAAGGGGGGAGATCGGATTTCGCATCGGTTTTCGCCAATTTTCAGTGTTGCAGAACGGGCGGCGAGGTCAAAGCTGCCGATCTCCCCCCTTGAGGGGGAGATGGCCGGCAGGACAGAGGGGGGTGTGACAGAACGCAGCTTTCGCAACTCTTCCGGCGCCAGCAACGCCTGATGGCAACGCCCCCAGCTCCCACCGCCAAATCCGACTTCCCCTGGTGGCTTGCCGTGGCCGTGGCGATCGCCTTGGCCGCCGCCATCTTCATCGCTTCCAGCGACCTCTATGCCCAGGTGTTCGCGACCGTCGCCAAGGGCATCGGCGTCACCATCTTCGTCACTGTAGTCGCCTTCGCGCTGGCTTGCGCGATCGGGCTCGGCGTCGCGCTGATGGGCCTGTCGGGCTCACGCTGGCTCAGCCAGATCGGCCGCTTCTACGTCGAGATCATCCGCGGCGTGCCGATGCTGGTGCTGTTGTTCTGGATCGCCTTTGCCGGCGCACCGGCCTTCGTCGCGGCGTGGAACGCGCTGACGGCGCCGCTGCAAAGCGCCGGCCTCTTCGGTGAGCTGCTGGTACGCGACGTCTCGCTTTTATGGCGCGCCGTCATGGCGCTGACCATCGGCTATTCCGCCTTCATCTCGGAGGTGTTCCGCGCCGGTATCCAGGCGGTCGAGAAGGGCCAGATCGAGGCGGCGAAGGCGCTCGGGCTGACGCGCACGCAGCGCTTCCGGCTGGTCGTCTTTCCGCAGGCGATCCGCACCATCCTGCCGCCGCTCGGCAATGATTTCGTCGCCATGGTCAAGGATTCCTCGCTGGTCTCGGTGCTCGGCGTCGCCGACATCACCCAGATGGGCAAGATCTACGCCGCCGGCTCGTTCCGCTTCTTCGAAACCTATTCGATCGTCGCCTATATCTATCTCATGCTGACCGTCGGCCTGTCGCTGGCCTTGCGGGCGCTGGAGAAGCGGCTGCGCCACCAGCATGAGGAATAGAAGGCAGGCGAAAACGGCGATACCATCGAGCGGACGCGACCGGGGAGGACCCATGATCATCGACAAGGCCAATGCGGCGCTGGAAGCCGTCTATACGGCCGACACGCCTGAGGCGCTGGCCAAGGCCTATGCGGAATGGGCCGCGACCTATGACGGCGAAACCGCGGCGCTCGGCTATCTCCTGCCGTTCCTGATCACCGCCTGGGTGGCGCGCCACGTGCCGCCGGGCGAAGGGCCGCTACTCGACGCCGGCTGCGGCACCGGCCTGTCGGGGCCGTCGCTCAAGGCGCTCGGCTACCACGATATAGCCGGGCTCGACCTGTCGCAGGACATGCTGAAAATCGCCGGCAGCCGGCAGGCCTACAGCGAGCTGAAACAGGCGATGCTCGGCGGGCCATTGCCCTGGCCGGACGGGTATTTCCGCGCCTTCTTCTCGACCGGCGTGTTCACCATCAGCCACGCGCCGGCGTCGGGCCTGCATGAACTGGTACGCATCACCAGGACGGGCGGCCACGCCATCTTCACAGTTCGCGACCAGGTTTTTGAAAGCGGCGGGTTCAAGGCTGTGCTTGGCGAACTGGAGCAGGCGAAAAAATGGCGGCCGATCGAGGAGAGCCCGTGGTTCCGCTGCTACGCAATCGCCGAGCCCGACGCGCTGGTGAAGACGTTTGTGTTCGAGGTGATTTGAGTAGGCGGTTGCTCCTCGCCCCCGCAAAGCGGGGGAGAGGTGGCCCGGCGAAGCCGGGACGGAGAGGGGGACGGCATTCGCGAAGCCAGAGCCCGGTGAGGATGGGGCGAGAGACCGGCCATATGCGAATCCGCCAAAATGCTCCAACGCCGCGAAGGCCCCTCTCCGTCCCGGCTTCGCCGGGCCACCTCTCCCCACTTCGTGGGGCGAGGAACCCAGGTTCCGGGAAGGCAGACGCGATTGCTGAAAAGCCAAAACATTGATATGAGCAGCGCCATGGAAGAGCTTTTTGGCGATCCGGCCTATACGGGTTTCGTGCTGCAGGACAGAAAACGCCTGCCGTCGCGATTTTCGGCGCGCATCTGCGGGGCGCTGACCAGCCGACTTAGCTAGGGCAGACTCGCCAGGCTGTTTCGCCGGGCCGACCGGCGTCCTTTTCCCTTTTTAAAATCGACGGATTTACGCACATGAGCGCACCGCGCACCCTCTACGACAAGATTTTCGACGACCATGTCGTCGACCGCCAGGATGACGGCACCTGCCTGCTCTACATCGACCGCCACCTCGTCCACGAAGTGACCAGCCCGCAGGCTTTCGAAGGCCTGCGCATGACAGGCCGCAAGGTTCGGCATCCGGAAAAGACGCTGGCCGTGGTCGACCACAATGTGTCGACCTCGCCGGAGCGCAAGTTCGGCATCAAGAACGAGGAAAGCCGCATTCAGGTCGAGGCGCTGGCCAAGAACGCCAAGGATTTTGGCGTCGAGTATTATTCCGAGAAGGACATCCGCCAAGGCATCGTCCACATCATCGGTCCCGAGCAGGGCTTTACGCTGCCCGGCATGACCATCGTCTGCGGCGACAGCCACACCTCGACGCATGGCGCGTTCGGGGCGCTGGCGCATGGCATCGGCACCTCGGAAGTCGAGCATGTGCTGGCGACGCAGACGCTGATCCAGCGCAAGGCCAAGAACATGCTGGTGCGCGTCGACGGCGCGCTGCCGGAAGGCGTCACCGCCAAGGACATCATCCTCGCCATCATCGGCGAGATCGGCACGGCCGGCGGCACCGGCTATGTCATCGAATATGCCGGCGAGGCAATCCGCGCGCTGTCGATGGAAGGCCGCATGACGATCTGCAACATGTCGATCGAAGCCGGCGCGCGCGCCGGCCTGATCGCGCCCGACGAGACCACCTTCGCCTATGTCAAGGACAAGCCGCGCGCCCCTAAGGGCGAAGCCTGGGACGCCGCGCTCGCCTATTGGAAGACGCTGCAGTCCGACGAAGGCGCGCATTTCGACAAGGTGGTCGTGCTCGACGCGGCAAAGCTGCCGCCGATCGTCTCCTGGGGCTCCTCGCCCGAGGACGTGGTCTCGGTGCAAGGCATCGTGCCGAACCCGGACGACATCACCGACGAGAACAAGCGCACGTCCAAGCAACGCGCACTCGACTATATGGGCCTGACGCCGGGCACCAAGATCACCGATATCGAACTTGACCGCGTCTTCATCGGTTCCTGCACCAATGGCCGCATCGAGGATCTGCGCGCCGCCGCCAAGGTGATCGAGGGCAAGAAGGTCAACCCACGGGTCAGTGCGATGATCGTGCCGGGCTCCGGTCTGGTCAAGGAACAGGCAGAGGCCGAAGGCCTCGACAAGATCTTTGTCGCCGCCGGCTTTGACTGGCGCGAGCCGGGCTGCTCGATGTGCCTTGCCATGAACGACGACCGGCTGAAGCCGCATGAGCGCTGCGCCTCGACCTCGAACCGCAATTTCGAAGGGCGCCAAGGCTTCAAGGGCCGCACGCATCTGGTGTCGCCGGCAATGGCGGCGGCGGCGGCGATCGCCGGCCATTTCGTCGACATCCGCGAGTGGAAATAGCGCAGGGCGCGCGCAGTCATGAGGTGCCCGAGCCGCAATGCGGTTCGGGCATTCTTCAGCCGGGCCGTCTGACGAATTCGTGGAATCCCTCACGGCGGCCGGGTTGATCCTTTGCGACGACCAGCGCCAGTTGGCGCTCGTCGAAGAGTTTGAACCATTCGTCCCATTCGACCAGTTCGTAGCCGCCGGCATTGACCGGGCGTTCGGCCTCATCCTGGTCCTGGTAGGCATGCTGGCCGAAGACCAGCCTCAGCATGGGCTGCGTTCCGGCTTCGGGCGACACGTCGACGATCGCCGGAAAGCCGGCGCGCGCCGCGGCCCATGAGCGAATTGCATCGTGATCGGTCAGCATGATCGTGTCGGCCATCGGAGCGTCTCCTGGTTGCCGTCGTGAAACGCCGCTCGCCGTTCGCGGTTCCGCCCAGCGGCTTTGTCGACGCACCCGTCGTATATTCGCTTTCGCTTAACCGCTTGTTTGGGCTTACGCTCTAAGGTCCTCCAAGGGGAAGCGAGGGGAAATTACAGCGCTTGGACACCGGCCTGCTCATAGCGCTGCTCAATCCAGGCATCGCCCTCACACTCGGCGCGGCATTTCTCGTGCTGTGGTTCTATCAGCGCCACCGTTCCTATCTGGCTGTGCTGGCGGCGGGCTACTCGGCCTCGGCCGCAGGCTTCCTGCTCCAGTATTTCACGCTGCCGGTCGGCATGGCACCGACCAAGCTCATCTCGATCCTGTGCTTCACCTTCGCCACCTGCTGTCTCGCCGGCGCGGTCATTGCGCGCTATGGGCGGCGCGTGCCTTACCCGGCGGTCGGCATTCTGGCCTGCGGCGGCCTGGCCGCGTTCTCGTGGTTTCTTTTTGCCCGGCCGGATCTCACCTGGCGCATCCTTGCCATCAATTTCAGCTTCGGCGGCATCAGCCTGGTTGTCGCCGCCGAGTTGCGCGTGGTGCGCAACAACGGCCCGACAGAAATGATCCTGTTCGTGCTGTCGCTGCTTTCCCGCCTGAACTTCCTGGCGCGGACGCTTGCCGTCGTCATCGCGCATGGGCCGTTCACCAGCTATGAAGGGCTTTACACCTCGTCCTATTGGACGACGGCGCTGCTGTCGCATGCATTGCTGTCGCTGCTTATTGCACTTTGCCTGTTCGGCGCCGCCGCGCTCTATGTGATGAAGGCCCTGAAGACCGAAACCCTGACAGACCCGCTGTCGGGCCTGCTCAACCGCCGCGGCTTCGAGGAGCGCGCCATGCTTGTCCTGCAGCACTGTGCCACGGCGCAATTGCCGGTTGCGCTGGTGCTTGCCGATCTCGATCATTTCAAGGCACTTAACGATCAGCATGGCCACGCGGCCGGCGACCGCGTCATCGCCGACTTCGCTGCCAAGCTTCTGTCGGCTGCAGGTACGCGCGGCGTTGCCGGCCGTATCGGCGGCGAAGAGTTCGCCGTGCTGTTGCCGCTCAGCGACCTTGGTGCGGCAAGACTGTTTGCCGAAACCATTCGCACGCTCTATTCGGCGGGCAGAATCGACGGGCTTCCGCCCGAGACAAGAGTGACCGCGAGCTTCGGCGTGGCCGCCCGCACTAGCGACGAAGGGCTGGACCCGCTGATGCGGCGCGCCGACGAAGCGCTCTATAAAGCCAAAAGGAGTGGCCGCGACAGCGTATGCCTGTCCTATCAGCGGCCTGAAACGGTCGTCCTTCCCAATCGGACCAGTGCTGGCTGAGCGTCAGCGGCGGCTTCGAATTAACGTCTTTTTCGCGCGTCGGTGATTTGCTGTTCGGGGGGAGTGCCAAAACGCCATGGGCAGCGCTAATTTCATCCTGGTGATCAACCTGTTCGTTGCCGGGCTGCTGGCGGCGGCGTTCATGACGATAGCGGTCTATGACGCCGGACGTGTATCGGCGCGCTGGCTGGCGTTCGGCTATGCGCTCGGCATGGCCTATTTCGCGATTGAGTTCAGCATCCCTGCCTTCGACAATGCGCGCCCCGTGGTTGTCGCCGCCTTTGCCGCCTTCCTTGGCGCAACCGTCGCCTTCAATGGCGGGCTTGCCCATAAATACCGCGTTTCGCCGCCTTGGCTGCCGATGCTGTTCTTCCTGGTCTTCGCCACCCTCGCGGTCTACTTCGTCCAGGACCTGCCACGCCAATCCTTTGTGCGAATGGCAGCCTACCAGCTTCCCTATGCGGCCATGCAATTCACCGGGCTGGCGATCGTCTTGTCGTCCAGGCAAAGACGCGAGCGGCTCGACTATATGCTGATGGCTGTCCTGGCGGCCAGCACCTTGCAGTTCGCCAGCAAACCCTTCATCGCCCATGCGCTTGGTGGCTGGGGTGCCAACCCGCAATCTTATTTGCAGACCAGCTACGCGTTGGTGTCGCAGTCTATCGGCACCGTGTTCGGCCTGGCGCTTGCGCTGGTGACGCTGGCTATCCTGGTCCGCGACGTGCTCGCCGAGGCGACGTCGAAGTCGGAAACCGACACGCTTTCGCGGCTGCTCAACCGTGGCGGCTTCGAGCGCCATGCCGAGATCGCACTGCGCGATGCCATGCGGCGCGCCGTTCCGGCGGCACTGGTCATTGCCGATCTCGACCATTTCAAGCGCATCAACGATACTTACGGCCACGCGTCCGGCGATCGGGTCATCGAGACCTTTTCCGGTTTCCTCCGCGAGGCCGCGGCCGACCATCATGTCGCCGGCCGCATCGGCGGCGAGGAATTCGCTATTTTCCTGCCGGGGACCAACCTAGCCGCCGCCCGGCTCTTTGCCGAGGGCACGCGTAGCGCCTTCGGTGCCACGCCGATCGACTGCCTGCCGGCGGATCATCGCTGCAGCGCCAGCTTCGGCGTTGCCGAGCTTGGTCCGGGCGAAAGCTTTTCCGACCTGCTGCGGCGCGCCGACAAAGCGCTCTATCAGGCGAAGGGCAGCGGCCGCGACTGCGTGCGTGTCTCGGTGGGGTCGGCTGTAGCCCTGCCGGCGCCGTCGACAAAGGGCGGCGTGGCCGTCAGCGGCAGGGGCTGAGCTCCGGCATCTCGCCGTCGGAGAGGCCGTACATATAGCTGCGGCCCTTCACGAAAACCGGCGGCCTGTAGCAGTCGCCGCTGCGAACATCGTCCGATTCGTTTTCGTAGATCACGTCGGGCTGGCCGGCGCCGGTGTAGTCGGACAATTCCTTGGCCAGCTTGCCCTCGCCGACGAGGATACGCTTGTAGCCGGCGGCGCTTTCGATGACCAGATTGCCGAAGGAATCGGCATAGACGCGGTCGTGGTGGCGCGTCCCGGCGAATGCCGGTGCGGCGATGCCGAAGGCGAGCGCCGCCACTAGGAACCAGGGAAGGCGCGATCCTGCTGAATTCGAATGCATGGCGTGCTGCTCCATTGCTGAGAGGCAAGCCTCCTCGAATCAGAAATTAACCTTTTATTAACCTTTGTTAAGAGGGCAACCGCAGCCGGGGCGAGGTCTCGGAAAACATGGTTAATACTCGATCACCCACCGGCCATCATTCGGCCATGCCTTGTTCCCACCATCGCCGGCATCGAGCGCGACTTAAAAAGCATGAAATCCGGTGGCCTGCCGAAGCATCGCGGCGGGCTCGATGCGCGCGGGGGAAAGCAGCATATGAGATTACGCCGCACGTTTCGGATGGCGCTGGCCATTCCGCCGCTGCTGGCTGCCGCCGCCTGCGCGCCGCAGACCAGCGCGCCCAAGCTCGGCAATACGCCCGCCGCTTCCGTGTCGCTTGCTCCCGCCGCTAGCGAACCGACGGCACCGCAGCCGCGCACTGCAACCTACAAATGCACCGACGGTAGCGTGATGACCATCGAGAACCTGGGCACGTCGGTGCGCGTGCTCGGCCCGGACGGCACCAGCTCCGAGCTGCCGGCGTCACCGGCCAATCAGACCAGCCGTTACGGCGAGGCGCATGACGCAATCGTGATCGATGGGCGTGATGCGCTGGTGATGAAGGGCGGTGCATCACCGCTGGCCTGTAAACGCTGATCCGCCCGGTGCGGCAGCCATATTTTGCAGTGCAGCGACATTGTGCCGGCTCAAGGCGACAGTCCTAATCGATTGAAGCTGAAAGCGTCGCTTTCATCAGACTAAATTACGTTTTCGAAACGGTTTTCCGGCTTTGACGCGGTGCAAAAAGAGCATTAGAAACCGGCTGTCCGAAGTCGCAACCGGAAGCGGCAATGCCGCATTCCCACCTGAGGCTCCAGAGACGCCGAACTGGGGGAGCCATGAGCAAATCACCAGCCACCCGCGAATTTGCCAGACGTGAACGGCCGCTTTCGCCGCACCTGACCGTCTATCGGCCGCCGATCACCATGACGATGTCGATCGTCCACCGCATCACCGGCGGGGCGCTCTATTTCGGCACGCTGCTGGTCGCGCTGTGGCTGATGGCGGCGGCGAGCTCGGAGGCGACCTTCAATGCCGTCAACTGGGCTTTCGGCTCGTGGCTGGGACGGCTGGTGCTGTTCGGCTACAGCTGGGCGCTGATGCACCACATGCTGGGCGGCGTCCGGCATCTTATCTGGGACACTGGGGCAGGGCTGGAAAAGCATACCGCCTCGAGGATCGCCTGGGCGACGCTGGCAGGCTCGGTCACGCTGACGCTGCTGATCTGGATCGCCGGCTACATGGCGCGGGGGAGCCTGACATGAACGGCAAGAACACCGATATGCGCACGCCGCTGGCCAAGGTCCGCGGCCTCGGTTCCGCCCGCGAGGGCACCGGCCATTTCTGGCGCCAGCGGCTGACAGCGATTTCCAACATCCCGCTGGTCCTGTTCTTCGTCGGCTTCCTGATTGCACTCAACGGCGCCAGCTACCTCGAGGTGCGCGCCGCACTTGCCAATCCGTTCGTGGCACTGGTCCTGGCGCTGGTGCTGTTGTCGGTCCTCTACCACATGCGGCTCGGCATGCAGGCAATCATCGAAGACTATGTGCATGGCGAGGGCACCAGGCTGGCGCTGCTCGCTCTCAACACATTCTTTCCCGTAGTCGTCGGCGTCGCTTCGGTCTTCGCCCTGCTTAAACTGGCATTTGGAGGCTGATTTTTGGCCAAGGACGCGAAGAACGCCAACACGGCTTCCGCCTATAGCTATGTCGATCACAAATTCGACGTCGTGGTCGTCGGCGCCGGCGGCGCCGGCCTGCGCGCCACGCTCGGCATGGCCGAGCAGGGCCTGCGCACCGCCTGCATCACCAAAGTGTTCCCGACGCGCTCGCATACGGTGGCGGCGCAGGGCGGCATTGCCGCCTCGCTCGCCAATATGGGGCCAGACAACTGGCAGTGGCATCTCTTCGACACGGTCAAGGGCTCGGATTGGCTGGGCGATACCGACGCTCAGGAATACATGGTGCGCGAAGCGCCGGCGGCTGTCTACGAGCTCGAGCATTACGGCGTTCCCTTCAGCCGCACTGAGGACGGGAAAATCTACCAGCGGCCGTTCGGCGGCATGATGATGAATTTCGGCGAGGGGCCGCCGGTGCAGCGCACCTGTGCGGCCGCCGACCGCACCGGCCACGCCATGCTGCACACGCTCTACGGCCAGTCGCTGAAGCACAATGCGCAGTTCTTCATCGAGTATTTCGCGCTCGACCTGATCATGGAGCCGGACGGCACCTGCACCGGCGTCGTCGCCTGGAACCTCGACGACGGCACCATCCACCGCTTTTCGGCGAAGATGGTGGTGCTGGCGACCGGCGGCTATGGCCGCGCCTATTTCTCGGCCACCTCGGCGCATACCTGCACTGGCGATGGCGGTGGCATGGCCGCACGCGCAGGCCTGCCGCTGCAGGACATGGAGTTCGTGCAGTTCCACCCGACCGGCATCTACGGCGCCGGCTGCCTGATCACCGAGGGTGCCCGCGGCGAGGGCGGCTATCTCGTCAATTCCGAGGGCGAACGCTTCATGGAGCGCTACGCGCCGTCAGCCAAGGATCTGGCTTCCCGAGACGTGGTCTCGCGCTGTATGACGCTGGAGATCCGCGAGGGCCGCGGCGTCGGCCCGAAGAAGGATCACATCTTTCTGCATCTCGACCATCTTGACCCGGCCGTGCTGCACGAGAGGCTTCCCGGTATTTCGGAATCGGCAAAGATCTTTGCCGGCGTCGACCTGACCAAGGAACCGATCCCGGTGCTGCCGACGGTCCACTACAATATGGGCGGCGTGCCGACCAATTATTGGGGCGAGGTGCTGAACCCGACGGCTTTGAACCCGGACCAGGTGTCACCCGGGCTGATGGCGGTCGGCGAAGCCGGCTGCGCCTCGGTGCACGGTGCTAACCGGCTGGGCTCCAACTCGCTGATCGACCTGGTGGTGTTCGGCCGTGCGGCGGCGATCCGGGCCGGCCAGGTGATCGACCGCACATCGGCGATCCCCTCGCCCAACGAGGCCGCCGTCGAAAAAATCATGGACCGCTTCGACCGGCTGCGCCACGCCAACGGCTCGACCCCGACAGCGGTTTTGCGCGAAAAGATGCAGAAGGCGATGCAGGAGGACGCAGCGGTGTTCCGCACCCAGGAATCGCTGGAAAGCGGCTGCAAGCGCATTTCGCAGCTGTGGGGCGAGCTCAAGGACGTAAAAGTGTTCGATCGCTCGATGATCTGGAACTCCGATCTGGTCGAGACGCTGGAGCTGGAAAACCTGATGGCCAACGCCATCACCACCGTCTACGGCGCCGAGGCGCGCAAGGAAAGCCGCGGCGCGCACGCGCGGGAGGACTTTTCGGCCCGCGACGACGCGAACTGGCGCAAGCATACGCTGGCCCGGCTCAACGAAGCCGGCGAGGTGGCGCTCACCTACCGGCCCGTGCACACTGAGACGCTGCTCAAGGAGGCAGACGGCGGCATCAACCCGGCCAAGATTGCACCGAAGGCGAGAGTGTATTGACGATGGCGCTGGCGGTTGCGGGATATTCCGGCACGCCCCTTCCGGCCAAGCTCGGCCTGAAGGACGGGATGATTGCCGCTTTCGTCGCCTTGCCGGCCGAGCTGGACGACCTTGCCGAAGCCGTGGACTTTGCCGAGCTCGACCGGCTGGCTGACTGGTCGGCGATTTCGGGCGTTCATGAGAAATACGATGCCGTACATGCTTTCACCCGGCAGCGCGTCGAGATCGAGGACCGTCTTGGCGACGTCGAAGCGGCGATCAAGCGGAACGGCATGGTCTGGGTGTCATGGCCGAAAAAGGCATCGAAAGTGCCGACCGACGTCACCGAGGACGTTATCCGCGCCGAGGCGCTGAAGCTCGACCTCGTCGACGTCAAGGTCGCCGCCATAAACGAGATCTGGTCCGGGCTGAAGCTCGTCATCCGAAAGGACCTGAGGTAATGGTCGAACTCACGCTTCCGAAAAACTCGAAGATCATGGCCGGAAAAACCTGGCCGAAGCCGGAGGGTGCGACCAATCTGCGCGAATACCGCATCTACCGCTGGTCGCCGGACGATGACGAGAACCCGCGCATGGATACGTATTTCGTCGACATGGACGATTGCGGGCCGATGGTGCTCGACGCGCTGCTCTGGATCAAGAACAAGATCGACCCGACGCTGACGCTGCGCCGCTCCTGCCGCGAAGGCATTTGCGGCTCCTGCGCCATGAACATCGACGGGTCGAACACGCTGGCCTGCACCAAGGGCTGTGACGACATTTCCGGCGCGATCAAGGTCTATCCGCTGCCGCATATGGCCGTGGTCAAGGACCTGGTGCCCGACCTCACCAATTTCTACGCCCAGCACGCCTCGATCGAGCCGTGGCTGAAGACGGTATCGCCCGAGCCGGCCAAGGAATGGCTGCAGAGCCATGAGGACCGCGAAAAGCTCGACGGGCTCTACGAGTGCATATTATGCGCCTGCTGTTCGACCTCCTGCCCGAGCTACTGGTGGAACGGCGAGCGCTATCTCGGCCCGGCGACGCTGCTGCAGGCCTATCGCTGGCTGATCGATTCCAGGGACGAGGCGACGGGCGAGCGGCTCGACAACCTCGAAGACCCGTTCCGGCTCTACCGCTGCCACACCATCATGAACTGCGCCCAGACTTGCCCCAAGGGGCTCAACCCGGCCAAGGCGATCGCCGAGATCAAGAAGATGATGGTGGAGCGACGGGTATAGGCGGCGGGCGGGTTGCAGCCGAGATCGTCTCGTCCGTAGCGATCCTTCGCGCCCCCCTCTGTCCTGCCGGACATCTCCCCCTCTAGTGGGGAGATTGGCAGTTTCGGCCCGGGGCTTTATTCGGCAACGCTGGAGATTGGCGAAATCGGCTATGTTGCCAATCTCCCCCCTAGGGGGGAGATGTCCGGCAGGACAGAGGGGGGCGCTGTCCCGCCGACTTCAAATGGATACCATCTATGACCGACTCCGATCTTCCCATCCTCTCCCCCATCGAAGCGCGCGTCCTCGGTTGCCTGATCGAGAAGAAGGAGCTGACGCCGGACGTCTATCCGCTGACGCTCAATGCGGCACTTGCCGCGGCCAACCAGAAGACGGCGCGCGAGCCGGTGATGTCGGTCGAGCTTGGCGAGGTTAGGCGGGCACTTGGCCAGCTTGAGCAGAAGGGCCTGGTCAGGCAGGTGTTCGCGTCGCGCGTCGAGCGCCATGAGCATGTCGTGGCACAGCGCTTTTCACTGACCTCGGCGCAGATCGCGCTGCTCGGCCTGTTGCTCCTGCGCGGCCCGCAGACGGCCTATGAATTGCTGGCACGAAGCGAGCGCATGGCGCGGCTGCCGTCGATCGACGAGCTTCGCGGCAACCTCGATCTGCTGATCGGCCGCCGGCCACCGCTGGTGCAGCAGATCGATCGCGGGCCAGGCCAGCGCGAGGATCGCTATGTCCATCTGCTCAGCGGACCGCCGCAGCTGCCGGCTGCCGCAGCCCTGCAGTCGTCCTCGCCGGCGTCGGATCTGGAGACGCGCGTGCACGCCCTCGAGCAAGAGGTCGCGGCATTGCGCGCCCGCCTCGACGCGCTGTCCGGCGAAGGCACTACATAGTCACTCGAATGCCGGCGGGACAGCGCCCCCCTCTGTCCTGCCGGACATCTCCCCCTCAAGGGGGGAGATTGCGCTGTCATCTCCACTTTCGCCAATCACCAAGGTTGAAGGACGAGAGCCGTCGCCAAAACTGCCAATCTCCCCACTTGAGGGGGAGATGCCCGGCAGGGCAGAGGGGGGCGCGAAGGATCGCCGACGTTCGTTTGGCGGCTCACCCGAGCCTGGCGTCGAGCGATACTTTGATGGCGCCGAGCGCTTTCGAGACCGGGCATTCGGCCTTGGCCTTCTCGGCCAATTCCTTGAACTTGTCGGCATCGATGCCCGGCACCTTGCCGACCAGCGTGATCGCGCTGCCGGTGATGCCGGTGCCGGGGACCAGCGTTACCACGGCCTTGGCGTCGAGCTCGGCGGCCGGCGTGCCGTTCTCGGCGAGAAAATGCGAAAGCTGCATGGCGTAGCAGCCGGCGTGGGCGGCGGCGATCAGCTCTTCCGGGTTGGTGCCGGATTTGCCGCTTTCGTCCTCGAAACGCATCTTGGCCGAATAGGGCGTGCCCTTCAGCACCCCGCTCTGGGTTTCGAGTGTGCCTTTGCCTTCCTTGAAACTGCCTTTCCAAACGGCGTTGGCGGTGCGGTCCATCAATTCCTCCTTGATTGTCGTGACTGAGCCCGTGATCGGCATCCAGTCGACTATAGCGCGCGCGGGAGCGAAGGCCACCCGCGCTTTCGTATCGGCGGCAGCGTGACACATCATGGTCGGGCAAAAAACGCTCGGGCGAAAAATTCGAAAAAAAACGCGTGCAAAAATGTCGACTTCCATCTGTCCCGGCCGTCCTGGGGGCGGCCATGGAATTGGTGGCCGGATGGAGGACCACATGAACAATCTGTTTTCTGCTCACTGGACAAACACCTGCCGCGGGACCGGTGAACAGCAAGCCGACTGGTCGCGCCTGCGGCCTTCCGGTTTTGGCCGACTGCTTGCGGCGATTGCCATCATCGGCATTGCGGTGTCCTTTCTCGATTATGCAGCGGGTCTCGATTATGCAGCGGGCAAAGGCCCGGCCGATGTTTCCGTAGCCTCGTCCTACGGTCCAACCCAGGAATGGAGGTAAAGATGAAATATGTTTGCCTGGTCTACGGTGAAGAAAAAGATCTCTACGCAATGACGCCTGCGAGGCTGGCCAAGCTCGACGCCGATTCGCTGGCCTATGACAAGTCGGTGGCGCAAAGCGGCCGGCTGATCATCGCGCAGGCGCTGCAATCGGTGCAGACGTCGAAGACCGTGCGCCGGCGCAAAGGCAAGCGGCTGGTCACCGACGGCCCTTTCGCCGAGACCAAGGAGCAGTTGCTCGGTTTCGTCATGATCGAGGCCGAGGACCTCGACGAGGCGCTGGAGATCGCAGGCGGCATTCCGCTGGCGGAAATCGGCACGATCGAGGTGCGGGCGATCTACAACGTGCCGGGGTCGTAGAGATGTCGGCGGCCGGCGACTGGCGCAGGCTTTCGTTTTCTTCAATTGACGCAACTTTTGCGTGTTGAAGCGAAGCAATACTTCTCCTATCGTCACCGAGATTGGGGATCTTGGGGCATGCATATATTGATTGCTGCAATCGGCCTACTGGGGGCAGCGGCGTTCTGGTGGTACCGGCTGAAGACCATGAACGACGCGGCGCGTGAGGTTGCCGACGTCGTTGGCCGCGTCCAGGGCAATATCCGCCGCAAGAAACTGCGCAAGCAGGCGGCGCTCTCGCCGCTGACGGCGATCGACGATCCGGTCGTGGCCGCCGCGACGCTGATCACCGCGATCATTTCGGAACACGGCCCTGTGCTGCCGCAACGCGAAGCTGCCATTCGATCGGTGATCTCGGAGATTGCCGACAAAAAGCAGACCGATGAAGCGGTGATCTACGCCAAATGGGCGGCATCGCAAATCGACGACGTCACGGTCGTCATCGACAAGCTGGCGCCGTTCCTGCGCGAGCGGCTCGACGCGGCCGAAAGGAGCGATCTGCTGCAGATGGTCAGCCGGGCGGCGGAAGCCGACGGGCAAAGCCTGCAGATTTCCGACCAGCGAATGCTGCGGCTCCGCCAGAAACTGGGCTTCGAGGTCAACTGACCGAACGCCAGTAAAACGCGCGCTTGCCGGGGCTAGAGCGGTTCGCCCTTCAACAGTTTCGGCGTGTCGCCGGACAGACCCGACGCCTGGCGGATGAAGAAGCCCTTCAGGCGGGGCATGCGTTCGACAAGGCCGAGGCCGATGTCGCGCAAAGCGCGCAGCGGGCCGAAATCGTTGGAAAACAGCCGGTTCAGCACATCGGTGGTGATGCCCATCTGCACCGTGTCGAAGCGCCGCCATTGCTGGTAGCGTTCGAGCACATCGAGCGCGCCGATGTCTTGGCCGAGCCGGTCGGCCTCGACCACCACTTCGGCAAGTGCAGCCACGTCCTTGAAGCCGAGATTGAGGCCCTGGCCGGCGATCGGATGGATGCCGTGGGCGGCGTCGCCGGCCAAGGCGATGCGCGGCGCGACGAAGGCGCGCGCAATGGTCAGCCCGAGCGGCCAGGCGCGGGGCTTGTCGGCGATATGGATTTCGCCGAGCTTGAGGCCAAAGCGGTGCTCGAGCTCATACTCCAGGACCAGGGTGTCGCCCGCGACCAGCTTTTCGGCATCCTGCGATCGTTCGACCCAGACGATCGACGAACGGTTGGTGCCGTCCTTGCCCGGCTTGAGTGGCAGCGTGGCAAAGGGGCCGGCTGGCAGAAAATGCTCTTCGGCGCGGCCGTTGTGCGGCCGCTCGTGCGCCACCGTGCAGACGATGCCGGACTGGCCATACTCCCATTTCACCGTCTTGATGCCGGCCATGTCGCGCAGCTTCGAGTTGACGCCGTCGGCCGCAACCAGCAGCCGCGCCTTCAGCGTCGCGCCATCGGCAAGATGCACGGTGATGCCGGCACCGTTGATGTCGAAGGCGCTGACGGCGACGCCTTCGATGATGCCGATGCCGAGTTGTTCGGCGCGCCGGCGCAAGGCGCCGTTCAAATCCTTGTTGGCGACCATATGCGCAAAGGGTTCGCCGGGCGCGACCTCGCCGTCGAAGGTGAGGAACACCGGACGGACCGGATCCGTCGTGCGCGAATCGGTGACGATCATTTCGGTGATCGCCTGCGCCTCCGGCGCGATCTCGTTCCAGACGCCGAGCTGGTCGAGCATGCGGCACGCGGCGGCGGCAATCGCCGAGGCGCGGCCGTCCTTCTGCCAGACGCCGGCGGGTGCTGCATCGACGACGGCAACCGCAAGGCTCGGCCGCGCCTGCTTCAGCGATACGGCGGCGGCCAGGCCGATATAGCCGGCGCCGGCGACCAGAACGTCGAGCGAATTCTTGCTGTCCACCATGGCAATTCCTTTCGCAGCCTGACTGTCGCCGGGCATTCCGCCCTTGACTGCCCGCTGTTCCTGTCGGAAACCGCCATGGTAATTTTGCGGCGAGGTCAAGATGACGGCAGCCATGGACGAGCTTCTCGGCATTCTCGACCTCGAGCAGCTGGAACACAATCTGTATCGTGGTCGCAGCCCCAAGCTCGACTGGCAGCGCATCTTCGGCGGCCAGACCATCGCCCAGGCGCTGGTCGCCGCGCAGCGAACGGTCGAGCCCGAGCGCCACGTGCATTCGCTGCATGGCTATTTCATGCGGCCGGGCGACACCAAGGTGCCGATCATCTACGAGGTCGACCGCATCCGCGACGGCGGCTCCTTTACTACGCGCCGCGTCGTGGCGATCCAGCACGGCCAGGCGATCTTTTCGCTCGAAGCTTCGTTCCAGCAGGATGAGGTCGGCCTGGAACATCAGGTGCCAATGCCGCAGGACGTGCCGGCGCCCGACACGTTGCTGTCGCAGCGCGAATTGCTGGGCAAGTTCGGCGAAGCCGTGCCCGACGGCATCAAGCGCTATTGGGAGCGCGACCGGCCGATCGAGATGAAGCCGGTGATGCTGAAGCATTATACCAGCCGGGAAAAGCTCGAGCCGAAGCAGAACATCTGGATCCGCACCACCGGCCCGGTGCCGGCGGACCGCGCCACGCAGGCGGCCGTGCTCGCTTACCTCTCCGACATGACGCTGCTCGACACCTCGACCTTTGCCCATGGCCGCGCCATTTTCGATCGCGATATCCAGGCAGCCAGCCTCGACCACGCCATGTGGTTCCATCGCAGCCATCCGCTCGACGACTGGATGCTGTACACGCAAGACAGCCCGTCGACGCAAGGATCGCGAGGCTTTACCCGCGGCTCGCTGTTTGCGCGCGACGGCACGTTGATCGCCTCGGTTGCCCAAGAAGGACTCATCCGGCTGAAGCGGCCGCCTGCGGAGTAGGCATTTTTCGAAATTTGCCTATTTTTTAAGCATATGCACTGCCGCGCCTGTGAACAGGCAGTCGGCAAACCTTCCCGATTTCGTTGTTTAACAACAGCTTAACACCCTGCTTCGGCAATTGGCACGGAGCTTGAATCCTAGCGGGCACTCTCCGGCTCTCATGGGGATCGGCGAAGTCGTGCAAACGCGGGGACCCGCAACAGCAAAGGGTGAAACCTTATGAAGATCGTGATGGCAATCATAAAGCCGTTCAAGCTCGACGAGGTGCGCGAGGCGCTCACCGCAGTCGGCATCCAGGGCCTGACCGTCACCGAAGTAAAAGGCTACGGACGTCAGAAGGGGCACACGGAAATCTATCGCGGGGCGGAATACGCGGTCAGCTTCCTGCCGAAGATCAAGATCGAAGTCGCGGTCGCCGTCGACATGGTCGACAAGGCCGTCGACGCCATCACCGCGGCGGCCAAGACCGGCCAGATCGGCGACGGCAAGATCTTCGTTTTCGGCATCGACCAGGCGGTGCGCATTCGCACCGGCGAAACAGACACCGACGCGCTTTGAGCCGCGGATACGTATTCCAATGGAGAGTTCAATGAATATTCCTTCCACCTTGAAGATAACGGGACGCGCGGCCGTTTTGGGCTCGCTCGCTCTCGCTGCACTGGGCACGGTTGCTGCGTTCGCGCAGGAAGCAGCTCCGGCAGCACCGGCTGCCCCTGCGCCCGCGCTCGACACCGGCAACACCGCCTGGATGCTGACCTCGACGGCCCTGGTGCTGATGATGACCGTACCGGGCCTGGCGCTGTTTTATGGCGGCATGGTGCGCAAGAAGAACGTGCTCGCCACGATCATGCAGAGCTTTGCCATCACCTGCCTGGTGACGGTGCTGTGGTTCATGTTCGGCTATTCGCTGGCTTTCTCGGATGGCGGCGGCATGAATGCCTATCTCGGCGGCTTCTCGAAGTTCTTCCACAATGGCATCACCACCTCGTCGCTGTGGCTGCCGGGGGTGGCGAACATCCCTGAGTTCGTCTTCTCGATGTTCCAGATGACCTTCGCCATCATCACGCCGGCGCTGATTGCCGGGGCCTTCGCCGAACGTATGAAGTTCTCGGCGCTGCTCATCTTCATGGGAGCGTGGCTGCTGGTCGTCTATGCCCCGATCGCGCACTGGGTGTGGGGCGGCGGCTTCCTCGGCACAGCCGGCGTTCTCGATTTCGCAGGCGGCACGGTCGTTCACATCAATGCCGGTGTTGCCGGCCTGGTCTGCGCGCTGGTTCTCGGCAAACGTGAAGGCTACGGCACCACCAACATGGCGCCGCACAACCTCGTCTACTCCGTAATCGGCGCTTCGCTGCTGTGGGTCGGCTGGTTCGGCTTCAACGCCGGCTCGGAACTGGCCGCCGACGGCCTTGCCGGTGCCGCGATGCTGAACACCCAGGTTGCCGCTGCCGCTGCGGCGCTCGCCTGGATGTTCGCCGAATGGATCGTCGCCAAGAAGCCGAGCGTTCTCGGCATCATCTCGGGCGCCGTCGCCGGCCTGGTCGCGGTGACACCGGCTTCCGGCTTCGTCAATCCGACGGGCGCCTTCATCGTCGGCATCGTCGCCGGCGTGCTGTGCTACGTCTCGGCCGTCAAGCTCAAGCACGCGTTCGGCTATGACGACTCGCTCGATGCATTCGGTGTGCACGGCATCGGCGGCATCATCGGCGCGTTGCTGACCGGCGTGCTCGCCGATCCGGCGATCAACAGCCTCGGCTCGGGTGCTTCTGTCGGCAAGCAGCTCTACGGTATCGTCTTCACCATCCTGTGGACGGCGATCGCGAGCTTCGTGATCCTCTACATCGTCAAGGCGCTGGTCGGCCTGCGTCCTTCCACCCAGGAAGAGGTCGAAGGGCTCGACATCAGCCAGCACGGCGAAGTGGTGCCGTAAAGGTATTGGCTGGCACCGGCGTTTTGCCGGTGCCGGGGAAGATCCCGTCGTGATGCTCCCGCAAGGGCTCACGCCTTGAGGCCCGGAAACCTTCCGGGCCTCTTTTTTTGCGCGGATGGCCGTGATGGCTCGATCACGATCGCTTGATCAAGGTGCCCGATCCGCCGGCGGCGTGAAACATCGGCCGCAGCGGCTCCGAACTGTGGTGCGATCGTCATTTGGACGCTCGTCAAAAACCATGGGGAAGGAACCATCATGAACATCAAGACAATCTGCCTCGGAGCTCTCGCTCTTGCCCTGGTCAGCGGAACGGCGCTGGCCGGTGCGCTGGACGAGCCGGACAACATGGCGCCGTTCTTCACGGACTCCAGCATGAAAACCATGAAGCCGATGGCGGAATTCAAGACCGCGTTCATGGCGATGCCGAAGGAAAAGCAGGAAGCCATGAAGAAGGAATGCAACGATGCGGCGATGAGCAAGCCGCATGCCGAATTCTGCGCCAATGTGCAGGCGCTCGGCGGCGCCAACTGACAATCCCAATCAGGCCGCGGCCTGATTGTTTCATCGCCACGATTCGGACAATGGCGAGCCAGCGTGCCCGCCATTTTCGCCGAGTCAGCGTGGTTTCCAATGCCTGTCGCAGGATCACCGCCGCGTTTGAACAGGAAGTCAGACGTGACATCCTGCGCCCGTTCCGCAGACGCAGACTGCCCATGGTTAATGCGCCCTTAACCTTCCCGCCGCTAGTCTGACAGCCGAATCTGCCGTGTTGCGCGTCCGCGCCCGGCCGGGCAACGACAGACGAGGAAGAGCATGCGTTCAGGGGCTTCAGCACCGCTTGCGCTGGCCGATACGGGGCACGGCATCCGGGCGTTCGCGAGGCGCCAGGTCGGGCGGCTGGTCGGTGCCGGGCTGTTTGCTCTGGTTGGCTTCGGCGTCGCCGCCCTTGCCACCTGGAACGTCGCCGATCCGAGCTTTTCGCACGCCACCGATAATATCGTCACCAATGCAATGGGTTATGCGGGCGCCGTCTTTTCCGACATTGCCATGCAGTTCTTCGGACTTGCCGCCGTTGCGGCGCTGGTGCCGGCGGTGATCTGGGGATTTCTGCTGTTTACCGCGCGCGGTGTCGACCGGCTGCCGAAACGGGCGCTGGCCTGGTTCGGGTTTTCGCTGCTTGGCGCCGCAATTGCCGGCTGCGTGGTGCCGCCCAAGACCTGGCCGCTACCGACCGGCCTCGGCGGCGTATTCGGCGATATGGTACTCAACATTCCCGGCCTGGTCATCGGCGGCTATCCGACCGGCCTCGTCGCCAGCGTGCTCGCCGTGCTCCTGGCAGCGCCGGCGCTGTGGGTATTCTTGTATGGCTCGGCGCTGATTTCGCGCAAGAACGGCTTTGCCGTCCTCGAACAGCCTGCCGTGCCCGATCCGCAGGACGACCTGCTTTTCGACAATGAAGAGGACGAGGGCGACGAAGGTATATTGGCGCTTGGCGCCATCACCCACTGGTGGCTGTCGCTGCGCGCCTATCTGCGCCGCCGCGCCGCGCGCCGGCGCGAGCACGACGATTTCGAGCCGGAGATGGAGCCGCGCCCCAGCGCCTGGCGGCGGGCGGCCGAACGGGTCGAGTCGGCCGAGTTCGCCGAAGCGCGGATGAGCCCGGGCGGGCGCGCCCGCGTCGAGCCGGAATTCTTCGCCGCCATGGTCAACGACCGCAGTGCCTCGATCGACCCCGACGATGCCGACGTCTTCGACAACGATGACAATGACGACATGGATTTTGCACCGGAGCCCGTGGGCCAACGGCGCAGCGCCCCGACAGCGCAGGTTCAGAATTTCCGATCCGATGCGGCCACGCGCGTCGCAGCGCCGGCACCCCGCCCGGCTCCGGGCGCCCGCGTCCAGCGCGAAGCGCAGACCACACTGATCGGCTCGGAAAGGTTTGAAATGCCGTCGCTGCATTTCCTGTCCGAGCCGAAGAATGTCGTGCGCGATGCCAGCCTGTCCAAGGACGCGCTGGAGCAGAATGCCCGCCTGCTCGAAGGCGTGCTGGAGGATTTCGGCGTCAAGGGCGAGATCATCCATGTGCGTCCCGGCCCGGTCGTCACGCTTTATGAACTGGAGCCGGCGCCCGGCATCAAATCGTCGCGGGTCATCGGCCTTTCCGACGACATCGCCCGCTCGATGAGCGCCATCGCCTGCCGTGTCGCCGTGGTGCCAGGCCGCAACGCCATCGGCATCGAGCTGCCGAACGCCAAACGCGAGACCGTCTATCTCAGGGAGATACTCGCCAGCCGCGATTTCGAAACGACAAAGTCCAAGCTAGCGCTGGCGCTGGGCAAGACCATCAATGGCGAGGCGGTGATCGTCGACATCGCCAAAATGCCGCACGTGCTGGTCGCCGGTACCACCGGCTCGGGCAAGTCCGTCGCCATCAACACCATGATCCTGTCGCTGCTCTACCGGCTGACGCCGCAGGACTGCCGACTGATCATGATCGATCCAAAGATGCTGGAGCTCTCGGTCTATGACGGCATTCCGCATCTTCTGACGCCGGTGGTCACCGATCCGAAGAAGGCGGTGGTGGCGCTGAAATGGACCGTGCGCGAGATGGAGGACCGCTACCGCAAGATGTCGAAGGTTGGCGTCCGCAACATCGACGGCTTCAACGCGCGCGTGCAGCAGGCCGAGAAAAAAGGCGAAAGGATCTCGCGCACCGTGCAGACCGGCTTCGACCGCCAGACCGGCGAAGCGATCTACGAGACGGAGAACCTCGACCTCGAGCCGATGCCCTACATCGTCGTCATCATCGACGAGATGGCCGATTTGATGATGGTCGCCGGCAAGGACATCGAAGGCGCGGTGCAGCGCCTGGCGCAGATGGCGCGCGCCGCCGGCATCCATGTCATCATGGCGACGCAGCGTCCGTCGGTCGACGTCATCACCGGCACCATCAAGGCAAATTTCCCGACCCGTATCTCGTTCCAGGTGACATCGAAGATCGACAGCCGCACCATCCTGGGCGAGCAGGGCGCCGAACAGCTGCTCGGCATGGGCGACATGCTCTACATGGCCGGCGGCGGCCGCATCCAGCGCGTGCACGGTCCCTTCGTCTCCGACGACGAGGTGGAGAAGATCGTCGCGCATCTGAAGCTGCAGGGCGTGCCGGAATATCTCGACGCCATCACCGAGGACGACGACAAGGACGACGATGAGCCGTCGGGCAAAGGCAGTGGCGGCGGCGACGGCGGCAATTTTGACGATTCCGACGACCCCTACGACCAGGCGGTTGCGGTGGTGCTGCGCGACGGCAAGGCCTCGACCAGCTACATCCAGCGCCGGCTCGGCATCGGCTACAACCGCGCCGCCTCGATCATCGAGAAGATGGAGAAGGAAGGCATTGTCGGCCCGGCCAATCATGCCGGAAAACGCGAAATCCTGGTACCGACGGAGGACGACAAGTTCTAGAGCGCATCAGCGCCGGCAACTTTGAACCTTTTGGCGCGTTGCAACGGATGAGCGCCGTGCGGCCCGCCAAACTTAAGCCCAACTGGGGGGCCAGACCAATATAACGAGCAAGCAATCAAATGATGGTGACCGGCATGAAAAACGCAACTCTCGCCCCAAGCAGGGATTTCGCCCCAACCCGCCGGCATGTGCTCGGCCTCGGTCTGGTCCTGGCCGGTGCGGCGGCCGCCAACCTCGTGCCCGGCTTCCAGTTGCTAGCGTCGGCGCAAGCAGCGGTTCCGGCGACGGCGCAGAAAATCGCCGATCATTTCTCCTCGGTCAAATCGATGAGCGGCGAGTTCGTGCAGTTCGGACCCAAGGGCGAGCAGACCGGCGGCAAGTTCTTTCTGGAACGGCCGGGCAAGATCCGCTTCAATTATGACGGCGCCTCGAATTTCAGGGTGATTTCCGACGGCAAGTCGGTGGTCATCCTCAACAAGAAGCTGCGGACCTCCGACCTCTATCCGCTGTCGAAGACGCCACTGAAGCTGCTGCTCGACGACAAGATCGATCTCTCGGGCGGACGCGTCAGAAGCGTCAAGGAAGAAAACGATCTCACCACTATCCAGCTTGCCGACAAATCCGTGTTCGGCAATTCGAAGATCACCATGATGTTCGATCCGAAATCCTATGAATTGCGGCAGTGGACCATCACCGATGCGCAAGGCAAGGACACAACGGTGATGATCTTCAACACCAAGGAGGGCGTCAGCTTCGCCCCCGACACCTTCGCCATCGACTATACGGCCAACCGGGAACTGAACACCAAGACTAGGTAGCTTTCTACCGCTGCGGGATGGCTTTCCGCGTTGGTGCGGGCGGCTTGTCTTTACGGTGCGCGGCTGGCAGTAGTTTCCGCGATTGACTTCCGTCGGAGCCATCCGGCGGATCTTGCGTTGTCCGGAACCCCACATGCCGTTTTCCGTCGCTACCTGGAACATCAACTCCGTTCGGCTGCGCATGCCGATTGTCGAGCGCCTGCTGGTCGAGCAGGCGCCGGACGTGCTTTGCCTGCAGGAAACCAAGGTTCCGGACGAATTGTTTCCGGAGAAGGCGTTCCGCAAGCTTGGCTACGAGCACATCGCCTTCCATGGCCAGAAGGGCTATCACGGCGTTGCGACCATAGCGCGTCGTCCGATCGAGATCGTCGAAAAGCGCCGCTTCTGCGACATCGACGACAGCCGGCATCTGTCGGTCACCGTCAACGTCGGCGGCAAGACGATCCTGCTGCATAATTTCTACGTTCCGGCCGGCGGCGACGAGCCCGACCCGACCGTCAACCGCAAGTTCAAGCACAAGCTCGATTTCGTTGCCGAGATGAACGCCGTCCGCGCCGAGCATGACGAGCACTCCGGCTCGATCCTGGTCGGCGATCTCAACATCGCGCCGCTCGAGCACGATGTCTGGTCGCACAAGCAGCTCCTCAACGTCGTTAGCCATACGCCGGTCGAGACGGAAAATTTCGAGGCAATGCGGCTCGCCGGCGACTGGATCGACCTGATGCGGCTGAATGTGCCTTACGAGGAGAAACTCTACACCTGGTGGAGCTATCGCGCCCAGGATTGGCAGGCCTCAAATCGCGGCCGCCGCCTCGACCATATCTGGTCGTCGCCAAACCTGGTGCCGCATTTTGCCAGCTATGAAATCCTGCGGCCGGCGCGCGGCTGGGAACGGCCCTCGGACCATGTGCCGGTGATCGGGCGTTTCAACCTGGATTAGCTTTGTCTCGCCTTAACAACTCAGCGAAACCTGAAGCTATCCGCGATGTAGTCGGGACGGGCGTTGAGCGTGGCGAAAACGTCCTCCAGGTCAGGCGCCCCCGCCAATATGCCTGACAGGACCAGCGTCGTCGCGACGCCGACGCCGTTGCCGCCGGCGATGTCGTGCTCGACGCTGTCGCCGACGCAGACCACGCTGTCGCGCTCCGGGTGGCCCGCCAGTGCCAGCGCTGCCTCGAATATCTGCGGATTGGGCTTGCCAATGCGCGCCACGCTGCCGCCGAGGCTCTCATAGAGATCGGCGAGCCGGCCGGCACCGAAGCGAGGGCCGACGGCAGTCAGCATGATCTTGTCGGGGTTGGTGCAGAAGCATGGCACCCGGCGCGCCGCCGCCGGACCAAGAAGCCGGCGATAATGGTCGAGGTCGTAGCGATCGCCCTCGCTGGCGGAAATCAGCACCAGTTCCGCATCGTCGCCGTCCTTGGCCAGGACGAAGGGCAGGCCGTCGACAGCCGAACGGTCATTGTCGCGGCGGATCAGCAGGCATTTTGTCTGCGGGCGCAGGGCTCCGGATGCCGCCATTTGATGGAAGGAGCGCCACGCCACCTCGCCGGAGGAGACAAAGTGATCCCAGCTTCCCGGTTCGAAGCCGAGCTTCAGCAGGCGGCGCTCATTGGGTTGCGCCCGCTTGCCGGAATTCGAGATCAGCACGATGGTCTTGCCGGCGCGCTTGAGTGCCGACAAGGCTTCGACAGCACCTGGATAGGCGCTGGTGCCGTCGTGCAGCACACCAAATTGGTCGAGCAGGAACACCTGATAGCGGTCGGCCAGCGCGGCGATGCCGTCGAGGTGTTGAATTGCCTTGGCCGTCATAAAAGCCCCGCTGCGCTTGCGCCCATCAGCGCCAGCCGCGCCGTACCGGCAGCGGCCTCGTCCGACAGAGCCGGCAAGAGGGCGACGCCGAGCTTGCGCTGCCGGATCGCCGTCCAGGCCGGATTGGCCGCACCGCCACCGACGCTCCTGACCGATGTCAGCCGGGGGGCGCCGAGTTCGGCAAGCCGGCGATAGCCGAGCGCTTCGATCGCCGCAATACCCTCGAACATCGCTTTCAGATAGTCGGCGTCGTCGGCGGGCCGCGGCTCGAGGCGCGGCGGCAACGCCGGATCGGCTATGGGGAAGCGTTCGCCCGGCGCCGGCAGCGGGTAATAATCGAGGCCGGTCTCGGTCGCCGGGTCGATTTTTTTGCTGAGTTCGACAATGCGGGCGACGGGAAAATGCTGGGCTAGCACCTTGCCGCCGGAGTTCGAGGCACCGCCCGCCAGATAGATGTCTCCCAGCCTATGGCTATAGATGCCGAATTGCGGCGCCGAGATCGGCCGGTCGGAGAGGATCTTGATGGTCAGCGATGAGCCGAGCGCGGTGACGCCGTCGCCCGCGGTAGTCGCACCGGTCGCCAGGAACGACGCACAGCCGTCGGTGGTGCCGGCGACCACGACCAGGTCACGCGGCAGGCCGAACATTTTCGCAGCGCTGGCGGTGAGTGTGCCCGTGACATCGCCCGGTCGCACGACTCGGGGCAGAAGATCCACACGCATTCCGGTGGCCGCGATCCAGTCGGGCCAGCGGCGGGTTTCGACATCGTAGCCGGTTTTCAGGGCGTTGTTCTCGTCGCTGCCGTCGAAGCGGCCGGAAAACTGTCCGGCGATCCAGTCGGCCTGGTGCAGCACAGTGGCGACGCCGGGCAGGTGCTGGAAAGACAGCGCCTTGGCGAGACCGGACGTCGCCCCAAGTGCAGCGCTCGTTGCCGGTGCCGCGCCAGCTATTGCAGTCAGAATAGTGTCGTCAGCGACCTTGTCGTTGTACATCAGCGGTTCGGCCAGCGGCCGCCCGGCGCCGTCGACCGGCAGCAGCGTGCCCGACGTACCGTCGACGGCGATCGAGCGCACTGCCGCGCGATCGATACATTTGAGCAGTTCCGCCAACGTCGCGCCGACCGCCTCCCACCATATGGCGGGGTCGCGGCCGTTCAGCCCAAATCGCTCGAGGGCAATAGCGGAATGCGCGGCAATGGAAAAGTCCGGGCGCATGGCGACGGCGCGCGCGCCGGATGTGCCGATGTCAATGCCGATGGCAAGCGGGCCAGACGAACGCGGCATGTCAGTTGCCTCCGGCATTGAGTCTCTGGCGATATTTTTCGGCGTCCCAGTTGATCAGTTCGTCATTCTCTGCCGCTGTCAGATAATTCAGCTTCGCCGCGACATCGACCCGCGCCGTCACGTCGGCGAGGCAGCGCTGCATGGCGTCGGCACCGGCGCCGGCGTCGCCGCGCATCAGCACGCCGAGGCCGGGAAACAGGATCGCCACGGGTGCGGCGCCGCTGCGCTCGATGACGCGCTTCACACCCTCGTCCGGTCTCGCCACGACCGAACCCTCGCCGAGAAAGATGACGTGGTCGGGGTAGAGGCTGCCCCCTGACGCCATGCGGCAGCTTTCGGGGTCGATCGCCACCGCATGCGCCTCGACGTCGGCCGGTAGTCTGTAGTCGCTGTCGCCGGCCAGCGCCGTCAGCGCCACGATGTCCGGTTCTGCCACCTGGCGCGGCGGTCGCGCCAACAGCCTTGTCACGCGGCGCAGCAGCATGGCGGCCGCGGCGACGGTCTCGGCTGCAACGACCAGGCCGTGATTGCCGAGGATCAGGACGTCCACGCCTGGCCGCAGGCGCTCGGCGATACCCTGGGCGAGCGGCAGTCCCGGCCGGCGATAGGGAACATACGCCCATTGGTGGCCGTCGAGCCGCCTGGCGGCCTCGGCCTCGCAGTCGGCCTGCACGGCCAGCGAAATGGTCTCGACGCAGTGGACATGCAGAACGATGCGTTGCGGCATCAGCGCATGCACGGTGGTCTCGATCGACGGGCGCAAGCCGCGTGGATTGAAGGCGCCGATGGCGAAGGCCTGTGGCTGTTCGGCGGCCGGGTCGCCCCGTTCAATGGCGTCGAGCAATGGCGGGATGCCGACCGGCACCATGATGTCCGCGATGAGCGCGTCCTTCAGCCAAGTGCCGGAGGCCTTGATCCAGAGCGTGTCACCGGCTTTCAGCGAGGTGTTGCCGCCGGCGGCCTGGGTCAGATGCGGCTCGCTGCCGATCTCCGCCGAAAGCGACCGCAGCGCTGCCAGTTCCTGCGCATCCGCACTGATCGTCATCGAAATTCCTCCACAAACCGGCCGCGTGGCCACGGCTTTGGACGTCCCATTGCCGGGACGAAGACCGACGCTGGTATCGCAGATGCGAGTAAGTTACGTCAACAGTGATGTTATCGCGTCAAATCAGGCTTGCAATCGGAGGCACTTTGAGTAAGTTGCACCAATTGCCGTGCAAAATGGCAATGCCGTGCAAAATGGCTTGGGAGGCAAGCGCATTGGGAGGTAAGGGTTGAGCGACTCCGGCCGCCAGCGTCAGATTGTCGAGCTTTTGCGGGACCGGCCTTTCGCATCGGTGCGCGAGCTGCAGGAGCGGCTTGGCGTGTCGGCGGCGACGGTGCGGCGCGACATCGACAAGATCGACGAGGCCGGCGAAGCGCGCAAGGTCTATGGCGGCATCTCGGCGCTCGATGGCGCTTCGCAAGCCGGCGTCGCCTATGCCAGGCCCTATGACGAGAACCGCGACCTCGCCGTCGAGGCCAAGCGGCAAATCGCCGCTCTCGCCGCCACCATGGTGCGCGACGGCGACGCGGTCATCGTGCATGGCGGCTCGACCTGCTTCCATCTCGGCGTCAAGCTCGCCGACCGCAATATCCGGCTCTACACCAACTCGATGCCGCTCGCGGCCTATCTCAGCGACCACGGCCATTGCAGCCTCACTGTCGCCGGCGGCGAACTGCACCGCGAGCCGGGCATCATCCATTCGCTGACGCAGACGGTGCCGTTCTATGCCTCGAAGTTTTTTCTCGGCGCGCAAGGCATCGGCCAGGAAGGTCTTCTGGAATCGCATCCGCTGCTGGTCCGCTCGATCGTCGAGCTCAGCCTCTGCGCCGACCAGATCGTCGTGCTGGCCGACAGCCGCAAACTGTCGATCCACGCGCGCAACGTGGCGCTGCCGCTGTCGCGGATCGGCACGCTGGTCACCGATGACGGCCTGTCCGACGCCGATGCGCGCATGCTCGAAGATGCCGGCGTCATGGTGCGGATCGCCGCTTCCTCGGGAGGCGCCCAGTGAACATCGCCGTCCTCGATTTCGGCAAGACCAATTCGAAGCTGTTCGTCTTCGGCCAGGACGGACAGATCCTCGACGAGCGCCGCACCCAGCCGAGCTGGATCCGCAAAGGCGGCTTCAGCGTGCTCGACGAGCCAGCGCTGCACGACTGGGCGGCTCGCGCCATCGATGACGCCGTCGACACGCATGGCGTCGGAGGTCTGATGGTATCCGGCCATGGCTGCACCTTCGCGCTGGTCGACGACGCCGCGCTGACGCATCCGATCCTCGACTACGAGCAGGAACCGCCGGCCGAAATCGCCGCGCAGATCGACCGCCGCATTCCGGATTTTGCCGAGACTTTTTCGCCGCGCCTGCCGCTTGGCTTCAACTACGGCCGCCACATGTTGTGGCTGAAGGAGGTGGAGCCCGGTGCCTTCGCCGCAGCGAAATCGATCCTCGGCTATCCCCAATATTGGAGCTGGCGTTTTGGCGGCCGGCCGGTGTCGGAAGTGTCGTATCTCGGCTGCCACTCGCATCTGTGGGCGCCGCGCAAACGCGATTTCAGCTCGCTGGTCGATGCCGAGGGCTGGCGCAGCCAGATGCCCGCCTTCGAGCGTGCCGGCGCGGTGATCGGCGAGCAGCGCTTCGGCCAGGCCGCGAAGCCGGTCGCCATCCATAATGGCGTCCACGACAGCAATGCTGCGCTCCATGCCTACCGCCGGCAGCAGCTCGGGCCGGTGACCGTGGTCTCGACCGGCACCTGGGTGGTCGTGCTCAATCCGGACTGTCCGCTCGATGCACTCGATGGCGAGCGCGACATGCTGGTCAATGTCGATGTCGACGACGGCCCGGTGCCGACCATCCGCTTCATGGGCGGGCGCGAATTCGCCACGATCAGCGCCGGCTGGCAGGGCGCAATCGCGCCCTCCTCGGTACAGCGGGTGATCGACGCCGGCATCATGGCGCTGCCGAGCTTCGCGCCCGGCGGCCCGATTCCACACCGCCGCGGCGAACTGGTCGGGCGTACGCCCAATGCCGAGGAACGCGCGGCCATGGCGCTGCTCTATGTCGCGCTGATGGTGGATTTGTGCCTCGAGCTGATCCATTCGGACAATACGGTGATCGTCGACGGCGGCCTGAACAATGGCGGGCTGCTTGCCGCGTTGCTGGCGCAGTTGCGTCCCGGGCAGGCCTTCCTGCAGGGCGCAACGCTGGAGGGCAGCGCCACCGGTGCCGCCGCACTTGCCTTCGAAAGCGTCGGACGCGAGTTTGCCACCGAGGCGCCGGAGGCGGTGCATGCGGCAAGTTTCAGCGGCCTTGCCGGCTATCGCAATGATTGGCGCGGCCTTGCCGCCGACCGGGGTGTGGCCAGGGCAGGTGCGGGAGGTGCGCGATGAGCGCCGCCGCCAGGAGCGAGACGGCCCGCCAGCCCGTGCTGGAGATGCGCCACATCTCCAAGACGTTCGGTGCGATCCGCGCCTTGCACAATGTCTCGCTGACCGTTCATGCCGGCGAACTGCACGCGCTGATGGGCGAGAACGGTGCCGGCAAGTCGACGCTGATGAAGGTGCTGTCCGGCGCCTACCGGCCGGATCCCGGCGGCGAGATCCTGATCGACGGCGTGCCGGCCGCCACGGGCGACCCGATCAAGGCGCGCGCCGCCGGCATTGCGGTCATCTATCAGGAGCTGTCGCTGGCGCCCAATCTGTCGGTGGCGCAGAACATTTTTCTCGGCAACGAGCCGCGACGGTTCGGCGTCGTCGATCGCGAGCAGTGCAATCGGCGCGCCAGCGAGATCATCGCGCGGCTCGGCGTGACCTTTTCGGCGCGCACTCCGGTCGCCAGCCTGTCACTCGGCGAACGCCAGCTGGTCGAAATCGCCCGCGCGCTGTCGACCAATGCGCGCATCATCGTCATGGACGAGCCGACCACGTCGCTGACCTCGCGTGAGACCGACCGGCTGTTCGAGGTGATCGCGACGCTGAAGGCGCAAGGCATCGCCATCATCTACATCAGCCACCGCATGGAAGAGGTCTACCAGCTCGCCGACCGCGTCAGCGTGCTGCGCGACAGCGGCTATGTCGGCACGCTCGACCGCGCCGATCTGAACGCCTCGCGCCTGGTATCGATGATGGTCGGGCGCGATCTGTCGACCTTCTACAAGAAGGATCACCGCCCACCGGACAGCAAGCGCGCCGTCGCGCTGTCGGTGCGCGGCATGTCGGACGGCAATCTCATAAAGAATTGTTCCTTCGATCTCCACAAAGGCGAGGTGCTGGCACTGGCCGGCCTGGTCGGCTCCGGCCGCACCGAACTGGCACGGCTGATCTTCGGCGCCGACAGGCACACATCAGGCACGCTGGAGCTCGGCGGCAAACCGATATCCATCGGTTCGCCAAGCGAGGCGCTCGATGCCGGCATCGCCTACCTGACCGAGGACCGCAAGCAACTTGGCCTGTTCCTCGACATGTCGATCTCCGACAACATCAGCATGGGCGTGCTGGCAAAGGACGCGAACGCCGGCGGTCTGCGCGACTTCACGGCAGCCGAAAAGCGCGCCGCCAAGGCGGTATCCGACCTCTCCATCCGCACCGGCTCGGTGCAGGCCAACGCCGGCTCGCTGTCAGGCGGTAACCAGCAGAAGGTGCTGCTCGCCCGCCTGCTGGAAACCGAGCCGCAGGTCGTCATCCTCGACGAGCCGACCCGCGGCGTCGATGTCGGGGCGAAGTCGGAAATCTACCGGCTGATCGACAATCTGGCCAAGAAAGGCATCGCCATCCTGATGATCTCCAGCGAACTGCCGGAGGTGATCGGCATCGCCGACCGCGTGCTGGTGATGCGCGACGGCATCATTGCCGGCGAGGTGACGGCGTCGGAGGGCGAGCCGCTGCGGCAGGAAGCGATCATGGAACTTGCAACGGGAGCGGCTCAGCGATGACCGACAAGGTGGCCGACACGATGAAAGCGGACGACCGGGCGGTCGGCAGGAGCACAAGGTGGCGCACCGCCATCGCTGCGCTCGGCATGCTGCCGATCCTGATCCTGCTGGCGGTCGGCTTCCAGTTCATCAACCCGCGCTTTTTCACCCAGACCAATCTGCTGATCGTCATGCAGCAATCGTCGATCAACATCGTGCTGGCGGCCGGCATGACCTTCGTCATCCTGACCGGCGGCATCGACCTGTCCGTCGGCTCGATCCTTGCCGCCTCGGCGATGGTGGCGGTGATGGTGTCGCTGGTGCCCGATTGGGGACTGCTGGGCGTGCCGGCCGCCATTCTCGTCGGGCTCGGCTTCGGCGTCATCAACGGGCTGCTGATCGCCTATATCAAGCTGCCACCCTTCATCGTCACGCTGGGGTCGCTGACCGCCGTGCGCGGCGTCGCCCGCCTGCTCGGCCAGGACACCACGGTGTTCAACGCGGACCTGCCGTTCGACTTCATCGGCAACGGGTCGCTGTTCGGCATTCCGTGGCTGGTCATCATCGCGCTGGCGGTCGTGGTGCTGTCCTGGCTGGTGCTCAAGCGCACCGTGCTCGGTACCTGGATCTACGCCGTCGGCGGCAATGCCGAGGCCGCCAGGCTGACCGGCATCAAGGTGCCGTTGGTGCTGCTCTTCGTCTACGGCGTTTCCGGCCTTCTGGCCGGCCTTGGCGGCGCCATGTCGGCGGCCCGGCTCTATGCCGCCAACGGGCTGCAGCTCGGCCAGTCCTACGAACTCGACGCCATTGCCGCGGTCATCCTCGGCGGCACCAGTTTCGTCGGCGGCGTCGGCTCGATCTGGGGCACGCTGATCGGCGGCCTGATCATCGCCGTGCTGTCCAACGGGCTTATCCTCGCCGGTGTTTCGGACATCTGGCAGTACATCATCAAGGGATTGGTCATCATCGTGGCGGTCGCCCTCGACCGTTACCGGCTCCAGGCAGGAGCAAGAACGTGATGGCCCTTAGTCGCCGGCATCCAACGAGCCGGTTTCATGTGTAACGCACCGTGAGAGGCGCGGGGCATCAGGAGGAAAACAAAACAATGAAGACCATCGCTAAACTGCTCTGCGGCGTCGCCCTTGCGGCCGCCGTCATCGCGCCGGCATCGGCCAAGGATCTGAACAAGGTCGGCATCTCGGTCGGCCTGCTCGGCAACCCGTTCTTCGTCGCCACCATCAAGGGCATCGAGGACGCGGCCAAGAAGATCAACCCGAATGTGCAGGTGACCTCGGTATCGGCCGACTACGAGCTCAACAAGCAGGTGTCGCAGGTCGATTCCTTCATCGCCGCCGGCGTCGACGTCATCATGCTCAACGCCGTCGATGCCAAGGCGATCGCGCCGGCGGTGAAGAAGGCGCAGGCGGCCGGCATCGTCGTTGCCGCCTTCGATGTTTCGGCGCCGGGCGCCGACGTCACCGTGATGACCAACAATGTCAAGGCCGGCGAAGAGGCGTGCCAGTATCTGGTCGATCGTACCGGCGGCAAGGGCGACTACGTCATCCTCAACGGCCCGGCCTCGTCGTCGATCCTGGAGCGGGTCAAGGGCTGCAAGGACGTGCTGGCAAAACACCCGGACATCAAGGTTCTTTCCGACGACCAGAACGCCGAAGGCTCGCGTGACGGCGGCCTGAAAGTGTTCCAGTCGCTGCTGACCCGTTTCGACAAGATCGACGCGGTCTTCGCCATCAACGATCCGACAGCGATCGGCGCCCAGCTTGCGGCCAAGCAGCTCAACCGCTCGGAGTTCATCTTCACCGCGGTCGACGGTGCGCCGGATATCGAGAAGGAACTCGCCTCCGGCACGTCGATGATCAAGGCCTCGGCCTCACAGGATCCCTATGTGATGGCCGGCCAGTCGCTGACGATGGCGGCTGACCTGCTTGCCGGCAAGAAGCCGGCCGAGCCGACGGTGCTGCTCGACCCGAAGCTGATCACCGCCGACAATTTGAAGGATTACAAGGGCTGGACCGCAGCTCGCTAAGCCTCCCAAGCCTGGTGCGGCGGGGATGACCGGCCGCACCTTTTTTGTTCGAGCAACGGATTGCCAAAACCGATTTGGACTTACGTCCGCTACTCCTGCAATAACCGGAGACAATCATGTCGCGCATCGGAATCCACTCATTCGTCTGGTCGGCGAGCTCGGCGCAGGGCGACCTCGAGCGGACGCTGGCCAACACCAGGGAAGCCGGCTTCGACCTGATCGAATTCTCCTATCTCGACCCCGCCAATGTCGACATTGATGGGTTGGCCAAGCGGATCGCCGATCTCGGCCTCGGTGTTGCGATCAGCATCGGACTGCCGGCCGACGGCGATATTTCGAGCGCCGACAAAACGATTGCCGCGCACGGCGTCGAAATCCTGAAACGTACGATCGCGCTGACCCGCGATCTCGGCGGCCAGAAGGTTGCCGGCATCCTCAGCACCAGCCACGGCTTGCAGAGCGAGGCGCCGACGCGCGACCAGTGGAACCGCAGCGCCGGCACGCTGGCCGAGGTGGCGGAGACGGCAAAATCAGCCGGCGTCACCCTCAACCTCGAAATCGTCAACCGCTTCGAAAGCAATCTGCTCAACACCGCAGCGCAAGGCATGGCCTTCATCGCGGACAGCGGCTCCGACAACATTTTCCTGCATCTCGACAGTTTCCACATGAACATCGAGGAGGCCGATGTCAGCTTGGCCATTCGCAACGCCGCAAGGAAGATTGGCTATGTCCATATCGGCGAGAGCCATCGCGGCTTCCTCGGCACCGGCAATATCGATTTTGCGGGGATATTCGATGCGCTGACCGCCATCGGCTACAGCGACGACCTCAGCTTCGAATCCTTCTCCTCGGAAATCGTCGACGAGAACCTGTCGCGGAAAACCGCGATCTGGCGCAATCTGTGGACCGACAATATGGAGTTGGCCAAACATGCGCGCCGCTTCATTGCGCTCGGACTGGAGACGGCGCGGCGCAAGGCCGAGCTTGTTTCCGCAACGCACCGGCCTTGAGCCCTCGCGGTTCCAATCTGGTTAGGCCAGAGGCGCTACATTAGCCGGCAAAACGCGGCCCAAGTTCCTCGATCCGGCGGATCATCGCCTGGAAATCCTCCGAGATGCGCTGGTGCAGGTGAACCGCCAGCTCCGGATATTCCTCGAGGATGCGGCGGAACATCTTGCGGCTGAGCCGCAGCACTTCCGAATCGATTTCGGCGGAGGCGCTGGTCAGCCGGTTGGTGTCGGCGATCAGCGCCAGTTCGCTGAGCATGGTGCCGGGGCCGGCGGTGCCGATCGGGATGCGCTCGCCATCGTGCTCGCGGTAGAGGACGATGCGGCCGCTGATCACGATATAGGCGCAATCAGCCTCGTCGTCCTCGCGGTAAAGCTTGTGGTCGGCTTGCAACTTGGTGGTTTCGGCGCCGAAGGCGAGCAGACGCAGCTGTTCCTGCGTGAAGCCCTCGAAGAGCCTCACGGCGGACAGGATGCGGATGTCGTCATCCAGCGCCATCTAGCTATGTCCCCGAACCGTCAGTCCGACTCCTCCCCTACGAGGCCGATCCAGAACCACCTCCAGCCTCAGGACCGTACCCGAAAAGCGCCCCGCCCGGATCGCTTATTTGAATAATGAAATGTTTAAGGAACCAGCTTGTAGCCGCCGCTTTCTGTCACGAGAATTTCCGCGTTGGAAGGATCGCGCTCGATCTTCTGGCGCAGCCGGTAGACATGCGTTTCCAGAGTATGCGTGGTGACGCCGGAATTGTAGCCCCAGACTTCCTCCAGCAGCACGTCGCGGGTCACCACCTTCTGGTCGGCGCGGTAGAGATATTTGATGATCGAGGCTTCCTTTTCGGTCAGCCGAACCTTGGCGCCGCGCGGGTCGATCAGAAGCTTCTGGCTGGGCTTGAACGTGTAGGGGCCGACCGAGAAAGTGGCGTCCTCGCTCTGTTCGTGCTGGCGCAGCTGGGCGCGGATGCGGGCCAGCAGCACGGCAAAGCGGAACGGCTTCGTCACATAGTCGTTGGCGCCGGCCTCGAGGCCAAGGATGGTGTCGGAATCGGTATCATGGCCGGTCAGCATGATGATCGGCGCCTTGTAGCCGCCCTTGCGCAATATCTTTACCGCCTCGCGGCCATCCATGTCGGGCAGGCCGACATCCATGATCAGCAGGTCGATGAGCCCGCCGCGCGCCGTGGCGACGCCTTTGGCGGCGGTCGCTTCCTGCAGGACATCGAATTCCTCATAAAGCGACAATTGCTCGACAAGGGTGCCGCGCAGGTCGTCATCGTCGTCGACGATCAGAATGGTGCGTGAAGTCATGGATCAATCCGTTGTTTTGAAAAGAGATTTCAGTTGACCGCTGCCTGTTTATGCGGAAGCTGACCGGCACAACAGCCGTTCACAGTGATTTGTTCCGTGGCACGATCATACAAGAAAAAACACGATCGCAATGCAGTCGGCGCAATTTTGCCGAAAGGGCTCACCGTGCTCACCGTGCGCGCGCGCCCAGGCCAGCCCAGCCAAGGCTTTCTGCAGGCTGGCAAACTCGTGTTTCCATGTGCGCTGGGGCATGGCGGCATCTCGGCCGGCAAGCGCGAGGGCGACGGCGCCACCCCGCTTGCCTCGATGCGGATATTGTCGGGATATTTTCGCGGCGACCGTTTTGCCGGCGGCCGCCGGACGCGGCTGGCGATGACGCCGATCGGCCGCGATCTCGGGTGGTGCGAGGTGCCTGGGGACCGCAACTACAACCGTCCGGTAAAAATCCCGTATGGCGCCAGCCATGAGCGGATGCTGCGGGCCGACGACCTCTATGACGCCTGCCTGGTGCTGGACTGGAACTTTGTGCCGCGCCGGCGCGGGCGCGGCAGCGCCATCTTCTTCCACCTGGCGCGCCCCGGCTTCACGCCGACGCAAGGCTGCGTCGCGGTAACGGCCCGCACCATGGCACGGCTGCTGCCGCTGCTGTCGGAGCGGACGGTGGTAAGGGTGGTAAGGTAAGGGAGTAGGGGAATAAGGGAGTAGGGGAATAGGGCAGTAAGGGTAAGACAGGCGCGGGCGCGCCGCTTAGCTTTTCCTACTCCCCTACTCCCCTACTCCCCTACTCCCCTACTCCTTTGCCACCCTATGTCGAGAAGGCCGAGCCGGCCGAGTTCCCGGTCCATGGCGCGTGCGATGTCCTTGCGTTCGCCGCCAATGTCGCGCAGCTGGCGGTCGGAGAGATTCTCGACATTCTCGTAGGGAAGACTGACCGCGATTCTCGCGTGCCGAAGCCAGTCAAGCACGGCGCGCAGCCAGGCCGGGCGGAGGCTTACAGAGCGCAAGGTGATGTCAGACATGGTGCAATCCGCTTCTCCGGACATCAAATCCGGTTTGATGTTTCTTTGATGCTCAGATCATGGCGGATTGAAATTCAAACGGGAAACGAGTAGTTTTTTCCGCATCTTCAAGTTTTGTTTGAGGATTGGAATGCTCGACCGAACCCTCCTCGTCTGGCACTGATGGCGCGCCTGTTGCCTGGAACCCGTGCGCTGCGGACGCTGGAGGCAGCGGCCCGGCACCTCAATTTCACCCGCGCCGCCGACGAGCTCGGCCTGACCCCGGCAGCGGTCAGCCACCAGATCAAGGAAATCGAGGATCAGCTCGGCATCGTGCTGTTCACACGCACCAGCCGCACGATCCGGCTGACCGAGGCGGGCGCGGTGCTGTTCGAAGCTTCGACCGATGCGCTCGACCTGCTTGGTCGGGCCGTCTCACGGGCGCAGAAGACAGCGCGCGGATCGGCGCTGCTGAAGGTCACCCTCGATGCGCAATTCGCGACGAAGTGGCTGATGCGGCGCGTCGACGATTTTCGCAAGCAGCATCCGGCGATCGAGCTGCGTTTCGACATCAGCTACGAGGTGCGCGACTTCGATCGCGACGACGTCGATCTCGGCATCCGTTTTGGCACCGGCAAGTATCCGGGGCTTCGATCGCACCGGCTGTTCGAAAACGTCATTATTCCCGTCTGCAGTCCGGCCTTGCTGCGGTCAGGGCCGCCGCTCAAGGAGCCGCGCGACCTGTTCCATCATACGCTGGCCCATATCGAGTGGTCGCGCCAAGGCGTCACCTGGCCGAATTGGAGCATATGGATGGCGGCGGCGGGCGTCGACGATTTCGACGACAGCCGGACCATCGTGTTCGGCAACTCGACGGATGCCGTCCAGGCCGCGCTCGACGGCAACGCGGTCGCGCTCGCCGATTTCGCCATGGTGGCAACCGACCTGTCCGAAGGCAGGCTGATCCGGCCCTTCGAACTCGGCATCAAGGTCGCGCCCGAATTCGCCTATTTCCTGGTCTATCCCGAAAGTGCGGCGAATGATCCGCGCATCGTCGCATTTCGCGATTGGCTTCTCGAGGAAATCGCCAAGACCCCGACCTGACGGTCAGCCCACCGCCGCGCCGAACCAGCCGATCACCGCGCCAATGAGAAGCAGCACGCCGAGCCAATGGCCGACATCGATGAGCGTCAGATCCCAGCCGAAGCCTTCGTAGCGATGGTTGACTGAAAGCGTGGTGGCGACGAACCCCAGCCAGAGAACGAAGCCGAAGATCACCCCGGCAAGCAGGCTCGGTTCGCCGCCGGTCACCGCGCCGATGATCAGCGACATGACCAGCGCCATGACGAGGTCCGCGATGAAGGAGACGACGAAGGGCAGCATCGATTTGCTCATCGTCGCCGGATCAAGCTTGGCGGCCTTCAGCCACGGCTTGCTCAAGCCCATGTACCAGGCCGCGCCGAACAGCCATGCCACGACGGCGGCGACGATTACCGCCAGCCAATTGATTGCTGAAAAATCCATGGTTCCCTCCGGTCGATTGCGCGATGGAACGCCTGTTCGGCGATGCCGTCAAGCAAGACGCCAGACGGTCGTGCGCTTGACCTCGGCGTCCTCCAGCGCCCGGGTCACCGCCACTTCATAGACGGCAAGCGGTTTCAGTCCCGCCCTCGGCAGATAGGAACGGCCGGGATCGCCGACGAGGATGTCGGCGCCGCGCGCCTTCAGAGTGACGAACCACGGCATCAGCCTGTCGGCAAAGGACTTGTCGTAGAAGACATCGCCGGCCAGCACGACGTCCCACCCGGCATCGCTGCCGATGCAGTCGCCGATGAGGAATTTTATCTCGGCTCCATTTGCCTCGGCGTTGAGGCGGATCGCTGTCGCGCAGAGCGGGTCGATATCGGCGGCGATCACCTCCGCGGCGCCAGCTTTGGCCGCGGCAATGGCGACAAGGCCGGAGCCGGAGGCGAAGTCGAGCACGCGCCTGCCGCGCACCGCCGCCGGATTGTCGAGGATGTAGCGGGCAAGGCCCTGGCCGCCGGCCCAGGCAAAAGCCCAGAAGGGCGGCGGCAGGCCGATTTCGGTCAGCTCGTCCTCTGTCCGCTGCCATAATTCATGTGCCTCGTCGGCCAGTTGAAGGCGGATCTCCGGCACATGCGGCGGCGCCATCAGCGCCGTGTTGTCGAGGATGAATTTCTTGGCGCTGTCCGGCGTCAGCGCCGTCATGGCGCCGGCGTCAGGCCGCCCATGCGGCAAACTTCTTGCCATTCGGCCGGCGTCACCGGCTGCACGGACAGCCGCCCGAGCCGCACCAGCGCCATGTCGGCCAGCTTTGGATTGGCCTTGGCCTGCTCCAGCGTCACTGGCTTCGGCATGTCCTTGAAGGCGCGGATATCGACGCACTCCCAGCGGGGGTCGTCGGTGGTGCTGTCCTGATGGGCCAGAGCGCAGACTTCGGCGATGCCGACGATGTCGAGCCCGTCATTGGAATGGTAGAAGAAGCCGAGATCGCCGATCTGCATCGCCTTCATGTTGTTGCGCGCCGCATAATTGCGCACGCCGTCCCATTGCGTGCCGGCCTTGCCCTTGGCCTTCAGCATTTCGAAGGAGAAGACCGAGGGTTCGGATTTGAACAGCCAGTAGTTCATTGTTTTGCTCCTCCTCAGGTGCCGCCTCGATTAGATATCCGCCGGTTTGTTGAAGCTCCAGTTCCACTGCCGGATTTCGACGCTTTCGAACAGCCCTGCCTTGGTATAGGGATCGGCCGCCGACAGGGCTTTTGCCGCAGCCAGATCGGGCGCCTCGACAACGGCGAGAGTGCCGTTCGGCTTGCCGTCGGCGTCGAGGAACGGGCCGGCGAAGGCCAATTTCTTGTCGCCGTTCAGCCCTTCCAGGAAGGCAAGGTGCTTGGGCCGCGTATCGAGCCGCACCTGCAGGCTTCCTGGCTTGTCCTTGCAAATCAACGCAAACAGCATCTTTCCATCTCCGCAATCGTTCGGGATTACATGTCGGTTTCGGTCTTGAGCGGCCTTGTCATCAACGCCGACACAGCCTGGTCTATGGTTATGGTGCCGTCCAGTATGGCGGCGACGGCGGCGATGATCGGCGCGTCGATCCGGCGCTCGCCGGCGATGCGGGCGGCGATTGCCGCCGTCGGCACGCCTTCCGCCAGAGGCAGGCCGGCGAGCGGCTTGCCTTGCCCCAGCGCCAGCCCATAAGCGAAATTGCGCGACTGGGCGGACGAGCAGGTGAGCAGCAGGTCGCCGAGGCCTGAAAGCCCCATCAGCGTCTCCGGCTTGGCGCCAAAGGCGGCGCCGATGCGGCGCAATTCGACGAAGCCGCGCGTCACCATCGCCGCCTGGGCGCTGGCACCGAGCCCGGCGCCGGTGACGGCACCCGCGGCAATGGCAAAGACGTTCTTCAGCGCGCCGCCGATCTCGACGCCGATTAGATCGTCGCTCGAATAACAGCGCAGATTTTCCGCCGAAAAGCGGGCGGCAAGGTCGGTGGCCAGAGCCTCGTCGCGGGCGGCGACCACGACGGCCGTCGGCAGGCCCCTGGCGACGTCGGTGGCAAAGCTTGGGCCGGACAAAGCGGCGACCGGATTTGCCGGCAGGATTTCCTCGGCAATGGATGACAGCAGCGCGCCGGTGTCGCGCTCGATGCCCTTGGCGCAGAGGACCAGCGGGACGCCTTTCGGCATATGGCTGGACGCCGCCGTCAGCATAATCCGCAACGATTGCGCCGGCGCCACCGCCAGCACGCAGTCCGCGCCGTCGAGCGAGGCCTCGATGTCGCTCGTCGCCACGATGCCGGGATCGAGCGCGATGCCCGGCAAATAGCGCGGATTTTCGCCACGGTCGATCGCCGCGACGGTCTCCGGGTCGCGCGCATAGAGGCGGACGAAATGACCGGCTCGCAGCATGGCCAGCGCCAGTGCCGTGCCCCAGGCGCCGCCGCCGAGCACGGCGACGCGCCAGCCGCTTGGCGCCTTGTGTTCGCTGCCGGTCACGCCTTGGCCCCACGCCGGCCCGAGCCGACCATCGGGGCCGAGACGCTGTCCAGCGGCCAGCGCGAGCGCGGCACGAAATCGGCCGCGTTTTCGCCTGATATGCCGGCGCGCAGGCGCTCGATGCCGGCCCAGGCGATCATCGCCGCATTATCGGTGCAGAGGTTAAGCGGCGGCGCGACGAAGCTGAACCCGGCCTGCTCGCACAGGCCCTGCAATGTCGCCTTGATGGTCCGGTTGGCGGCGACGCCGCCGGCGACAACCAGCGCAGGCTCGGCCTTGTCCGGGAATTGCTGACGGAACCGGGTCAGCGCCCGCGCAACACGGTCGCCCAGCGCATCCGCCACCGCCGCCTGGAACGAGGCGCAGATATCGGCAACATCCTGGTCGCTCAGCGGGGCAATCGCGGTTGCCGCCTGGCGCACCGCGGTCTTGAGGCCGGAGAAGGAAAAATCGGGCTGCGCCGAGCCCTTCATCGGGCGCGGAAACGCAAAACGCGCCGCATCGCCATTTGCCGCCGCCTGCTCGACATTCGGTCCGCCCGGATAGGGCAGGCCGAGCATCTTGGCCGTCTTGTCGAAGGCCTCGCCAAGCGCGTCATCGATCGTCGTCGCCCAGCGCTGGTAGTCGCCGACGCCGCGTACGGCGACGATCTGGGTATGGCCGCCGGAGACCAGCAGCAAGAGGTAGGGAAAGCCGAGCCCGTCGGTCAATCTGGCCGTCAGCGCGTGGCCTTCGAGATGGTTGATGGCGATCAGCGGTTTTTTGGCTGCCGCGGCGATTGCTTTGGCCGTCATCAGGCCGACGATCAGCCCACCGACAAGACCGGGACCGGCGGTGGCGGCAATCGCATCGATGTCGGCGAGCTCGACGCCGGCATCGGCCAGCGCTGCCTCGATGATGCCGTCGAGCGCCTCGACATGGGCGCGCGCGGCGATCTCCGGCACGACGCCGCCGAAAGCAGCATGCTCCTCGATCTGGCTGAGCACGATGTTCGACAGGATTTGCGGCGTGCTGCGACCGTCCAGCGCCACCACGCTGGCGGCGGTCTCGTCGCAACTCGTCTCGATGCCCAGAACGCGGATCAATTCGTCGCTGTCCTCGATGATTGTGCAACCGGCCTTTCCCCGATAGGAGAAAGCCCGGAAAACGGCCTCGATCTGCCGGGGGTTATCACGGACGGCGCGTCATGCAAACAACCTTGAAAATCGGAACACGCGGCAGCCCGCTGGCGCTGGCGCAGGCGCATGAAACGCAGGCGCGGCTGATGGCCGCGCACGGCATGCCGGCCGAGGCGTTCGAGGTGGTCGTCATCTCGACCAGCGGCGACCGCATCCAGGACCGGCCGCTGTCGGAAGCCGGCGGCAAGGGCCTGTTCACCAAGGAGATCGAGGAGGCGCTGCTGGCGCGCCGCATCGATATCGCCGTGCATTCGTCGAAGGACATGCCGACGCTGTTGCCCGAAGGGCTGGAACTGTCCGCCTTCCTGCCGCGAGAGGACGCGCGCGATGCCTTCATCGGCAAGGCGGCGCGAACGATTGCCGGCCTGCCACAAGGCGCCAAGGTCGGTTCGTCGTCGCTGCGGCGCCAGGCGCTGATCCGGCGGATGCGGCCGGACGTCGAAGTGGTGATGTTCCGCGGCAATGTGCAGACGCGGCTGCGCAAGCTCGACGACGGCATCGCCGACGGCACCATCCTCGCCTATGCCGGGCTGAAGCGGCTCGGGCTCGAAGATGTCGTCACCGACCTGATGCCGCTCGACGTCTTTCCGCCAGCGCCGGGACAAGGCGCGATCTGCATCGAAAGCCGCATCGGCGACCGCGACGTGGAAGCGATGCTGACGGCGATCCACGACGGGCCGACCGGCGAGGCGCTGGCCTGCGAGCGCGCCTTCCTGGCGGCGCTCGACGGGTCCTGCCGCACGCCGATCGCCGGCCATGCGACGATATCGGGCGGGACGATTTCCTTTGCCGGGCTGATCATCTCGCCCGATGGCACGCAGTCGCATGAAGTCAGGCTGCAAGGGCCGGCGCAGGAGGCGGCGCGCATCGGCGCGGAAGCCGCCGCGACCGTTCGGGCCAAAGCCGGCGAAACATTCTTCGACGGCTGGACCTGACATGCTCCGCGTCCTGGTGACGAGGCCCGAACCGGGCACCTCGCGCACGGCGCGCCGGCTTGCGGATGCCGGCTTTCAGCCGATCCTGCTGCCATTGACCGAAACCGTGGCGCTGGCGGTCGATGCCGGCGCGGTCGCCGATGCCGCCGCCGCGGTCGCGGTCACCAGCGCCAATGCCGTTCGCCATGCGCCGAAAGAGGTCATCGCGGCGCTCGCGGGCTTGCCGTGCCACACCGTCGGCAGGAAGACGGCGGAAGCAGCCCGCGCTGCCGGGTTTCTGTCGGTCAGCGAAGGCCCGGGCAATGCCGAGGCGCTGGCCGATGCACTTGCTGGTGGTTTTGCCGGGCAGACGATCGTCTATCTCTGCGGGCGGGTGCGGTTTCCGGGTTTCGAGGAGCGGCTGCAGGCGGCGGGCGTTCAGGTCCGCGCCGTCGAGACCTACGACGCCGTTGTGCTGGATTACTCCGATGAGGCCGTGCTTGCGCGCCTGTCCGCCCGGCCGGTCGAGGCGGTGCTGCTCTATTCGGCCAAGGCGGCCATGGCGATGCAGGCCCTGGCTGGCCGGCCGGCGCTGCGTGGCCTTTTTCAGGACACGCGCTTTTTCGCGTTGTCGGGGCGCATTGCCGCGGCCCTGGGCGATGTCGCCGGCGAAAGGATCCGGATAGCGCCGGAGCCCAGCGAGGATGCCTTGCTGGGGCTTTTGCAGGCGTCGCGCTGACCGGCACTCGAGGCGGCTCTATCCCTGTCCTCCAGATGTTGACGCCGCCCCTCACCTGCCTGCCGGCATCCTCTCCCCGTATAGTGACGGGGAGAGGGGTGCCTTCGCCGAGGATTTCGCCAATCTCCAGCGTTGCAGAAGAAGCGTCGAGCCTCGTGACAGCCCCTTCTCCCCGTCACTATACGGGGAGAAGTGCCCGGCAGGGCGATGAGGGGCAGCGCCAACATGGACGATTGCCCTCGAGTCACATTTTGTTCTTGCTTTGTGCCGGCAGCTATGCTAGAAAATCACTGATGGTGCTGATTCGCCCCAACGACCCGCCGCCGAGGCGGGTTTTTTGTTTCTGGCCCCGCATGCCGTATCCCAAAACCACTGCGGCGTTTTGCCAAAACTGAACTCCAAGCCGTGGCGTCATCACGCCGCCCCTTTTCACCGCTTGGTGATGTGCTAGACCCTTTCAACCATCCCGAAGCGAATTTTGCGGAGCCCGAGTATGGTCAAGACGCCGAAGATGCGGCATTCCAAGAGCCGCCGTGAGCCGGTGACCATCGAGCTCGAGCCCGGCGCCGTCTCGCGAGTCGCCGACGAACAAGATGTCGCGACCTCGCAGACTGACGAGGCGCGGGCCGAGGAAGCGGCGAACGCCTCGCAGCCCGAGCCGCCTGAAGAGCCGGTGCATGCCGACCAGACCGATCTCGAGCCATGGGAACACGCCGACGCAGCCGCGCGCGCCGGCACGGAAGAGCCGGCGGATGCCGGCACCGATTCTACCAGGGAAACGGAAACCCCTTATCCCGCCGGTTCGGATGCGCCGCCCGGTCGCTCCACGGCTTCCGACTACAGTTTCGAAGATGCATCCAGCGGAACCAGGGCCAACGAACCGGGGATCCCGGGCTCCGGCGAGAAGACAGCCGAGACGAGGGACGACCATATGGCAGCGCAGCCGAAGCGGAGCGGCATCAACGGCATCGCCGCCGGTATTGTCGGCGGCGTCATCGCGCTCGCCGCGGCCGGCGGGCTGCAATTTGCCGGCCTGCTCGGTGCGCCGGGGTCGGGCCCCGTGTCGCTCGACGCCGTCAATGGTGAGATCGTTTCGCTGAAACGCGAGGTCGCGGACCTCAGACAGGCCGGCGCCAACAATGACGCATCGGCCAAGGTGGACGGGCTGTCATCGGCGCTGGACCAGGTCAGGGCGGACGTCGCGGCGTTGAAATCGACGGTCGAACAAGGCGGCGCCGGCGACAATGCCGGGGTGGCAGCACTTGGCGACAAGGTCAGGCAGATCGAGACGGCGGTCGCGGCCCTCGGCAAGGCCGGCGGCACGGCGCCCGTCGATCTCGGCCCGCTCAACGAAAGGCTGGCCGCGCTCGACGCGCTGGTGAAATCCGCCGGCGACACGGCAAAGGCGCAGGAAGGCCGGCTTGCGGCCCTGGAACAGTCGGTTTCACAGCTCTCGGGCAAGGTCGATGCACAGGCTTCGCAGCCGAAGATCGCGCTGGCCATTGCCGCCTCGGCGCTCAAGGCAGCGCTCGACCGTGGTGCGCCGTTCGCCGCCGAGCTCGAAACCTTTGCCGCCATCTCACCCGATGCACCCGAGATCGCGACGCTGCGCGCCTTTGCCGAAAAGGGCGTCCCGACGCGGGCCGAGATCGCCGCCGAAGCGGACACCGCCGCCAACGCCATGGTCGCTGCCGCGACGCCCGTCGAGCAGAATGCCGGCATCCTGCAAAAGCTGCTGTCGAGCGCCGAATCGCTGGTCAAGGTCAGGCCGATCGGCGCCGTCGAAGGCACCGGCGTCCCGGAAACCGTCGCCCGCATGGAGGTCGCGGTCAATCAGGGGGACTACGCCAAGGCGCTCAGCGAATACGAAACCCTGCCTGACGCGGCCAAGGCCGCCGGCGCCGACTTTGCCGGCAAGCTGAAAGCTCGGATGGAGGTCGAGATGCAGATCGAGTCGCTCATCGCCGGCGCGATGAAGGCGTGAGGAACCCAATGATCCGCATCCTCGCCTTCCTCGCCGTCGTCTTTGCGCTCGGGCTCGGCTTCGCCTGGCTGGCCGACCGGCCGGGTGAAATGCTCGTCACCTTCAACGGCTATCAATACCAGGTCAGCCTGATGGTCGCGGCGGTGGCGGTCGTTGCCGTGGTTGCCGCGGTGATGATCGTCTGGTGGCTGGTCAAGGCGCTGTGGAACAGCCCCTATACGATCTCGCGCTATTTCCGCGTGCGTCGCCGCGACCGCGGCTATCAGGCGCTGTCGACCGGGATGATCGCGGCTGGTGCCGGTGATGGCGCGCTCGCCCGCAAGAAGACTAAGGAGGCGGCAAAGCTGATTCGTTCCGACCAGGAGCCGCTGATCCAGCTGCTCGACGCGCAGGCCTCGCTGCTCGAAGGCGACCATGAGGGCGCCCGTGAAAAATTCGAGACCATGCTCGACGATCCCGAAATGCGGCTGCTCGGCCTGCGTGGGCTTTATCTCGAGGCCGAGCGGCTCGGCGACCGCAATGCGGCGCGCCACTACGCGGGTCGTGCCGCGGCAGTGGCGCCGCAACTGGCATGGGCGGCCGAATCGACGCTGGAAGACCTGACCGGCCGCGGCGATTGGGACGGTGCGCTGAAACTGGTCGACGCCCAGAAGTCGACCCGGCAGATCGAGCGCGATGCGGCCAACCGACGCCGCGCCGTGCTGCTGACCGCCAAGGCGCAGGCGTTGATCGACAGCGATGCCAATGCCGCCCGGACGGCGGCTCTGGAAGCCAACCGGCTGCGGCCGGATTTCGCGCCGGCGGCGGTCGTCGCGGCAAAATTGCTGTTTCGGCAGAACGACGTGCGCAAGGGCTCGAAAATCCTCGAGGCGGCGTGGAAGGCCGAGCCGCATCCCGAGATCGCCGAGCTCTATACCCATGCCAGGCCGGGCGATGCCGTGCTCGACCGGCTGAACCGGGCAAAGAAGCTGCAGGACCTGAAGAAGAATCATGCCGAGTCCTCGCTTGCCGTGGCGCGCGCCGCGCTCGATGCGCAGGATTTTTCAACCGCCCGTCGGGAGGCGGAAGCCGCCATCCGAATGGATCGCCGCGAAGGCGCCTATCTGCTGCTCGCCGACGTCGAGGAGGCCGAGAGCGGCGACCAGGGCAAGGTGCGGCAGCTGCTGTCGAAGGCGGTGAGGGCGCCGCGCGACCCGGCCTGGGTCGCCGACGGCGTCGTCTCCGAACGCTGGACTCCGGTATCGCCGATCACCGGCAGGCTCGACGCATTCGAATGGCGGGCGCCGATGGAGCGGCTCGGCCAGTTGATCGACAGCCATGAGGATACGCCGGAGGCGCCGGTGCCGGCCATCGCGGCTCCAGCCAAGCCGGTAGAGGAAACAGCCGAGGCGATCGAGCCCACAGCGGTTGCTGCCGAGACGCCGAGCGCGGCGACCGAGGAGAGGCCGGAAAACCGTGCCGGCGAGGATCATGTGACACCGGTCACCGCGGCGGCATTTGCCGCGGTGCCGGACGATGCCGAAGCCGTCGAGCCGGCGCAGGAATTGACGCGGCTGCCTGACGACCCCGGCGTCGATCCCGACGACGCGGCGGATAAATCGGCGCGCCGGTTTCGTTTGTTCTGATCAGGGTCGAGCGGACCCGGGCTTATTGGGAATGATTTGATGTTCGAACGCGTTCTGTCGTTTCTAAGGGATCTGCCGTCCGGTGGTGGCGACAGCCCCAGCGCCGACGATCCGCGCATTGCGGCGTCCGCCCTGCTTTTCCATGTGATGAACGCCGACGGGGTGCGCCAGGATACCGAATGGGAGCGGTTCAAGAAGGTGCTGGCGGAAAGCTACTCGATCAGCGGCGACGAACTCGACGCGTTGGCGGCTGCCGGCGAGCGGGCCGACAATGAGGCGATCGACCTCTACGCCTTCACCAGCGTGCTCAAGCGCCATCTCGACGCCGAGGCGCGAAAGGCCTTCATCGGCCTGATGTGGGAGATCGTTTATGCCGATGGCGAGCTGCACGAACTCGAGGACAATACCGTCTGGCGGGTCGCCGAGCTGATCGGCGTCGAACGTCGCGATCGTGTCGAGGCGCGCCTCAAGGCGGCCGCCGCGGCTCCTGGTGCTGCCGGAACGTCGAGCGACGAATAGACAGGATCCCGCCTTCCAATGCCGCCCAAGCCAAGCCCGAGACCAAAGATCCTGATCGTGCTGCATCAGGAGCATTCGAGCCCGGGGCGGGTCGGCCATATGCTTATCGAGGAAGGCTTCGATCTCGACATCCGCCGCCCGCCGCTCGGCGAGGCCTTGCCGCAGACGCTGGATGGCCATGCCGGCGCCGTGGTGTTCGGCGGGCCGATGAGCGCCAATGACGGCGACGAGTTCGTCCGCCGCGAGACCGACTGGCTCAAAATTCCGCTCAACGAGAACCGGCCGCTGCTTGGCATCTGCCTCGGCGCGCAAATGTTGGCCAAGCATCTTGGCGGCAGGGTCGAGGGCCATGGCGAGGGCCTGGTCGAAATCGGCTGGTATCCGCTGAAGGCGACCGAAGCGGGCAGCAGGCTGATGCATTGGCCGGAGATGGTCTATCAGTTCCATCGCGAGGGCTTTTCGCTGCCCAAAGACGCGACGCTTTTGGCGACGGCCGAAACCTATCCCAACCAGGCCTTCCGCTACGGCGACAATGCCTGGGGCATCCAGTTCCATGGCGAATTGACCCGGGCGATGATGCAGCGCTGGGTGGTGCGCGGCGCGCACCGCTTCGAACTGCCCGGCGCGCAGCCCGGCCGCGACCATCTCGGCGGCCGGCTGATCTGGGACATGCACCTCAAGCGCTGGCTCGGCGAGTTCCTGCCGATGATTTTTGGCAAGCCGGCGCTGCGGTGAAGTCGGTGCATGTGCCCAAAAGTGTGCAGCGGTCTTGGGAAAACGACATGCACAACAAACGAACTAAAGCGCGTCGCGCTTTAGTTTCGTCCCCTGAGATGACGCACCTTGCGCAGCTGGGGGAACAGCACCGCCCATAGACCGGCGACAGCGATCGCCCCGACGCCGCCGACCACCACGGCCGGAACCGTGCCAATCAACGCCGCCATGGTGCCGGCGCGGAATTCGCCGAGCTCATTGGAGGCGCCGACAAACACCTGGTTGACAGCGTTGACGCGGCCGCGAACGTCGTCCGGCGTCCACAGCTGGATCAGCGTCTCGCGGATGTAGACGCTGAACATGTCGGTGGCGCCGAGCAGGGCAAGGGCTGCGATCGACAGCCAGGTGATGGTCGAGAGGCCGAACAAGACGGTGAACGCGCCGAACAGCGCAACGAAGCCGAGCATAACAAGGCCGGCATGGTTGCGGATCGGGTGTCCGGCCAGCCAGATGGCGACGCAGATGGCGCCGACGCCGGGCGCCGAGCGCAACAGGCCGAGCCCCCACGGGCCGAGTTCGAGGATATCGCGCGCATAGACCGGCAGCAGCGCCGAGGCGCCGGACAGGAGCACCGCGAACAGATCGAGCGAAATCGCGCCGAGCACGATCTTTTCGCTCCAGATGTAGCCGAAGCCGGCGAACAGGGTCTGCACCGTCGGCCTGTCGGTCCGGCTGCGCTGGGCAGGCTTCGGGATGGTGAAGATCAGCACGGCGGCGATGAGCATCAGCACGGCCGCGGTGGTGTAGGCGGCTTCGGCCGAAAGCCCGTAGAGCAGGCCGCCGGCGACCGGCCCGACGATGGTTGCCGTCTGCCAGGCGGACGAGTTCCAGGCGATGGCGTTGGCGAAATCCTCCGGCGGCACCAGATTGGCGAACAACGATGACGAAGCCGGCCCGAAGAAGGCGCGCGCGATGCCGAACATGGCGAGCACGATGAAGACCGGCATCGGCCCGGAGAGGCCGCGCAGCGTCAACAGCAGAAGGGCCAAGGCGCAGCCCGCCTCGACCAGCACTGCCAACGCCATGATCAGGCGGCGCCCGAAACGGTCGGCAACGTCGCCGGTGACCAGCACCAGCAGCAGCGAAGGCAGGAACTGGACGATGCCGACAAGGCCGAGGTCGAACGGGTCGCGGGTGAGATCATAGATCTGCCAGCCGACGGCGACTGACACGATCTGGGTGGAGAATGTCGAGAGAAAACGCGCCGCCCAGTAGCTCAGGAACGGCCGGTGGCGAAAGGCTGCATAACGCTGGTCAGGCGGTACTTGGGATTCTGTGGTCATGGAATAAGGCCCCGTGGCGGCGATGTCGGCCGGCGGGGCACTTCCACGATGGGCGCTGGTCCGGCCAAAAGAGCCTTTAGCGCAGTTCGGCGCGGGACGCGCGCAAAAATCCGGCCTGGATCAACAATTTCCGCTCCGCCGGGCGTTGCCGCTGGCGGAGCGACCGGACCTGATCCGAACGCTTTTAGGCCGTCGCCTTGGCCTTCCTGCCCCTGCCCTTGACGGGCGCGGGCGGGGCGGCTTTGCGGCCGAGGCCGATCGCCTTGGCGAGCTGCGAACGCGAGGCAGCGTAGTTGGGGGCGACCATCGGGTAGTCGGACGGCAGGCCCCATTTGGCGCGATAGGCGTCGGGCGTCAGCCCGAAATGGACGCCGATATGGCGCTTCAAGGATTTGAACTTCTTGCCGTCCTCGAGACAGATGATGTAGTCCGGCGTCACCGATTTCTTGGGATTGACGGCAGGCGTCAGCGGCGCGGCGACCGGCACTGCCGGTTGCCCGAGCCCGCCTATGGAGGCGCTGACGCTGGCGATGAGATCGCCGAGGCCGGAAGCCGGCAAGCGGTTCTTCTCGACATATGCGGACACGATATGGGCGGTCAGCTCGAGCAGGTCGATGTCTTTGCGAGCGTTGTTGTTGTCGTCGATCAATCTATTTCTCCGTCCGTGGGGGTCGCAGAAATTCCTAGTCGGCAAATCTGCGCAATGCAATGACGCCGCACCACGTCACACATTATTTTGAATAATAATACTAACGGCAGCGCGGGATTAACAACCCTGAGCCGGTGCTCGATAATATCAGACAATCAGCAATATCAGATAATCAGGGATTTGTCGCGCCATAGTCGAAATCCGCCTTCGAAGGCGCGTGTGTTGTCGCCGCGTCTGCAATCGGCGGGCAAGTCGGTGAGTTCGTCGACATTGCCGCCGCCGATGACCACGTAATCCGGCTGCATCGCGGTGCGAAGCCGGTCGACGACGTCGAAGACGTATTTGCGCCATTTCTTCTTGCCGCGCTTTTGCAGGCCGCGTTCGCCGACATAGTCTTCGAAACTGCCGCGCTTCTTGTAGGGAAGATGGGCAAGCTCCATCGGCTGGGCGACGTTATCAACGATCATCGCGGCCCCCAGGCCGGTGCCGAGGCCAAGGAACAGCATGCGGCCGCCCTCATAACTGCCGATGGCCTGCATGAGCGCATCGTTGACGACCTTCACCGGCTTGCCGAGCTCAGCGGCGAAATCGCAGCCGACCCAGCCCTTGCCGAGATTGGCGGGTTCGGTCAGCGGCCGGTTGTGGTGCACCGGACCCGGATAGCCCATCGAGACGACATCGTATTGCAGCCCTTCGGCCAGCGTCTTCACCGCCGCGACCATCTGCTGCGGCGTCAGCTCCGGTCCGGAAGCGGTCTTGCGCTCGTCGCCGCCGGCGCTGGTGCGGATCTTGACGTGCGAGCCGCCGATATCGATCGCAAGCACGATCTTTTCTTCGTCCGATGCCTGTTGCTTCACCGCTTTGGCCACCGCTTTCGCCTCCCAGAAATCATTTTGTTGGATTGATCCAGCCGTTCGGCGGCCCGAATCCAGCCATGGCTTCGGCCGGCCCCCACGTCTTTGGCGCGTAGACAGGGGGCGGCGTGGTGTCGCCGAGCACCGGACCGACGATGCGCCAGGCGAGCTCGCTGGCGTCCTGGCGGGTGAACAGCTGGCCGTTGCCGTTCATGGCGTCGCCGATCAACCGCTCGTAAGGCGGCATGTCGCCCTTCGAATCGTCGAGCGCGGTGAGCTCGACCTGCTCGCCGACCATGTCGTCGCCGGGCGCCTTGCGCCGGGCTCCGATCGAGATCGCCACCTGCGGGTCGATGCGGAAGCGCACGTGATTGCAGTCGCCGGGTTTGATTGGATCGAAGACGTCGAGCGGCGGCCGCTTCAGCCGCACGATGACCTCGGTGGCGTGCACCGGCAGGGATTTGCCGGCGCGGATGAAGAACGGCACATCCTGCCAGCGCCAGGTATCGACGAAAAAGCGCACTGCCGCGAAGGTCTCGACCGGCGAATTCGGCGCCACGCCCGGCTCGCTGAGATAGCCGTCGAACTGGCCGCGCACGACATCGTCCCTGGTCAGCGTCCGGATCGCCCGCAGCACCTGCACCTTCTCGTCGATCAGATCGTCGGCCGAGCGGCCGACCGGCGGCTCCATGGCGAGCAGCAAGAGGATGTTGAGCAGGTGGTTTTCGATGACGTCGCGGATGCAGCCGACCTCGTCATAGAAGCGGCCGCGGCCCTCGACACCGAAATCCTCGGCCATGGTGATCTGCACGCTCTCGACGTAATTGCGGTTCCAGATCGGCTCGAGGAAGGAATTGGCGAAGCGGAAATAGAGTAGGTTCTGGATCGCCTCCTTGCCGAGATAATGGTCGATGCGAAAGATCGACTTCTCGTCGAAGACCAGATGCAGCACCCGGTTCAGCCAGCGCGCCGATTGCAGATCGTGGCCGAACGGCTTTTCCACCATCAGGCGCGCGCCCTGGGCGGCGCCGGACTGTTCCAGCCCCTGGACGACGACCTCGAACATGGCCGGCGGCACTGCCAGATAGTGCAGCGGCCGCTCAGCGCTGCCGAGTGCGGCTTTCAGCTTCTCGAAGGTCGCAGACGCACGGTAGTCGCCGCTGACATAGCGCAGCAGCGATGCAAGCCTGGCGAAGATCTTCTCGTCGATGCTGCCGATGGCGTTGACGATGCCGTCGCGGGCGCGCGCCTGCAGCTTGGCGAGGTCCCAGGGATCGAAGGCGACGCCGATCACCGGCTCGCTCAGCGTCCCCTTGGCCACCATGGCGTAAAGGGCGGGGAAGATCTTCTTGTGGGCGAGATCGCCGGTGGCACCGAAAAGCACCAGCGTGTCCGATCGTTCCTGGCTCATGGGCGTGCCTCCCTGTCGCCCGTCACGAGCCGGCCTTGGGTTTTTCGACATGGCCGCCAAAGGCATAGCGCATGGCGGACAGAAGCTTGTCGGCGAATTCGGATTCGCCTTGCGAGGAGAACCTGTCGAACAGCGCCGACGACAGCACCGGCGCCGGCACGCCGGTGTCGATCGCCGCCTTCAGCGTCCAGCGTCCTTCGCCGGAATCCGAAACCCGCCCGCCGAACTGCGTCAACGACGAATCGGCCTTCAGCACGCCGGCCGTCAAATCGAGCAGCCACGAGCCGATGACGCTGCCGTGCCGCCAGACCTCGGCCACTTCAGCGATGTCGATGTCGAACTGGTAATATTGCGGGTTTTCCAGCGGGCTGGTTTCGGCGTCGGCGGTGCGCTGCCGCTTGCCGGCATTCGCCGACTTCAGGATGTTCATGCCCTCGGCATAGGCGGCCATGACGCCGTATTCGATGCCGTTATGGACCATCTTGACGAAATGGCCGGCGCCGCTCGGCCCGCAGTGGAGATATCCGAAGGGAGCGGTTCCGGCGTCCTTGCCGGGGGCAGGCGAAGCGGCGTCGGCGCCGGGCGCCAGCGTTGCGAAGATCGGATCGAGATGCTGGATCGCGCTGTCGGGACCGCCGATCATCAGGCAATAGCCGCGCTCGAGGCCCCAGACGCCGCCGCTGGTGCCGACATCGACATAGCTCAAGCCTTTCAACGCCAGGCGCGCGGCGTGGTCGACGGCCTCGTGATAATAGGAATTGCCGCCGTCGATGATGATGTCGCCCGGCTCCATCAAGGCGGCCACCTGGTCGACGATCCTGCCGGTGATCGCCGCCGGCAGCATCAGCCAGGCGCTGCGCGGCTTCGCCAGCTTGCCGACGAACTCCTCCATCGAGGCGGCTCCGACCGCGCCGGCGCTCACAAGCGCCGCGACGCTCGCCGGGTTGATATCGTAGACGACGCATTCGTGGCCATCACGCAGCAGGCGCCGAACCATGTTGGCGCCCATCCGGCCCAGTCCCATCATTCCTATCTGCATGGTCTCGTCCTGCCTTACTTGAGGGATCGATGATCTAGTGGCGCTGTTATTGAAGCATGATCTTTTCCGAAAACCGGTCTCCACTTTGCGGGATCATGCTCTCTCCGGTATCGCCGATGCCGACAGAAAAGTCAGCGTTCTCCCAACGGCCGGCATCGGACCAGAAGAATGTGAAGACAATGCTATTGCCCGGAGCGGCGTCGGCAACCGGCAACTCCGCGAGATGGATGCCGAAAAGATTCGCGGTGGTCTCGGCGTCATGGATGGTTGCCCAATTGTCGCTGCTCCAATGAACCACCGCCCGGGCCAGAAGTTCGATGCGCAACGCCTTGCCTGCCGGGATGGTACGGATCTTGTGGTTGAAGCGCCATGCCCTGAGGCGCGACACCGTCCTGCCCTCGACATAGCGCTTGACGCCTTGCGGCGGCATGTCGAACACGGCGCCGTCGCGCAGCGAACGCAGCAGTTTGATGTGCTCGGAATGCGCCCAGACCAGCGGCTTGGCGCTGCCGGAGGGCCCGCCATGCCGCAATTCGCGCTCCGGCATGTCGGGACCGTCCCAGACCTGCTCCGGCAGCAGGCCGCCCGGCCCGGCAGAGTTCTCGAACGTCCTGAGCAGGCTTGCCGCACTATCCCTACGGCCCGCCGCCAGCTCGTAATGGGCGCGCTCGCCGACCAGAAGCGGCCAGGGGCGACCCTGGCCGGTTCCATCGAAGGGCGCGCCGTCGGCATGCTCGCCATAGCCGTCGCCATTGTAGCGGTACCAGAGCGGGCCCTGCGGCAGTTCGCAGCGCAATTGCGCGTCGATGACCTTGACCGTGTCGAGGATGCGCGGATCGTCGGCTGCCTCAAGCCGAAGCGGACCAGTGCCAGCGCATCCGGGCTGACGATCGCCTCGGCCGGGCGGTTCGCATCGCCGGGCGGACGGTTCTTGATCGGTACAAAGCCGTCCTTCGGCGATGCCGCGCCGGCCGTCTCGGGCGGGGCGATGCGGACATAGTAGCCTTCGACGCCGGCTTCGTCGCATGCGGCGGTGCCGACGACGTAGGTCCAGCGCTCGATCTGATCGTTCCAGATATCGGCGGTTTCGCGCAGATAGTTTGCCGGCTCTGTTTTGCCGGCGGCGTCGAACATGTCCGCAGCCGCAAGCAGCGCCGCGATCTCGACCGCAAGTGTGAACGGGCTGTAGCCGGCGTCTTCTTCCCAGCGGTCCTCGCCGGTGACCGGGCCGTTGCGCACGACATAGGCGGCAGCGCGCTCGATCATCGGCATGAAGGAGGAGAGTGCGGCATGCGGCAAATGGCCGGCGCGGCGCAGCGCGTCGGCGAGCAGCAGCGGGAAGGCGCATTCGTCCATCTGAATGCCCGGCCAATAGGCCGACCCGTCGAGCCAGGCGTTCTGCGGCCAATGGCCGTCCGGCTGCTGGATCGAGCGCAGATAGCCAAGGATGCGCAAGGCTTCCGCCGGGTCGCCGGCGGCGAGGAAGCCGCCGGCGGTTTCGACCAGATCGCGCGGCCAGACCAGGTGATAGCCGCCGAGGTCGTCGTCGCCCTTGTTGAAGCCCCACGGGATCGACAGGCTGGCAACGGCTGCTCCGGCGGACGAGTGGTGTGCCGCCAGCACCGCCGTGCTGAGGCGGTAGTTGTTGAGCCCGGACGCCGCATGCCGGTCCAGCGGCAGCAATCCAGACTGCCATTGGCGCCATTTGTCGATGTAGGGTCTGGCTGCGGGCCCAAAACCTTGGTTCAGGCTGGCGAAAGCAGTCTCCGCCGCCTGTTGCGGCGTCGTGCCGAAGCCCAGTGCCAGCAATATTTTTGGGTTCGCGGCCGAAAAGCCGATCTCGCCGATCAGCGCGACATTGCCGTCCTCGGCCCTGCGGCAGGCCGGATCGAGCCGGCCGCCTTGACGAAGCTGCTGCCAGCCGTCGGAGACGCCGACATAGCCGGCCGCGCACGCCTTCCACGGCAGCGACGAGACGAGCGCCAGGCAGGTGCCGCGTCCCGATGCAAACAGGACAGGCTGTCCTTCATGGTCGTCGATCCAGGCGGTGTTGCCCATGCCGGCGTTGACGAGGTGCGGCGCCAGCAGCGCGTAGACGCGGTAATCGGCGGCCGCGCCTTTGAGCGGCGTGAACATAATCTGCTGCAGCAAGACGGGACGTTCCGGATCCGTCAGGATGCGCTTTTCGATCCTGTAGGTTCCATCGCTTGCGGTGTTGACCAGCCGGTAGGCAGGCACCCCGTCCTCCAGGGGTTCGATGCTGTGCTCGGCGTCGCGCTTTTCTTCCGAGAAATAGCCGTCCGGTCCGGTGACGATCAGCCCCAGATCGCGGGTGCAGGCGCTGTCGAGGCGGGGATAGTAGATCTCGTTGAGAATACCATGGCTGATGGTGAACCAGATCGGGCACGCCGGCGAAAGCGCGGTGCCGACGCCGCTCTTGGCGCTCGACGTCCAGCGCGCCGGAATGCCGGGTGCACCCGGCGCAAGATTCGCTGCCATTCAATCGGTCTCCAGCGCCATCCCTAGACCAGGAGTCGAACCAGTTTCAATGATTGCACCGCAAGTTGATCGCTGGCCATGGATTGCTGTTGACAGCTTGTCGCCTATCTGCATTTGTCTGATAATAGATAAAAAACAGCATTATGAGCATATCAGCCATTAGCCACCAGCCAGCCATTAGCCACTAGTAAGACAGCAACTCACGGGAGGAGTATGACATGAAGAAAATATTCGTTTTGGGCGCCCTTGCGGCAATGCTTGCCGCAGGCACCGCGCTTGCCGACACCAGCGGCAAGAAGATCGCCTTCTCCAACAATTACGCCGGCAATTCCTGGCGGCAGGCGATGCTGGACAGCTACGCCATCGTCACCAAGAAGGCGGTTGCCGACAAGGTGGTCGGCGCCGCCGACGTCTTCACGACGGCCGACAAGGAAGTGCCGACGCAGGCAGCCCAGGTGCAGAACCTGATCCTGCAGGGCTATGACGCGATCGTTATCAATGCGGCGTCTCCGGATGCGCTCAACGGCGCCATCAAGCAGGCCTGCGACGCCGGCATTGTCGTCGTCTCCTTCGACGGCATCGTCACCGAACCCTGCGCCTACCGGGTGGTCGTCGACTTCAAGGACATGGGCAAGCAGGAAGTCGAGCAGATGGCCAAATTCCAACCCAAGGGCGGCAACCTCCTGGAAATCCGCGGCCTCGCCGGCACCTCGATCGACGATGCCATCCATGCCGGCATCCTCGAAGGCGTCGCCGCCCATCCCGAGTTCAAGATCGTCGGCTCGGTGACCGGCGACTGGGACCAGACCACGGCACAGAAGGCCGTAGCGACGATCCTGCCGTCGCTGCCGGATGTGGTCGGTGTCGTCGACCAGGGCGGTGACGGCTATGGCGCGGCGCAGGCTTTCGCCGCTGCCGGCAAGCCGCGCCCGACCATCATCATGGGCAATCGCCAGGACGAGTTGCAGTGGTGGAAGGAGCAGAAGGAAAAGGACGGTTACCAGACCTGGTCGGCATCGATCGCACCGGGCGTATCGACGCTTGCCTTCTGGGTGGCGCAGCAGGTGCTCGACGGCCGCACCGACGTGCCGCACGACCTGCTGGTCCCCTATCTTGCCTTCACCCAGGACGATTTCGAGGCCGCGCTGCCGAAGATTCCGAAGGGCGGCGTCGCCAGCCACGAATACACGCAGGAAGACGCCGTCGCGGCGATCAAGGCCAACATCAAGTGAGCATGGCACTATTGTTGCCGCCACAGATAACCGGGTATCGTTAAGGGATGCCCGAGGCCAGTGCAGACATCATCAGGCCTGACGGCGCCGAAAAGCATTTCGGCGCCGTCAGTTTGGACATCATAAGACTGGACGGAGCCGAAAAACATTTCGGCGCCGTCAGGGCGCTCGCCGGTGTCGATTTCAGCGTTCGTGCTGGAGAATGCGTCGGTCTTGTCGGCCATAACGGCGCCGGAAAATCGACGCTCATGCATATGGTGGCGGGCACGCTTACCCCGGACGGCGGGCAGATCGCGGTCCGCGGCGGCGTCGAGGCAAGTTATTCGGTGCCGCGCGCGCAGCAGCTCGGCATACGCTGCGTGTTCCAGGAACTGTCGCTCTGCCCCAACCTCAGCGTCGCCGAAAACACGCGGATCAACCACGCCTCGCTTAATGGCTTCGGCTGGCGGCGCAAGGCGACCGATCTGATCGCCGCCAAGCTCGACGAGATCTTCCCCGGCCACAGCATCTCGGCATCCGACATCGTCGGCGACCTTTCCATCACCAGCCGGCAGATGGTGGAAGTGGCGCGCGCCTTCACGGTCACGCAGGAGCCGCTCGAACTGGTCATCCTCGACGAGCCGACATCCTCGCTCGATGCGCATACCGCCGGCCAGCTGCTGGCGTTCGTGCGCCGCTTCATAGCCGCCGGCAAGAGCTGCATCCTAATCTCGCATGTGCTGGGCGAAGTGCTCGGAAACGCCGACCGCATCGTCGTGATGCGTGACGGCAAGGTCGTCGCCGCCGGGCAGGCCGATCAATTCGACCGCGACAGGCTGGTGACGGCGATGGGCGGAGCGGAGGCGCGCGAGAAGGCCGCGGCCGAGATTGCGAGCGGCAAGCCGGAGCCCGGTCCGCTGCGGGTCCGGGCGCGTCCGGCGCGACAGCAGGACGGCAACGAGCTTGTCGCCCGTGCCGGTGAGATCATCGGGCTTGCCGGGCTTGCCGGGCATGGGCAGACCGATCTTTTGCTGGCGATCTTTGCCGCGGCTTCCCGCGCCAAGACCGGCATCGAGGTTACCGCGCCGGTGGCGCTGGTTGCCGGCGACCGCCAGTCGGACGGGATTTTTCCGCAATGGTCGATCGCCGAGAACATCGGCATCCGTTCGCTGGCGCGATTGCGCAACGGCCTTTTGATCTCGCCGCAGCGCGAAGCTGAGCTCGCCGAGCTGTGGCAGCGGAAAATCGGCATCCGCACGCCCGACATGAACAACAACATCTTCTCGCTGTCCGGCGGCAACCAGCAGAAGGCCTTGTTCGCGCGGGCGCTCGGCTCCGACGCCAAGATCGTGCTGATGGACGATCCGATGCGCGGCGTCGACATCGGCACCAAGCTCGAAGTCTACGACCTCGTGCGCGAAGAGGCTCGCCATGGCCGCACATTCCTCTGGTACACCACCGAAACCGAAGAGCTCGACAATTGCGACCACATCTATGTGTTCAAGAACGGCCGGATCGTCGCCAACCTTCGCCGCGACGAACTGACAGAGGAAAAGATCATCCAGTCCTCGTTCGGCGACGCGGCCTGAGATGACAGCGGTATCCATCGAGAATGGGCTAAAATCTTCGGCTCGCGCCACGAGGCGGGCGCGCACGCTGCGCAGCCTGCTGCCGGCACTGTCGCTGGCGCTGGTGCTCATCGCCATTGCCTGGCTCAATCCGCGCGCCATCAGTTATTTTGGCTTCAGCCTGATGCTCAATCTGGCGATCCCGATCGCGCTGGCGACGATCGCGCAGATGTTCGTCATCGCCGGCAACGAGCTCGATCTGTCGATCGGCACCTTTGTCGGCTTCGTCGGCTGCGTGACGGCGACGTGGCTGAAGGACGCGCCACTGCTCGGCGTCGTGATCCTGCTCGGGTCGATCGGCGTCTACGCGCTGCTCGGCGCGCTGATCCATCTGCGCAACCTGCCCTCGATCGTGGTGACGCTCGGCATGAGTTTTGTCTGGCAGGGCCTGGCCATCCTGATCCTGCCGAAGCCCGGCGGCAAGGCGCCGGACTGGCTGCTGGCGCTGATGGCCTTCAAGCCACCCTTCATTCCGTTCCCGATCATCGCGGCATTGCTGATCGCAGCCGTCGTCCACTTTGGCCTGATGCGCACGTCCTATGGCGTCATCCTGCGCGGATCGGGCGGCAATTCAGCTGCACTGAAGCGCGCCGGCTGGTCGCTGCTCCGCACCAAGATCACACTGTTTGCGCTGACCGGCCTGTTCGGCGTTTTGTCCGGCATGGCGCTGATCGGCATCACCACCTCGGCCGATGCCAATATCGGCAATGGCTACACGCTGCTTTCGATCGCCGGCGTCATCCTCGGCGGCGGCGAGTTCGTCGGCGGCCGGGTGTCGCCGATCGGCGCCGTCATCGGCGCGCTGACGCTGGCCCTGGCCGCCTCGCCGCTCTTGACGTTCATGCACATTCCACCCGACTGGCAGGTCGCCGCCAATGGCGCCATCCTGATCATCGTGCTGGCGGCGCGGGTGCTGATCAGCCGCAGGGAGAGGTGAGCATGGCCTCGCTGCGGACACTGCTCGCCAGACCCTGGATCTGGTCGTTCTTCGGGGCGCTGCTGGTATGGCTGGCGACCATCGCCTTCACGGGCGGCTATGGAGGCGGCGGCATGATCACGGCGGCGCTGTCGCTCGCCGTCTTCACCGTCATCGTCGGCGTCGGGCAGATGTTCGTCATCACGCTCGGGCCGGGCAATGTCGACCTGTCGCTGCCGGCCAACATCGGCCTTGCCAGCGCCGTTGCCATGAAGGTCATGGACGGCAATGATGCGATGATCGCGGTCGGACTGCTGGCCGCACTTGCCTGCGGCATGGCGATCGGCGCCGTCAACTACCTCCTGATCTGGGCGCTGCGCATTCCGCCGATCATCGCCACGCTGTCGGCCAGCTTCGTCATCCAGTCAGTCGATATCAGCTATGGGCGGGGCTTGCAGATCAAGCCGCCGCCGGGCTTTGCCGACTTCACCAACTGGCAGGTGTTCGGCATCCCGGTGCTGGCGATCCTCACCGTGCTGTTCACCATCGGCGCCGGCATCGTTTTGCAGCGCATGATCTACGGACGCTCGGTGCTGGCGATCGGCCAGAACATCCGCGCCGCCTGGCTGGCAGGCGTCAATGTCGGCCGCACCCGCTTCCTCACCTACACGCTGTCGGGCGCGCTCGGCGGCCTCGACGGTGCATTGCTCGCCGGTTATTTCCGCGGCGCCAACGTCGATATCGGCAATGAGTATCTGCTGGCCTCGATCGCTGTCGTCGTCATCGGCGGCACGTCGGTGGCGGGCGGCAAGGCCAATGTGCCGGGGGTCTGGGGCGCAGCGCTGTTCCTGGTGCTGCTATTGACCATGCTCAACACGTTCGGCGTCAGCGTCGGCGTCCGCCTGGTGCTGACAGGGCTGATCATCGTCGGCGTCATCACCGCGGCCGGCGGGCAGAAGGCGTTGCGCTAAGGCAAGGCCCGACCCGGGGCGCGAGTATATCGGTCCAGTCCGCAAAACACGTGGTTCCCATCCGCATGCCAGCGCTGTAAATCCCGTCGCGCTATTGGCCAACATCATTGTATGAGGTTTGCGTGACCGATTTCGTCAGCACTACAAGGCACGGCAACGTCGCGCTGGTGAGCATCGACAATCCGCCGGTCAACGCGCTGAGCTTTCATGTGCGCGAGCCGTTGATGCGGGCGCTTGTCTCGCTGCGCGACGAGCCTTCGGTGGCGGCAATCGTCATCGCCTGCGCTGGCCGGACCTTCGTCGCCGGCGCCGACATCACCGAGTTCGGCAAGCCGGTGCGGCAACCGGACCTGCGCGCCCTGGTCGCCGTGCTGGAAACTATCGCCAAGCCGACGGTCGCCGCCATTCATGGCACTGCGCTCGGCGGCGGCCTGGAACTGGCGCTCGGCTGCCATTTCCGTGTTGCCGACCAAGGGGCAAGGCTCGGCCTGCCGGAAGTCAAGCTCGGCCTGCTGCCGGGCGGCGGCGGCACGGTCCGCCTGCCGCGTCTCGTCGGTCCGCTGAAGGCGCTCAGCATGATCGTTTCGGGAACGCCGATCGTTGCGGCCGAGGCGCTCGCCGACGGCCTGGTGGATGCCGTCTTCCATGGCGACCTGATCGCGCAAGCGGTGAGTTTTGCGGCCGACATGGTCGCCAAAGGCGGTCCGTTCACGCCGGTGCGCGACCGCAATGATCGCCTCGACCAGGCCGACTTGCCGGCCTTCGACAAGCAGGCGGCAGCTCTTTCCAAAAAAGCACGCGGCCTCAAGGCGCCGATAGCCTGTGCGCAGTCGGTCCGCAACGCCCTGACGCTGCCCTTCGACGAAGCGCTGGCGGCCGAACGCGACCTGTTCCTCAAACTTGTCGCCGGCGACCAATCGCGCGCCCAGCGTCATTTGTTCTTTGCCGAACGTGAGGCGGCAAAGATCCCGGGCAAGGATGTCGGCAAGCGCGAGATCGCCCGGGTCGGCGTCATCGGCGCCGGCACGATGGGCGGGGGCATCGCCATGGCATTCGCCAATGGCGGCGTCCCCGTGACCTTGCTGGAAGCGACACAGGAAGCCTTGCAGCGCGGGCTGGCGACGATCGACAAGAATTATGCCGTTTCCGTCATCCGCGGCTCCCTGAGCGAAGATGCCAAGCGCGAACGGCTGGATTTGTTCAGGGGCAGCACCGACTATGCCGACCTCGCCGATTGCGACCTGATCGTCGAGGCTGTGTTCGAGGAAATGGCGGTCAAGAAGGAGGTATTCGGCAGGCTGGATGCCGTGGCCAAACCGGGCGCGATCCTCGCCACCAACACCTCCTATCTCGACGTCAACGAAATCGCCGCTTCGACGTCGCGGCCGCAAGATCTCCTCGGCATGCACTTCTTTTCGCCGGCTAACGTCATGAAGCTTTTGGAAATCGTCCGCGCCGACAAGACTTCGCCCGACGTGCTGACGACCATCGTCGATCTGGCGCGGCGGATCGGCAAGGTGCCGGTCGTCGTCGGCGTCTGCCACGGCTTCGTCGGCAACCGCATGCTGGCTGCGCGCGGTGCGGAACTGGAGATGCTTCTGCTCGAGGGCGCAATGCCGCGCCAGGTCGACCAGGCGTTCACCGATTTCGGCTGGCCGATGGGGCCGTTCGAGATGAGTGATCTCGCCGGCCTCGACATAGGCTGGCGCAACCGCAAGGCGCGCGGCCAGACGGCGGCAATCGCCGATGCACTGTGCGAACAGGGGCATTTCGGCCAGAAGACCGGCAGCGGCTTCTATCGCTATGATGACGGTTCGCGCACGCCGCTGCCCAATCCCGAGGTCGAGGCGCTAATCCGCAACAAGGCTGCCGAGCGCGGCATTGCACCGCGCCCGATCGGCACCGAGGAGATCATCGAGCGGACGCTCTATCCGATGATCAACGAGGGCGCGAAAATCCTGGAGGAGGGAATAGCCGCCCGCGCGTCCGATATCGACGTCGTCTGGGTCAACGGCTATGGCTTCCCGGTCGGCAAGGGCGGACCGATGTTCTGGGCAAGCCTCGAAGGCGTGGACAAGATCATCCGGCGGCTGGATCACTGGCACCAGCAGACCGGCAAGGACGTCTTTCGGGTGGCACCTCTGCTCAGGCAGATGGCCGAAACCGGTTCCTGGGACGGTGCTGCCGGATAAATGTGGACTACCGAATCCGCGCGTCCATGATCTCGACGAAACGTGCGAACAGGCCGGCCTGCGATTTGATCTTGAGCTTGCGGTAAATGTTGCGGCGATGAACTTTTACGGTTCCCGGCACGATGCGCATCGCCCTGGCAATCGATTCCGTGGAATGGCCCTGAAGCACCAGATCGACGACATGCTGTTCGCGCGGCGTGAGCGAAAGGCTCTTCCAGATGTGAGCACGTTCGAACTCGCTGACCGGAGCAATCGCCTCGTCTTGCTTCGTCCCAACCGGTCCGTCAGCCGGAAGGATAGGCCAGCGCAGCCTGATGAGGCTGATCACCGCAGGCGCCATGTCGCGCAGCAACCTGGCATCGGCGGTTCCGAACGGCCCCGAAGCGCGCAATCGCATTAGCGAGAGCACCAGCGCGTCCTTTCCCGGCAGCGGCACGAAGAAGCCGACCTCCTCCGCAAGCCTGGTCTGGCTGTAATAGGAGCGGTAATATTCGCTGGCATAGAAGCGGTCCGGCGCCAATTCGCGCATGCGCCAAAAGCCTTCCTTGCGCTCGACTGCCGCATGGTGGAACGGGTCGAGCAGATAAGGCCCTTCCTGATAGAGCGCGACGAAGACGTGGCTTTCGGCCGGCGAGAATGTCTCGAACAGCAGCGGCGGGCGTGAGGCGCCGCGATAGCCGAAGATCACGCAATGATCGAAGCTGACATGCTGGCGGAGCCAGGCGACCATTGCTTTGCCGAAAAGCTCGCCGCTCGTCTCCCGCGTCGCTGCGATGAGCGCAGCGAGCCGGCTGTATTCATCGCTGCGCGAAACGCTCAATTCATACCCCTCCAAACGAGAAAATAGACGAAATATACCACCTGGGAGGTATATACTAGCTGCCATTGGCTCTGATAGCGTTTCGAGGTTAGCTACCCGCAGGAGCCCGCAGCTTTGACCGCAGTGCCCGATGTCGAGTTTCGCGGGGTCACCAAACGCTACGGCAGCGTGACCGCGGTCAGCGGCATCGATCTTGTCATCCCGCCGTCTGCCTTTGTCGCCTTACTCGGGCCGTCCGGCTGCGGCAAGACAACCTGCTTGCGCATGATCGGCGGCTTCGAACAGCCAAGCGAAGGTGTGGTATTCATCCGTGGCCGCGACATGGCCGGCACGCCGCCCTATCGGCGGCCGGTCAACATGGTGTTCCAGCAATATGCGTTGTTTCCGCATCTGGATGTGGAGGACAACGTCGCCTATGGCCTCCGCCAGGCGCGGCCGCGCCTGTCGTCGCGGGAGATCAGCCTGAAGGCAGGCGAGGCGCTAGCCATGGTTCGGCTTGCCGGCTATGGACGCCGCAAGATCCATGAGCTTTCCGGCGGCCAGCAGCAGCGTGTCGCCCTGGCGCGGGCGCTGGTCAACAAGCCGGCGGTGCTGCTGCTCGACGAGCCCCTGGCGGCGCTCGACAAGAAGCTGCGCACCGACATGCAGATAGAGCTGCAGAATCTGCAGCGCGAGATCGGCATCACCTTCGTCTTGGTCACCCACGATCAGGAAGAGGCACTGTCGATGAGCGATTTCGTCTGCGTCATGAATGGCGGGCGCATCGTCCAGCTTGGGCAGCCGAGCGAAATCTATGACGAACCCGCCGACCTCTTCGTCGCCGACTTCGTCGGCAAGACCAATCTCTTGAGCGGCAAGGTCGTCGGGCTCTCGGGCAAGCTCGTCGAGGTGGCGCTTGCCGACGGCACTGTCATTGCAGCGCGCAAGCGGACTCCGCTAGCTCAGGGTGAAGCCGTTTCGGTCAGCCTGCGCCCTGAATCGCTAAGCCTCGGCGCGCCCGGAAGCGGCCGGCTGAACGGGCTTGTCCGCAACCGGATCTTTCTCGGTTCGACCGCGGAATATGCAATCGAGGTCCAGGGCATCGGGACACTGCTCGCCAAGGCCGATCATCTGGTCGGCGGTGGAAATCTCTTCAAGCCGGGTGAACCCGTCGCCGTCGGCTTTACAGCCGGAACGCCGCTGGCGTTTCCGGAGAATAACGGGACCAACCAGTGGGAAAACAAAAATGTCGAAATCGTATCGTGACGGACTGCCGATAAGCCCTGAAAAATTCGTCGACCAGTTGATGCGCCTCAAGCGCGGTTCCATCGGCCGCCGCGAGTTCCTTGGCCTTACCGGCCTTGGTCTCGCTACCGCGGTAATGGCCCGCGAACTCGGCATCATGCCGTCGCCAGCCTTCGCCCAGGAGGGGCTTGGCGACCGCATGTCGATTGCCACCTGGCCCAATTATCACGACCCGGCGACGTTCGAGAATTTCAAGGCCGAGACCGGTGTTGCCGTCGAGGTCAACGTGTTCGGGTCAAACGAGGAGATGCTGGCCAAGCTGCAGGCCGGCGCCTCGGGCTGGAGCCTTTTCGTTCCGACCAACTACACGATCTCGACTTACAAGAAGCTTGGCATCATCGAAGCGCTGGATATGGCCAAGCTTGCCAATTATGACGGCTCGCAAGAAGACCCGCGCTTCACTGGGGAAGGCACCATCGACGGCGTGACCTACGCTGTGCCGAAGAATTGGGGCACCACCGGCTTTGCCGTCAACACCAAGAAACTGGCCAAGCCGATGACGAGCTGGAAGGAATTCTGGGACACGGCCATGGCGGAGGGCGACGGCCGGACCATGGTTCATGATTACCAGCTGACCACGATCGGCAACGCGCTGAAATATTTCGGCTTCTCGTTCAACTCGCTGAAGCCGGACGAACTCGCCAAGGCGGAGGAATTGCTGCTGAAGGTCAAGCCGCATCTGTTCGCGGTCTCCAGCGACTACCAGCCGTCGATGCGTGCCGGCGACGCCTGGATGACGATGTGCTGGACCAATGACGGGGCGCAGCTCCACCGCGACATCCCCGAAATCGCCTATGTGCTTGGCAAGGAAGGCGGCGAGATCTGGACCGACTTCTACGCAATCCCCAAGGATGCGCCCAACAAGCCTGCCGGTTATGCCTTGCTCAACTATTTGATGAACCCGAAAGTCGCGGTCAAGGAGCACCTGGCCAATGGTGCGCCTTCCACCGATGCGCGGGTCAATGCGCTGCTGCCCAAGGAGGTGCTGGAAAATCCGATCCTCTATCCGGCGGCGGATCTGCTGAAGCCACTCGAATTCGGTGCAGCCGCGACCTTGACCGATCCGGGCCGGGCCGAATTGATGGCACGCTTCAAGTCGGCTTGACCGGGGCGGACCATAGGTCCGATGCAGGCAACTCCCCCGGCGGGCAGATGTCCGCCGGCACCGGGGCGGTTTTTTCAATGCGCAGCAATGTTTTTCGTCACAATCTCCTGACCGCCCTGCTGCTCGGTCCGGCGACCGCGTGGCTGTTGGTGTTTTTAGTTTTGCCGTTCGTCGCGATCACCGTCTTCAGTGTCGGCGAGCGGGCGCCGGAAGGCGGATATCAGGCCGCTTTCACCTTGGCGCAGTATGCCAATCTTCCGGCGCGGGCGACCGCCTTCTGGAACACCATGGTGCTGGCGCCGGCGGGTGCACTGGCCTGCCTTCTCGTTGCCTATCCGGCCGCCTATTACCTCGCTTTGCGCGCGCCGGAACGGTGGCGACTGATCCTGCTGGCGCTTGTCGTCATCCCGTTCTGGACCAGCCTGCTGATGCGAACCTATGCCTGGATGTATGTGCTTGGCGGGCGTGGCATCCCGGCTCTGCTGGCCTATGTCGGGGTCGAGGACGTGCGGCTGATCAACACGCCGGGAGCGGTTCTGCTCGGCATCGTCTATGGTTACCTACCGCTGATGATCCTGCCGATTTATGTTAGCCTCGAGCGGCTCGACCGCCGGCTGCTGGAGGCCTCCGCCGATCTCGGCGCGACGCCGCTCTCGACATTCCTCGGCGTGACGCTGCGGCTCTCTTTGCCGGGTGTGATGACCGGCTTCTCGCTGGTCATTATCCTGCTGCTCGGCGAATATCTGATCCCGACACTGCTCGGCGGCGGCAAGGTCTTCTTCATCGGCAACGCGCTGGTCGATCTGTTCCTGCAATCGCGCAACTGGCCATTCGGGTCGGCAATCGCCATCACGCTTGTGGCGGTTTCCGTGGTCGTGCTGCTTGCCGCGAACCGCATTTCGACCCGGCTTTCGGGTGCCCGCCGGGTGGACCTGATCTGATGCGTGCCTTCGTCGTTGCGGTCTTCGCCTTTCTCTACCTGCCGATCGCGCTGGTGGTGCTGTTCTCATTCAACGCCGGCCACCACGCCAGCGAGTTCACCGGCTTCTCGGTGCAGTGGTACGGCAAGGCACTGGCAAACCCTTTCCTGGTCGAAGCGCTGAAGAACAGCCTGTTCATCGCCACGACCAGCGCCTTGCTGGCGGCACTCTGCGGCACGGCGGCGGCGCTAGGCCTGGCGCGTGTTGGCGCCCGAACACGAGCCGTCTTCGATGCCCTCCTGGGGGCTGCGATCGTCGTTCCGGGCGTGGTCATCGGCATCTCGACACTGGTCGCGCTGGTCCAGCTGTTTGGGCTCGTCAACCCGTTTGTCGCTTCGCTGTGGCCGAACGACCAGCCACCGCGCCTGGCGCTTGGCTATGGCTCGATCATCGCCGCGCACGGGCTGTTTTCGATGGCGCTGGTGGCGATGATTGTCGGCACGCGCCTCGGCAGCCTCGACCGCAACCTGGTCGAGGCCTCGAGCGACCTCTATGCCACCCCGCTGACGACGTTCCGCAGCATCGTGTTGCCGCAGATCATGCCGGCGGTAATCGCCGGCTTCCTGCTCGCCTTCACATTCTCCTTCGACGATTTCATCGTCGCTTTCTTCGTCGCCGGCGCACAGACGACATTGCCGATCTATGTCTTTGCCTCGATCCGGCGCGGGGTCACGCCGGAGATCAATGCCATCGCGACGATCGTGCTTGTCGCCTCCGTTCTGCTCGTGGTGCTTGCCCGATGGCAACTGCGGCAACGAAAACCATCACACTGAAAGATAAAAAACATGATTCTGAGAGATCGCATCGCCTTGGTGACGGGTGCCGGGTCGGGGATCGGGCGTGCCGGCGCCATGATGATGGCCAGGGAAGGCGCGCTCGTGGTGATCGCCGACAGGGACCAGGCGGCGGGGGAAGCAACCGCTTCCGACATTCGTGCGGCCGGCGGTCGGGCCGAGGCAGTCGCCACCGATGTCGGCGAGGATGCGGCGGTCGAGCAGCTCATTGCAGGAACGCTGGGCCGGCATCGGCGGATCGACATCCTGCACAATCATGCCGGGATCCAGGTCGGCGGCACGCTGACCGAAGTCGGCGCCGACGGCATGGATGCCTCCTGGCGGATCAATGTGCGGGCGCAGTTCCTCGCGGCCAGGCTGGTCATGCCGTCGATGATCGCGCAAGGCGGCGGGGTGATCCTGAATACCGCCTCGAATTCGGGTGTGTTCTACGACCGCGAAATGATCGCCTACGCAACGTCAAAACATGCAGTGGTGGCGATGACCCGGCAGATGTCGCTCGACTATGCCAAACACAATGTCCGCATCAACGCGCTGTGCCCCGGCTGGGTCGATACGCCCTTCAACGAACCGTTCATCACGCAGATGGGCGGGCGGGCGGCGATCGAAAACTATGTCCGCACCAAGATCCCCATGCAGCGCTGGGCCAGCGCGGAGGAAATCGCCGAAGCGATCCTGTTCCTCGTCTCCGACCGCTCGTCCTTCATGACCGGCCAGGCGCTGGTGATCGACGGTGGCGAAAGCGTCGGCTGATCCGCCGCTCCCCGCATTTAGGAGCGGAAGATATCCTCTTGGCCTAACGGCCGGCGGCGAGATGTGCTTTCGTCTCAAGGAGAATGCGGCCAACATGGCTGGGCCGGGAGCAGAAATCGTCAGCGCAAAAGGGAAGGCTTCATAATGGCCGAGGCCTATATCTGCGACTACATCCGCACGCCGATAGGACGCTTCGGCGGTTCGTTGTCTGCGGTCCGCGCCGACGATCTTGGCGCGATCCCTCTGAAGGCGCTGGTCGAGCGCAATCCCGGCGTCGACTGGGCTGCCATTGACGACGTCGTCTATGGCTGCGCCAATCAGGCCGGCGAGGACAATCGCAATGTGGCGCGCATGGCGTTGCTGTTGGCCGGCCTGCCCAAGGAGGTTCCCGGCTCGACAGTCAATCGCCTCTGCGGTTCGGGAATGGATGCAGTGATGATTGCCGCCCGCGCCATCAAGGCCGGCGAGGCGGAGCTGATGATATCAGGCGGCGTCGAATCGATGAGCCGTGCTCCGTTTGTCATGCCGAAGGCGGAAACCGCCTTTTCGCGCAATGCCGAGATTTACGACACCACGATCGGCTGGCGCTTCGTCAATCCGCTGATGAAGAAGCAATACGGCGTCGATTCGATGCCTGAGACCGGCGAGAACGTGGCGGAAGAGTTCGCGGTCTCCCGCGCGGACCAGGATGCGTTTGCCGTGCGCAGCCAGGACAAGGCGGTCGCCGCACAAGCCAATGGCCGCCTGGCGAAGGAAATCACGCCGGTGACGATCCCGCAGCGCAAGGGCGATCCGGTGGTCGTATCAAAGGACGAGCATCCGCGCGCGGGTACGACCGTCGAAGCGTTGGCCAAGTTGCCGACGCCGTTCCGGCAAGGCGGCACGGTCACGGCCGGCAATGCGTCGGGCGTCAACGACGGCGCGGCGGCGCTGATCGTCGCCTCGGAAGCAGCCGTGAAAAGATACGGGTTGACGCCGATCGCCCGTATCCTCGGCGGTGCCACTGCCGGCGTGGCGCCGCGCATCATGGGCATCGGCCCAGTGCCGGCCACGCAAAAGCTATGTGCCCGGCTCGGCCTGACGCCGCAGCAATTCGACGTCGTCGAGCTCAACGAGGCCTTTGCCTCCCAAGGCATCGCCGTGCTGCGCCAGCTCGGCATCGCCGAAGACGCGGGGCACGTCAACCCGAATGGCGGCGCCATTGCGCTTGGCCATCCCCTCGGCATGTCCGGGGCGCGCATCACCGGCACGGCGGCATTGGAACTGCGCGAACGCGGCGGCCGCTACGGCCTCGCGACCATGTGCATCGGGGTCGGCCAAGGCATTGCGGTGGCGCTCGAGAGATTGTGAGCAAGCGTGGGTTTGCCGGGCCATTTAATGGCGCGTTCCGCCCACTCAAATTTGACCATGTGGACAAAAGCCGGGCACCGCTCCATAGTTCCTTCGCCGATATTCCAGAGAAGAGAGCCGGCTCGACACGGCGCCAATCAGAGGGGCATGCAATGGACAACGGGAAGAGCAGAATCCAATCGAAACGCGAAGGACTTTCGCGCCGCAATGTGCTGGAATTGGGCGCGCTCGGCCTTGCGGCGGCGATGCTGCCGGGCAGCGCCTTCGCTAAGACAAAGAAGCTGAAAGTGGCGGCGATCTTCGCCACGCCGATCGAGGAGCCGTGGGACAACCAGATCCACGTCGCCCTGCAGAAGGCCGAGAAGGAACTCGGCATCGAATACAAATGGTCGGAGAAGGTGCAGACCGCCGATTTCAGCCGTGTCATGCGCGAATATGCGCAAGGCGGCTATGAGCTGGTGCTGGGCGATGCCTTCGCCGCCGAGCGCGAATCGCGCAGGACCGCCAAGCAGTTTCCGAAAACGGCCTTCCTGTTCGGCTCCGGCGCTGGCCCGGCCGAGCCGAATTTCGGCGTTTTTGACAACTGGATCCACGAGCCGGCCTATCTGTCCGGGATGATCGCCGGAAAGATGTCGAAATCGGGCACGATCGGCACCGTCGCGGCGATGGGCATTCCGGAAGTGAACCGGCTGGTCAACGCCTTCTTTGCCGGCGCCAGGGAGGTCAATCCCAACATCAAGAAGAAGGTCGCCTTCATCGGCTCGTTCTTCGATCCGCCAAAGGCAAAGGAAGCGGCCGTCGCCCAGATCGATGCCGGCGTCGACGTCATCTATGCCGAGCGCTTCGGCGTCATCGAAGCGGCGGCGGAGAAGAAGATCCTCGCCATCTCCAACATGTCGGACCAGTCGAGCCTCGGCCCCGACACGGTGATCACCGGGCCGGTCTGGGATATGTATCCGACCGTCGAGCAGGCGATCAAGCTGGTCAAGGCCGGCGTCTTCACGGCGCAGGACTACGGCGATTTCTCGCGCATGGCCAAGGGGGGCTCCTACCTCGCGCCCTACCATAAATTCGACAAGACGCTGCCGGCCGAGGTCAAGGAACTGGTCGAGAAGAAGAAGGCCGAGATCCTCGATGGCAATTTCCGCGTCGACGTGGATGAGAATACGCCGGTCTCGGACTGAGAGATCCCTCCCCCTTGAGGGGAGGGTGGCCCGCAGGGCCGGGTGGGGTCCTCAGCGACGCGCTCCATCGTCTTAAGTCAAAGTCGAGGCAGCTGAGGTGACCCCTCCCGCCTCGCTTCGCTCGGTACCCTCCCCTCAAGGGGAGGGGTATCCGCGCCATCAACCCACCGGGAGCCATCTTGCCCGCCCCTCTCATCGAAATGCGCGGCATCTCCAAGAGCTTTGGCGCCGTCAAGGCGAACGAAGCCGTCGATCTCAGCGTCGCGCCGGGAGAGATCCTCGGGCTGCTCGGCGAAAACGGCGCCGGCAAGACGACGCTGATGAATGTGCTGTTCGGCGCCTATGCGCCTGACGCCGGCGAGATCCTGGTGCAGGGCCGGCCGGTGGCGATCAACAGCTCGGCCGATGCGCTTGCCGCCGGCATCGGCATGGTGCACCAGCATTTTCATCTCGCATCGCGGCTTTCGGTGCTGGAAAACCTCTTGATCGGCATTCCCGGCAGATCGGGCCGGATCGACCGGCCCGGCGGGCTGGCGCGGCTTGCCGAGATCGGCCGCCAGCACGGGCTGACGCTCGACCCGGACCTCCCCGTCGCGGCGCTGTCGGTGGGCGAGCAACAGCGGCTCGAGATCGTCAAGGCACTGTTTCGCGGCGCAAGGCTGCTGATCCTCGACGAGCCGACAGCGGTGCTGGCGCCAACCGAGGTCGACGGACTGTTTTCGGCGCTGCGCTCTATGGCGGCACAGGGGCTCGGCATCATCTTCATCTCGCACAAGCTCAACGAGGTGCGGGCGCTGACGCATCGCTGCGTCGTGCTCAGGCACGGGCGCGTTGCCGGCCGCGTCGATGCGCCGGCCAGCACGACATCTTCGGAGATGGCGCGGCTGATGTGCGGCCACGAGATCGTGCCGCCGGCCAGGGGGCCATCGACGCCGGGTGCGGCGGTACTGACGCTCGACGGCATCTCGACATCGCAGCATTCCGGCATGGCGCTGCGCGACGTGTCGCTGTCTGTACGTGGCGGCGAGATCCTTGGCATCGCCGGCGTCTCCGGCAATGGCCAGCGCGCGCTTGCCGAGGTTATCTCCGGCGTGCGAGCGCCCGATGCGGGACAGATGACGATAGCCGGCAAAGCAGTTTCGCGGTTCTCGCCGCGCGACGTGCAGGCGCTCGGCCTCGGCCGCATCCCGGAAGACCGTATGACGACAGGGCTGGTCACCAATCTGCCGCTCGCCGATTCCATGGTGCTGCCGCGCATCGGCACGGCGGCGTTCAGCCGCAACGGCCTGCTCAAGCCGGATGCGATCCGCGCCTTCGCCGAGGCGCAGATCAAGGCCTACGATATACGTTGCCCCGGGCCGATGACGCGCGCCGGGGCGCTTTCCGGCGGCAATCTGCAAAAGGCGCTTCTGGCGCGCGAACTCGCCTTCGATCCGAAGGTGCTGGTTGTTTCGCAGCCGACTCGCGGCCTCGATATCGGCGCCGCGCGCTTCATCCACGAAAAATTCCTCGACATGCGCGCCAAGGGCTGCGGCATCATCGTTATCGGCGAGGATCTGGAAGAGTTGCTGATGCTCTCGGATCGTATCGCGGTGATGTATGAGGGCCGCATCGTCAGCACGCTGGACAGCGCCGATGCCAGCGTTGCCAGACTCGGGTTGATGATGACTGGGGCGGAGGGAAAGGCTTGATGTTCCGTCTCGAGGCCCGCACCTCAACGCCCACCTGGTTCAATCTGGCGCTGCCGCTGCTCGCCATCGGGGCGGCGCTGATCCTGTGCAGCGGCCTGATCGCATTGGCCGGCGCCGGTGTCGTTGAGGCCTACGGCGTGATGTTTTCGGCGTCGCTGGGCGACAGCTATGCCATCACCGAAACGCTGGTGCGTGCCACTCCGATGATCTTCACCGGGCTTGCCGTGGCGGTCGCCTTCCGCGCCAAATTCTGGAACATCGGCGCCGAAGGACAATTGCTGGCCGGTGCGGTGGCGAGCTGTGCCGTCGGCGCCAGCCCGATGCCGGGTCCGCTCGCCATGCTGCTGATGGCGCTGGCGGGCGCCGCCGCCGGCGCGGCCGTCGCCCTGATCCCTGCGACGCTGCGGGTGAAATTCAGGGTCGATGACGTGGTCAGCTCGCTGCTGCTCAATTCGGTCATTTTCTACGCACTGATGGCGCTGATCGAGGGGCCATGGAAGGATAGTTTCAGCGGCTACCCGATCTCGCCGCCGATTGAGGATACGGCCAATTTTCCGGTGCTGCTCGAAGGCACGCGGCTGCATCTCGGCGTCGTCGCGGCGCTGGTCGCAGCACCCCTGATCTGGTTCGTGGTCGCGCGTACGACGCTCGGCTTCCGCATCAGGGTCATCGGCGAAAACCCCGAGGCGGCACGCTATGGCGGCATCAATGTCGAGCGGGTGCTGATTTCGACGGCGCTGCTGTCTGGCGCATTGGCCGGCCTTGCGGGCGTCGGCGAGGTCGGCGGCGTGCATTTCCAGGTGATGAGCGACATCTCGCCGGGCTATGGCTATTCCGGCATCGTCGTCGCCATGCTGGCGAGGCTCAATCCGCTCGGCGTGGTGCCGGCGGCGATTTTCCTTGCCGCGGTGATGACCGGCGCCGAGGCGATGTCGCGGGCGACCGGCGTTCCGGCCTTCCTCAGCGACGTTATTCAGGGAACGGCGCTGCTCGCCATGCTGGTGGCGCTGCTGTTCACCGCCTATCGCCTCCGCCGCGTGGGAACAGCCAAATGAGCGCGGTGCTGGAGCAGATATTCCAGGTCGGCTTCCTGGCCGCGATTATCCGCATCGCCACGCCGCTTGCCTTCGCGACGCTGGGCGAAATGTTTTCCGAACGCGCCGGGGTGCTTAATCTCGGTATCGAAGGCATCATGCTTTTGTCGGCAATGACCGGCTTCACCGCGGCGAGCCTCAGCGGCAGCCTCTGGCTTGGCGTGCTAGCGGCGGTGCTGACCGGGGCGCTGATGGGCGCCGTGCACGCGCTGTTCACGGTGGCGCTCGGCCTCAGCCAGCATGTCTGCGGCATCGGCGTGACGCTGTTCTCGTCGGGCCTTGCCTATTTCCTCTACCGGCTGATCTTCGGCCAGCAATCGGTGCCACCGAACATCAAGGGGTTCGAGACGCTGCCGATCCCGATCCTGTCCGGCATTCCGGTGCTTGGGCCGGCGGTGTTCAACCAGTTTTCGCTGGTCTACATGGCGATGCTGTCTATTCCCCTGGCCGCCGTCGTGCTCTACCGCACACCGTGGGGCCTGTCGGTTCGCATGGTCGGTGAAAACCCGCGGGCCGCCGATTCGGCAGGCGTCAGCGTCATCGCTACGCGCTTCCAGGCGGTGATTCTCGGCGGTGCCTTGATGGGGCTGGCCGGTGCCTTCCTGTCGATGGCGCAGTTCAACGCGTTCACCTTCGGCGTGGTTTCGGGGCGGGGCTGGGTGGCAATCGCACTCGTCGTTTTCGGCCGCTGGGATCCGTGGCGATCGGCAGGCGCGGCACTGCTGTTTGCCTTCGTCGACGCCTTGCAGTTGCGCATGCAAGCGAGTGGGCTCGGACACATTCCTTACGAGGCGTTCCTGATGCTGCCGTTCATCTTCACCATCGTCGCTATGGCGGTGATGTCGCGCAATGCGGTAGCCCCGTCGGCGCTGCTCAAGCCGTTCCGGCGCGAAGAGCGGTAGCGGCGCTTCGCCTTTCACATCGCGGTGAAGCCGTTGTCGACGAACAGATGGGCGCCGTTGACGAAGCTGGCCTCGTCGCTGGCCAGGAACAGGGCTGCCTTCGCGACCTCTTCCGGCTCGCCGATCCGTCCTTGTTGCGCCGCCATTGCCGCGTCGGAGACATCGACGCCGAGTTTGTCGAGATCGGCGACCTCGCGCAGGCCATGCGGTGTCCTGATGAAGCCTGGACAGACCGCATTGCAGCGGATGTTGCGGTCGCGGAACTCGACGGCAATGGCGCGCGCGAACATGTGGCAGGCACCCTTGGTAGTGTCGTAAAGCACCTCCATCGGCGTTGCCGCCACCGCCGAGATCGACGAGGTGCAGACGATGGAACCGCCGCCGGCGGCGATCATGCCGGGCAGCACGGCGCGCGTCATCAGGAACATCGAACGCACATTGACGGCATGCAGCCAGTCCCATTCCTGCAGCGTGGTCTCCAGGAAGGGCTTGATGACGATGGTGCCGGCGTGGTTGAACAGAACCGTGACCGGGCCGAATTTTTCCGTCGCGCCCGTCACCGCCGCTTCGACCTGCGCCTCATCCGATACGTCGGCGACCCAGTGCTCGGCGACATGGCCGCGTTCCCTGATTGCCGCTGAGGTGGCGGCAGCCGCTTCGCCGTTGCGGTCGATGATCGCCACCTTGGCGCCCTCGGCCGCGAAAAGCTCCGAGGCCGCACCGCCCATGCCCGTCGCGCCGCCCGAAATGATGGCGACCTTGCCGGCCAGTCTTGTGCCCATCTTTTGCTCCCTGCTGCCTTGCCGTGACGTCCCGGCTTTCCGCTGAAGCAGCGATGCTATCCTTCGTCCATTGGATCGCCAAGGAGCCACAGACACGTGGACCTGACATTTTCTGCCGTCATCCCGGCGTGCCTCAAAGGCAGCGCTAAGCAGTAAAAGCACTAAGTTGTCCGCCGTTTGGAGAAAATTGTTCTAAGGATCGCGCGAAAATAGCACTCGACAAAGTCTACTGATTTTATAGATTAAGCGCCGAGACGGAGGTCGATATGTCCTATAGCCAGAACGCTCAGACTGCCCGCAAAGGCCAAAGGCTGGGTTCCGACCAGGTGTGGCGGCCGGCCTACGCCGGCGCTTTCGCCTATCTCGTCTTTGCCCTTGCGTTTGTATTCACCGGGGCAGTGGTACTGGGGCTGATCCCCTGATTGTCAAGGCTCTGATCATCGAGGCTTCCTCGGGATAGCGGCCTGCCGTTTGCAGAAATTCCGGAGTTGATGAACCGAATGCCGGTGCGCTTTTGCGCGCCCTGATTCCAACGTGATGGAGGAGATGGCAATGCCGATCGAGTTCACGCATGTTCCCGGTAAGATCCACGCTGCCGACGCCAGCTTTTTCTATGACTTTGTCGAGACCGCGACGAAGCTGTCACTGATCGAGGATGCCGGATTCCAGAGGATCGTCATCGACGACCAGGCCGGGCTGCTGACCAATATGGACCTTGCCGCCCAGACGCTGGACCGTACCTCCTCCCTGGAGGTCGTGCTCACGCATTGGGCGGGCGTGATCGAACCAACCGTGGCGGCGCGGCAGCTTGCTGCCCTCGACCAGAGAAGCGGTGGCCGGCTGTCGCTCAGGATGCTCAGCGAGCCGCTGAGCGACGACGATGCCGAGGCACGTCCGGCCGGCCATACGGTGGTCTGGCAACGCATCGACGAATATCTGGTGCTGCTGAAGCGGTTGTGGTCGAACGACAGGCCGTTCGACCATGAAGGCGCCTTTTACAGCGTCAAAGGCGGCTATGTGCCGCACAAGGGGCCGCATGGTGCCGACGTGACCATCCGCATGGGCGGGCAGTCGGGCACCGCGCTCAGGGTCGCGGGCAGGCATGCGGATGTGTTCGAGCTGGCGCCGGGCTCGCTTGCAGAAATCCGCCAGTCAATGGAGCGCGTACGCGGCGCTGCCGCCGAACACGGTCGGGCCGGCAAGCTGCGGTTCGCGCTTCCCGTCCGGATCCGTTCGGAAGACAAACCGGCCGCCTCCTGCCAGAAGGTGGTCGAACTTGCCGAGCCGCCGGCGCAGGTCGCGCTGTCGCTGCTTTCCTACGCCGCTTTGGGGATCAAGGAGTTCATGATCGTCGGCGTCGACAGGCCGCGCGAGATTGCGACTGCCGGCCGCGAGGCGATTGCACTGCTGCGCAACTCGCTGGCATGGCGCGAGGCGGATGCCCCTGCGTCAGGGACGTTTGCGTCACGCGCGATACCGGGCCCGCGAGCCGAGTGCTGAAGAGCCACCGTCGTCACGCACCTTGGCTGACGGACCCTACCACCATTCCGGGAAAGCCGCGTGAGCGGCCCTGGCCAGCGTCGGGATTTCCTGATCGGGAACGGAGCTGTAGGGCCAGAGCAGTCGCGGGCCGAGCGGCGCCCAGCCGCCGGCCGCCGCCATCGCCTTGTCGAGTGCTGCATCGCCGACATCGTAACGGGTGCGAAACGGTAGGACATGTGTGGCGAGGAAGGCCTGTATGCGGGCCTCGACCTCGGCAGCGGCGGCCGTGTCGGTGCGGATCATTTGCCACCATCGTACCGCGCCCTTCGGGTTGAGGCAGGCAACGTTGGAATAGCTGCCATGGGCCCCTCCAGCATAGCCTGTTGCCAGCGTGTGGCCGGGGACGAAGACGGAAAATCCGTCCAGTTTGCGACGCATATCGGCATACCAGCCGGCGTCGCCGCCCGGCAGCTTGGCGCCGACCAGCGATGTCACGGCCGCACGCAGCCTGGCGATGGCGTCGAGCGTCAGGCGGCGCTTGGCGTGCGGCGGGTTGTAGAGCACCAGGGGCGTCTCGGGCGCAGCTTCGCAGAGGCCGCCGGCAAAGCGCATGATCTCGTCGTCACTGGGCGGCCACCAGTCGGGCAAGGTGAATTGAGCCGCCGTCGGGCGAAGTGCGGCGACCCGCGTCAGCCGCTCCAGCGCGACGCGCGGATTGGACTGGCTGATGCCGATCTGGAAAGGAAGGCGCGCGCGGCCGGCTATGGTTGCGACCAACTCACAAAGCCGGTCAAATTCGGGCTCGGTCTGGCAATGGAATTCGCAGGCCGTGCCATTGGAATAGACGCCGTCGACGCCTGAGGCGCAGAGCCGGGCGATCGTCTCTTCCGTCGCCTGCCAGTCGATCGCTCCGCGATGGTCGATGGCCAGCATCACTGCGCCCCAGACGCCGCGCGGCGCGTGTGCGGGCAAGCAGGCCAGGTGGTTGTTAAGGTCAGCGTGCACCGGCGATCTCGTGTTCGCGGCGGGTTTCGTTCGACGCAAAGGCAGCCTCGATAATGGCGATGATCTTGCGTGCATAGATACCGTCGACCGGCACCGGCGTGTCGTCGGCAATGGCATCGCGCATTGCGCTCCATTCGCGCACCAGCGCGTTATGCATCCAGTTCGGCTCAAAGGAACCGGGCAGCTCGGTCCAGACCGTCTCGCGGCCAAGCATCGTGCCGCGATCCATGTCGATGCGCAGCGTTCCCCGCTCGCAGACCAGATCCATGGCGTAGGTGGTGGCGCCGGTGCGATAGCCGACGCTCTGCACCTGGCCGATGCCGCCGCCGGCGAAACGCAATCCAAGCAGGGCGCTGTCGTCTGCTTCCTGGTCATGGAACTTGGCGCCGAGCATGCCGCTCACCGACACGACATCGTCATCCATCAGCCAGACGAGGCGGTCGAGCGCGTGGATGCCGGCCGTCAACAGCATGCCGCCGCCGGTCGTCTTGCGCAGATGCCAATCGCGGCGATTGTGCTCCATCCACAGCTTGATGATCCAGCTCGATCCGGCGAGCGGCCGGCCAAGCGCTCCTTCCTCCAGCTTTTCTCTGGCAGCCATGCAGGGCAGGGCGAAATGCATGAGGTGGGCGACCATCAGCTTGACGCCGCTCTCGGCCACGGCGGCATTGATCGCATCGCAGGCGGCCGCCGTCGGCGCCATCGGTTTTTCGAGCAGGATATGCTTGCCGGCCTTTGCAGCGCCGATGGCCATTTCGGCATGGAGATGGTGCGGGCTGGCAATGAGGACCGCGTCGACCTCCTTGTCGTCCAGCAGCCTTCGCCAGTCCGCGTAGCCGCGGCCGCCATGTTCGACGGTGAATTGCTGCAGCGCATCGGCATTTCCACGAGAGGCGGCAACGAGACGAATGCCTCCAACCTCACGGATTGCCCGCGCATGGGCTGCGCCGAAATCGCCGGCGCCGATAATGCCTATTCCAATCATCGTCCTGCCTTTTCATAAGCGGCGTCGATCAGCGACACCGCCGCAACATAATCCTCGATGGACGCGGACGGAGGCGCGTTTCTCGCCAGCCGGTCAAGCGTATCGCGCATGAACAGACGATAGCGCGTTGCCGGCAGCTCGACCGGCAAGTCGACGATTGCCGCATCGTCGAGCGTTGCGCAGATGGCATGGTCGCCATGATCGACCAGGGTCGCATTGGCACTGACGATGCGCCACTCGAAGTCACCGCCGGGGCGCATCGAAGCAAAGGTGTAGCCGGCCTCGACGATGAACAGCGCTCCGGCCTCGTCTTCCAGCACCAGAAGTACGTGATCCTCGACCGGGCCGGGATGGATGCGGTTCGCGATCGAAACGCTTTTCAGGCCGAGCTTGCCGGTTGCGAGGCTGAGTGCCGCGTCGACGCCGTGTATGCCGAGATTCCTCAACGCACCCCCGCCACCAACCGCCGGGTCGAGGACCCAGGCGACACCGTCGGCGATGTAGCGTTGCGGCGGGCCATTGACCAGCCGGAATTGGCAATGTGCCACTGCACCGGCGCGATCTTGCCGGCGCAGCCGTTCAAATGCCGTGACGGCCGGTCCGAAACGGTTGGGCAGGGGAACAGCGACAAAAGCCTGCTGCTGTCTGGCAATCTCGCGCAGCGCTATCAGTTCCCTCGTATGGCTGGCCGCCGGCTTCTCCAGGATCAGCGGTATCCCTGCCTCGATGATCGCGCGTGCCCGCGCCGGCACCATCGAAGGGTGCCCCATCAACAGGATCACATCCGGCGGGCTGGAGAGTATCTCCGCGAAATCTTCGATAAACGGCAGGTCGCGGTTCGCGGCGAACGCATGCGCTTGGCCAGGATCCTCGTCCCAGATGCCGGCGATCTCCGCACCGTAAAAGCGTGCGGCGTCGAGGTGCATTTCGGCGTGCCAGTGGCTCGAGCCGGCGAGGGCAATCTTCATTCGGAGGCAGCAGGTTTGTTATGGGCTTGCAGGATATCCTACAAGTAGCTATACGACAAGCGGCGGGCAGGCTAATCCGGCGGACGATGAAAGCAGTGGGATGGCGGAATTGAAGTCGATCGAACCGTTGAGCAGACCGCCGCTCCTTCACGTCACCGTGCAGGAAAGCCTCAGGGCCTATATCGAAAGCAACCAGCTCAAGGCCGGCGATCCCTTGCCGCCGGAGACGTTCCTGGCGCAGCGGCTCGGCGTCGGCCGCAACTCCGTGCGGGAAGCCATCAAGGCGCTGGAATCGATCGGCATCCTGGAGACGCGACGCGGCATCGGCGTGTTCGTCAAGGAGTTCTCGTTCAAGCCGCTGCTGGATAACCTGGCATACGGTTTGCAGGATTCGCTGCGCGACGTCGAAGAGCTGCGCGAAATCCGTCGCGTGCTGGAAACCGGCCTCATCGCCAAGACGATCGAGATGATCAGCGCCGAGGACATCGAGGCGCTGCGCCAGTTGACCGAGCGCATGCGGCAACGTGCCGAGCGCCATGAGAGCTTCGCCGAAGAGGACCAGCAATTCCATCAGCTGCTGTTCCGCTGCCAGAACAATCACATGCTGAGCGCGCTGATCGACATCTTCTGGATAGCGTTCAACAAGGCCTCGAATTTCACCAATCTCGACAATCCGACGCCGCTGGCGACATGGCGCGACCATCACGAGATCGTCGAGGCTGTCGCCGCCAAGGATGTCGACCAGGCGCGTGGGCGGCTCGACGACCATTACCGGGGAATCCAGCAGGTTATCGCCAAAAACCGAGCAAGCTGAAGAACAACCTGACTATGCCAAGGGAGGAAACCATGCGCATCAGGACTATCGCATTCTCAGTCGCCGGGCTGCTGCTCGCCAGCATTGCCCCATTGACCAGTGTCCAGGCACAAAGCGCCAAGACCATTGCGGGCGGCTTCGACGTCGGCCCCGGCGGTTTTCCCAAGAACTTCAACCCGCTGGTCGCGACGGGCGGCTACACCTGGCTCAGCACCTATTTTGAACCGCTGGTCATCTACAATGCCGGGCTAACCGATATCGAAGGCGACCTCGCCAAGGACTACAAGATCAGCGACGACCAGCTGAGCTATACGTTCAACCTGGTCAACGAGACCTGGCATGACGGCAAACCGTTCACCTCGAAGGACGTCAAGTTCACCCTCGAGCTTGCCAAGAACAAGGCCTCCGGCAGCCTGTTTGCCGCCCGCCTCGCCAACATCGCCTCGGTCGATGCACCGGATGACCACACCGCAGTGGTGAAGCTATCGAAACCGAACGGCTCGTTTCTATCGATCCTCTCGCAGCTGATGATCCTGCCGGAGCATGCCCTGGCCGCTCTGCCGCCGGAATCGCTGGCGACAAGCACCTGGTGGTCGACCGCTCCGGTCGGCACCGGCCCGTTCAAGTTCAAACGCTACGTGACCGACCAATACGTTGAACTGGCAGCCGATGACGATTATCGCGGCGGCAAGCCGAAGGTAGACGTGCTCATCAACCGCTATTTCGAGTCGCCGGCGGCGGCCGTCGCCGCGCTCCGCGCCGGCGAGATCCAGTTCACCTATGTCGAGCCCGACGATGCGGCATCGTTCAAGAGCGACAGCAATTTCAAGGTGATCGAAGGTGCCTCCTATGTGGTCAACTATATCGGCCTGAACCAGAAGGTCGACCTGTTTAGGGATATCCGTGTCCGCCAGGCGATTATGTATGCGATCGACCGCAACGCGATCATAGACAGCCTCTATGGCGGTGCCGCCAAGCCGGCCAATTGCGGCTATGTCGCGCCGCATCTGGTTCCCGCAGGCCTCGAACCCTATGCTTACGATCCGGTAAAGGCCAAGGCGCTGCTGGCCGAGGCGGGCTGGGACAAGATCAACGGCGACAAGCCGATCACCTTGCTGACCTATTACGGCTCGCCACAAGCGGCCAATGTGATGGCCGCTGTCCAGTCGATGCTGGCCGAGGTCGGCATCAATGTGGTGCCGCGGGTTGTCGATACGCCGACCTATAACGGCATCGTCTACAAGGAAGGCACGCCGGACTGGAACGCATTTCCGATGGTCTATGCCGGCCTGCAGAACGGCCCCAATCCAGCCGGCCTCAATCCCGGCCTCAACAAGTCGCAGATCCCGCCGGCAGGCTTCAACACCATGCGTATCGAGTTCGACGACCTGAGCACCGCGTTGGACGCCGCGCTCGGCCAGACCGATCCGGCCAAGCTCGACGCCTCCTGGCAGGAGGTCTGCAAGGTGATGAACAAGGAGCTGCCCTGGGCGACGTTGTGGGTGGCCAACCGCTATGGCGTGGCCTCCAACAAGCTGCGTGACTTCGTCTGGACGCCGGCGCCGGGCGGCGGCCCCTACGCAGCTCACCCCGAGCGCTGGGACATCCAGTAAGAACCCCGCAACCAAGCGAGCAGGCGGGACCACTTTGGCGCCGCCTGCCACCGCCACGGAAAGCCCATGTTGAGCTTCATCGCCCGCCGCAGCGCCACAGGATTGCTGATGCTGGTCGCGCTCAGCGTCCTCATCTTCATCCTGTTGCGGCTGGCGCCGGGCGATCCGATCGACGCCTACATCAATCCCTCTGTGCCGATGTCGGCTTCCGACCTCGAGGGCCTGCGCGAACGGCTCGGGCTCGATCGGCCGCTTCCCGTGCAATATCTCGCCTGGCTGCGTGCGGCGCTGAGCGGTGACTTCGGCTATTCGATCCAGCGCAGCGGCGTTGCCGTGCTGCCACTGGTCATGGATCGCATCGGCCCGACCGCGCTGCTGATGGGCACGGGCCTGGCGATCGCCATCGTGCTCGGCATTTCCGCCGGCATTTTCAGCGCGGTGCGCCGCAACGAACCGTCTGACATCGCGCTGTCGGTGCTGTCGTTCATCGGCATCTCCAGCCCGGCTTTCCTGACGGCGCTGCTTGGCCTCTATTTCTTCTCGGTGCTGCTGCGCTGGGCGCCGTCCGGCGGCATGCAGACTGCCGGTGCGCCGTTCTCGGCGACGGATGTGCTTGCGCACCTCGTCCTGCCCGCCTGCCTGCTGTCCATCGGCCATGCCGCGCTGATCATGCGTTACATGCGCGCCTCGCTGCTGGAAGTGCTCAACCAGGATTACGTGCGGACGGCGCGTGCCAAGGGCGTGCGCGAGTTCTGGGTGATCATCAAGCACGCGACCCGCAATGCGCTCTTGCCAGTCATTACCCTGATCGGCTCGACCGTCGGTATCGCCATCGGCGGTGCCATCTTCCTGGAAAGCGTGTTTAACTGGCCGGGCATGGGACTGCTTCTGGTCAACGCCGTCGGCACCCGCGATTACCCGGTGATTATGGGCGCCACCCTGGTGATCGGCGTTTGCGTCATCCTGGTCAACCTCTTGACCGACGTCGTCTATGCCGTCGTCGACCCGCGCATTCAGGTGGCTTGATGGCAATCACCGCGCCGGACCCATCGGTCGACCCGGCCGCCGTGTCGAAAACCAAAGGCCCGCTTCGCCGCGCGTTCGACCGCTTTTTTGAAAACCGTGCGGCGCGCGCCGGGCTTTTGATCGTCATTCCAGTCCTGCTGGCGGGTTCGACCTATCCTCTGTGGTGGCCGTTCGGCCCGAACGCCATCGACCTCAGGGCGATGAACAAGGCGCCGTCCGCCATTCATTGGCTGGGCAGCGATGGCGTCGGGCGTGATGTCATGGCCCGGTTGCTGCAAGGCGGGCGGATCTCACTGCTGGTTGCCATCTGTTCGGTCGCTATCTCGACCGTCATCGGCTTCCTGGTCGGCGCCGTCGCCAGCTTTGGCGGGCGTCTCGTCGACGGAATGGTGATGCGCCTGGTCGATCTGGCGATGACGCTGCCGCCGGTGATCTTCCTGCTAGTGCTGGCTTCGATTGCCGGCACCGGCATCGCCCCGACCATCCTGGTGATCTCGCTGCTCTCCTGGCCGGTGCTGTCGCGCATGGTGCGTGCCCGGCTGCTCGAACTGCGCGAGCGCGACTTCGTCGTCGCCGCCCGCGGCATGGGGGCGGGGCTGCCGCATCTGCTGTTCCGGCACGGCCTGCCCAACTGCATCGATATCCTGGTCGTCTACGCCACCTTGCAGATCGCCAACGCCATCCTGCTCGAGGCCGGCCTGTCCTTCCTCGGCCTTGGCATCGCGCCGCCCGAAGCCAGCTGGGGCAACATGCTCAATCTCGCCCGCTCCACCGTCGTGCTCGAACAATACCCGTGGCAATGGATGTTCCCCGGCGCCGCACTGGTGCTCACCGTGCTCGCCATCAATTTCATTGGCGACGGCTTGCGCGACGCATTCGACCCTCGTTCCGATCTCAACTGACCTCAAAGGTTCATCAAAATGCCCCTGTTTACCGGCGTCGTGCCGCCTGTCGTTACTCCGCTCAATTCCGACTTCAGCATCGATTTTGCGTCGTTCACCCGGACGATCGAAAACCTGCTCGACGGCGGCGTTCACGGGCTGTTCGTGCTCGGCTCGACCAGCGAGGTGGTCTTCCATGACGAGGCCGGCCGCAGGGCCATCATCGAGCACGCGGTGAAGGTCAATAACGGCCGGGTTCCGATCTTCGTCGGGGTGATCGATCCGACGACCGATCGTGTCATCAACCACGCCCGCATCGCCAGATCGGCCGGCGCCGACGCCATCGTCGTCACCGCGCCGTTTTATACCCGCACCAGCCAGTCGGAGATCGGCGATCACTTCCGCTATATCAAGGATGCGATCGACATTCCGGTCATCGCCTACGATATCCCGGTCTGCGTTCACATCAAGCTGGAGCGCAAGACCACGGTCGGCCTCGCCAGGGAAGGCGCCATCGCGGGCATCAAGGATTCCAGCGGCGATGACGGCAATCTGCGTTACGTGCTCAAGGACATGGCCGATGACCCGGGTTTCTTCGGCATGACCGGCTCCGAGATCCTGGTCGACAGCGTGCTGGCCATGGGTGCGCATGGCGTCGTGCCGGGCCTCGCCAATGTCGACCCGCATGGTTACGTCAGGCTGTGGAAGCTGATGCAGGCCGGCCAGCATGCCGAGGCCCGGGTGGAACAGGAGCGGCTTTTAAAGCTGTTCGAGATCGTCTGGATATCGCTTGGCAGGACAAGCGCCGGCTCGGCCGGCGTCGGCGCCTTCAAGGCAGCGATGAAGAGCCTCGGCATCATCGCCTCGAACACCATGGCGCGGCCGCAACGCAGCCTGAACGAGGAGGAAACCGCGAAGATCGACATGATCCTTCGCGATGTGGGGCTGCTCCGCTGAGTGTCGCGCCGATCCTCTCGATTTCCGGCCTGCGCGCGGTGTTCCGCATTGCGGGGCGCGACATCGCGGCGGTAGCGGACGTCGACCTGACGATCGGCTCCGGCGAGACGGTGGCGCTCGTCGGCGAATCCGGATCCGGCAAATCCGTCACCAGCCTGTCGATCATCGGCCTGTTGCCGAAAAGGGTCGGACATATTGCTGAGGGATCGATCGCGCTACGGAGCAAGAGCGGCACGGTCACCGAGCTGACCAGCCTCGATGGCGAGTCGTTGCGCAAGATACGCGGCAACGAGATCGGCATGGTCTTCCAGGAGCCGATGACCAGCCTCAACCCGGTCTACACGATCGGCGAGCAGATCGCCGAACCGATCCGCATCCATCTCGGCAAATCGCACCGCGAGGCAGAAGCAGACGCTGTGCGGCTGCTGGAGCAGGTCGGCATTCCCGATCCGAAGCGGCGGGCGCGGCAGTATCCGCACGAGCTGTCAGGCGGGATGCGCCAGCGCGCCACTATCGCCATGGCCCTGTCCTGCGATCCAGGCTTGCTGATCGCCGACGAGCCGACGACCGCGTTGGACGTCACTATCCAGGCCCAGATTCTCGATCTTTTGGCCGAGCTGCAGGCGCAGCGCGGCATGGGCATCCTGTTCGTCACTCACAATCTCGGCCTCGTAGCCGAAATCGCCGACCGGGTAGCGGTGATGTATGCCGGGCGTATCGTCGAAACAGGTCCGGTGAGCGAAGTGTTCACCCGTCCGCGTCATCCCTATACCGCGGGGTTGATGCGCTCGGTGCCGCGGCTCGGCCAGGCCACGGCGCTGAAGGCGGCGGGAACGCCGCTGCCGACCATTGCCGGCAATGTTCCCTCGCTCGCCTTGCTGCCCAAGGGCTGTTCGTTCGCGCCGCGTTGCCCGATGGCTATCGCTGCCTGCCGCGCCGCGGTCCCGCCATTGTTTGCGGCGACGCCGACCCAGCAAAGCCGCTGCCTGCGTTGGGAGGAGCTTTGATGGTGGACGCCCCCTTCCTTTCGGTCAAAAACCTGACCAAGCATTTTGCGCCGACAGCGTTCTCGCGTGGCCCGGTGGTCAGGGCGCTGGACGATATTTCCTTTGATGTCGCGCGCGGCCAGGTGGTCGGCCTGGTTGGCGAATCCGGCTCCGGCAAGACCACGATCGGCCGCTCGGTGCTGCGTCTGATCGAGCCGACATCCGGCCAAATCAGCTATGACGGCACCGACATCACCAGGCTGGGTGCCGCCCAGTTGCGCCGCCAGCGCCGCAAGATGCAGTATATTTTTCAGGACCCCTTCGCCAGCCTGTCGCCGCGCATGACGATCGGGCAGATCCTCACCGAAGGCCTGGACATTCAAGGCATTGGCAAGAAGTCCGAGCGGCGGGCGAAGGCCGAGAAGGCGCTTGCCGCGGTCGAGTTGCCGGTCGACGCCTATGACCGCTACGCCCATGAATTCTCGGGTGGCCAGCGCCAGCGCATCGGCATCGCCCGTGCGCTGACGCTCGAGCCGGAATTCATCGTCGCCGACGAGCCGGTCTCGGCACTCGACGTCTCGATCCAGGCGCAAATCATCAATTTGTTGCGCGACCTGCAGCTCCGGCTCGGCCTGACCATGCTGTTCATTTCGCACGATCTGGCCGTCGTCGAGTACATCTGCAACACGGTCATCGTGCTCTATCTCGGGCGCATCATGGAGGTTGCGCCGGCGGCCGAACTCTATGCCCGGCCGCAGCATCCCTACACGCGCGCGCTGCTGTCAGCCATTCCGTCGCTCGATCCGCTGGCCAGGCAAGGCCGGCAGGTGCTCAAAGGCGATATTCCCAGTCCGGCGAACCCGCCGTCGGGCTGTGTTTTCCGGACCCGTTGCCCGTTTGCGCTGGAGGCTTGCGCCGGGGCTGTGCCGCCGCTGAGGGCGACAGCCGAGGGCCATCTGAAGGCCTGCATCCGCGACGACATCGCTTAGGTTTTCTGCCCTCTGCCTACGGGAGAACTTGGGCGAGATGGACAAGGTCGTCGGTCACGAAGTCCCAGCTCTCAAGAGGCGAGAGATCGGTCGTCTGCGCCGGGCCATGCTCTCTTGGCCGAGCAACAAAGGCGGTTCCGATACCGCACCTTCGTGCCGCGGCCAGGTCGTTATTATGCGCGGCGACTAACACGGCCTCCGAAGGTCGCACCCCCAGGATCTCCACTGCGCGGAGATAAGCCTGTGGCGCAGGCTTGTAGGTGCCGAACACATCCGAGCCAAGGACGGTGTCCCAAGGCAGGCCGGCGCGCTTGGCCATATCCAGTAACAGCCGGGTATTGCCCCCCGAAAGGGCGCGATGATGAAGCGTTCCTTCAGCCTCGCAAGGCCTTTCAGCGAATCGGGCCACGGCTCCAGCCGGTGCCAGGCGAGATTGAGTTCCTCAAGTTCGGTGGCTGGCAGCGCGGATGGGGTCAGCCCGAACTGGATGAGAGTGGCGTCCAGATTCTCCCGGTTGATCACGTCGAGTGAAACAAAAGGCCGGTGCCCTGTCCGCACCGCCTCGGTCGAGGCGTCATAGCGCAACGCCCACGCATCGGCGAATTCACCCAGGATCGACCTGCTGTGCACCATTTCGCGCTAGGAAGGCGCCGGCCTCCCTTGCGATACCGCTGCGCCAGTCAACGACGGTTCCCAGAACATCGAAGAATAGGACTCGAGTAGTGGTCATATTGAGCTTCCCGGTCGGGGTTGCGGTGCGTGTCCTGCCGCATCGGTCGCGATAGGACGGATCGGCCTCGTCGAGCTGCTGATCAGATAATCGAGATGTTTAAAAGCCTGTCGCGACGGTGGTTCCCCGACCTCATTGAAACGACGTCGACGCCAACCCATATGCAATCCGCGTCGGATGTTTCCTCCCATTCGTCCGGCGCGTTCCCCTCTGAAGGTTTTCGACCTTCATATCTGGCCGGGCTTTGCAGCCCGGCCTTTTTTCTGCGGGGGTGGGTGAGCGAGCCGAGATCATGGGCCAGGCGTGCCCAGCGTATCGATGCGTTTCGCCAGCGCCGCGGGATCGCCAACCACGCGCAGCGTCTTCAACCGCGCGGTGTCGCCAGCGACGATCGAGACCGCTGAAGCGGCCACGCCAAGCGCCTTGGCGACCAGCCTTTCCAGCGCTCGATTGGCGGCCCCGTTTTCCGGCACGGCGCGGACGCGGGCTTTTAAATAGCTTCGCCCATCCGCCGATGTCTCGATCCCCTCCAGCCTGTCCATCGCCGCTTTCGGCGTCAGCCGGACGAACAGGTCGATGCCGTCGGTGCGCGTGCGGAACGGCGCGCTCATGGGACGCCTGAACTCAGACGACCAGCGAAAGCACGGTGGTGAGCAGGAACTGCCGGATGAAGAACAGGATCAGCAGCAGGATGATCGGCGAGATGTCGATGCCGCCGAGATCGGGCATGAAGCGGCGGATCGGCCGCAGCGCCGGCTCCGTCAGCCGATAGAGCATGTTGCTGATGGTATCGACGAACTGGTTGCGGGAGTTGACGACGTTGAAGGCGTAGAGCCAGGAAAATATCGCCGAGGCGATGATGATCCACCAGTAAAGGTCAAGCGCCATGACAATGGTCTGAATGAGGGCGATCATGCCGGTCTCCGATTGTTGCCGACATGTAGCCACTGTGGGGGAAAGCGGCAAGAGCCGCCTTCCGCCGCATGGCGAAGCCGGACCAACGGCCGAACGGCATTTCGGCAGCAAGCGCAGCCTTGACAGGAAACCGCAGCGGCCGATAAAAGCCCCATCCGCTGGACGGGGCTGTAGCTCAGCTGGGAGAGCGCGTCGTTCGCAATGACGAGGTCAGGAGTTCGATCCTCCTCAGCTCCACCAGCGGATTTTTCGAATCCCTTGCCTGCTTGCATGCCGAAGACCCGCTCATCGCCGGGTGGATTCACATCGGCGACGTAAAGGTCCTCTACACCAGTAGAGTATGCGGCCTATTGCCACTGCGCCTCATCCTTGCCAGACTTGGCCCGTCTTCAAAACCGAGGGGAATTCACTATGACCAGCACGACAAGACGTGATTTTGTAGGTCTTACAGGAGTGGCAGCGACTGCCCTGGTCGGTGCTGTTGCAACACGAGCTACCGCTGCTGAAACCGACGTATCGCCATCGTTCGACGAGGCTCTTCAAGAGTACAGTCAAAACAACACAGAAAGGACTAGATCAAAGCTGGCGATCTATGTGGTGCTTTCTCATCTGCACGCCAGCCTCGAGGAGGAATTTAGTGACCTTGGGCTAGAGCTGCCTTTAGGAAAAAAGGCCTTGCCATCGAATCTGCCGGCCAATTTCGAGGACGCGCAGGTTGCACCCCTTCCTTGGCTCTTCAAGCCCTCGGAAGTTACCGACCAGGAACGAAACGGCTATGCGACGATTGCAATGCGAATGAACGCAGTGATGGCAAGACACACCGCCGACGTGAGTATCGGGGTTTCGCATATCATGTCACACAAGGGATAACCGCGACCCTTGCCGGCGAGCACGGCACGTCAGGCGAGCACAACGCCGGCCGGCGATTTGTTGTTGCGGGCGAATCGATTACCTGTTTTCGCGAGGCGACTGCGCTGCGAGAGTCCTCACAATGGATAAATCCTTCCGGGACGCGCCGCGCGAGATAGCAAAGCTCTCGGCACCCCGGCCAGTGGGAATTGTCAGCCGTCCGCGCGTAGTGGCGCTGCTCTCGCAGGCCCTCGACAGCGGTGCATGCTGGCTGGCGGCGCCTGGTGGATACGGCAAGACCACCGCGGTGATCGACTTTCTGGAACAAGGCGGGCTGGAACACGGCGGGCTGAAGCAAGGCGAATCGGCGTACAACTGGTATCGCGTCGACACCGAGGACCAGGACGTTGCGCGCCTTTTCCACTATCTGACGCTGTCGCTCGACGGCAGGCATGCCGGCATGCCCGTCTTCGGTCCGGAATATGCCGACAATTCCGACGATTTCGCGCGGCTGTTCTTCCGCACCTATTTCTCGCGGCTTGATCCCGGCACGATCCTGGTCCTCGACGATCTGCATCGTGCCGACGCGCCAGGCTTCCGCCGGACGCTGGCGATCCTGTTGCGCGAACGCCCCAACACCATCCGCTGCATCTGCACATCGCGGATGCTGCCCGAGGGCGATGTCGCCGACCTCGTGCTGTCGGGACAGTTGCCGGTCCTCAACCAAACGCTGCTGGAGTTTTCGCCTGCGGAGGCACGCAACCTCGTCGCCGCCCGCTCGCAATCGCCGTCCGAGGTCGGCGACATTTCGGAGGCGCGCGGCTGGGCGGTGGGCCTTCTCCTGCTGGCCAACGCCGGAATGTACTACCCGCTTTCGCAGACCGGCCTTGCCGGAGGCGCCGGCCTTCGGGAGATTGTCGGACGTTATTTCCTGCGCGACATCGCGCCGGAGGACCAGGATCTGCTTATCAGGCTCAACCTTCTGCCGGAGATCAGCACGGAGCTTGCCGATGCGTTCCTGGGCTCGCCGCAGGCTGCTCGCCTGCTGGAGCGGCTGCAGCAACGCCAGCTGCTGATCACGCGCGACGGTCCGGGCGGCGCCGCCTTCCAGCTGCATGACTTGTTGCGCGAATACCTTGCCGGCCTGCTGGACTGGCGCGTGACGGAAGCGGACCGTTCCAGGCTGCGCGAGCAGGCAGCAAAGGTCCTGCACGAGGCAGGCAAAACCGACGCGGCAATCTTGCTGGCGTTGCAGGCGAGCGCCTGGCCGCTGGCACGCCAGCTCATTCTGGAGTGCGCTAACGGCGTTCTCTCGCAAGGGCGCCGGGCCAGCTTCGTCGAATGGTGCAACAGGCTGCCGTCCGACCAGATGGACGGGTGGGTCCATTATTGGCTGGGCGTTGCCTTCGCATCGGACGATGCGAAGGCCGAACCGCACTTCTCCAAGGCATGGCAAGCATTCGAGAACACCGACATGCGCGGCCAATGCCTGACCGTCGCGCGGGCGGTCGTGGTCAAGACCGCCAGCTGGCGTACGCATGAGGGGCTGGCGGAGTGGACGCGCCGAGCCTCACAGCTTCTTGCCAAGGGATTGCCGGATTTGGATCCGGAGGAACTCATGATGGTCAGGCTCGGCATCCTGCGGGCCATCGATTTCGCCGAACCTGGCGAATTCGAAGCCCACGACGCGAAGCGCCTCGTGAATGATATCCAGCAGCGCCTGATACGTCTGCCGATCGAGGATTCGGTCGAGTTGCGCCTGCTGGCAAGCGAAGCGCTCATCGACTACGCGACCTCGTCGGGGCAGCGCGACATTTTTGCCAATGCCGTGGACAGCGTTGCCGCCGATCTCGAACATCCGGATATCCCGCCGCTGGTGCTCGGCATGTGGCTGGTGTCCTTTGGCTCGGCCAGCGGCCGTTACTTCCCCTATTCGCGGCGCGGCTTTGTCTACGACTCGGCCGAGGATGCCTTGCGACGAGCCACGACCATAGGGGAGCAACATGCCTTGCGGGGCGTCGAGTTCAGCGCCCTCTATCAGCTTCAATTGCTGATGAAGCTTCACAACAACTTCTCGGAGTTCAATGCGCTGGTTTCCCGCCTGGGCGAGATTGCGGACAGCAGGTTCACAACCCAGGTCGCGGTGGTCGCCGATTGCCATGCGGCGATGCACACGCGCAATGGCGACTTCGATAAGGCCTATCTCGACTGCGATGTCTTCATGGATGCCATCGAGCGGGCGAACGAGCCGATGATCGAACGCTGGCCGCATTACGTCACCAAATACCAGGTCCTGCTGGCCGATCGGCGTCCGGCGGAGGCCATTGCGCTACTTCAGGAAATCGTCGAAAGGCTGAGCGGCGGCCCCCGCCAGCGTGTCGAACTGAGCATTCTGGCCGCCCAGACCCTGGAGCAGAAGTGGAACGGCGGCGCGCCCTATGGCGCTCGTCTGGCTGAATTCATGGAGGCGTTGCGCGAGGTAAACCCCTCCGCAATCCTGCTCAACCTGCCGGACTTATTGGCCGATCTGGTCGCCGACGCGCTGGAGCGAAAGATCGACATCGATCTCTGCCGCCGCGTCGTTCGGGCGCGATATCTGGTCCCGCCCGCTGGCCGACCCGCCCAGTGGCCTTGGCCGCTCAGGATCCACTTGATGGGAGGCTTCCGCCTCGAGATCGATGGCGCCGAGGTCGCGCCCGGTGCCAAACCTACCCGCGCGCTCGACATATTGCGCATTATCTGCCTGTCGAGGGACCAGGTCTGTTCTGTGGAAACCCTGCAGGATTGGCTCTGGCCCGACCTCGACGGCGACCAGGCCAAAGCGGCCTTGGAGCAGGCGCTACATCGTTTGCGCAAGTTGCTCGGGCAAGGCGAACTCGTAACGCTGAGAGAAGGCCGTTTGCGGCTCGCTGCCGACAAGGTCTGGATCGATCTGCAGGATTGGGAAGACCGGCTGAAACGCGTCCTGTCGGGCCGAAGAGACAGCGCAATCGAGGAGCAGGAGATGCTGCTGGAAGGCTTTGTCGGCCCGCTTTTCTCGAATGGCCCGACGCCCGCCTGGTCGAACGCCGCGGCCGACCGGGTGCGGGACGGGTTTGTGGAGCTTGCCGTGCGGATCGCCAAACACTGGCAGAGCCAAGGCAACGCGGATCGGGCACGCCAGGCGTGCCGGCGTGCCCTCGATTTCTACCCGGAATCGGCCAAACTCCATGGCACGCTCATCCAGGAGAGCCTCTCCAGGAACGACCATGCCGGCGCCATCGAGGATTACCGGCGCTATGAACGCGCGCTCGCTTCGACCGGCGATGACGAGCCCTCGCCTTTGCTGCGTTCGCTCGTGCGCCCGTTTCTCTAGACCGGTTCATCGTTTCACGGAAACGCCGAACCGCTCTATCTCTTATTTTTGCGCAATCCCGGACGGAAAACCGTTTCACACTTTTCCTGGAATTGCTCTGGCGCAGCTCGGAACTCCGTAAGCCGTCCGTAAGTCGCGGTCTGGGAACCTCGGCCCGTCGATCACAACCGATCGCCGGAGGCCTGAAGCCCCCGATACCAACACTCACAGGAAGGAAAAAGGTCATGCCGTATACTGCCAGAGCAACTTCGAGAGTGCGTGCCGGCGCCGCCCGCGCTGGAGCCACAAGACTTTCCGATCAGCTCAGGATCGGGCCTTGGTCGCTCCTCTCGCCGGAAGCCGTCATACAGCAAAAGTACAACTCCCTTGGAGGCGCCGGCTTCGCTGAGATCGACCGGAAGGACACTGGAAAAGCCTGGTATCTCAAGAATGGCTTATGCATTTGCTACAACGATGCCATGCACAACGCCTTTGAGATCCATGGCGAAATCTATAGGAAATGGATCGCACTTGGCGGTCTCGCGTGGGGGATTCCCTGCACCGACGAAACCGGAACTCCCGACGGCGTCGGCCGATACAATCACTTCAACAACAACACTGCCTCAATCTACTGGACGCCGAATACCGGTGCTCAAGCGATTTGGGGGGCAATTCGCGGCAAATGGGCAGCAATGGGCTGGGAGCGCTCTGTTCTCGGCTATCCGGTCACCGACGAAACCGGAACTCCCGACGGCGTCGGGCGCTACAACCATTTTGCCAACGCCGGCTCGATCTACTGGACGCCGAACACAGGAGCCAACGTGGTTTACGGCGACATTCGAAAGAAGTGGGAAAGCTTGGGCTGGGAGCGGTCATATCTGGGGTACCCAACCACCGACGAGACCGAATTTGCCGAAGGAGGCCGCGCCAATTTGTTTGAAAACGGCGGCATATACTGGTGGCCCGACACCGGCGCGATCGACCTTCGAGATGTCGTCGTCCACTATACCGGCCTCCATTGCTTCGGCGAGACCGACTGGGATCAGGGATCGAGTGCGGATGAACCATATGTCATCGTCAGCGTGACAACGCCGCAGATCGCCGACACCAAGCGCAGCCAGGTCTACGGCGACGTCGATGCCGGAGATACAAGACCCGACCTTATGGAAATCTATCGAGGCAAGCCCTACGGCATCAATATCGGTACGGTGCTGATGGAAAACGATTTTGGCGATCCCAACAAATACAAGGACGAGGTGCAGAAGATCGTCATGGGCGTCCATACGGCCGGTACGCTTGCTTTGGGCCTCATTCCGGTAGCGGGACCTATCATTGCTGCTATCGCCGGCCCGGCCCTAGGAACCTTGATGCCATCGATCGGCGGCGCCATCAGCGATCTCTTCGACTGGGGCGATGACAGGATCGGGAGCACGACAGTGACCATCTCCGCAAAGCAGATGGTGTTGCTCGCGGCACGCACGAACAATACCACCTTCAATGGGATTGGGTTCAAAGTGGAAACACCCCTGATTTCCGGCGACGGGGCTTCCTACAAAGCCTATTTTGGCTTTGTGCCTGCCTAGGCCAATCGCCCCGGCAAAAAGCTTGCCGGGACAATCAACTTACCAGCCCCGCCTTTCCGTTGGCGGGGCTGACAGTTCGCGACTGAGAGATTTATTTCCGTAGCGGTCGTCGCAAGGCTCGGTCCAGATGCGGCAGCGCCGATCAGCATAGCGGGCAAGCTGTCGTTGCCATCCCCCGCACAGCCCGTAGCGCCGCCATCAACCCGGCTCCTTCGGCCGGAACGATGGAGACCGCATTAAGGCAGTCACCTCAACGACGCGGCCGCAGCCAACGAGGCCGAGCGGGACCGGCGGAAACCGGATCAGGCGGTGCGCAACCCGACGCCATGACAGCCGACATCAATCAGATGGAAAGAGAACGGTGACAAGAGCGGGCATGCATCACACCAGCCCGCGCTTGGCCATCATCGCTTCCGGGGAAGGCATCTTGCCGCGGAAGGCGGTGTAGAGTTCTTCCGGGTCCTTTGAGCCGCCGGCGGCGTAGATGTTCTTGCGCAACCGCTCGGCCAGCGCCGGGTTGAAGGGATCGCCTGTTTCCTCGAAGGCGGCGAAAGCGTCGGCGTCGAGAACTTCCGACCACATGTAGGAATAGTAGCCGGCCGAATAGCCATCGCCGGCAAAGATATGGCCGAAATGCGGGGTGCGGTGACGCATGGCGATGGTGTCGGGCATGTTGAGCCCTTCGAGCGTTTCGGTTTCGAAACCAAGCGGCTCTTGCGGCGCATCCCGCCGCGCATGGTAGGCCATGTCGACCAAGGCCGAGGCGGTGAACTCGACCGTGGCGAAGCCGGCGCCGAAAGTGCGCGCCGCCAGCATCTTGTCGACCAGCGCCTTTGGCATCGGCTTGCCGGTCTTGACATGCAGCGCATGCCTTTCCAGCACTGCCGGCACCGTCAGCCAGTGTTCGTAGAGCTGCGAGGGCAGCTCGACGAAATCGCGGCTGACCGAGGTGCCAGCGACCGATGGCCAGGTAACGTCGGTGAGCATGCCGTGCAGCGCATGGCCGAACTCGTGGAACAGGGTCTTGGCCTCGTCAACCGATAGCAACGCTGCCTCACCGGCCGGCGGCTTGGCGAAATTCATGATGTTGTAGATGACCGGCTTGGAGCCATCGCCAAGCTTGTAGCCGGATTTCAGCGCGCTCATCCAGGCGCCGGAGCGCTTCGAGGGTCGCGCGAAATAATCGGCAAGGAACAGGCCGCGCTCGCTGCCGTCGGCATTCTTCACCACGAAAACCCGAGCGTCCGGGTGCCAGGTGGCAATGCCCTTCTTTTCCTCGAAAGAAATGCCGAACAATCGCGTTGCAACGTCGAAACAGGCCTCGATGATGCGGTCGAGCTGCAGATACGGCTTCAGCTCGGCCTCGTCGAAGGCGAATTTCTCTGCGCGCAGCTTCTCCTGATAGAAGCGCCAGTCCCAGGCGGCGAATCTCTCGTTGCTGCCGGCCTCGGCCGCCAGCCGCTGCAATCCGGCCTGGTCGCTTGCGGCCTTTTCCACCGCCTTTTCCCAGACCGGATCGAGCAGCGCGTGCACCGCCTCCGGCGTCTTGGCCATGGTATCGTCGAGCTTCAATGCGGCGTAGGAAGGATAGCCGAGCAGCTTCGCCTTCTCGGCGCGCAGGCGCAGCATGTCGCGCACCACTTCCGTGTTGTCGGTAGCGCCGCCATTCTGACCACGCATGATGAAGGCGCGGAACGCTGTCTCGCGCAGGTCGCGGCGTTCTGAGAAGGTCGAGAACGGCTCGTAGATCGAACGCGACAAAGTGACCGCGTAGCGGCCCTTCTGGCCGCGCATCTCGGCGGCTTCCGCCATCGAGCTTTTCAGGAATTCCGGCAGGCCGGCAAGGTCGGCCTCATCGAGGAACAGCGCCCAGTCGCGCTCGTCGGCAAGCACGTTCTGGCCGAAATTGGTGCCGAGCGACGACAATTCCTCGTTGATCGAGGCGAGCCGCTTCTTGCCTTCGGCGTCGAGCCTGGCGCCGGAGCGGACGAAGTTTTTCCAGGTCTTTTCCAAGACTCGCAGCGTTTCGGCATCGAGCTTCAAGGCATCGCGGCGCTGATAGAGATCGTCGATGCGGGCAAACAGCCGCTCGTTCATCGAAATCGCCGAGAAATGCCGCGACATCTTTGGCGAGATGTCGCGCTCCAGCGCCTGGATCGCCTCATTGGTGTGGGCGCCGGCGCGGCACCAGAAGATCGAGGAGACATGGTCGAGCGCCTCGCCGGCAAGCTCAAGTGCGGCAAGCGTGTTTTCGATCGTCGGCGTCCGGGTGTTGCCGGCAATCGCCTCGATCTCGGCTTCATGCGCCTTCAGGGCGGCGTCGAAGACCCGAGAAAAATCGCCATCGCCGATGCGCGTGAAATCGGGCAGGCCGAGCGGCCCTTGCCATGCGGTCAGCGGATGGGCGGCGAGGTCGACGGTGGACGGCATGGACAAACTTTCGCTGAGTGGGAGGTGGATCGTCACCGATGTAAGGCGGCGGCCGGCTCCACGCAACAGCGCCTGGTAGTGCTAAAGCGTGGCCACATGGTGCTGCGAGTATCGTTCGAGCCGAATTCAATGCCTACCAAGATATTATCTTGTAACATGCATTTTATTTCGACGGAGGCTTCCACTCGCATCCTGACACCATCCAAAGGAACCTTAATGAGAGTAGAATTCCATGGCCTCACCTTCGACCTGCCTGCCGGATGGGTAGACATAGCCGGCGATCTTCCTGAGGGATCGCCACCTACCTTAGCCAAAGAAACGGACGGCTGCGGCGCGATTCAATTCTCAATTGCGAAGTATCGTGGCGGAGAAAAACCAAACGTAGACTTTAACGCTCTGAGAACGTTTATGCTCCAGTTTTGTCAGAATAATTCCATAGATGCAGGGAATATCACAAAGAACGAGTCCGAAAGCATAATCTCTGTTGGCGTATTGTCCGACACCGATGATCAATTGTTGTCTGCCTGGTATTTGTCGAATGGGAATGATGTTGTATTCATGACATACCTTGGTATGGCTAATGATACAGATTGCCTGAAAGAATTGGACGTTGCCCTAGCAATCGTGTCGTCTATATCGTTTTAGAGACCTCGATATTGGGTGGAATTACGGGAACTACGATGACAGTGCGCTTTTTAGGTCGTGAACCCATAAATGGGAATGAGGGAGATGGGTGAAAAGCGATCGTTGCGTCGTTTGACAGATCGCGCATATTGTCGAG